>NZ_JBHXNL010000001.1:0-143677 GCF_042719695.1 Rhodococcus sp. NPDC058521
ATCTCCAAGGGGAATCCGGTGCGGTCGACCAGTAGGCCGACCACGATCTGTGGATCGACCCGGCGTTCTTTCGAGTAGCCGACCTTGCGGAGGTTGTCTTCCTCCTCGGCCTCGAAGTACAGGGTGGTCACGTCGTAGAGCACCAGGGACAGGCCACCGGTCTCGGCCGCATGCTCGAAACATTTCTTCGCGACCTGATCGCGGTAATCGGCTGCGGCGCAACGTTTGAGTGCGTTGGCGTAGGTGTTGCGGTGCGCGGGGGTCAACCCGATATCGCCGACGACCCGGTTGGTGTCGCTCATCGACGTCGGCTCGACGATCCGGCCGAGGACGAGCTGGAAGAACGCCTCGTCGTCGAT
The DNA here is from genome assembly GCF_042719695.1 of Rhodococcus sp. NPDC058521. Taxonomy (NCBI): domain Bacteria; kingdom Bacillati; phylum Actinomycetota; class Actinomycetes; order Mycobacteriales; family Nocardiaceae; genus Rhodococcus; species Rhodococcus sp. NPDC058521. The sequence continues at coordinate 360 of NZ_JBHXNL010000001.1, forward strand.
CACATCGAAACCCAGCCGACACCACGCCGTGGTGATCGCCTCGATCAGCCAGCGGGACCGTTTCGCTGCGATCACCGACCCCCGACCCTCATTGCTGAAACCAAGGTCGAGGTCGAGTTCCTGCTGGCCGGCCTGCAATTTCTCCCGGGCCGTCTGCACCAGAGCCGCTAACTCACCGTCGGTGTGCGCGGAACCGAGGTGTTCGAGGATCTTGTGGCGGCCACCGTCCTTCGCGGCGATTTGCACCGCCGTCGCACCCGACGCGGTCCGAACCTTCCGGATATAAGCTGCCACGATCGGCGATCCTACCGACCGATTAGTGCCCCGATCGGCCGACCCGCAATCGCGCTACCAGCACAAACATAAACCGGATCCGGCAACCGCCTTCAACCTGCGCAAGTCAGGCCTGGCGGTGGACAAGATGTCCGTCTCCGCGGTCGCCCGAGCCCTCGGGGTGGGGTTGGAGCACCGTCAATGCGTTGGCGGTCTCACTGACCCGCGAGATCGTGGTCGACCGGCCCGAACACCTCAATGGCGTGCGCTACCTCGATGTCGATGAGCACAAGTGGAAACACTGTCGCGGGCAGGGTGATCCGTCGTTCGTGACCGTGATCGTGGATCTGACACCGGTGATCGACGGCACCGGTCCGGCCAGGTTGTTGGACATGGTCGCGGGTCGTTCGGGTGCGGTCGTCTCCGACTGGCTCAGCAAGCGAGAGACCAACTTCCGCAGCAGGATTCAGGTGGTATCCATGGATGGGTTCGCCGGCTACCGCACCGCCGCAGCTGACGCGCTACCTGCTGCGCGGACGGTGATGGATCCGTTTCATGTGGTGCACCTGGCCGCCGAGAAGGTCACCGGATGTCGCCAGCGGATCCAACAGGACACCCGCGGGCACCGGGGCAGGGTCGGTGATTCGCTTTACGGGATCCGCCGGGTCCTGTTGACGCGTACCGATCTGCTCACCGACACACAGAAAACGAAGCTCGAGACGGCGTTGGCTGCGGACGACGCCCATGTGGCGGTCGAGGTCACCGCCTGGTGCTATCAGGACCTGATCGCCGCCTACTTCCAACCCTGATCGCAGATCAGGAAATCTGGCGATGCTCAAGTGCCTCAAAGGCATTCGAACAGGACTCCCGAAGGGGCTCGAAGAACTCGCGCAACTCGGGTGGAGTCTGTGGCGACGCCGTCACCAGATCCTCGCCTACTTCGACGTCGGTGTCTCCAACGGACCCGTCGAAGCGATCAACGGCCGCCTCGAACATCTGCGCGGCATCGCCCTCGGCTTCCGCAACCTCGACCACTACATCTTGCGGTCGCTGATCCACTCCGGTCAGATTCAGGAACGAATCAACGCACTCTGAAACGGGAAGAGCCGATTTGATCGGAAGAGGTCATAGCTGTCACGTCCGATCTTGTTGTATTCCTCGTAGTCAACGATGCCGTTACTCACCGGGATCGAAACGTAGTGTCTACCGGATTCCTCTTCGATCCCGACGGAGTATCGCCCTTGTTTCGAGACGATTGTGTCGGTGAATTTCAAGTTGGCTCCTCTCGCTGCTATCCGAATAGTTTTCGAAATGTCCTCGACGGGGAAGTTGGATCGACCCGTCGCATCCGGCCCGTCATTTCGGGGCGAGGCTGCGCAGGGCCAGGTCGAGAACACGCGGCAGATCCTCGGCGTCGTAGCCTGTTTCGGATTCACACGCCCTGTTGGAAATCAGGTGGTTGGACATGGCCAACCCATGCAGGATGACCCAGAGGAGTGGACCGACATCCCGAGCGTCGGCGGCGATGAGGGTCTTCGTTCGTTGCGCCTCGATGACAACTTCGTTGAAGTACGTGGAGAAGTCGGCGGCAGTTTCTTCCAGAACCGGACTCGGTGTGAACGTGTAGTCGCCGCCGAACTCGAGTCGGTAGTGGTTCGGGTAGTCCCAGGCGACACGGACATACGCGAGGCAGGCGCGAAACAGCGGCGTGGAAGTGGTCGACGGTTCCGCGATTGCACGTTGCATTTCGTGCTTCAGGTGCGTCAGGTTCTCTCCGGCGACCGCACTGAGCAGGTCGTCCTTGTCTCGAAAGTGGCGGTATGGGGCGGTCCGCGACACATCGGCCGCCGCGCCGACCGCGCGGAGAGTGACGTGTGCCGGCCCGCCCTGTGCCAAGAGATCACTGGCCGCGGAGAGTAGGGAGCGGCGAGTGTCCTGGGTTCGCTCTGGCATTCACGCAGAATAGGCGAGGTTGACGTTGTCAACAAGCCGATGTTACGTTGACGCTGTCAACAACGAGTCTGGAGGTTCGATGACAACGACAGTGGCGGCACGCTTCCTCGACTTGCTGCACTCTGATGTTGCCGCCTGGAACGACATGCGGGCGTCGGGCGACTCGGCGTGGATCGGTCTCGTCGACATCGATCTGGCCGGAGCGAATCTGACAGGTGTGAACCTGTCGGGCGTCGATCTCACGGGCGCAGATTTGTCGGGAGCAAACCTCACGGATGCGGCCCTGGTGGGTGCTGATCTCACGTCCGCCGAGCTGGTCGGGGCGGATCTGGCACGGGCAAACCTCACCGGAGTGGCCGCTCACGATGCCAATTTCACCGGCGCATACCTCACGCGTGCCTGCCTGCGAGATGCCGACCTGACGATGACCTATCTGACGTCGACATTCCTCGGAGGTGCAGGGCTCGGCGGAGCGGACCTCTCCGGTGCCTACATGACCGGCGCATACCTCGCCGACGCCGACCTGACTGGCGTGATCCTGACCGGCGCCTACCTGGGCAAAGCCAATCTGACCGGGGCACGCGTCGACACTGCAAATCTGGACGGTGCCGACCTGACCGAGATCATCATGCCGGACGGCACCTCATATTCGGACGACCGCTCATCGAGCCTCACTGCGTCGGCTGAGGTGTTCGGCGATCGCGGGAACATCGTCCAGTTCTCCGACTGAGACAGCGATGACCAGGTCGTAGGCCTCGTCGTTGGACAGGGTGAGCCGGCGCCCGTTGACACCCAGGAATGCGAGCGTGGCGGCGAGACAGAGTCGCTTGTTGCCGTCGATGAGGGCATGATTGCGGGCGAGGGAATGCATCAAGGCGGCTGCCTTCTCCGCGAGGCTGGGGTAGGTGTCGGCGCCGAGCACAGTGGTCTTCGGACGTGCCAACGCTGCTTCCAGCAGACCGTGGTCGCGTACGGGAACCACTCCATCGAGCGTCCGTTCTGCCACGTGGATCAACTCAGGCATGGTCAGGTAGATCACTGACCGAGACGCTCCAGTGCCTCCGCGTAACGAGGCAGCTCCTCATCGAGCACCTGGTCGAGTAACTCCGCCCTGCTGTGATTCTCCACGTACTCGCGCACCGCTGCTCGCGCGACATCTTGCATGGACCGATTCTCGCGCTCTGCACGAGCGCGCAGCGCGGCTGCTTCGTCGTCGGATAGGCGCAGAGTCATAGGCATACCACCACGGTATCACCAGTGATACCGTGGTGGTATCTGTTGCCGTGCATGGAGAAAGCCCCGACGGGCAGGCACTATCCGAACAGTTCTCGAATGTCCTCCGCCGACAGCGTGGCGTTGAACGCCCCGCCCTCGTCCACCACGGACGCGAACAGTTCCGATTTGCGGACCTGCAAAGCCATCACCTTCTCCTCGATGGTGTCCTTGGCGATCAGCCGGTACACCATCACATTCCGGGTCTGCCCGATGCGGTGAGTGCGGTCCACGGCCTGCGCCTCCGAGGCCGGGTTCCACCACGGGTCGAGCAGGAAGCAGTAGTCGGCCTCGGTCAGATTGAGCCCGAAGCCACCAGCCTTGAGGCTGATCAGGAACACCGGCGCCTTCCCGGTCTTCCATTCGCCCAACACTTTCGCCCGATCGCGGGTGCTGCCATCGAGGTAGGTGTACCCGATGCCCTCGGCGCCCAGGCGCGTTCGCGCTCGGTCCAGGAACCCGGTGAACTGGCTGAACACCAACGCCCGGTGCCCGCCCTCGATGACATCCTCCAACTGCTCGAGCAGTGCGTCGATCTTCGCCGACCCCACCGCAGCATGCTTGTCGTCGACCAGCGACGCATCCAGGCTCAACCGCCGCAGCAACGTCAACGACTGCAAAATGGTGAACCGGTTCGCATCCACATCTGCCACCAAGCCGAGGATCTTCTGCCGCTCCCGCTGTAGGTGGGTGTCGTAAAGCTTGCGGTGCCGGGGCGACAACTCCACCTCGAGCACCTGCTCCTGCTTTTCCGGCAGATCGGTGGCGACCTGTTCCTTGGTGCGCCGCAACACCAACGGCCGGATCCGACGACGCAACTGCCCAAGCAGCTCACTGTCGCCGCCGTTCTCGATCGGCTTGCGGTAGAAGTCCTGAAACTTCGTCGGATTCGGGAACAACCCGGGTGCGGTGATCGACAGTAGCGACCACAACTCCATCAGGTTGTTCTCCATCGGGGTGCCGGTGATCGCGATCTTCGTCGGCGCCTCGATCCGCCGCATGCACTGATACGCCTTCGACCGATGATTCTTCACGAACTGCGCCTCATCGAGCAGCAGCATCGACCACGGCCGGGCTCGGTACTCCTCGTCGTCGAGGCGAGCCAGGGTGTACGAGGTGACCACCACATCCGCGCCCTCGATCGACGTCGACAGCGGTGCACCACGTTTCGACGAAGTCTGCGACACCGCAACCACGTTCAGGTGCGGGGCGAACCGCGCCGCCTCCGATGCCCAGTTCGCCACCACCGACGTCGGCGCCACGATCAACACCGGGGGATCGGACGGACTCTGCTCTCGCGCTTGGCAAATCAGCGCCAGCGACTGCACCGTCTTACCGAGGCCCATATCGTCGGCGAGGATGCCGCCGAGACCGTGCGACCACAGGAAGCTCAACCAGCGGAACCCCTCCAACTGGTACGGGCGCAGCGTGGCCTGCAACGTCCCCGGTGCCTCCAATTCGGGCATCGCTCCGACGTCCAGCAGTCCTTGCACCTGTGCCCGCCAACGCTCCGCCTGCCGCTCGACGACCCCGAGCGCGGCCAGCTCTTCCCACAGCGAGACTTGAAACCGGCTCAGCCGCAACTGCCCCGAGTTCTTCTCCTGCAACTCACGGGCCTCGCCGATCAACTCCTCGAGACGCCGCAACTCCGGCTTGTCCAACGACAGGTATGCGCCGTCGTCGAACAGCAGATGAGAATTGCCGGCACTGAGCGCCGCAAACAGGTCTTTGAACGGCACCGGCCGGTCCTCCACCCGAACGGTGACCGACAGGTCGAACCAGTCGCCGTCCTCGGTGGCATCGGTGCCCACGCCGATCTGCAAGGAATCACCTGCATCCCGGTAATCGGCAGGGGCGCCCGTTACTCGCACCTGCACGTCCTCGCGGTTGTGCAGGAGCGGCAGCAGTTCGGTGGTCAGCCGCGCGGTGTCCAAGCCCTGGAGCGTCGCCCGTGGCAGCAACTCGCCGTCATCTGCGAGCAAACCGTACTTTTCGAGCGGTAGGTCCAGGCCACCAAGCAGCGACCGTTCGCGCCCCGCATCGCGGAACGGCTCGTCGCTGCCCGGGGTCAGCTCCACTTCGTGCACGCCGTCGCCGATGGTGTAGCGCAGCAGCCAATGCAGCTCGGTTCGGTGCCCCGGCAGATAGCCGACATCGAGCAGCAGCTCAGGTCCGGAGATTGTGGGCGCGGTGAACGAGTCCGCCACCGATCGGACGCTCGCCGCCCGCTGCAACCGTGGATAGTAGGCGGCGGCGAAACGGTCCGCATCCTCGGCGGGCACGGTAATCGAGGCGTTCTCGACCAACAGTTCCTGCATGGCGGGCGCAATCGTGCCGGACAGGCGAGCGATCCGGAACGGCCACTGCGCGCTGGTCATCGCGTGTGTGTCTTCTGGCCGCAAATACAGCACACCGTGCGCGTCCGACCCGACGAACCCGATCACGATCACCGGCATTTCGGAATCGTCGGACTCGACGGTGGGCGTGACCTCGAGGCCGCTTCCATGTCCCGTGTCATCGATGTCCACACACAGTTCGGCGGCGCCCGGGTGCGGGAAGCGGTTGGCGCGCTTACCGGAGTACACCAGCGCAATGCCGGCCTCCGCGGCCTCGTCGAGCAGCGTCCACAATTTGGGGCTACCAACCGTCGTCAGATCGATGTCCTTCACGGCGCCGTACGCGTAGGTGCGCCGACTACTTGCCTGATGGAGCGCATACAACTCGGTCAACAGGGCCAGGTGCCTGCGGTTCGCCTCGAACATGTTTCCCAGGTTCGACCAGTTCAGATTTCCGCTGACCCAACCTGACTTACCAGGCCGGACAATGCGTGCACTCAGCCGCCAGAACTGTGAGCGAGCGCCCGGAGTCAGCGACAGTTGCAGACCCAACGGGACCGCATCCGCGGGCTCGACCTGATGACTGCCGAGGGCAGCGTTGAGCACATCCTCCCAGGACAGGGGTTCTGAGGTGGGTTCGGTAGGTGGATTCTCGAGCAACGCGATCGTCACCGCCACCGTGTGCTTGCAGTTCATCCGAACCGGACAACTGCACTGTCCGAGAGCGAACTCCAGCGGGCTCGTGCCGGAAGCGAACGTCACCTCTGTGCGGTACAGGTCCGTCCCGTCGACCAGCCCGATCGCCACCCGCTCTTCCGGAAACCAATCCAACTGGACGACCGCACCCCGGCGCGCATAGCGGGCACCTCGGTCGTAGGTGACCTGCCCGACAGTCCGAACCATCGTTGCGATGGTGTGGTCGCGGTCCGCGGGCGAGAACATGGCCTACACGATAGCCGCGCGGGCGAACGCGACGAACCGTGCAACGTCCCACCCGCGCCCACTCCCCATCGGAACGCTCGGTCAGGGCGTCGACGGTTCCCTTGCAGGCTCGGTCGCGTCGTCTCGGCGGTCGCTCTCACGGATGAGGAGTGCGGACACCACTGCCGCCACGAGTGCGCCGCACCCGGCAACGACGAAGATCAGCCGCAGTCCTCCGGTGAAGGCCGAGGTTGCCAGCTCGGTTTGCAGTTCGCTCGGGTAGCGCAGCATGCCGGCCAGGACGGCGTCGGCGAACGAGTGAGTTTGTTCCGTGGGCAGACCCAGCCCTGCCTCGTCGATCTTTGCCCGGACCCACCCGGAGATCACCGCACCGAACATGGCGATACCTGCTGCGGTGCCAAGCGGAAACGCCGTGTTTGCGGCGCCCGTTGCCATTCCGACCTTGTTCGGAGGTGCGACGTCGGTCGCCAGGTTCATCAGATGTGGCATGGCCAGACCACATCCGATACCGACTACGACCAGACTCGGCATCATGGCCGACCACTCGGCGTCGTCGCCGATGAGGAGGCCGAGAAACAGTCCGACTGCGGTGATGACCATCGATACCGCCATCGTCTTGCCGACTCCGATGACGGTGGCAAGCGGCGCACTGGCTGCTGCAGTCACCATCAGCGGCACCGCCATCGCCGTCATGACCAGGCCGATCTGGAAAGCCGACAGACCGTGTGCTCCGGCCAGCCACAAAATCAGGAACGGGAACAGGGCGAAGCTGAGGAATCGCACCGTGAGGCCGAGGACGATTGCCGCAGTGAAAGTGGGAATACGAAACAGTGACAGATCGAGCAACGCGTCGGTGCCCAACCGTCGTTCGTGACGGATGAAGATCACCGCGGCGATCACGGCAATGGTCAGGGCGGCGACCACGTCCGGCTGAGACCATCCGGAATCAGCGCCGGTCAGCAGGCCGTAGTTGAGGCCGAAGAGCGGCACCACGACCATTACTGCCCCGGCCCAGTCGGTTCGGCCCGTGGTGGCCGCCGGCGTGCTGTTGGGCACCTTGACGGCCGTCGCAAGCGCCAACACGATCCCGATCGGAATGTTGATCGCGAAGATCCACTGCCACGCGCCGAGCTCCACGAGCCCGCCACCGATCAGCGGCCCGAGGGCGGCGGCCGCCGCGCCGGCAGCCATCGCACCACCGACCGCCTTTCTTCTGAGTTCGGGGTCGGCGCCGGCGTGGGCGTCTGCGATAAGTGCGAGGCAGGTACCGAACACCAACGCCGCGCTGGCACCTTGCAACGCACGTGACGTAACCAACATGGCCTCGGACTGTGAAAATACGCACAGAGCGGAGGTCGCTGTGAAGGCTACGGTTCCGGTCAGGAACACCTTCTTGCGACTCACGTGATCCGACAGGCTTCCAACGGTGAGCAGCAGCGATGCGAACGCCAAAATGTAGGCATTGACCACCCATTGCAGCCCAGTGAGAGACGTGTGCAGATCCGATTGGATCGACGGAAGTGCCACGTTGATGACGGTTCCGTCCAGAGTCATCAAAAAGCATGCCAGTGCAGCGACGAAGGTGGTCCACCGTCGGTTCGCGGCACCGGTGTCCGGTTGCTGTTCGGTTTCGGCCCCGTCTCGCATACCTCTCCTCGTGTTGGCGCCTTCTGTTTGCGTTGGCTAACCATACACAGCCGATAGTGATAATCATTATCGTTTAGAGTCTTCCTGGGGTGGTTGAACCGGGGGGTGGTTGAGCGTCGATGCCCTACCGGGCTCGAGCGAGTCTATGAACCCGCATGGGTAGAGAATGGAGACGATCGAGTTGAAGAGTTCTTTCGGAGAGTTGCCATCGAAAGAATTGCATGACCACACCGACTCACTGGATCAGACCGTCTCTCAGGTTTTTGCAGACTCTGTCCGAAGCCAGGCCGACAGGACGGCGATCCGCCTCGTAGGCCCCGACGGGTTCGATGAATGGACGTACCGCCAGCTCGCCGACAAGGTGGACAGAGTCTGCGGCGCTGCGTTCGAAGGTGTGGAGCCCGGTGCCCGCGTCGCGATGGTGTTACCGAGCGGCGCGGACTATGTGGCCGGTTTCCTTGCCGCACTGCAGTCCGGAGCAATTGCAGTGCCGGTGTACATCCCGTCGACGCGGTCCCCCGAGCGGTACCTCGCGCGAGCACGCAAAGTTCTGCTCGACTGCGCTCCGTCTGCCGTCTACACCTCGGCCGAACTGGTCGACGCGGTCCGCAGTGACTCAGCGCTGGCCGGAGTTCCTGTGTGTACGGCCCAAGGCTCGGATCCGATACGCGACCCTGCGCCGGCATCTCTGCTCGGGCCGGATGCCCCCGCATTTCTGCAGTACTCCTCCGGATCCACTGGCGACCCGAAGGGCATCGTCAATACGCACGCCTCGATCCTTCGGCAAGTCGACATCATCTCGACGGTGTGGAACCGCCCCGAACCCATACGCACAGTCAGCTGGCTACCCCTTTACCACGACATGGGCATGTTCTGGGGCATCTTGGGCCCCTTGCTGAGCGGCGGCACGGCCACCCTCATCAGGCCACACGACTTCGTGCGATCACCGAGAATATGGCTCGAGACGGTCTCCCAGGTGCGCGGAAACTGGATTGCCGGACCCGATTTCGGCTACCGACGATCTATCGACGCCTTCGACGAGAAAGCTGTTGCAACGCTTGACCTTTCCTGCCTTCGCATTGCCACCAACGGTGCCGAGCCGGTACGGGCGGATACCCTCCGTACGTTCACCGGCCATTTCGCTCCTGCGGGGCTGGCACCCGATGTGATGTCACCCCAATACGGGCTCGCCGAGGCGGGGCTCTGTGTGAGCGGCACCGTTCGCTCCCGCCCCTGGCGTGCCACCGATTTCGATGCCTCCGGCCTCGAGCGCGGTCGAGCAGTTCCCGTGAGTTCAACGCGTGCGGACGCCACACGAACTCGCACACTCGTCAGTTGCGGCGACTCCACAATCGGCTGGGACGTACACATCGTCGATCCCGACAGTGCAACGATCCTCGAAGACGGCCAGGTAGGCGAGATCTGGGTCACCGGACTTGGAATGCCTGCGGGATATTGGCGTCGGACGGCGGCGACGGCCGCGACGTTCGAGGCCAGGACCAGCGACGGCCAGGGGCCCTTCCTGCGGACCGGTGATGCGGGGGTGCGCTGCGACGGTGAGCTCTACATCTGCGGACGCTACCGTGACCTGCTCATCGTTGCGGGAACGAACCATTTCCCCAACGACATCGAGGCCACCGCGGAGAACGCCGGTTTCGGCCTGGCCCGGGGGAGCGCCTGTGCCGTGCAGCCGGGCCTCGACACCTCCGAATGGTCGCTCGTGATCGAAACCGACAGTTCCGCAGAGGATCTCGATGACCTGGCGCGGATCATCACCCGGCGCATCCTCGCCGAACACGACACCACCCCCGACCACATCTACTGGGTTCGGCCCCGCACCCTCCCGCTGACCACGTCCGGAAAGATTCGGCGCAGCGAGGTGGTGCGCAGACTCGCCGACGACGACATCGACGTCGTGTACCGGTCGTCGTTCCGGTCGGACGCAGCATCCGAGGAACACAGCGACGTGGTGCGCTTCGTCGCCGGAAGGCTGGGGCGCCGACCCGAACAGCTCACCGCCGACGTGGATCTGGTGGAACTCGGTTTGACGTCGATGATGACGGCCGACTTCGTCTCGTGGGCGGCCGCACGAGGACGCCGTCTCGAGTTCGCCGACCTGTACGCGAGCACCACCATCGCCGCATGGCAACGTCTGCTCGAGCAGACACCACAGACCGCGCCCGATTCGGGTGAACCGGCGTCTGCCGAGGAACCGACCGCGGTCGCCACCACCGCGCTGCAACAGGCGTACTGGGTCGGACGCGATCCACAGCAACCACTCGGCGGAGTGGGGTGTCAAACCTACTTCGAACTCGTCGGTGCGCGCCTCGATGCGGCGCGAATGCAGGACGCCGTGAACGCTGTTGCCGCCCGGCATCCGATGCTGCGCAGTAGTTTCCCCACCCCCGATAGTTGCGTCATCGATCCGAGCCCGCAGCCGGTCGAACTGACCGTCCATCACTACGCCGACACCTCAGTGGACCTCGACACCCATCTCCTCGGTGTGCGCGACCGTCTCCGCAATCAGCGGTTCGACGTGGCCGCCGGGCAGTGTTGGACGATCGAACTCACCCATACCCCGGATGCATCGATTCTGCATGTGGCCATCGACCTGATGATCGCGGACGTCACCAGCATCGGAATCGTGCTGCGCGATCTCGCCGCCCTGTACCGCGGTGAAACACTGCCGGCGCCCGTTCCTCCAGCGCGGAGTCTTCCCGCACAGGGCCTGCCCGCTCCCGCGGTGGTCGGCTCGCTGCCGGAAGGCCCACAACTGCCGCAGATTCCCGAACGCGACATCGAGTTCCGTCGTCGCCACCGCACCCTCTCGGCGCACACGCTGGCGGCCATCGACGCCGCCGCACACGAGGCGGGCGTCACCCGGGCAGCAGCCATGCTCACCTGCTACAACCTGGTGCTGCAACGGTGGTCGAGCAGCGTCGAGTTCATCGTCAACCTCACCACGTTCGGCCGCACCCCGGTCAACGACGGGGCGGTCGGTGATTTCACCGATGTGCGGCTTCACCATTGCGCGTTGACTCCTGGCGCGTCGTTGCTCAGTCATGCGCGAGAAACGCAGCAGGGGTTGCGCGCCGCGCTGCAGTCCGCCGACAGCGGAACCGCACTGCGCGAGCAGGTCACCGGCGGAAGCGGGCATTCCGGCCTGGCGCCGGTAGTGTTCACCTACGCCGGTGAAGCCACTTTGCTCGCCGGCGATGATGTCGCCACCCTGGGATCGGTCGATCAGGCGACGTCGATGACCCCGCAAGTTTTGATCGACAACCAGTGCTGCGCTCTCGACGACAGCATCATGGTCTCCTGGGATTACCGCTCGAGTTGCTTTCCACCCGGGGTCGTCGACGACATGTTCGACGCCTACATCGACCTTCTCGAGCGTGCCGGTTCGACCGACTGGAATGAACAGCTGACGGTCGGTCTTCCTCAGCGGTGCCGCACAATTCGAGCAGACCGCAACGCCACGGGCGCACCGTTGCCGGACGGGTTACTGTTCGACGCGTTCCTCGCACGAGTCGCCGATTCGCCGGAACGCACCGCCATCTGCTGGAGCGCGGACGAATACGAAGACGACGAAGCCGACCGCACGTTGTACGGCTCCCAGCCGCGACTGACGTATCGGGAGCTCGACCGATATGCACGCGGTGTTGCCACGGCTGTGTCCGAACACCACAGCCCGGGCGCCGTGATCGGTATCCAACTGCCCAAGGGTCCGTCCCAGGTGGTGGCGGTCCTCGGCACACTGATGGCCGGATGCACGTACTTGCCCATCTCGGTGGATCAACCGGTCGAGCGGGTCGACAAGATCCGTCAACGATCCGGAATGCGGGGGCTGATCCGTCATTCCCTCTCGCCGAAGGCGACCGACACCTCGTCCGCGATCGTCGAGCAGGTGCTGGCGGACATGATTGTCCGCGACCCGTGCGAGCCGGTCCGCGTGAGCCCGGAACAACCGGCCTACGTCATCTACACCTCCGGTTCGACCGGCGAGCCCAAGGGTGTGGTGCTTTCACACGTCGCCGCCCTCAACACGGTGCTCGACGTGAACGCGCGCAACAGGATCACCCGGGACGACTGCGTGCTGGCGGTGTCCGCGTTGGACTTCGACCTCAGCGTGTACGACGTCTTCGGTGTGCTCAGCTGCGGCGGCGCCATCGTCACCATCTCCGATGCCGCCCGCCGCGACGCGTTCCGCTGGCGTGATCTGATCCGCTCCTTCGGCGTCACGGTGTGGAACTCCGTGCCCGGATTGATGGAGATGCTGCTCATCGCGGCGCGCGCCGACGACACCGCATTGTCGAGTATGCGCGCGGTCTTCCTCTCCGGCGACTGGATCCCGTTGGATCTTCCCGAACGGCTTCGGCAGGCATCCCCGAACGCGCGACTGGTCGCGATGGGTGGCGCCACCGAAGCGGCGATCTGGTCGAACGAATTCGTCGTCGACGAGGTCGACCCGGCGTGGGCCTCCATTCCGTACGGTTTTCCGTTGACCAACCAGATGTACCGGGTGGTCGGCGAGCACGGCCTGGATCAACCCGATCTCGTCCCGGGAGAACTGTGGATCGGCGGAGAAGGGGTCGCGCTCGGGTACCACAATGCCCCCGAACTCACCGCCGAACGTTTCCGCGCCGACACGGACGGCACCCGCTGGTACCGCACCGGGGACCTGGGCTGTTACTGGCCCGACGGCACACTGCAATTCCTCGGCCGCATCGACAGCCAGGTCAAGATCCGCGGGCATCGTGTGGAATGCGGTGAGGTCGAGCATGTTCTGCGCGATCACCCGGCCGTCGACTCCGCTGTGGTGGTCCCCATTGCCGGCAACACCGCGCTCGGCTGTGTGGTGTGCCCGGCAAACGGGGCACACCCTGTCGACGAGGAGCTGCGCGTCTTTGCCGCGGGACGGTTGCCTACATACATGGTGCCCCGCACCTTCGTGCCCGCCACCACCGTGCCGCGCAGCGCGAACGGCAAGGTCGATCGCCGCGCCGCTACCCAGTTGGTCGAGCGGTCGGTGACCACGGGACCCGACACCGATGCACGGGGGTTGAACTCCGTCGAGCAGGTGATCGCGCAGGTCTGGCACGAGGTGCTCGAGGTGCCGGCCGACTCGTTCACCGTGGAAGCCAACTTCTTCGCCCTCGGCGGCGACAGCCTGCGCGCAACCGAGGTGTGCTCGCGTTTGGGGCGCCGCGGCGTGATCGGCGCGGACGTGGAAACACTTCTCGGTAAACAGACGCTGCGGGACTTCGCTGCCGAGTGTGTGCTGGGTGAACGCTCGGTTTCACCGGATTCCATACGTATGACTGCCGGCAGCAGGGTTTCCGGCAGCAGGGCCGCCGACAGCACGACTTCCAGCAGAACAGCTTCCGTGAGCGCGTTCCCGCTCACCCGACTGCAGCAGGCGTATGTACTCGGGGCCGCCGGCATGCGCAATGTCATCAAGTCGCCGACTGCATTCGCGATCGTTCTGGAGAACGAGGACCGCTCTCCGATCGATCTCGACAAGCTCGCGAAGGTGGTCGAACGCTGCACCGCAGAGCTCGACATGCTGCGCTGTCGTCTGGACACGGATGTCACCCAGCGAATCCGGGCCGAGTCCGGGCCCACAGCAGTGCACATCGTGGACGGAATCGACGACGATCCGGACTCGCTCCTCGGCCACCTCGGCGGTGTGGAACTCGACCTGCGTGATGCTCCCGCCCTGCAATGCTTCGCCGCACAGCAGGCACCGGCATCGGTGGGATTACTGGTCAACTACCTGACCCTGGACGCACGGAGCATTGCCACCGTGGTGTCGGCGATCCTCGCAGACTACGACGATCTCCCGCGGCCTGCCCGCATCGATGGCACGGGAGAGACTTTCCAACGTTTCGTGCTGGATGAAAGCAACGATCCGGACCCGGGCTCACGAGGTGCTGCCTCCGTCGCCGGACCGCCCGAATTGCCGGTCGCCGCAGGGGCGCAACAAGCCGGTGTCGGCGTCGATTCTTCGGTGCGGTTCGCCCGCCGGACCTTCACCTTGACGGGTGCCGATCACGAGAAGCTGCGCGCGGTGGCGCGCACCGCGCAGGTGACACCGACAGCGGTGATCCTCGAGGCGTTCACGGACGCCTTGCATTCGGTCGGCGCCGGTGAACGGTTCGCCATCTCCATCCCACGCACCTACCGGCCCGACTACGCCGCTCCTGAGCTGGAAACACTGGGTAACTTCACCCGGCTGTTCCTGTGCGAGAGCGACTACTCGGTGAATCGCCCGGCCTCGTCCGAGGCGATACGCGCGGTGGCGCAGCAGCTTCGCGGCATAGTCGGTGCGGCGGCCGATGGCACCGCGGCGATTGCCGCAGCAAGGTCCGCGCGCCCGGGCGGCTACCCGGTGGTATTCACCAGCACCCTGGGAGTCGGCCGGCCGCCAACCGGCTCGTTGCGCAACGTACGCACTCTCACCCGAACCCCAGGCGTGCACCTGGACTGCCAGGTCGAAGACGACGACGCCGGTATCCGTATCAGCTGGGACGTGGCAGAAGGCGCTTTGGCCGAATCGGCCGTGTCCCAGGCGTTCGCCGCGTTCGAGCGCAGTGTGCGCGCACATCTGGACCCCTCGTCGCTCGCTCATGAGGTAGAACCCGGCGATAGCTTCCCGATCGCGGCGATCTCTGGTGCATTGAAGTGCCTCGCGCAGGAGGGCAGTCGTCCCGTTTCCCCCGAGTACCGCGAACTCGTACACCGATGGCATGCACAGTCACCTACGTCCGGCATTTCCGACCGCGCGCATCGGGCTGGTCGACGCCTCGCCGATATCGTCACCGGGACAACCTCACCGCACGTGCTGCTGGGGGATGTCGAATTGTCACCGGAGGCGTTGCTGCTGCAAGAGCCGCAAGTGGCGACGGGAATCGAGGATCTGGTCGAGCGCGTCTTCGCGCACGCGAGGACGGTGCGCAGAACGCTGCGCATCGCCGAACTCGGTTCGCGCACCGGACTGATCACCGAAAGTGTGCACGCCGCATTGCGGCCGGTGGTTGCCGAATACGTTGCGGTGGAGCCGAACCCCGTGCGGCGGACGATCGCGGCAGAGCGCCCCTCTGCATCATCTGTCCGCCATATCGATCCCGCGGACCTGACCTCGAGTGATCCCTTCGACATCGTGCTGTGCTTCGGCTCGCTGCACCAACTCGCCGATGCCGGTTCAGTGGTGGCGAATGTGCCCGTTGCACAGGATGGGTGGTTGTGGCTCGCCGAGAACCACCGATTCACAGCGGCCTCTCTCGTCAGCGCTGCAGTCCTCGAACCGGCGGTGATCGACCGTGAGCCGGACTCGCCGGACCGGTGGTGGCAGTTCCTGAACGAGCACGGGTGGACGCCGTGGCAGATGACGGCACAGGGGCCTGGGCTGACGATCCTTGCACGCTCGAACGGACCCGGGATGCCGCACACGGAATGTCCTCCGTTTGCCCCGGCCACGTCCGTTTCTGCGGTTAGCGCGGCTGCGGATCCGAGCTTCGTTCCAGAAGAGAACGTCCCCCTGTCGGGTGCGTCGACATCCGGCTCCGCGGCAGAGCTACTGGCAGGCCTGTGGAAACTCCACCTCGGAGTGACCCCGTCCGCCGAAGACGACTTCTTCCTACTCGGCGGTGACAGCCTCGCGGCAACACGGATCTACACCCAGCTACACGAGGCCGGGTACGACCAGGTATCGATGGTCGACCTGTTCAACTACCCCGTGTTCGGCGAGCTTGTCGAACACCTCGGTGGGAAGCGGGTATCGGCGTCACACGAAGGTTCCTCGCCAGAGCGGGGACTCCCAGCGTCCGGCCACGCGGTCGAACAATTCGCGTATCCACTGACCCCCATCCAGCAGGCCTATGCCGCCGGTCGCAGGCCCGGGTATGTGCTCAGCGGGGTGGCGGCACACTGCTACTTCGAGTTCACCGCACACGATGTGGATGTTCCGCGATTCACCGACACCGTCCGCGAGGTGATCCGGCGTCACCCCGGTCTGCGCACGACCACCGACGACGCCATCGCGACGGTTCACGAACACCCGCTCGAACCCGTTGTGCGGGAGCAGGCCGACGTTCGTTCGGCAATGCAGGACCAGGTGATCGACCTGACGATCCGGCCGGGCATCGACATCGGAATCCAGTCGCTCGACGGGAATCGGACGCTGATCGGGATCAGCATGGACAACATGCTGCTCGACGGGGCCAGCATGATGACCGTGCTCGCCGAACTCGACCACCTGTACCGGGGACTTCCGGCATCGGAGTTGCCGGCGATCCCGACGACGTTCGCCGAGTACGTCAACTCTCACCCCACGCTGTCGGGTGAGCGGGACGAGGCCCGAACTCCGCAGCTTGCCAGCGCCCGTAGGTACTGGCGGGAGCGGTTGTCGAGCCTGCCGCCGGCACCGCGGATCGTTCCCAGTGCCACCGTGATCGACATCGAGCGGCCGGTCTTCGATCGCGTCGTTGCCGGGCTCGACGCGACCACATGGGCTGCCGCCAGAGGGCACTGCCGCAGCGAGGGGGTGACGGTGTCGGCGCTGCTGATCGCCAGCTACGCCGAGGTGCTCTCGGCATGGTCAGGTGCCGATCACTTCTGCATCAACGTCACCATGTTCGACCGCGACCCGGCCGTGGCCGGAATCGAGCACGTGGTCGGCGACTTCACGTCGCTGATCCTGCTCGAATGCCGCTTCGACCGACCCGGATCGATCTGGGAGCGGGCCCGCGCCATCCAGGTACAGCTGATGGCGGACATTTCGCATCGTGCGGCGGATGCGGTGTGGCTGCAACGCGAACTGCTCGGCCACCACGGATCGCCGGAGGCGGCGATGTTCCCGGTCGTGTTCACCAGTGGGCTCGGCTTGCGCGACAACAACAGCGGCGGGGTGTTCAGTTTTGGTGAGCAGGTGTTCGGCGCATCGCAGACCCCGCAAACGGTGCTCGACTTCCAGGTGTGGGAGGACTCCGGGCAGCTCCGCTTGTCCTGGGACTTCGTCACCGAGGCCATCCCTGCCCAGACGGCACGACACCATCTCGATCGGCTGGTCGAGAACCTGACGTCCTCGGCCGCATCCAAGTCGGAGGCGCCCAGCCAAACCCAAGCCAGCGCCTCGGGCACCGACCTGCCGGAGAGGATTGCGCAGATCTGTGCCCTCGCTCTGGGCCGATCGGCAGTGAACCCGAACGAGAACTTCTTCCAACTCGGCGGCGATTCCGTCACCGCGACGGCGGTAGTCGAACAGGTCAGTCGTGAGATCTCGGCTGCCGCAACACTACGAATGATGTTCGCGCACCCCGTCATTGCGGACTTCGCCGCAGCGATCCAACGCGCGGTCGCAGACGCCGCAGAAACAGAAACCTCCGACGACGACGTCGAGGAAGGCATGCTATGACCCCCCATGAACTGCTCGGACAGCTGCGCAACTCGGGCGTGAAACTGTGGATCGACGGAGAGAATCTGCGCTTCTCGGCGCCGCGCGGTGTTCTCAGCGCGGACCTGAAATCAGCCCTCGTCGAGGCAAAACCCGAGGTGATGGCCATCATCGCCGCCGAAGAGACCGTCGTGAGCGAGCCGGACAATCGGTATGCGCCGTTTCCACTCACCGACGTGCAGGCCTCCTACCTTCTCGGCCGTACCAACGCGTTTCGTTGGGGCGGCGTCGGATGCCACGGGTACGCAGAATTCCTCCTCGATCCGGAATCGAACACCGCCGGTGTGGAGGCTCCGGATGCAGCCTCGATCCGCGCCGCCTGGCACAAGGTCGTCGCCCGGCACGAGATGCTGCGATGCATCGTCCACCCCGACGGCTACCAATACGTCGAACCGCTCGCCGATGACAGCACATCCGAGGCCGTCCACGGTCTGACCATCCACACGAGCGACTCCGCGGCGCAGGTGGACCGCCTGCGCGAAGAACTCGCACAAACGCTGGCGCATCGCAGCTACACCCCCGGAACCGGGCCGATGTTCGACCTGGTGGTCACCATCGGCCCCGAGGACACGGTCGTTCATTTCTCGGTCGACCTGCTCATCGCGGACTTCGTCAGCATCGCCATCGTCATGCGTGATTTCGAGCGGTGTCTGCTCGACACCGAAGTGGAACTGGCGCCTTTCGATTTCAGCTTCCGCGACTACGTCCTCAACCTCACCCGCTCGGACGTCTCGGCGATCGAGGCGCAGAAGCGCCAACGCGATCTCGACTACTGGCAGTCCCGCCTCGACACTCTCCCGCCTCCGATCGCGCTGCCGTTGGTCCCCGAGCGCGAGGACGGTGGGGACGAGAGCAGTGGGGACGAGAGCAAGCCCACGTTCACCCGGCGGTCACTGCGGCTGACCCCCGAACAATGGTCGACGTTCCTCGGTTGCACCAGCGAACGGGCACTGACACCGAACGCCGCCATGTTGGCCGCCTTCGGTCGTGCCCTCGGCCGGTACGGCGATCGCGATCATTTCCTGCTGATGCTGACCACCATGAACCGTCGACCGTTGACGCCCGAGGTGGCCGAGCTGGTCGGTGACTTCACCGGCACCAGCGCCCTCGAGGTCGACGTCCGAGCCGAGGAAACCTTCGCTGGGGCCGCTCGGCGCGTGGGGGAGCGGCTGTTCGAGGACATGGACCACTACCGGGTATCCGGCGTCGACATCGTTCGGCAACTCGCCCGGCGCGACAACAACCTCGGCGAACAATCGCCGGTGGTGTTCACGTCCACCCTGGGTGCGGCCCGAGGCCAGGTGGCCGGTCACGAGCAGACCGGGGGCATCCTGATCCCGCGAACCGATCGTGGACTCAGCCAAACACCGCAGGTGCTGCTGGACTGTCAGGTCACCGAGATGCACGGCGGAGTCGAGGTCAACTGGGACACCCGCGACGACGCCATCGCCCCCGACATCCTCGACCGCGCATTCGCCGACTTCGGTGACGCTCTCACCGCACTGTGCTCGGATCGGGGGTCCTGGGACCGGGTGTTGTTGCCGGCCACCGCCCCTGAATCGACACGCCTCGACTGGACAGGGGTGCAAGCAGGATCGTTGTTGCACAGCGGTTTTCTTCGGCAAACCCAGCGGACCCCCGATGCGATCGCGGTCCGACATGGCGACCGGGCCGTCACCTACGCCGAGCTGGCGAGTGCTGCCGCCGCGGTGGCCGATGAGCTTCGAGTCGCCGAGGTTCGGCGCGGTGACTACGTCGGCGTCCGTCTCGAGCAGGGCGCCGACCAGATCGCCGCGATTGTGGGGGCACTCCTGTGCGGCGCCGCCTACGTCCCCATCGACGTACGCTGGCCCGACGCCCGGGTGAGCCAGATCGCGGAGCAATGTCAGCTCTCCGCCCTCGTCGATCCGGCCAGTTCGATCGCCGAGCGCCTCAGCCGACCGGAGACCTGGTCGACACCGATGCCGGATGCCGATCTTCAAGGCCACCTCCGCAGCGAGGTCGACCCCGGCGATGTCGCCTACGTCATCTTCACCTCGGGCTCCACCGGAACGCCCAAAGGGGTGGAGCTCTCGCACGCGGCCGTCGTCAACACCATCGACGACCTCAACGAGCGCTTCGACATCACCGCAACCGATGCGGTGCTGGCCGTCTCTCAGCACACGTTCGATCTGTCCGTCTACAACATATTCGGGCTCCTTGCAGTCGGCGGCAGTGTTGTTGTCCCGGAAGGAACCGACCGCTCGAACCCGCAGGCGTGGCTGCACGCCATCGATCAGCATGGCGTCACCGTGTGGAATTCCGTTCCCGCGCAGATGCAGCTGCTCCTCGAGCATGCGCAGACCGAGCGGCCTGCCGGTGCGGCCGCGCTGCCGGGGCTACGGCGGATCATGCTGTCCGGAGACTGGATTCCGGTCACCCAACCCGACAGCATTGCCCAGGCCGCCCCGGAGGCTCTCGCGTTCAGCCTCGGCGGTGCCACCGAAGCCGCTATCTGGTCGATCTGCCATCCGCTCGGCGGCGAGCAGTACCAGCGCAGTGTGCCGTACGGACGTGCTCTGCGGAACCAAAGCATTCACGTGCTCACCCACCGCGGGGAACCGGCAGCGCCAGGGCAGATCGGCGAGATTCACATCGGGGGAGTGGGTTTGGCGCTCGGCTACCTCGGTGACGAACAGCGGACCGCCCAGTCCTTCGTGACGCATCCGCTGAGCGGGGAACGGCTCTACCGCACCGGCGACTACGGACGCACGAGAAACGACGGGGTCGTCGAGCTGCTCGGTCGACGTGACAACCAGGTCAAGATCCGTGGGCACCGAATAGAACTCGCCGAGGTGGAGGCCGCGTTGGGCAGGCTCGACGGGGTTGCCGCGGCGGTGGCGTGCGTCATCGGGGATCGGCACCACAGCACCTTGGGCGCGCGGGTCGTGCCGGGGCCCGCCGACGGCGACGAGATCTGCCGACGGCGCGACACCTCCGCTGCGGTGGCACTTGCGGCGCAACAGACCCACCGCCGACTCACCCAAGACCTGGCCGAGGATGCGCTGACCACGTTCGCCGAGGCGGCGAAATCGGCGGCCCTGCACAGCATGGTCGCGGCATTGTCCACAGTCGCCGAGGCGGGTGAGTGGATCGGGCTGGACGAGCTGGGGCGGCGGATGAACGCGCCCATCGGACATCGGCGTCTGCTGCACCGTTGGGTCGACGTGCTCGTCGAGGAGGGGTTCGCGCAGCACCAGGGCAGTGAGCTCGCATTGACCACAACCTTCGACCTCGACCGGTGTGTGAGGCAGTGGCAGCACGTTCGCGCCTTGGCCCGCGACATCGACTACGGGGACGATTTGCTGGCCTACGTGGAGCGGTGCATCGAGGACCTGCCGGGACTGATGGCGGGGAGAATCGACCCGCTGGCCCTGCTGTTTCCCGAAGGGTCCACCGACACGGCGGCGGCGGCATACCGCGACAACCTGCTCAGTCGCTACGCCAACGGTGTCGTGGTCGCGGCGGTAACCGAACGCGCGAAACGCCATGATGCGGCTGGACCCCTGCGCATCCTGGAGGTGGGCGCCGGCGTCGGCGGCACCAGCAAGGAGCTCGTGGAGGCGCTTGCCGAGTACAACGTCCACTACACGTTCACGGACGTTTCGCAGTTCTTCCTCGGTCAGGCGCGGGAGATGTTCGCCGAGTACGACTTTGTCGACTACCGGAAGTTCGACCTGAACACGGACCCTGCGCTGCAAGGCTTCGCGGCCGCATCGTTCGATGTGATCATCTGCGCGAACGTGCTGCACAACGCTACGCACGTCGAGGAATGCCTGGCCAGGCTGGACGGGTTGCTGATCCCCGGTGGTGCACTGGGATTCATCGACTCGACCGTCACCAATCATCCGTTGATGATCTCCATGGAGTTCAAGGAAGGCCTCGAAGGTTTCACCGATGCTCGAGCGCAAGGCAACTCGACGTTCCTGACCTACGCACAGTGGAACGACGTTCTCGATCGGTCCGAGTTCGGTTCGGTGTTCAGTTTCCCACCCCCCGGACACGTGCTCGACAAGCTCGGACAACACGTGTTCTGGTGCGAATCGGATTCGCTCGCCCACGCGTTGCGGACATCCACGGTCACGGCGGCTGCACAGCAGGTCCTTCCGGGTTACATGGTGCCGCAGCACATTGCGGTGGTCCCGGAGCTGGCGTTGACCGCAAATGGAAAGATCGACAGGGCGTCGGTGGCGGCCGATCTGCAGCGTCTTCTGTCCGCCCGGGCGGAGACGATGTCGGAGGCAGACGGCGACGGCGGACTCGACGAGATGCAGACTCGAATCGGGCAGATCTGGGCGGCAGTGCTGGGCCTGCCCGATGCTCGGACACTGACCCCACAGTCCGACTTCTTCGGTCTCGGTGGCGACTCCCTGCTCCTGGCTCAGACCATCGGCCGGATGCGTCAAGAAATACCGGAGGCCGGTGCCTCGGCATGGGACAACCTGCTGCGCGCAATGGTGTCCGATCCGAGCCTGGCGGGTGCCGCGAACGCCGTGCAAGGCGGGGACAATCCCGGCGGAGGTGACACGGGTAGCGCAGACCCGGTGACCTCGCCGCTGGTGCGTTTGAGTCCAGGCGACCCTGGAAGCCCAGGCACTGACACCTCCGGCCGACCGGTCGCCGTGTTCGTTCACGACGGCAGCGGAGGAGTCCGGCCCTACGACAAGCTCGTGGAAGCCCTCGCCGCCCACGCCACCGCACAGACCGAGGTGGATGCCCCTGCGCTGTACGGAGTGCGCAGGGTTCCCGGTGACGGCTACCTCGAGATCGCTCCCGGCGAGCTGTTCACCACACTCGCCGCCCGATACAGCGAAGCGATCATCGCCCTGGCACCCTCGCAGGTGCACCTCGTCGGGTACTGCATGGGCGGGCTGTTGTCCGCCGAGATCGCCAAGTATCTCGAGGAAGCGGGCGTGCGGGTCGCTGATCTCACCGTTGTCAGCTCGTACCGGTTGCCACTCGAGATCGACGACGAGGACGTACTCGACTACTGCTTCGCGCAGATCATGGGCGTGCGCGCCGAGGATCTCGGACTGCCGTCCGACGACGAGGCTTTCGTCGAAGCCTTCGCGCAGGCGCGCGCGGTGCACGAGGACGTCATCCCGGCAGGCACGCTCCGGCAGTTGAGCCCCTCGCTGGCGGCGGCGCTGGCCGACGGGCCGGAACCGGGTGAACAGCGGATGAAGGTGCTGGCCTCCTCCGGTGCCCTCGGGCAGGGGTGGACGGTCGAATCGTTGCTGGAACTGCGGTCGGTGTTCCTGCACAGCCTCCGCGCGGTGGTTCGCGGCGCGCAGGAGCCGTATCTCGGCGATATTCACTTCCTGCGGCAACGCGGCGATATTCACTTCCTGCCGACCTTGAAGGAGGACATGACCGATTTCTGGCACGAGTACTGCCTGGGAGATCTGGCGATCACCGAGATCGAGGGCAACCACTTCGACTGCCTCACCGGCGACAACGCCCACGCCGTCGCCGACCTGCTCGTCGGTTCCTGGGGCACCACCGTCGAGGTCGGCGCATGACCCGGGTGTTGCTGCTCGGCGCGACCGGAGCAGTGGGCCGCTCGTGCCTGAAAACCTTGGTAGCCGATCGGTCGGTGTCGGTGACCGCGGCGGGACGCGATACAGGGCGCCTGCGCACCGCGTGTGAGGCGGCGCCAGGGGTGCAGACCGCGGTCGCCGATGTGCAAGACGTCGAACGGATCGGGGAGCTGGCCGCAGGCGTCGACGTCGTTGTGAACTGTGCCGGACCCTCCTATCGGTACAGCCGCTCCGTTGCGGAATCATCGTTTGCGGCAGGGGCCGCCTACGTCGATGCCGGTGTCGACGAGGCTCTGCTTCAAGATCTGCGGGCGAGCGCACCGCAGGTTCCGGCCCTCGTGCAAGCTGGGATTCAACCGGGATTGTCCGGTCTCGCACTGCGAATCGCGGCCGACGAGTTGGGCGGTACCCCGCAGCGGCTGACGGCCTGGTGTGGCGGACTGCAGCCGTTGACCGGAGCAGCGATCGCCGAGTACCTGGCCAGCCTCACCGGCAACGAGGCCGGCGGCGTGTCGACGGTGCTGCGCGACGGTGCCCGCGAACGGATCCACCCCACGGACTGCGTGCAACGGCTGGCCCCGCCTCGGCAGTTCTTTTCGGCATCCGCCACCTCACATGCGCATCTCGACTCCGAAACCGCATCGGTGGCAGCGCACCTGGCGGTGCCGAATGTGGAGTGGCTCAATGTCAGCGACGGTTCTCGTACGGCACTTGCCGTCCAACGCATGCAGGCAGGGGAGGCGAACACCGACGACGTCCTTGCCGCCTCACAGCTCGACCTGTTCGGCAAAGACCCGTACTTCACACTCGTCGCGGAAGCCGAACGAGACTGCGCACAGGCGACCTTCGTGCTCACTGCCGAGGACAGCTACGCGGTGACCGGGGCCGTCGCGGCGTGGGCGGCAAGCATCGTGACCACCATGCCGGCGGGAGTTCACCCGCTGTGGGAGATTGCCCGGCCCGCTCGACTGTTGACGGACCTGCCACCGCTCGTTGCCGGACTCACGATTCGGGTCGACAACGGAGACAGCGAGGACGCCGTCGAAGAAGGAGCACTGTGACACCGCAAGATTCGGCCCGCCTGGACGTCGACCGGCCCACTGCAGTGGTGGTCGGCGCAACCTTCGGCGCCGTGTACGCGGAGGCACTGATGTCGCCGAGTTCTCCGGTGAGTCTCGTCGGGGTGGTCGGGACCGGGTCGCAAACTTCCATCGACCTTGCCGAACGGTGGGGAATCCCGCTGTATACGAGTATCGCGGACGTTCCGCCTGTCGATATCGCGATCGTGGTCGTCCGTTCGGGCATCGTCGGTGGCTCGGGAAGTCGCCTCGCCGCCGACCTACTCGAACGTGGAGTAAACGTTCTGCAGGAGCAACCCGTCCACGCGGACGAAATGCTCGATCTGCTCAAGACGGCGGCCCGCCACTCCGTCATGTACGCCGTCAACGACTTCTACAGTTCACTGGCCCCGGTGCGTCAATTCGTCTCCGCAACCAAGGTAGTGGCCTCCAAATCTCCTGTGGAGTATGTGCATGCCCGATGTTCGCTCCAGGTCGCGTACCCGATGTTCACCATCCTCGCCGATCTGGTTCCGGCGCTCGCACCCGCGCGAATCGACGTGCCGAAGTCGACGGGTGGCCCGTTCGCATCCGGACGGCTCACCCTGGGTGCGGTCCCGGTCGACCTGCTCGTCCAGAACGAACTGTGCGCATCCGACCCCGACAACTACGCGCAGCTGATGCATGAGGTGACCGTCGGCACTCGTGCCGGCGAACTGATCCTGACCCATACCCACGGTGCGACACACTGGCGGAGCCAGGACCGGACGGTGGTGGATACCCCCATGTCGGAAATCGTCGGGACCGACTTCGACCCCACCCTCAGCGAGGTTCGTCACGAGCTGTGGCCCGACGGTGTCCGCTACGCGGTAGCAGAATTCGTGCAGGCGATCGCGCAACGCCGACGCCCGCTGTCGCAGCGTTTCATCCGGGCCACCCGTCTGTGGTCGGAGTTCACCGCCGCCCTCGGCCCCGCCGAACTGATCGAACCGACCTCACCCGTGCACATCACGGCGAAGGAGCTGACTTCCCCATGACCGTCCTCTTCGAGGCCCTGTCCGCGAACACCCGACCATCAGCGACCCCGGTGGTTACCTTCCCCCATGCCGGGGGCAGCCCCCGCTACTTCGCACCGTGGTGCCTGTCGCTTCCCGAATCGCTCGAGTTGCACGGCATGACGTATCCGGGACGGGACATGCTGTCCGAGGAAGCCTTCGCCGAGAGTGTCCAGGACCTGGCCGTCGAGTGCGCCGACGCCATTGCGCCGCTGGCACACGCACGTCCCACGTTGCTGTTCGGCCACTCGTTGGGTAGCTACGTGGCGTTCGAGACCGCTCGGCAACTCGAAGGGCGGCAATGCCCGATCCTCGGCCTGGTGGTCAGCGGGGCCGACGCGCCCACGATCGGCACCGCAGACACCTGGCACCTCGCCTCCGACGAGGATCTGATCGCCCACGTGGGATCGCTGGACGAACGGAGCGCGGCGGCATTGGCGATCCCGGAGTTGGCGCGAATGTTTCTGCCGCTCATCAGGTCCGATTATCGACTGGTCGAGACGTACCGTGCGAACGAGGACGACACGGTGTCCTGCCCCGTCCATGTCATCTACGGCGACTCCGACCCCGACGTCGCACAAGCGGGGATCCCGGCATGGGAGGCGCATGCGCGGGGCGAGATCCGCATCGACAAGTTTCGGGGTGGCCACTTCTACTTCACACCGGACAGCGCCGGGGTGCAGAGGTACCTCGCCTCGGTCGTCGCCGACACCCGAAAGGCCGCAGTGACCTAGAAGGGACTAGGGCGCTTCACCCTGCACCGGGATTGTCGGTGCTCGCGAACACCATGCTCTGTGGGGGTTCGGTCAGGTGATGAATCCGAACTTCCCCGTAGCCGGCCTCGGCAAGCCAACGTTGGTACTCCTCACCGCTGTAGGCGTCGCCCCCCGGCGTCCAGGCCAACATCTGCAGTCCGAAGCCGGCGGTGACCTCGTTCCGTTCACGCAGGTAGCTGACAATCACCAGCGCCCCGCCCGGGTGATGAGCCCCCGCAGACGACGGTACAGGTCCCGATTGGCGGCCTCGTCGAACATGTTGGTCACGGTGGAGCACAGGACGAGGTCGAACGGCCCGCCAGGAAGTGCCGTGAACAGGTCAGCCGGGAACAGCTCGATACCGGCCCGGCTCAAGCGCCCGTCACGATCGGCGGCCTCGAGCACGGCGGGCAGATCCTGAAGGACGGCGGACAGGCCACGCCGAGTGAACTCGAGCGCATGCTCTCCGTGCCCGCCGCCCAGGTCGAGAACGCGGCGAGCCTGCGGGAACCGTCGCACGCATTCGTCCACCAGTGTGCCGGTCAGGCGGCGAGCGTTGATGGCGAGGAGATCCGGGCGGGGCCGAGCGGGCTTCGGCGGGCCATCGGTCATCCCGTCGGGAAGAGCCTTGCGGTCACGCAGGCGCGGGCCCAGGAGCGTGGACCAACGGCGGATGGTGGCGGCATGATTGAGCAACACGTCATCGTGCGGCGGCTGCGGAGCGGCCGGACCATGCGTGAAGATCCCGTCGCCGTCGAGGGCGAGAATCTCGTACGAGCACAAATGGGTGAGCAAGGTGCGCAGTGCGCGAGCGTCGAGCGTGCAGCTGTCGGCGAGTTCCTCGCAGGTTCCGGGGAGTTCGTCGAGGACCCCGGCGTGCGCCACCGCCTCGTAGGACAACACCATGCGCCAGTCGGCCAGAGTGTCGGGGGCGGCGAGGAAGGACAGGTCGGGCTCGGTCATCAGCGGTCGGCCTGGGCGCCGCCGGCATGGGCGATGACCATGTCCTCGTCGATTCGCACGTTCGCGGCTCCGGCATCGCGCAACTCACCGGCCAGTTGCTCAGCGGACACGATCCACCACTGGTAGTCGGCAGTGGCACTGGCGATCTCGGTGTCACCATCGAGAGTTCGGTAGCTCATCGTCCAGCGAACAGCGTCTGGGCCAGTGGGCACGGCCCGACCCGTTCCTTCGTACCGCAATCGCCCCACCGTGGTGCCGAACGGTGGCCACGAAGGCACCTCGACCGCGGTGTCGGGCGGTTGCACGTTGAACACCACCGGCGCACCCGGCGCGAGTCGAGGCATCAGATCGGAGAACAACACGCGTCTTTGATCTGGTGAGAGATGACCGATCATGTGCATGCCCACGACCGCGGCAATCGTTGACGGCAGCGGTAGCTCGGCAGCACCGACCGGAAGCACTGTGAACCGTGCACTGTCCGGACGGGAGGACACCCGTGCGAGGAGCACCGCCCGTAATGCCGCTGACGGCTCGGCAGCGAGAATCGGGGCTGGGGACAGTGTGTCGAGGAGGACATCGGTACTCAGACCGGTGCCTGGTCCGAATTCGACAACCGTTCCTGCCGTGGGATCCACGTCGGTGAGGGTGTCGGCGAGGCGCCCAGACAGTTGCTCCCACATCGGGATGCTGAGCAGGTGCAGATACTCTGCCGATTCCCAGTATTCCGAGTTGCCGTTGATGGTCATGCGAACTCCGCGAGTGTCAGTGAGGGGCGGTGATTGCGCAGGACGGGCAGATCTCCGACGAACCACAGCAAGGGGTTTCCCCAGAGTCCCCGGCCGCGAGGGAGCACCACATCGTGGACGGCACTGATCGAGGGGATGCGATCGGGAATCTTTGCGATAGCGGACACCGTCAGCGAGAAAGGCATCGGCGGCATTCGATACCGATCCGTTGTATCGAGTCCTGAGATGGACTTGTTGCTCAACCATTGTGGGATCGAGTCGAAGATGATTCGGCCCCCAGGGAACCGTTCGGACATATCGGTGAGAAGTGACCACACCTCGTCGGGTTCGAGGTACATGAACAGTCCCTCTGCGGTGATGAACACGCCGTCACCTTCGGAAACTCCGTCCATCCAGCGACGGTCGGTTGCGGACATTGCGTACTCGGTGACCTGTGCTTCGCGCGGAAGTAGCTTTCTGCGTGCCTCGATCACGGGAGGTAGGTCGACGCTCACCCAGGCGAGATCGGGATTGTCGATACGCCAGAAGCCGGTCTGTAATCCCTCGCCGAGGTTGACGATCGTGGCGCGTGGATGGGTGGTCAGATAGTCACGGATAGCGTTGTCGACTGCGAGCGCACGGAGTGGGTGAGACTGGCTGGCCTTCCCGAACTTCTCGTAGTCGTAGTCGATGGACTTGTACAGCGCGATCGCCCACGGGTCTTCGAGTACCGCGTCCTCGCGTAAGGCTTCTTCGGCGCGGTTGCGCAGCGTCCACAGCGTGGTTGCCGACACCCCGTCCAGCGTGTTGCCGTCGATTCGTTCGGTCACGGCGTCCCTCCTGTTCTCACCCTAGTTTCGGTCCTCCAACGAGCGCAGCTCGACGACTCGTTCGCACAACCTGTCCACCACGGCGCGGCTGTGGGTGATGACCACCAACGCCAGCCGATGACGCTGCCGGATGTCATCGAGCATGGAAAGAATCTTTTCTTCGGTGACCGCATCGAGTGCGCTCGTCACCTCGTCGCACAGCAGTACCTGGGGCTGCCCGGCCAATGCCCGTGCCAGCGCGACTCGTTGACGCTGCCCTCCCGATAGCGCAGACGGGCGTCGCTGCGCCATCGTCGGGTCCAGGCCCACCTGGGTCAGTAGCCGTGCGACCTCGCCGCCTCGGTCACGTCGGCCCGGCAGCGCCCGGGTGATCGAGGTGCGTATCGACAGGGCGGGATTCAACGAGGTGTCCGGGTCTTGGGGAACCAACGCAATCGGATGAGCGGTGTTTTCTCGGTTGGCTTTCGCAGGAGGATTACCGTTGAACCCGATGGAGCCGGTCAGCGCAGGATGCAGCCCCACGATCGCTCTCACCAGAGTCGACTTCCCGACACCGGACCGGCCGATCAACCCGACCGACTCACCTGCACACAACTGCAGATCTACAGGGGCGAACAGGGGAGTGCGCGACGTTCCCGGCCCCACCGTGACCCCCGACAACTTCAGTTTCGGGCCGGTATCGACGGAAAGTGGTACGTGCGCCGGCCGCTGGTCTCGTACCGCGGACTCCGAGCGCACTATTTCGATCAGCGCATCGGATCGCGGCCGTGACAACACGGCTTTCGTGGGACCTGCTTCGACGACCCTGCCGCGATCGAGAATCGAGGCGGTATCGGTCAGCTCCCGTGCCGTATCGAGGTCGTGCGTAATGAGCACCAGAGACAGCTCGAACCGTGCCCGCGCTTCGTGGAGTTCGTTGATCACCTGAGTGAGGGTCAGCGGATCGAGCCCAGCAGTCGGCTCGTCGACAATGAGCAGTTTCGGTCGACTCATCAACGCGCGGGCAAGCGCGACGCGACGCCGCTGCCCACCGGAGAGTTGGTGGGGAAAACGGCTGCGAAACGTTGGGTCAGCGGGTAGATGCACCGACTCGAGCACCCGAACCGGATCTGCGTCCGCCGCCTTCGACTCGTCGAGCAGTTGCGCCACAGTCATGGTCGGCGTCAGGGACGAACCGGGATCCTGGCCCACGTAGACGGCGCTTCTCCTGAGTGTGCGCAGTTCGGCGGGCGAGACATCGAACGGTGACACGCCATCGATATCGACAGTTCCCCTCACGCGTGTCAGGCCGCGTCGAAGATGGCCGACCAATGCCAGGGCAGCGGTGGTTTTTCCTCCCCCGGACGATCCGATCACAGCATGGGCGGCATTGGGCGAAACCGTCAGTGAGAACCCGTCGAGGACCAGATCGCCTTGTCGATTTCGGACGGTGAGGTTGTCGACGGTCACCAGATTGCCCTCACGCGAGTGGGTGTACCGATCCCCGGTGCCCGGCTGTTCGTCATCGGTCACTGTCGGCGCTCCAGGTACATATCGGCCAGAAGGTTGGCAGGGATCGTGACGGCGGCGATCATGATTGCTGGCGCGGCCACCGCCCACACGTTCAAACTCAGTCCCGCACTGTTGTGCTGGACCATAGCCGCCCAGTTGGGGTCGTCACCGAGCGCGCTGGCACCCAGGAAGCTTGCGGTGGCTACGAGATAGACCGCTCCGACGAATCGCAAGCCGATGTCCGAGACGATCGGGACGATCAGGTTGGGCAGAATTTCGGTGACGACGATTCTCGTCGTGGAGTCGCCCCGCGCTCGTGCGGCCTCGACGAAGCCGGCCGACACCAGCGGTGCTGCCAGCGACTGAAAGTAGCGGCTGACGAACGGCAAACTGATCGTCAGTACGAGCAAGATCATGCCCAACGGATTGGTTCCCGACGCCGTGAGAACGATGAGCAGGCTGACCGCCGGTGGAACCACCAGGATCACGTCCAGGACATACCGCGGCACCTGCCGCAGTCGGGGGGCTTGCGCCAACCAGACACCTATCAGCGCTCCACAGGCCTCCGCGAGAACCACCGCAACGATGGGAATGACGACGAGAGCCCAGCCGCCTGCGAGTAGCCGCGCCACCACATCGCGCCCGAGGTAGTCCGCTCCCAACAGTGGATGATCGGCGGCGCTCGCATACGGGGACGTCACGGTGCGGGTGGCCGGGGACGACACCAGGTGTTCGGCCAGCAGAGGTCCCAGAATCGCGATCGCGAGTGCAGTCGTCAATATCAGACCGGCACAGATTGCTGTGCCGCGCCGTAGCAGGGTCATACCTGGGCCCTCCCCACCGCGCGCCGGTCGAAGTAGTGCGAACACACGTCGGCGGCAACGTATCCCAGCACCGTGAGGGTCGACAGCAGCATCACAATGGTGAGTACCGTTGCTTCGTCGCGGGCGGCGACGCGGTCCACGAGCAGACTGCCCACACCCGGGTAGCCGAATACGCGCTCGACGACGACCGCGCCGCCCAACACATAGGGCAAGAATTGGGCGCTCACCTGTGCGATCGGCCCCCAGGCGGATGGCAGAACGTGACGCCACACGATGAGACGAGGGTGGATCCCGGCGAGGACGGCCGCTTCGACATGCGGTTGCTCATAGGCAACCCGAACGGCTGCTCGCACGAGCCGAGCCATCGCACCTGCGGCGTAGATGCCCAGCGACACCGCGGGCAGCACCAGTATCGACGGGTCGGTGAGCACGGTACCGCCGACCGGGACAAGTGACACCGACGGAAACCAGTTCAACTGCTTGGCGAAGATGACGATCACGAGCGTCGCGAGCACGAACTCAGGACTGCATAATGCAAGCAGGGCTGCCGTGCTCACGACGCGATCGGGTCTACTCCCGGGACGTACTCCCGCCCAGATTCCGGCCCCGGTGCCCAGCGTCAGCACGATCAGGCCTGCAGCGGCACCGAGTACCAGGCTGGCCGTCAGTGGTTCGCCGAGGAGTTCCGACACCGGTTGTCCGGTGGGAAGCGAAGTGCCGAACGATCCGTCGACGACCCCGTGCCACCAGGAGAGGTAGCGTTGCCATGCCGGTTCCGTGAGACCGAATTCCGACTGCAACTGCTGCACCCGCTCTGGCGAGGCGAGACCGGCGGCCTGGGTCGCTGCATCCCCCGGTAATGCGGCGACACCGAAGAAGACCACCGCGCTCACGCCGAACAGGAGCAGTGCTCCGAGCAGTAGTCGTCCGAGTACGAATCGAGCGAGCGTTGCTCCGCTCAATTGAAGGTAGCGGTTGCCAGCAGGGGTAGTCCCTGTGAGATGTCCTTCAACTGAACCCCTTTGGCGGCACCATCGATCGACTTCTGGTATCCCCAGATCGCTTCGGCGCCGTTCTCGTACAGTTCGCGCTGGGCTGCATCGTAGAACTCTTGTCGTTTGACTTCATCCGTTTCCGCCTGCGCGGACTGCAGCGCCGACTCCAGAGCGGGTGAGGTGAACCCGGAGAAATTCCACGATGAGGTGGCCCCGGCCATGAATGGCAACGATGCGGCCACCGGACGGTTGACGTAGTACGAGGTCAGGAAGGGTGTACTCAGCAGTGTGGGGATGTCCGCGTAGAAGGTTGTCGGGTCCACCTGGTCGATGGTCAGGTTGACACCGATCTCGGAGAGCTGTTGTTTGACGAGTTCGGCCGCGCTGTTCATTCCGGGAATGATCTCCGATGACTTCAGCGTGAGCTCGGTCATGCCCTTGTCTGCGAATACTTTTCGGGCATAGTCCTTGTCGCGTTGGCGTTGGGTGATCGCGTTGTCGTACCCGGGCAACCCGAGCCCGATCAAGTCGTTGCCCACTTCACCCTGCCCGCCGAAGACGATATCGACCAACTGTCGACGGTCGATGGCAGCGGTCATCGCGCGTCGTAGCTCAGCATCGTCGAATGGCGCTGTTCGGGTGTTCATCACCAGAGTGAGCGCCGATGCCGATCCGCCACCATTCGTGATGACCTGCACGGAGTCGTTCTCGCTCAGTGTTTGCGCGTCGGTGGAGCTCAAACCGAGGGCGAGGTCGACCTGGCCACCGGTCAATGCATTGCGGCGGGCAGTGGTGTCGGGAACAGTTCGGACCTCCACTCGGGTGAGCGACGGCTTCGGTCCGTAGTAGTGCTCGGACGGTACCAAGACGTAGCCGGTGGAGGCGGTCCCGGATTCGAGTCGGTACGCGCCGGACCCGACCTGGGGATTCGACTCTCCCTTCGGCATCACCGGGCTCATCAAGGCTAGAGTCGCCAGGACGAAGTCTGCTCGTGGCCGACGAAGGACGAGAATTGTGGTGGCCGGATCGACGGCCCGGCTCTTCTCGGTGTCCAGGTCGGACCAGAACTGGGCAGCATTGGGGGACTTGGCGATTGCCAAGATGCTCGCGAGAGCGTCGTCCGATGTGATCGGCGAACCGTCGGAGAACTTCAGGCCATCCTCGAGTCGGATCGTCCATTCGGTGGCATCGCTGTTCGGTTCGATCGACTCTGCCAGCTGGTACCTGACCTCGTCGCCGACCAACAGCGCGAGGCTGTCCCAGATGTTGTATGCCGCAAGATAAACCGAGGGGCTGGTTGCGGTGGTGAGGTTGAGTTCGTCCGTGGGGTTGCCGAAGGCTGCGATCCGCAGCGTCGAGCTGCCACGCGAGGTGTCCGACTCGGTGGAGCAAGCGGCGGTGGTCCCGATCGCTGCACTGACTGCACCGAAGACGATCGAGGCACGAAGGAAGTCACGTCTGTCCACTGCTGCTCTCCTGTGAGACGCTATTGACAATGATGGTCGATAACAATGGTCGCTAACGTAGCACTTCGCATGCGCCGCGTCAGTACGCACGGCGTTCTGGCGCCTTGTGGGAGGGGCTCGTTCCCTCGGTGATTGCGTTACGCTAACGAGAATCGTTTTCAGCGCGGTGCTCGTTCGGCAGCCAACGTCGACGCGCGCAGCCGCGCGTCCGTACCGAATCGAGGCATCCACTATGAGCCCTCAGGCAAAGGCGGAACAGGCAGAGCGTCCCTCCGTCGATCTGTTTCGGCCAGTCCGCGGACGGATCGCTTCGATCGTCATTCTCAGTCTGATCGGCGCGCTGGCCAGCGTTGTCCCCTTCATCGCCATCGTCGAGCTGGCGCGAACGTTGTGGCCGGCCATCTCCGGCGACCCGGTCGATTCCGGTCGTGCGTGGGCAACCGTCGCCGTTGCGGCCGGGTCCTCGATCGTCGGGTTCGCCGCCGCGTTTTCCTCGGGCTTGGTCAGCCACCTGGTCGACAACGACCTCCAGTTGGATCTGCGTCGACGGATCGTGAACCACCTGCGCACGTTGCCGTTGGGTTGGTTCGATTCTCGGTCCTCGGGATCGGTGAAGAAGGTCGCCGAAAACGATGTGTCCGCACTGCACCAATTGGTGGCTCACGCGATTCAAGACGTGATCATGGCGGTCACGATCCCAGTGGTCGCACTGATCTACCTGTTCACGGTCGAGTGGCGAATGGCACTGGTGTGCATCGTGCCGATCGTGGTGGCGATGGCCCTGTACCCGATCATGATGAGCGGCGGCGCAGAGAAGTACGCCGAGTACGACGCGTCCGTGGCGCGATTGAACGCGGCGACCATCGAGTACGTGCACGGGATCGCCGTGGTGAAGGCATTCGGGCAGAGCGGGCGCAGTCATGGACGCTACCGAGACGAAACTCGACGGTTCGTCGGCTTCTACAAGGGCTGGATGCGCGAGACAGCCGTAGTGTCGAGCCTGATGGAGTTGGTGACCTCACCTGGGGTGATCCTGGTCTATCTGTGCTGCGCCGGAGCCGCACTCGTGAACGCGGACATGGTGGCCCCGCGCGATGTGCTGGCGGCGTTCCTGCTCGGACTCGGACTGACTGCACCACTACTTCAGTTGGGTTTCAGCGGGCAGTTCCTGCGTGACGCCACCAAAGCGCGCGAGTCGCTGACCGAGTTCCTCGCTGAGCCACCGATTCCACAGGCGACGGATCCGACCGAACCCGATGGACACGAGGTTCTCCTGAAGGATGTCTCGTTCAGCTACGACGGGGAACATCACGTGCTGCACGAAATTGCTGCGGCCTGCACACCCGGGACCGTCACCGCGCTGGTCGGACCGTCCGGATCAGGAAAGTCGACGCTGGCCCGCCTGGTTCCTCGGTTCTACGACGTCACCGACGGCTCGGTGTCCATCGGAGGTGCCGATGTGCGCGAGATGGCGGCGCAGCGGTTGTACGCAGAGGTCGGCTTCGTCTTCCAGGACTCGTACCTGTTGCGCACCACCGTGCGAGACAACATCGTCCTCACCCGCCCAGGGGCCTCCGAAGAGCAGATCGAGAGCGCGGCCCGCGCCGCGCAAATCCACGACCGCATCCTGCGGCTGCCTCGCGGTTACGACTCTGTGATCGGCGAGGACGCCCACCTGTCCGGCGGTGAAGGTCAGCGATTGACGATCGCGCGGGCGTTGCTGACCGACGCACCGATCCTCGTGCTGGACGAGGCCACCGCCTTCGCCGACCCGGACTCCGAAGCGGCAATCCAGACCGCGTTGTCCGCGCTGGCTCAGGACCGGACGCTGCTCGTGATCGCGCACCGGTTGCACACCATCACCGGAGTCGAGCAGATCCTCGTTCTCGACGACGGACGCATCATCGAACGCGGCTCGCACGCGCAACTTGTCGAAGCCGGTGGGCAGTACCAGTCGATGTGGCAGCGCTACCAGGCCTCCCGAACCGCAACCACCCCGCAAGGAGTGCACTCATGATCGGAAAGTTGCTCGCGTTGAGCGACCCGGCCGGGCGTCGACAGCTCCGAATGCTGCTGGTGTGCATCGTGGTCGGCGCCATTTTGCAGGGTGCGGCGTTCGTGGCTCTGGTCCCGTTTCTCACCGACCTCTTCGACGGTGACAACAACGTCGACATGACCTGGTTGATCGTGCTCGTCGTACTCGGGGTGCTCTACGCCGTCGCGTTCTGGGCCGGCAGCCGCCTCGGTCAGACGGCGGCCAACCAGGTCGTCGAAGTCCTGTTGAACCGACTCGGCGACCGGCTCGTCGAGCTTCCGCTCGGCTGGTTCGCCGCCGACCGATCCGGCGACGCAGCCGATATCGCGACGCGCGGAATCGTGTTCGCATCGTGCGCGCCGTACGCGATTCTGCGCCCAATCCTCACCGGGTTGATCACGCCGGCCACGGTGTTGGTCGGGACGATCTTCATCGACTGGCGGATCGCGATCACCATGGCGGCGGCAGTGCCGGTGATCTGGATCGTCTATCTCTGGCTGGGCCGACGGATCGCCCTCGCCGACAAGGAAAACGTGGCCGCGGTCGGTGTTGCCGCCAGCCGGATCATCGAGTTCTCGCGGGTGCAGCCGGCGCTGCGTGCCGCCGGAGAGAATTCCATCGCCCGGAATCTGGTCGACCAGGCGCTGCGGGGTCAACATGCGGCCAACCGCCGGGCCAATATTGCAGGTGGTGCGGCCATCGGGCTCTTCGGTGGCGTTGTCCAGCTGGCCGTGGTGGCGGTAATCGTGGTGGGCACGTTTCTGGCGTTGGACAACAGCCTGGCCGTTCCCAGTCTGGTGGCGTTGCTCGTTCTTGCGGTTCGGTTTGCCGAACCGATCATCCACTCGGGCGCACTCGGCGGCGGCATCAGCATCGCAACCAATACGCTCGATCGCATTCAGGAGCTGGTGGACGAGCCGACCTTGACGGAACCGGCAGCACCGGTTGCCCCGGCGGACTGGAGTATCCGTTTCGATCACGTCACCTTCGGCTATGGCGGCGATGCCGTTCTGCGCGACCTGACCTTCGAGGCGCCTACCGGAGCCATGACGGCGATCGTTGGCCCGTCCGGTT
The DNA here is from genome assembly GCF_042719695.1 of Rhodococcus sp. NPDC058521. Taxonomy (NCBI): domain Bacteria; kingdom Bacillati; phylum Actinomycetota; class Actinomycetes; order Mycobacteriales; family Nocardiaceae; genus Rhodococcus; species Rhodococcus sp. NPDC058521. The sequence goes on from NZ_JBHXNL010000001.1 coordinate 37,087, forward strand.
CGGGCAAGACCACCATCACCAGGCTCATCGCCCGGTTCTACGACCCTGAGCAAGGCACGGTCACCATCGGAGGGGCCTCGCTGCCACAACTCGGGAGCGAGCAGATCACCCGCGCTGTGGCCCCGGTCTTTCAGGACGTCTACCTCTTCGACGGCACCGTCCTGGAGAACGTTTGGCTCGGCAACCCCGAGGCGAGCCGGGACGAGGCGATCGGTGCCGGTGAGCGTGCCCGCGTCGACGAGATCGTGCAACGGTTGCCCGGCGGCTGGGATGCACGGGTCGGTGAGGGCGGAACCAGCCTTTCCGGCGGAGAGCGGCAACGGGTTTCGATCGCGCGGGCACTTCTCAAGGACGCGCCCATCGTGGTGCTCGACGAGGCGACCGCGGCGTTGGACATCGGCAACGAGCAGGCGATCGCGCAGGCGTTCGACGTCATTCGGCGTGACCGCACGCTTGTCGTCATCGCTCATCGGCTGTCCACCATCGCCTCCGCGGACAAGATCATCATGCTCGATCCCCACGGGAGCATCGCTGAACAAGGCACCCACGATCAGTTGCTCGCATCCGGCGGCGATTACGCCCGGTACTGGTCCGAGCGAGTCGACGCCACCGGTTGGCACCTGGCTCACGCCAGCAGTATCCCCTGATATCTGCGAGCGATGTCCTGTCCCAACGGAGCTGGAGGCGGTGCGATACTGGAATCCGCCGCAACACGTGTGCTACCTATTCGTGCGGGGATTCACCGGTGACGACATGATCCGCGTGGTTCATGCCTTCGAGAACCAGTCGGGTGAGGTGTCCGTCGCGGATGCGGTAAACGACTCGACGGCCTTCTTTGCGGGCGTCGACGAGACCGGTCAACCGCAGCTTGGCCAGATGCTGACTGACCGCGGTGCGAGATGCCTCGCATGCCGTGGTCAGGGCAGTGACGTCCGCCTCGCTTTGAGTGAGTAGCCAGAGGATGTGCAGCCGTGTGGGGTCGGCGAGCATCCGGAACGTGGACGTCGCAGCGTCGAGCCGTTGCTGATCTGGTGCGGTCGGGTGTGTCAGACTCGCAAAGTTTCGCGGTGTCTCGGTGACCGGCTTCATTGCTCACACCCCTTCGAGAAGCACCGCCTCGGTGCTCGGCTTGGTCCCGACAGGCCAGACCCGCACGGCAACCAGTGCTGCGAGTGTAGCGAGAATCGCGAGCACGACAGCTGCGGCCGCTTGTCCTTCAGTCGCTCCGACCCAGCCCGCGACAAGATAGGTGAAGAAGAAGCACGCGTGAGAGAGCGAGAACTGAGCGGTGAACACAGCGTTTCGATCACTCGCCGTGGACTCGTATCGCAACAGTTGCGCCGACGGGGTGTTGATCAGCGACGTACCCGCGCCCAGCGTCAGCCAGATCACGGCGAGCATCGCCCATCCCATTCCAGGGGCGGGGTCTGTCAGCAACAGCCCGACCGTGGCGGCGAGGCCGACTGGAACGACAACGCAGCCGGTGAGCATCACCCGCCGGTCCGCGATCCGGTCGAGTATCCGTGGCAGGGTCAACGCGACGAACATAGAGCCTCCGCCGTAGATGCTGAGGGCAACGGCAACCTCGGCGTTCGACCCGTCGAGGAGATCACGGACATAGACGATGGTGTTGACAAGCACCAACCCGGTTGCGGCTGCCACCACCAGATTCATCGCTAACAGCCCCCGCAGGACCGGCCGTGCGAACATAACCCGCGCACCAAGCGTGATTCGGTGCAGCAAGGGAACAGACGGATCCCGTGTAACCGTTTTCGGCAGGAGAGTCACCACGACCAGCGACGCCGAGAGTGCGAACCCGACGACGGTACCGAGGAACAGGTAGTTGTAGGTCATCACAGTCAACAGTGCCGCCGCCAGGATCGGACTCAGCAATGACTCGAGGTCGTAGGCCACCCTCGATAGCGACAGCCCGCGCGTGTAGTCCCGTTCCTCGGTCAGCACCGAGGGAATCACCGACTGAAACGCCGGAGTGAAGGTAGCCGACGCTGATTGCAACACGAAGATGAGTACGTAGATCTGCCACGGTTGATCCACGAGTGGCAGCAACGCTGCGACTACCGCGCGCACCACGTCTGCACCGACCAGGAGTAGCCGTTGAGGCAGTCGATCTGTCACCGCCGCAGCTACCGGGGCCACCACTACGTAGGCGACCATCTTGATTGCCAACGCCACCCCCAACACGGCACCTGCGTCGGCCCCCGCCAAGTCGTACGCCAGCAGGCCCAGAGCCACCGTCAGCAAACCGGTGCCGATCAGCGTGACGACCTGCGCGGTGAACAAACGACGGAACGTGTGGTTCCGCAAGATCTCGAACACCAGCGGACCTCCTGAACTATCGGACGATCTGCGCGATATACGACATGATGTGCGCACATGTGATCCTATAGACAGGTTCGAACCGGTGCGACCCTTGCGTGGCCGAATTTAAGTATCTTATTGTATAAGGATGCGTGAAGGTAAGCAGATGTGCACATTCAACGAGGACAGTCAGTACGCGGACTTTGCAGCGGAGGTGTTCGCCCTACTGTCGGACCCAACCAGGGTGAGAATCATCCTCGCCCTTCGTATGGGTGAGCGGCCGGTGGGGGAGTTGGCCGAGCAGGTTGGGAAGTCGCCGACGGTCGTCTCGCAGCATCTGGCGAAACTGCGGTGGGGCAAGATTGTCCGCGCCCGCCACGAGGGCACCAGGGTGTTCTACAGCCTGGTCGACGACCGCGCTCGCCAGCTCGTCACGCACGCGGTGTTTCAAGCCGAGCATGTCGTCGACGGTGTGCCGGAGCACCGCCTCGGCGCCGACGGGTTGCCGGTCAGCGTCGAGGACAGTCGCGACTCGTGAGCGTGACCAGCAATGTCGGAGTCACCCCAACCCGACCATCCGGTGGGGCGAGTCTGGCGTCTCGGATCGACCGCGGCGAACTGACCCGCGCGGCATTCGTTGCAACCTGCGCCGGTGCGGTCGCGGTGGGATGGGCCTGGTCCTGGCAGTCGATTCCGGTCATCGCGGTGGTCGGCTTGGTGGTCGGCTGCTGGCCGATCCTGGCAGCGGCATTGGCAGACATACGGCGCCGGCGGATGAGTATGGAGACGTCCATGCTCATCGCGATCGTTGCTGCCGCTGCGATCGGTGAGTGGATCACCGCGTTGGTGATCACCGCCTTCGTATTGGCCGCAGAGATCCTCGAAGACCTTTCGATGGACCGCGGCCGCGATGCGTTGACCGATCTGATGACGTTCCTGCCCGAGGCGGTGCAGGTCCGCGACCGCGGGGACGTGATCACGGTACCGCTGGCGCAGGTCACACCGGGGCGAGTAGTCGTTGTGGGTCCGGGTGGGCGCATCCCGGTGGACGGCATCGTGCTCGTCGGTGAGTCCACAGTGGATCAGTCACTGGTCACCGGTGAACCTCTACCGGTGGAGATCACCATCGGCTCGGGAGTGTTCGCCGGAGCGATCAACCAGGTCGGTGCCGTCGAGATCCGCGCTGAGAGGGTCGGTATCGACTCTTCCTACGGTCGCATTGTCGAAGCGGTGCGCCAGGCTCAAGCCTCCGAGCCGCCGGCGCAGCGGTTGGCGGACCGACTCGCTGCCTGGCTGGTCTACCTCGCCTTGGTCGGCGCCGCGGTTACCTACGTCGTCACCCACGATCTGACCGCGACCATCGCCGTGGTCGTCGTCGCTGGAGCCTGCGGAATTGCCGCGGGCACCCCGCTGGCTGTGCTGGCCGCGATCGCGCGGATCGCCCGCAACGGCGCGTTCGTCAAGGACGGTGCACACCTCGAAGCGCTCTCCGTCGTGGACACGGTGGTATTCGACAAGACCGGCACCCTCACCACCGGTACCGCTACCGTCGTGGGCATCCGCACCGCGGAAGGAACGGCCCCCGTCGAGCTACTCGCGCTCGCCTCCGCCGCCGAGTGCTACTCGGAGCATCCGCTCGGACAGGCCATTGTCGCGTACGCGCGGGGGCTCGGCGTTCCGATCGAGTCGCCGAAGAAATTCGCCTATCAGCCCGGTCGCGGCGTGACCGCCGAGGTCTTCGGAAGAATTGTTGCCGCAGGCAATCTCGCGCTGGTGCCGGACGCCCCCGCTGAACTCGACGGACAAGGTATCGCCACTGCCGTTCACATCGGCGTCGACGGCGAGTACGCGGGCACGTTCCTGCTGGCCGACACCCCACGCGATTCCGCCAAGGCGGCTGTCGCCGAGCTGCGCCGGCGCGGGCTGCGTACGTTGGTGATCACCGGAGATACCACGCTCACTGCCCGCACGATCGCCGCCGAACTGGGGATCGACGACATCCGTGCAGGCCTGCTTCCGGAAGAGAAGCTCGCCGCGATCGATGCAGAACGCGCTGCCGGGCACACTCTCGCGATGGTCGGTGACGGCGTCAACGACGCTCCGGCGCTGGCCCGCGCCGATGTCGGTATCGCCATGGGGAGCGGCACGGCCATAGCTCGCGAGAGTGGCGACATCATCCTTGTCAGCTCAGACCTCGGCGACCTCGTCCGCACTGTCCATACTGCTCGTCGAGCACGCCGGATCGTGATGTTCAACTTCGGCGGCACCGTCGCTGTCGACCTCATCGGCATGGTCTTGGCAGCACTCGGCTTCCTCAGCCCAGTCCTTGCCGCCCTCATCCACGTCGGCTCCGAATCCGCGTTCATCCTCAACTCTGCTCGACTCGTCCCCGGGCGTCATACCCGTCACTGACCACCCCAGAACCTCACTGTTAGGTGGCAACCCGGCTGCCAAGTCGCGCCGACTCGGCATTCCGAGGCTGGACGCTACGCCAGCACGCGCGCCAAGGCACGCCAGCGCCGTTGACGGTAGCGGAACATCAGGTGGATGAAGAGCCAGGTGGGGTAGCCCGCGACACCGTCTTCGAACTCGATCTCGTCGGTATAGGTGCAGCTGTGCTCGTCGATCGGAGTGAAGGTCAGATGGTGGTTCCAGGTGTGAACGGGACCGCCCCACTCGTTGGTGTAGATCTCGGTGGGCTCGAGTCGGATCAGTTTCAGGTGATGCTTCCAGGCGGGAATGATTCCGAACCACCAGATGCGCGCGGAGCCTTCGGTTCCCGGCTCCACGTGTTCGGGCAACGTCAGATGGGGCACCCGAATGATCGGCCAGACAACGTATTTGAATAGTTCGGGCTTCTGTGCAAGGGCACACGCGGTTGTTGCCGGTATGGACAGCTTGGTGGTTAGGATTACCTTAGTCATGTGTTGATCTTGGCGGAATCGATCGGCTTGCGCAAGCAGCTAGAGGCTGATGACCTGGTCTGGCATGCTTCCCGATAACGCCGCGTACAGATCGGGGAAGTCGCCGACCTGTACGCCGGCTACGGTGTCGAGCGCGTTGCACTCGCCGGGTTCGGTACGGCCGGTGCCGTCGGGTTCGCACCAGCGGGGTTCGCCGGTGGTCAGGCCGCGCTCGATGGAGGAAATATCGCACATCATCGGCAGCATCCCGCTCTGTTCGGCCTGCTTGGCGAGGCGTTCACCGATCGGGTCGCCGATGCGCGGCGCATGGACGTTGTCGTCGAAGAAGAACATCCCGAGCACCTCGACGCCGTGCGTGCCCGCCTCGAGCAGTGGGAGAATCACCCGTCTCTACTTGCAAGCGTTGGGGTCTCGGTGATCGAGGCGGTGTCCACTCATGGTCCAGCGACCCCAGACCGCTGCTTACAACACCGATGGCCTCACGGCATCGGCCAACGTGACGAGTGCTACGTGGTCTCGGGTTTCGCAGTGCCACGTTGATCACTCGACACGTGTGGCCGAGCGAACGGCGTAGGTCAGCGCCCGCCGTCAGGTCAGTGCTCGTCGTAGTGGCCGTCGTGCGCAGCGTGGCGGTGTCCGTCGTGTACGTAGTCGATGTGGTCACCGTGCGGAACGGCGACGTGACCGCAACCTTCGCCGTGTTGGTGCTCGTGGTTCTCGTGGGAGGCGTGCCCGGTAGGTTCGCATTCGTCGAAATGACCATCGTGGGCGCGGTGCAGGTGTCCGTCGTGCGCGTAGTCGGTGTGGTCGCCGTGCGGGACCGCGACATGGCCGCAGCCCTCGCCATGGACATGGGTGTGGTCGGGATGTTGAACGTGAGCCGAGGTGGTCACAATTACCTCCTGGTAGACGGAATCATCGCATTCGTACATAGCTACATTACTATATGTCGAGCGGTTGTGAGTCGGTGTCACGATCCCGTTTCATGAACCTTGCGTGCACGACGTCGGTACTGTCGGCCGACAGCTCTGTGGTTATCGGCGTAGTCGCGCCCCCGCAGCGACCATCCAATCCAAGTCGGCGTTCCGAATCCGGACGCCGCCCGTGCAGGGGATCACTAGGACCTCGCTGGCAGCGGCGGTCAGTCGGCGCAGCATCGTTGCCGCCTGCTCTGTCGCGCTCTCATCGGAAAGCCCGGGCAATCGCACTGTGGCAGCGCCATCACTGAGAATCACCACGCGAAGATCGGTCGTGTTGGGTTGCCGTGTCACGTCCAGGGCGAGTTGGAATGCCGATGCCAGGGGTGTGCCGCCCCCGGCAGGCAGATCGCGGATGACTCGATGAGCATTGCGAATTCCGCGTGATGGCCGCAAAGCGACGCTCGCTTCGGAGCCGCGCGCAACGACGACCGCAACCCGGGCGCGGTCGCGGTAGGCGCCTTCCAGTGCCGCTGTGGCGTGTGCTGCGGCGGTGCGGATTCCCATCTCGCCCATCGAGTCGGAGCGATCGACGACGACGACCGTCAGCGAATCACCGGGAGCAACACGCTGAACGCCCCTCAGGTCGGAGGGTTCGATCCTGCTGTGGCCCTGTCTGATTGCCTCGACCATCGACGGATGGATCGCGATCCGATCACCAGCCCGGTCGATCGGTACGACGCGTCGGACACGACCGCGTGAGAAAGATGTCTGTGGCAAGCCCCGTCTCGCAATCGGCCGGACGCTTTCCCGGAGACGACCTTGCGCATTCGCCTCCCACTGGGGTGTGTCCCCGTCCGCCGGGTCGTCGACGGTGATGCGTGCCGTCTCGTCTGCATCATCGGGTTCGAAATCACCTTCGGCGGCGTTGGGTGTGCTCGAGCCGTCGAGGCGAGTAACGCCTTCGCCTTCGTTAGTGGAGTCTGTACCGGCGGAATCCCCGCCCCCGCCCCCACCGTCATCGTCGTGATTCGTGGAGACCTCGTCCGGTTCTGCCGACGACGTACCCGTGCGCCCGACCAGCCTCGGTCGAATCACATACTCGACGACAGCGCTGAGCGCATCGAGGCCCGATGCCGCGGCAGAATGCGCGAAACGGGTAGCGCCGATGTCGAGAAGATGATCGTCGATCCCGTTGCGTGACAACGCTGTGACAACGCCTTCTGTAAGATCGCGCTGTCTGCGGTCGATGCGTACAGGAATATCGACAGGCCGCACTCCGGCGAACACGACAACCGTCAGTCGGCGCGCAAGAACCTCGGGTACATCCGACGGATCACCCGCGGAGGCGAGGATGCGATCGTGGCGTAATGCGGCCGCGACGTCCGATGCAATCGTGTCGGCGGACGGAATCAGAAGCGCGCCGCGGCGGCAACGCTCGAGCAGCGACGGCCGATCCCGTCCGTTCACACCCACCTGCCGGGACGTCACCGTGTCGACGTGGTGCGCAGTGCTCAACGTCGGTGCGTTCGGCACACGACGGCTCAAGGCCAGCCACAATTGCTCTCTGGCCCATGCGTCGCCCGCCAGAAGTAGCCCGAACTCGCCTCCCGCGCACCATGCTTCACAGACCGCCCAGCTACGTGCGCTGATCAGCTCCGAAGCATGCCGTTCCCACAGCTGCGTCACGCAGCGGACCAGTGCTGTCCCAGAGTCGACACGATTCGATTCCTGACGCGTGCCGTCAATCGTGGTTGCGGTTCGAACGGTTCGCGGGGGATGCGATGACGCAGCGCGGCAACCGCACTCCGGCCGAGGTCGCGATCGGTCGTGACCCGCGCGCCGCGCAGCGCAGCAGTTGCGCGTGCCGCACGAACCAGTGTGATCTCGGCTCGGTGACCGACAGCACCCAGCTCGGAGCACAGTTCGACCGCGCGCGTGACCGTACGGTCGTCGACCTCCACTTCCTCCAATCGGTCACGGGCCGATGCAATCGTTGTTGCCATCTGCTGTTGTGAGTCGGCGAACCCTGCACAGAAGTCGACCGGATCCGCATCGAACTGCATACGGCGGCGGACGATTTCGACGCGCGTGGAAACGTCGGTCACCGTCCGAACGTGGGTGGACAAGCCGAAGCGATCCTCCAACTGCGGCCGCAATTCGCCTTCCTCCGGGTTGCCCGATCCGATCAAGACGAATCGCGCAGAGTGTTGGTGACTCAGACCGTCCCGTTCGACATGGTTCACTCCGCTCGCGGCGACGTCCAGGAGTAGATCGATGATGTAGTCGTCGAGCAAGTTCACTTCGTCGATGTAGAGGTATCCGCCGTCTGCCGCAGCGAGAAGACCCGCCTTGAACTCCGCGCGACCGGTGGCCAGGGCTGTCTCGACGTCGATCGCCCCCAACAGCCGGTCCTCGGACACTCCCAATGGAAGGTCGACAACTGGTGCGATCACGCCAGCCTCCGACAGCAGATCGGACATGCCACGCACGGTGGTCGATTTGGCGGTGCCGCGGTCGCCGAACGCGAGTACTCCGGAGATGCCCGGGTCGATCGCGGTGAGCAGCAGCGCATGCTTGAGTTCGTCCTGGCCGAGCACAGCGGTGAACGGAAAGGTCTTCGCGGGTGCGTCGGGTAGCGAGGGCGCGGACGTGGCTTCTACGTTCACGCGCACCGCGCGGGGCGAATCGGGGAGAATCACGCCGTCATACTACTGGAAACGATTGTCACTAGCGATGTGCGTCATCTATGGAACCAACTGCTGCTGCGTTGTCGTCACGCAGCAGGTGACCCCTTCGTTCGACGCAGCAGCGGCAGCATGAGGATCCCCGCGAGGGCCGTGAGGGCGACCAACGCCGCCGCACAACCCGGCCAGCCGCCCACCGCAAAACCCGCTCCTGCGGCCCACGCGCCGGCGAAGGTCCCCACCGACTGCCCGGTGCCCGCCAACGCGAGAGCCCGTCCGCGAAGTCCGCCCGCCCGCCGGACGATGAGCGTGGTGGCACACCCCGCAATCAGTGCGTGCCCCGCCGCCAAGAGAGCGGTGCCCGTGATCATCGCGGGAAGCGGCACCGAGCAGAACACGAGGACGACACTGAAGAGTGCCGCCGCGAATCCAGCGACGAACAGCCTTCCTGCCGAGGTTCCGCGGGCGAGTCGTCGCCCGGTCCACCAGTTGGCCGCGAAGAACGAGATCCCAGAGACAGTCCAGACGAGCGTGAACACCGTGCCAGTCAGGGAATGCCGCTCGGCGTATACGGCGGCAACCACTGCGAGCGCGCCCATGAACGCAGCCGTGCGCAGCGCCGAGATGCCTACGAGAGCGAGCAGGTCCCCTCGGCGGAGGAGTCCCGACCAGCCGAGGCCCTCGGCTCTGTGCGCGGTCTCGTCGATCTTCGGGTTCTTCTCTGCAAGGTGTATCGACGGACGGTAGCGCGCGACACCCAGGGCTGCGAGCAGCGCGAGCACGGCGGTGAGCGCCATGATCAGATGCCAACTGCCCAGCAACGAGATGCCACCGAGGATCGGCCCGGCGAGAGCGGCGGTGAGCGTTGTGGTGGCCGTGACCATCGTCGCCGCACGACCTTGCTCTGCCGAGACAGAGAACCGGCTCGCCGCCTCGGCCTGCAGAGCAGGGTTCAGTACTGCGGTCGCTGCGCCGGTCGTCAGGCAAAAGGCGACGATCGTGGGGACGCCCGAGATCAGGAGGAGTCCCGCGCCCAGGGCGAGCAGGAGGAGAGCTGTCGCGGCGGCAAGACTCTGACGCAACCGGTCCGCAACCGATACGTAGAGTGCGCCCACGAACACGGCCGAGAGGCCGCCCAACCCCCGCAACGAACCGACGGCCACCGGATCCCGGTCCGTCCCGCTCGCGATGTCGACCAGGAACGTCGAGAAGACGGTGAACGGGACCAAGCCGAGGGCGGCAGCCAACATGATCGGCCAGATCCGCCGGGCGATCGCCCCGTCGCCGAGGACCGTCGCGGTATCGCCCACGCGGTCGCTTCCGCCCGCCGCCTTCGCCGGAACCCCGCCTGGCCCGCTCAGCGGTTCTCCGCGAGCCACGCGGCGAACTTCTCCGCACCATCGACGTTCCGGGGGCCGGAGATGCACTCGTTGTAATCGATGACGTAGATCCGGTCGTTCTTGATCGCGGGGACGTCGCGCAACGCAGGATTTGCCTTCAGATCCTGAATCTTCTGCTCCGCTGGTTTGTCTCGGTAGTTCATCACCATGATGACTTCGGGGTTCTTTGCTACGACGGACTCCCAGCCCACTGTCGTATAGCGCTCGTCGAGATCGTGGAAGATGTTCGTGCCGCCCGCGGCGTCGATGATCTCGTCGGCCGGGACCTGGTTGCCGACGGTGCTGGCTTGATCGGTGCCCGAGTCGTAGAGAAACACCGATGGGCGAGGTGCGTCGCTGGGCACGGAGCTACGGACCGCGTCCATGCGCTTGTTCATGTCCGCGACAACTTCGCTGGCTTTGTCCTCGACGCCGTAGATCTGCCCCAGACGTTCCATGTCGGTGTAAAGCGCCTCGAACGGACGCTGCTTCTCGGGAAATCCCGGGTAGTTGTAGCACGTCTCGGTGTGCATGAAGCTCTGCACACCGAGACTGTCGAGGATTTCCGGGGTGATCCCACGCTTCTCGCTGAAGCCCGAGTTCCAGCCCGCCACGACCATGTCTGCCTTCTCCTGGATGACGACCTCCTTGTTCAGCAGGGCATCGGAGAGCAGCGGCTTCTTCGCGTAGTGGTCGGCGTACGGAGAGGTCGACGGATCGGGGTTGGTCGGCGTCATCACATACCCGAGCATTTGGTCGTCCAGTCCGAGGGCAAACATCTTGTCGGCACTGCCTGCCTCGTAGGCGATGGTCCGCTGCGGATCGTGGTAGGTGACCATTTCGCCGCAGCGGCGGACCTCGACACTGCGCTCTTCGCTCGCGCTATTTTCGTCGATCTCGGCGCCGCAGCCGGCGACAGTCAGCAGGCAGGCCGCGAGTGCGATGGGGATGGCGCTGCGGGACCGGCGAGAACGTGCGGGTGTGGCGGTCATGAACTCTCCTCGGAGGTAATGGGGTGGGAATGGCTGGGGTGTGTGTCGAGAGTGAACAAGACCTGGGGATCGCCGGTGAGCGGATGCGGGACAACCACGGTTGGCACGCCGAACACATCAAGCAGGTTCTGCGTGGTCATCACCTCGCCCGGGGTGCCGCTCGCGCAGATGACTCCGTCCTGCATGAAGTGAATTCGATCGCACACGGCTGCGGCCAGGTTCAGGTCGTGCAGGACCACCAACACGCTGATTTCGAGGTCGCGCAGCATCGCGAGCAATTCCACCTGGTGCGCAATGTCGAGATGGTTCGTGGGTTCGTCGAGGACCAGCAGCTCGGGCTCTTGCACGAGCGCACGGGCGATGAGCACGCGCTGGCGCTCTCCCCCGGACAGCCCGAGGATCCCGCGATCACGAAGGTGGGAGATCCCCAGCCGAGCGAGGGCGTGATCACACAGGCGCTGCTCCCGGGTCGAGAGCCGCCCGTCCCCGGAATGCGGGACACGTCCGAGGGCCACGATTTCGCCAACGGTGAAATCGAAATCTGTGTCGGACTGCTGGGACAGTGCGGCGACTCGCCGCGCGGCCATTCGCGGGGGGAGTGCACGCAGGTCCTGCTCGTCGAGAAGAAGGTGGCCGGCCCTTGGCTTCAGTGCCCGGTAGACGGTCCTGAGTACGGTCGACTTTCCGCACCCGTTCGGGCCCATGAGCCCGATCACGGTGCCCGGCGGTACCTCGAGATCGAGGCCGCGAATGATCGTAGCGCCGCCGAGTTGCACCTCGAGACCCTCGATGCGCAGGCGGGCGCTCGCGTGACTGGCGGCGAGATTGGTTGCGACGGTCATCGCGCGCCCAGCACGCGTCCGCGGCGACGCAACAGCACGATGAACACGGGCACTCCGATGAGCGCTGTGATCGCGGAGATCGGCAGCTCGCGCGGCGCGACGAGAGTGCGGGCGAGGACATCGGCCCACACCATGAACAAGGCGCCGACGAAAGGGGATACGAGCAGCACCCGGCGATGGGAGGCCCCGACGATCATGCGCACCGCATGGGGGACGACGAGGCCGACGAAACCGATTGCCCCGCAGACGGCGGTCACCGCTGCGGTGGCAAGCGACACGACGACGAAGAAAATCGATCGGGTGCGATCGGCCTGAACGCCGAGCCCGGCGGCCGCCTCGTCCCCCAAGGAAAGCACGTCCAACGCACTCGCGCGCCGCACGAAGTACATCACCGACACGACGACGAGGACGGCGACCGGAAGGAGTAGCTCCCAGCGGGCGGCGCCGAAGGACCCCATCGACCAGAAAAGGATGGTCGCCGTCGACTCGGTATCCGGCACGAGGTAGATGAGAACGCTCATGACCGCCTGGAACCCGGCAGCGAGTACGACACCTGTCAGCACCAGCCGCACCGGGCTGACGCCGTCGTCGCGGCGACGCGCTGTGACCCAGACGAGGGTGGTTGCGACGAGGGCACCCACGAAGGCGCCCAGCACAGTGAGGGAGGCGCCGAGGCCCGAAGCGAGGGACCCGAGACTGAGGGACGCGAACCCCCCGCGGACGATTGTCACCGACACTGCGCCGACCGAGGCTCCGGACGAGACCCCGAGCAGGAAAGGGTCTGCCAGGACGTTGCGAACCATCGCCTGAATCACGGCGCCGGCCGCCCCCAACCCTGCCCCGACGAGCGCTGCGAGCAGGACCCGAGGTGCGCGGATGTTCCACACGATCTGATAGGCGGAGACCTCTTGGCGCTCGATGCTGTCGCCGAAGACCGCGGCTCCGAGGTAGCGCAGGGTGTCGCCCACCGGAATGGAGGTGCCTCCGATCGCGCAGGCGAGGACGGCGGAGACGAGCAGGGTCAGGCCGAGGAGCAGGCACAGGCCCTGGATCGCGAGAGGACGCTCGACCCAGCGACGTGCCGACGCATCGGTATCGCGACGAGGCAGTGCGCTCTCGTCCGACCGACCCACGGGCGTTCGGACGCTGTCCGGAGCAGCTGTGGAGGCAGGCGGGGAATGCACCCTGAAACATTAGGGGTTATTGGTAACGGTTTGCAATACGCCTCGGAAAAGGTTGCTGCTGGCCGTCGGCGTCCACTATGCCGGCAACCGATCCCGGGCCGAAGCGACGGCCAGGGGCGTCACCGTCAACGCCGTCGCGCCAGGTCCGACTGCGAGACCTCTGTTCCTGGACGGCAAACCCCAGGAGGCCGTCGACACCCTCGCCGCGATGAGCCCGCTGGAGCGACTCGGCCGGCCCGAGGACATCGCCGAGACCGTCGCCCACCTCGCCGGCCCGGCCCGGTGGATCAACGGCCAGGTTCTCTACGTCAACGGCGGTGTCGCCTGACGGATGAGTCGGCGCTATTGCAGGGGCTGCAGTCGCAATTCGCGATCGGCCGCAGCGGCGAGGAGCTCGTCGTCATGGCTGATCAGGACGACGACCGCGCCCGCCTCGGCGATGCTGCGCATGACGTGCGTGATCGTTTCGAGGTGGCGGCCGTCGACGCCCGAGCTGGGTTCGTCGAACACCACGATCCGGCGGCCGCTGAGCCGCGCAGCGGCAACCACGAGGCGCTGCTGTTGTCCGCCGGACAGGGACAATGGATGGCGATCGCCGAGCCCGCCCAGTCCGAGCTCACTCAGCAGGCTCGATGCCGTGATGTCCGTCGTCAGGCATGCACCGAGCCCCAGCTCGGCGTCGACGCTGTCGGTGAAGAGCTGTCGCTGCACGTCTTGCATGACCAGCGCCGACTCCTCCAGTCTGCGGGCGCGCGAGAGTCGAGTGCCGTCGAGGAGTACCTGACCGTCGTGCCTTTGCAGTCCGACGAGAATTCGGGCCAGCGTGCTCTTACCGACACCGTTCGGGCCGGTGATCGCGGTGATCGACTCCGCAGGCAGAACCGCCTCGGCGATCTCCAGGACACGGCGCCGGCGAAAGCTGCATCGAACATCCCGAAGTATCACGCCCGCGGGCCTGGAGTCCGGTACGGGGGAAGCGGATTCGATGCTCGCGCCGCGAGCATGCGCCGGGCGCGCCCGCTCGCGATTCGGCGTAGTGATACTGCGAAGTCCCTCCGCCCGGAGCACGCTTTCCGGGAGGCTGGTGAACTGTTCACCGGTCCACTCGGTCGCGATCCGGCCATCTCGAAGCACGAGGACACGGTCGGCGATGCCACGCAGGAAATGCAAGCGGTGCTCGGCGATCACGATCGTCGCACCCTCGGAGCGGAGCCGGCGCACCGTCGCTGCGAAGCTCTCGATGGCGGCGGCCGAGAGATTCGACGTAGGTTCGTCGAATAGCAGGACCGGCGGTCGATGGGTGCTGGCAGCGGCACCGGCGACCAACTGTTGTTGCCCGCCGGAGAGGTCGCGCAGGCGCCGCCCGGTCAATTCGTCCAGGCCGTATTCGTCGACAACTGCGCCGACACGCTCACGAATTCGGGCAGGTTGGTGCCCGAAGTTCTCGAGTGCGAACGCCAGTTCGGTCTCGACGCCGTCGGTGAAGAACTGACGGCGCGGGTGTTGCAACACGGTGCCGGTTACGCGTCCGATTTCATCGAGGGGTAGCTCGGCGACCGAACGCCCGTCGACGCGCACCCCGCCGTCGAGTGTGCCGTGATGAAAGTGCGGGACGAGGCCGTTCATCAGTCGCAGCGCGGTGCTCTTTCCCGAACCGCTGGGCCCGCACAGGACGACCGTCTCGCCCTCTCGAATGTGCAGATCGAGTCGGTCGAGTGTGGCGGACTCGGCGCCGGCGTAACTCCACCGAACGTCGTCGATCCGGATCATCGTGTCACCCGCCAGCCCCACGTGGCGGCGACGAGCACGACCACCAGTAGGCCCGCCACGACGTCGGCTCGGCCGAAACGCGGCGGATGCATCGTTGTCGGAGTGGTGTGAGATCCGAGCCCCCGTAGGAGTGCAGCAGCCGAAAGATCCTCCGCCACACGCAGAGTCGACGCTATCAGCGGGACAGTGAAGTATTCCACACTCCGGATGGGGTGGCGCAGCATCCCGAGTCGCCCACCCAAACCTCGTAAGCGCATCGCGTCGTACACCGCGCGGGCCTCCGTGACGATCGTAGGTATGAATCGCAACATCACAGCGGTGGTGACGGTGAGCGCCCGAGGGATACGGGCAACGCGCAGGGCGGCCGTCAACGCAGTCGGCGACGTGGTGCTCACCAGGTGGGCGGCGACGCCCCAGAGCGCGATCAACCTCAGCAGGTACGCGCCCACCGTGCCCAGCACTCCGACCGCCGGATGGACGACGGCATGCGGCAGAACGTATGCAATTCCAACTGCGACGGCAGCCGCAAGCGGAACGCCGACCGCTCGGGTCCAAGCGTGTTCGGTGCATGCGAGCAGGACACCCAAGCACAGCGCAGCAGGGACGAACGTCCCGCCGCCAGGCGCCATGATGACGATGCTCGTGGCCACGACCAGCAGAATCTTGGTGCGCGGATCGAGCTCCACTTCTGCACCACCACGCCGCTCGGTCTCGTCGAACGTGACGGTCATGGGTGGTATCGGTTCCAATCGGATCGGATCATGCAAGCCCCGCCTTCTCGAAATGCTTGCGCAGCAGACGCAACCCCAACAGGCCACCGATGAGGCCGAACACCGCGGTCGAAATGTCGAAGGCGACCAGCACCGCGGGGGAGAGCAACGCATCCATGGACTCGACGTAGTCTGATCCCATCTGCGCCATGGACTGGCTGGAAAAGTAGTCGTCACGCGCGTAGAAGATCGGCAGCATCGGCCCGATGAACCACATTGCATAGACGGCGTACGCGAGGACGCCCATGCGGCGCGAACGGTACCGCCCGAGTGCGAGAATGGCGTCGGCGACGAGGCCGCAGACGAGGGTGACCACGAAACTGATCGGGGGATGCCCGGTGAGCAGCATCAGCCCTGCGGTGACTATCGCAAAGATCGTGACCATCCCGGCATGCTGCACACGGCTGACGAAGAGCATGAACGGAACACCGCCGGCGATAATGCTGACGGCCATCGCGACCAACATGACCGCCGGGTTGATGAAGCCGAGCATATTGATCGCAAAAACGGTGACGACGTAGAGAGCGCCGAAGATTCCGATGTTGATCAGATCTCGTGGGCTCATCCGGACGTCGATACGACGGGCCGAGGAAGGTTTGGTGGCGTTGATGGTCACGGCAGTCCTGACTGTGGCTCGTTCGGTGCGGATCGCGCAACTGGGCGCGCACTGGTAATGACAGTGGTTGTCAATAGCGTAAGGTAGTCGCGTGCCGTCCTCGCGTCCAGGTGGTCGGCTCCTGTGCGGGACCGGCGCATGGGAGCACGAGCAGTTCGTTGATCAGTCGGAGCTCGCGGCGGTCTTGCTGTTCTCGCTGATCAGCCAGTCGGCGACGTCGCGGAGTTTCATATTCGCGTGCTGGGACGCGGTGACGAGCATGGTGAAGGCCTGGTCGGCGCCGATTCGTTCGCGGTGCATCAGGATGCCCTTTGCCATGCCGATCGTGTCCCGTGTGTTCATTGCCTGCCGTAGTGTGGCCTTCTCCGCCGACCCGGCCAGTGCGACCGCGGCGTGGGCGGCGAACAGTTCGCCGGTCAATTCGGCGGTCGTGTCGAATGCGTGCTGTTCGAAGGCGTACAGGTCCAACGACCCCTGGGTCCGTTCGTTGGTGAACAGCCGAAAGCCGAGCATGGATCCGATGCCCATCTCCTGTGCTGCTGCCGCAAATCTCGGCCACCGGCGCTCCTCGGTCATCAGGTCGATTCGGTAGATCGCCTCGTCTCTGACGGCATCCACACACGGCCCCTCCTCGAGCTGGTGCTCGATTTCGTTGACCCTGTGCACCAACTCGCCGGTTGCGGCAACGGTCCGCAGCTCGCCTCCCTCGAGTAACGAGACCGCCGCATGATCGGCGCCGGGGACGGTATCGACGACCGCCGCGACGATGCCTTGAACCGTGCCCTCGATGTCGGGCTCGCCCTCGAGTGACCGAGTGACGGCGGCAAGAGCTTTCGTGATGTCCCGCCACTGCTTCTGCATACCGGAGTGGTTGTCGTTTCTGGACATCTGCGTATCTCCCTACGCTGCACGGACCGGGTGCCCGACGTCGCCGAACACTCAGGCCGACATGGTGATGGGTGCCGAAGTGAACCCACTATAGGTCTTCACGCACCACGGGCAATTGCGTGGTTACGCACACGAGTTCCCGATGCACAGAAGCCGAAGAACCCGCGAGAAGCCACCTTCGAATGCGCAATCAGCCCCCGTGACTACGGGTGCCTCGACTGGACGGTCGCTCAGCCCGTCCGTTAGCATGGTGACGCTGTGGTTGGGCAGTCAGCCGCGCGATGTTCATCCGGCCGTGTGCGCTCGCTCCTGGTTAACCGTGTAGCGGGTATCGCTCATCGGTCGGGTCGCGGCGAAGTGAGGTGTTCTTCGTGACCTACAGTCCCTCCGATTCTCGCGCGTCCCGGCATTCCTCCGACGCGCATCCGTCGTATCGAGAGCGCGCAAAGCGCCCGTTCGTCCCTCCCGGGTTCATCCGCTCGGGACGGTGGCTGCCGGCCACCGGAATCGTCGTGAGTGCAACAGGATTGAGCGTTGCTGCCGTGTGGGTGACCGGCTCGCTGGTGCTCGGCGGTCTGATCATGCTGTTGACGCTGGCCTGCGTGCTACTCGCCAGTGTGATGATCTGATCTTCGGCGGAATCCAGATCTGCCGATTGCGTACACCGATTCGAGCGGCAAAGTGAACGTCATCCGCTCCGACTGCACCGCGAGATTGTGTGGTACTTCTTGTAGCCCTCAGCGCGTAACCTGCGAATATGTCCTCCGAATGGTCGACTCGAGGCGTCCGGCTCGCAGAGTTGTTGGGCGTGCTCTCACTGGGGGCCGATCTGGGCATGGGCCAGCCGATGGAGCATGTGCTGCGACAGTGCCTGATTGCGCTGCACCTCGCAAGACGGGCGGGACTGGACGAATCGAAGCAGCAGGTCGTCTATTACACCTCGATGATCGCCTGGGTCGGTTGTCACGTCGACGCATACGAGCAGGCGAAGTGGTTCGGTGACGATCTGGCCTTCAAGTCCGACTTCCGGCGGGTGGACCTCTCCGGACCGGCAGCGCAGGCGAGGTTCATCCTGGGACACCTCGGTACGGGGAGACCAGCACGTACTCGTGCCGGTATCAGCATCGACTTCGCCCGTGGCGGAGGGAGACGCGCCGCCGCGGACATGATCGGCAATCACTGGCGAGCCACTGACGATCTGGCCTTCCGGCTGGGCCTCGGCACAGTGGTGCGTCGCAGCATCGAGCAGACGTTCGAGCGCTGGGACGGTAGGGGAGTGCCCAAGGGCGCCAAGGGTGCCGACATCCTGACGACATCGCAGCTGGTGAACCTTGCCGACGTGGTGGAGATTTTCCATCGGGCAGGCGGAATCGATTCTGCGGTCGGGGTGGCCCGACAGCGCAGTGGTACCCAGTTCGCGCCTGACCTGGTGGAGCTTTTCTGTCACGAAGCGCCACGGATGTTCGATCGTCTCGGGAACTCGAACAGCTGGGATGCCGTCATGGACGCGGAACCTGCGTCGGTGATCTGGCTGTCCGATGCCGAATTCGTTGCGGCACTGGAGGCGGTCGCGGATTTCGTAGACCTCAAGTCGCCCTACACGATCGGTCACTCGCGTGCGGTCGCAGATCTGGCCGCGGCGGCAGCCCGTCATTACGGGCTTTCGACAGCAGAAGCACACACGATTCGAATGGCCGGGCTGGTCCATGACCTCGGCAGGCTCGGCGTCCCCAACACGATCTGGGACAAGCCCGGCGCACTGACCGAGGCGGAGGCCGAGCGGGTACGGATGCATCCGTACCTCACCGAACGGATGCTGACCTTCTCCCGTGCGTTGGCGCCGCTGGGAGAGATGGCTGTCGAGCACCATGAGCGTCTCGACGGCTCCGGCTATCCGCGGGGATTGGCTGGGGACGCTGTGACTTCAGGAGGTCGGGTTCTGGCCGCCGCCGATACCTATCGTGCGTGGCTCGAGCCACGCCCACACCGCCCCGCAGGGACTGCCACACAGGTGGCCACGAGGTTGAGTGCAGAGGTGGGCGCCGGCCGGCTCGACGGCGCCGCTGTGGCCGCCGTGCTCCGTGCCGCCGGCCACAGCGGCAGCACACGAAAGACCTGGCCTGCTGGGCTCACGACCCGGGAGGTGCAGGTACTTCGCCTGCTTGCCCACGGTTTCTCGAACCGGCAGATCGCCGACGAACTGGTGATCTCGCGAAAGACGGTGGGCAATCACGTCGAGCACATCTACAGCAAGATCGGTGTTTCCAACCGGGCCTTGGCGAGTCTGTTCGCCTCGAAGCATGGACTTATGCGCGGCGTGCTGGCCGACCCCGCGTGACCTGCCCTGCGCCTTCCAAGAATTCGGGCCGGAAGATGGGGTCATTGCCCCATGCCTTGGGAGGGCCTCCTGCCTAACGTCGAATATGTGATCCGTTCCCGGGTCCGCTTCGCGAAAGGGATGACTGACAATGACTGAGTTGAAACGGCCCACCGAGGTCGACGTGGACAAGCTGATGGGCTTCGTTTTCCGATCGGTCGACGAGATCGGGGCAACTCTCAACACCGCACTGGTTGTGATGGGCGACAAGCTCGGCTACTACCGAGCCATGGCGGCTTCGGGGCCGACCACGCCCAGACGACTCGCCGCCGACACCTCCACCACCGAACCGTATGCACGTGAATGGCTCAATGCCCAGGCCGCCGGCGCGATCGTCGAGTACGACGAAACCTCCGGTCAGTACACGCTTCCCCCCGAGCACGCTGTCGCCTTCACCGACGAGTCCAGTCCGGCATATCTGCCTGGCTTCTTCCAGCTCGCACTCGGCACGATGCAGGACTCCGCGCGGATTATCGAGCAGGTTCGCAGCGGAGCAGGATTCGGCTGGGACCAGCACACTCACGATGTGCACGAGGGCTGTGAACGGTTCTTCCGGCCCAGCTACAACGCACATCTGGTTGCCGAGTGGCTACCGGCACTCGACGGTGTAGTCCCCAAGCTCGAGACTACGGGTACGCGGGTGGCCGATATCGGCTGCGGTTACGGTGCCTCCACGCTCATCATGGCCGAGGCGTTCCCCCACGCGTCGTTCATCGGGTTCGACTACCACGCAGGTTCGATCTCCGAGGCACGCGCGAGAGCGCAGGCCGCGGGCCTCGGAGACCGGGTGCGATTCGAGGTGGCCGCTGCCGACTCGTTCGACGGGGACGACTACGACCTGGTCACCACCTTCGACGCCTTGCACGACATGGGTGACCCAGTGGGCACGGCCACGCACGTACGCCGCAGTCTTGCCGATACCGGCACCTGGATGGTCGTCGAGCCGATGGCCGGTGACCACGTCCAAGACAACCTCAACCCGGTCGGACGTGCCTACTACGGGTTCTCGACACTGCTCTGCACCCCAGCCTCGCTGTCCCAGGAAGTCGGGCTGGCACTCGGCACCCAAGCCGGCCCCGCCCGAATCCGGGACGTTGTCACCCAGGGTGGTTTCACCAGGTTCGCCAAGGTGGCCGAGACACCGTTCAACCAGGTGTTCGAGATCAGGCCCTGAGCTGTTTGTTGCTGTCGACGAAGGCCCATTTCTGAATGCGCTGCGGACGCGTAGATTCACACTTAGTGGGTGCGGAGGCAGATCCTGGCTGGTAGGTGTTCTGCGATCTGTGCCGCGTGTGCGGTACCCGCCGATCCGACAGACCGACCAGAGCGGGCACGCCGCCAACGAACTGGGGCGAGTTGGGTATGACTGAACTACCGACCGGAACGGTGACTTTGCTGCTCGCGGACGTCGAGGGTTCCACGCGGCTCTGGGAAACGCAGCCAGATGAAATGACGAGCGCCGTGGCGCTCCTGGACCGTGCGGTGTCCGACGTGGTCTCCACCTACCACGGTGCTCGGCCGGTCGAGCAAGGCGAGGGCGACAGTTTCGTGGTTGCTTTCTGTCGCGCAAGCGACGCCGTCGGCTGCGCGTTGGATTTGCAACGGGCGCCCTGTGCGCCGATTCGGCTGCGGATCGGCATTCATACCGGTGAGGTGCAGCTGCGCGACCCCGACAATTACATGGGCCCGACCGTCAACAGGACGGCTCGTGTGCGCGATCTGGCTCACGGTGGTCAGACGGTGCTGTCGGGCGCCACGGAACAGATCGTTGTCGACCGTCTACCTTCAGGTGTTTGGCTGACCGATCTCGGCACCTATTCACTTCGAGGCACGGTCCGGCCAGAAAGAGTGGTGCAGCTGTGCCACCCCGACCTCCCCAACGACTTCCCGCCTCTCAGGGCAGCGTATCCCGCTGGTCCACAACAGCTTCCAGTATTGTTCACCAGTTTCGTGGGGCGCGTGGAACAGATCGACGAGGTCAGGCAACTCCTTGGGGTGAACCGACTGGTCACCCTCACCGGCGCAGGCGGTGTCGGCAAGACCCGCCTCGCCATGCGTGTAGCGAGGAAGATGGTGGACGAGTTCGACGGCACCGTGCGGTACGTCGATCTCGCGCCGATCACCGACCCTGATGTGGTGCCGGCCGCGATGGCGAATGCGCTGGGACTTCTCGATCAACCTGGCCGTTCCACTGTGGACACGCTCGCTCGCGTCATCGGTGAGGGCCGAATGTTGGTGCTTCTCGACAACTGTGAGCATCTGCTGGACGCCAGCGCAGAACTGATCGTTGCCCTGTTGGGTGCGTGCCCGGAACTGACGGTCTTGGCAACGAGTCGGGAGCCGATCGGCGTGGACGGTGAAGTGAGCTGGCGAGTGCCGTCGCTGTCGCTCGACGAAGAGGCAGTCGTGTTGTTCACCGAACGTGCCCGGCGAGTCCGCCCGAACTTCCGGGTCACCGATGACCGTGCTGCAGCAGTGGTCGAGATTTGCCGGCGCCTCGACGGTCTACCGCTGGCGATCGAACTCGCGGCCGCGCGGGTACGCGCACTCACGTTGGACGAGATCGTCGACGGTCTGCACGACCGCTTTCATCTGTTGACGGGCGGAACTCGTACCTCATTGCGCCGTCAGCAGACATTGCGTGCCTCGGTGGATTGGTCGCATGCCCTGTTGACCGAGCCCGAACAGGTTTTGTTCCGTCGGCTGGCGGTGTTCCTGGGTGGTTTCGACCTCGACGCCGCGCAGTTCGTCTGCAACGGCAGCGACGTGGAGCGCTACCAGATCCTCGATCAGCTCGTCCTGCTGGTCGACAAGTCCCTGGTGGTCGCGGACGAAAGTCGGCACATCACGCGGTATCGGTTGTTGGAGACGGTGCGCCAATACGCATGGGAGAAGCTCGGCGAATCCGGCGAAGCCGACGCCGTGCGAGCCCGCCATCGCGATCACTACACGACGATGGCCGAACTTCTCGATACTCCTGGTCGTGCCGACCATGAATGGCTTGTCGAGCACACCGAAACCGAGATCGACAACCTGCGGGCCGCCTTCCGGTGGAGCCACGAGAACGGTGACACCGAACGATCATTGGACTTGGCATCATCGCTGCAGCCGTTCTGGTTGGCACGTGGTCGCATGCGGGAGGGGAGGACCTGGTTCGAGGCTGTACTCGGCCGCGACGCGGTAAGCGAATTCGATGATGCTCTTGCCGAACATGATTGGGACGCACTGGGGATGACGCCCGCGGTGAGCGCTCGCGCGCTTGCCGACAAGGCTGTACTGGATATTTGGGTCGAGGGCGCCACGAGCATGGACGGGGCGCAGAAGGCCCTGGCGATTGCTCGCGAAGTCGGAGATCCTGTCGTGCTGTCTCGGGCATTGGCTGCCTGTTCTTATGTTGCCGGCTACAGCTACGACACCGAGTCGGCGACACCCTATTTCGCGGAGGCGATCGAGCTCGCACGCACGCTCGACGATCGTTGGCGGTTGAGTGAGGTCCTGACCACGCGAGCGAATACCGCGATCGTTGTGGGTGACCCCATCACGGCTTGCACGGCGGCCGAAGAGGGTCGAGAGATTGCCGATTCTGTCGGCAATTGCGCTGCCGCACGCGAATGCCGAATGTGCCTCGGATGGGTACAGCTGATCCAGGGTGACTTGATCGGCGCGGTCGCACGCTTCCGCGCGGTGGCTGCAGATGCTGAGTCCGCTCATGATGTCTACCTCTTGCCCGCCGGCCTCATGGGTTTGGGAATTGCACTGGTGCACCAGGGGAAGGTGAGTGAGGCACGCGCAGCAGCTGATGCGAGTACGGCTGCTGCCGCCGACGTCGGCGGCTTCTTCCTTGGCATGGGGTCAGCGGTATCGGCCCTTGCCGCGCTGTCGGCAGGAGATGTACCGGCGGCAGAAGACGCCAGCGAGGCGGCGTGGAAACACATGAGCGCTCTACCGGAGCTTGCCACGGCGCAGCGCGCCTTCAACGCGACCGAGGTCGCGTTGGCTGAAGGTGATCTCTTCGCGGCCCGAAGGTGGGCAGACGACGCGGTCTCGGTGGCGACGGGCTGGCATCTGGCAGTGGCGCTGACGACGCGCGCCCGAGTGTCGGTTGCCGAGCGCGAACGAGACGATGCGGATCGCTATGCGCGCGACGCGCTCTCCTGTGCGGTGAGCACGAAGGCGTACCTGACACTTCCCGACATCCTCGATTGCATTGCAGATCTGGCCGGGGATGCAGGCGGTGACGAGGCCGCACGCCTCTTCGGCGGGGCCGACGCGATCCGCCGACGTATCGGCGTGGTCAGGTTCGAGATTCACCGCGCCGGCTACGAGGCGTCTGTTGCGAGGTTGCGTGAGGCGATGGGCCACAAAGAGTTTGACCATGCATGGGCTGAGGGTGCTGCGTTGTCGACCGACGACACGATCGATCTGGTCCGGCGTCTCGACGATGAACGGAAGCGACCGGCGAGCGGTGGGGTTTGATATCGCCGCGCTGGTCCGACCAAAGGAGACTCCACGCGATTTCGAACGAGAGTGCGGTTGATACATGGCGCTTCGCTACGTCGACCCGGCCAAGAATCGCGGGTCGACGTACAGGATGGTGGAAAGGTTCGGGCGCTCACGCGCCGGGCAGGTCTAATGCGCGCAAGATCGCCGCTCGTATCGATCCCTGGACGTACCGAGCTACCGAAGGGCGACTGCATTCAACGGCCTGGACGATCCCGTCGGCGCCACTTCTGACGACCGGTGCGAAATCAGGGCGCCCACACGAAGTTCAGTTGGTCTACTTCCATGATGGGAGTTCTCCAGTCCTGGTCGCGTCCAACTTCGGTGGAGCGAAGCATCCGCATTGGTATCACAACCTGATTGCGCACCCAGATTGCCGTTTGGGTGGCGAGCCATTCGTGGCTGCGGAAGTCACCGAAGCCGACGAGTACGGCGCTTGTTCGCGCTCGCAGAGCAACTCTTCGGCGGATACCGCGACTATCGCACCAAGGCTCTGTCGGTCGGACGTCGCATCCCGATCCTGCGACTCGAGCCTGACTCGACACAAACAGGTGCCGTGTAGTTCCCTTACTGCTTTGCGCAGGTGAAGCTGGCCTCGAGTTCGGCAGTACGTGTGCCATTGTCTTCGCTGACCTGGGAGACAACGCGGTAACTGTCGCCGTCGATGGTGATCGTCGCGTTCTGACGGTTCTCGGTGTTTGCTTCCCATTCGGTGCCGCCGGTTTCGAGTGTGAAGTCGTCGAGTCTCGGTGGGTCGGACATTACGATCTCCACTTCGAGGTCGCCACCGGTCGAGTCGCTGCCGGCATCGAATTCGAGCTGGGGATGGCCTTCGTCGGTCTCCCACTTGCACCGGGCGGGGTCGAAGGTGGCGTCGACCGGTTGGCCGTCGAGCTTGACTGTCGGAGCCGAGCCGGGGGCGGGCGCGGCGGAGGACGTCTCGGTGTCCGGGCCCGGCGTAACGGATCCGCCGCCCATGGTTGTGCTTGGCGGCTGCGCATCCGAATCGGCTCGGGTATCCGATTCGTCCGAAGAACAGGCCGAAGCGCCGAGGATCAGAAGTCCCGCCGCCAGAGCGGGTGCAACCCAGCCCCTTGCCGTCGTCACTTTGCCCATGTACTCGAGCCTAACAACCACGGCCACCCAGCGGGTCGCGATTCACACCCCGATCGTGGTGGGTGGATCGGCGCTCGCCGGGGCGGCTCACGCCGGATGGCCGACCTTCCTCTTCTCGAAGCGGAAGGCCCATCCGAATGGTTGTGCCTCCTCAGAATCCGGTGTGGTCCAGCCAGTGTTGCCAGACTTCGGAGTTGCCTGAGACCTCGATTCCGGCCTGATCGGAACTGAGCCGTCGGAGCAGCGCCAGCATGAGGTTGCGGGCGGATCCGCGAACGGTGACCGTTGCGGGTCCATCGACGGGTTCCCATGACACACCTTCACTTCCGGAGTGGATCAGCCAGTGTCCGGTCGGCCCGTCGTCGAACTGCAGATGAATGCTGTTCCCTCGCGCGAGCGGTTGAGCATCCAGTGGTAGTGCCGACAGTAGGTCCAGCCATTCCGAGATACCATCGGCGGACAACTCGCAGGAGAGTTCATAGGGAACGCCGAGTGCGAACGCCCCGTCCGCACGATGGACCGTTGCTTCGTGTAGCCGTCGCCGGATCCACCAATGTGAGGGTTTCGGACCTGTGAAGGTCCAAATGGGCGTGTCGGCGCCGACTTCGGTTACGGCGTCGATCACTTTCTGTGCGCCCTCTCGGAGCCAGACGATGGCGCTTTCGACGTCTTCCGGCGGTGTGCCCTCGCGGGCCTCACGCGGGTCCAGAGCCGTGGACATCTGGTCGGACACCATCTGTGCGGCCCAACGGTTTCCGCGTCCGACATGTCGGAACAGTTGATTCATACTCCAACCCGGACACGTCGGCACCGGTGCCGACAGGTCACCGGTTCGCACCAACTCACCCAGTGACTCCGTTTGTTCCACCAGAGCTGTTGCATGGTCGATCTCCGACACGGACTCCATATACGCAGTGTGCACGATGCGATGGTGGTGAGGAGTGCCGATTCGTGTGAGGCGGGCGTACGAGCTCGGGACCGCCACGCCCGGCGTGGGCGTCTTGATCTGTCGGATCTAGGCCACGGTCGTGACGTGCGTGATGCTGGGCGCGGTGTTCTCGAGGCCGGGCAGGAACCTTGCGCCCCAAACGAGGGCTCGTTTCGGGCCGCGCGCGAATCCATAGGGCTGAGTGTGCACGTGTGCGGTCCGTGTCGACCACGAGCGGAGAAGCAGGTCGACTTCGGGTCCCGAGATGCCCCACGGCATTCGCGGCGTAACGTAGCCCTTCCGCATCTCCCAGCCCGTGAGCGACTTCTTCGAAAGCCATCGTGGGATGGTGTCGAACATGAGCTCCACTCCGGGGAAACGCTCGATGAGCGCCAGGTACAGGCGCTCGATCTCCGATTGTTCGAAATACATGAGGATGCCCTGCGCCGAGACGAAGACGCTGTGCGATCCGTCGACCTCGTCGAACCAGCTCAGGTCGAGCGCGCTCTTCCCCACATAGCGACACCGCTTCGAGGAGGGAAGGAAACGTTCTCGCACGGCAAGCGACTCCGGCAGATCGACGCACAGCCACTGCACGTGGCCATCATCGATGCGCTGAAACTGAGTCTCGAGGCCGGCCGCGAGCTCGACCACGGTGCCGCCGCGATGGTTCGCCATCCACTGCTTGACGACGCCGTCGAACAGCAGGGACCGCATGGGATGCGAGTCGTTCGGCTTGCCGAAGTGCCCTTCGTAGTCGTAGTCGATCGCGTCGTAGATGCGAAGGCAGTCCGGATCCTCGAGGTAGGTGTCCGGGCGGCGAGCCTCGTGCGCGCGGTTGTGAAGCGTCATCAGCATGGTTTCGGGCACGCCGTCGATGTCAACTCTCATTCTCGTCCTTCCATGTGACGCCATCGGGTGAGCGGCGGGACTGTTCGTCGTACTCCGCGTCGTGAGACCGCGATTCGGGTGCTTGCTCATCGAGCGATTGCCGATATGCGACACAGCCACGCAGGAACGTCGGCCACGGTGGCACCGCGATGTCGGGATCGACCTGTTCCGGCAGGGTTCCCCAAAGGTCGGGATGATGCCAGCACAAGTTGTGCCCAGAACTGTCTCGATGCTCGCGTATGGCGGTGCGAAGCTTCATCACCTCAGCAACCAGTTCATGTTGCTCCATGTCCGCCAGGTCCTCATCCATACAATCCAGTCTGCGCCACTCCAGGTCGACGCATGCCAGGTCGATGCGTTCGCCGCCAGAGATCTCGGCCTGGTGGACCTGATACCGTCTGCGCGATCACCAGCAAACCTGGTATCAAGCTGTCGAGGCGCTATT
This sequence comes from Rhodococcus sp. NPDC058521, assembly GCF_042719695.1. Taxonomy (NCBI): domain Bacteria; kingdom Bacillati; phylum Actinomycetota; class Actinomycetes; order Mycobacteriales; family Nocardiaceae; genus Rhodococcus; species Rhodococcus sp. NPDC058521. The sequence continues at coordinate 64,632 of NZ_JBHXNL010000001.1, forward strand.
GGTGAAGCGTGGCCGGCAATGCCAGAATCTGCGGATGGCTCGGAAACCGAATCACCTCCTGGTCTTCTTGACGGCCAGCGATGACGTTGGACAGCGCTACGAACCAGAAGATGTCCGTATCGATCAGGCAGGCGTCCTCTGGCTTCGCACCGCAACTGGCGAGACTGCCTACGCGCCGACTGCCTGGCACAAAGTCGACTATCAGAACACGGTGCAATGACCGCCGCATCTACGGCAAAGCATGGAGCCGGCGGTCGGGTCCTTCGCGGGACTGATCGTTCTCGGTGAAGTGCTGACACCGACCCAGGTCGGTGCAGTCCTCTGCGTGACAGTGGCATCGGTAGCGGCTGTCGCAACAGTGGACTACCGCTTGGACAGACCGCCGTCGGCGAAGTAGCGGGCACCGGTGACGTATGCGGCATCGGTGCTGAGCAGGAACAGTGCGACGGCGGCGGCCTCGTCGGGCGTTCCAGCGCGGCGGAGCGGGACGCGGCCGACGACCTCTCGATTGAACTTGTCGCGAGTGTCGTCGTCCATGAAGCGGCGAAAGTCGGTGTCGATGTTGCCGGGGACGAGGGTGTTGACGCGGATGTTGCGTTCGGCGAGTGCGGTCGCCCAGCCCCGTGCGGCGGCCTCGATCGCCCCCTTGGTGGCCGCGTAAACAGTGGCGACGGGCGATCCTTCGACAGAGCCTGTCGAAGAGGTGACAACAATGGAGGCGCCGTCGTTGAGATGTGGCGCGAGTGCGGCGATGTGCAGGAATATCGCGCGCACGTTCACCGCCATCATGCGGTCGAAGAATTCGGCAGTGATGTCGCCGACCGGTGCGATGTCGGCGTAGCCGGCATTGAGCCAGAGCCCGTCGAGCCCCGTGTCGGTGGAAGTGCCAGCAAGTTGCGCGGCGAGGGTGGTTCCGGTGTCAGGGGCACCGGCGTCGTTGCTCCACGCCAACACCCCGGGTATGGCTGCCCGAGTGGATTCGAGACGCTCAGCGTTGGTGCCGGTAACTATGACCTGAGCGCCCTCGTCGGCCAGTCGCCGCGCGCCGGCCAAGCCGATCCCGTTGGTACCCCCGGTGACGAGTACACGTTTACCGCTGAAACGGGCCACGAATGCGGTCCACTCCTTCCAGTTCGACGACAACATTCGACGATGCCCCCGTTTCGTTGTGAGTGCAAGCATGGCCGGCCGTGGTGCCCGGCATCCTGGACCCCCGCGGAACGTGTGGCGAGATCGGACCCTGTCCTGACGCGACGAAACCACTCACTCGAAGACGAGACCAGGCGGCAAGCCATGGAACGCCGCGAGGAACTCGGCGGCCTCGGCGATGCCGTCGCGCTCGGGTGTCGTCAGCGCGACGTCGGGCCGCACGGTCACCCTCAACTGCTTCGCTCCGACCTTGCGCTTGAACGTCCCGACGTCGCGTCCGTCCACCACGACGATGCCACCGCCGGCCTCGCCCACGAGCAGGCCCCGGTCCGCTACAGGGTCGCGTCGTGGGAAACCAGTGCTCGGATAACTCAGCGCCGCTTCGTCGAACGTGGACAGCAGGTATGCCGTGTGCTTCCGGGTGGTGCGCCCGGTCAGCTTGGGGTCGAACCAGAGAGTCTGGTCCTCGCAGTCGACGGACTCGAGTGGGAGCGTCGACCGAAGGTCCGCCGAACGGGTTAGTTCATCTGTGGCGGAACGAATCTCGGTGAGGGTTAGGCCGCTCCAGCGCGAGAGATCGCGCTCTGACGCGGGCCCGTGGCCGGCGTAGAACCGGTGGGTGAGCTCTATGATTGCCCGGTCACGGGTCCATGTGTCCGAGTGTGCTGGGGGAATCGTCTCGTCGACGAGGACATAGGTCTGCTCGGACCCGCGGGGTGGTCCGGAGCAGATGACTGAGCGCACTTCGGCGGTGATGAGCTGGTGAGCCATCGCTTCGCCAGGGCCGGGCAGCCCCGCCGCTGCGAACTTCGGTCCAAGTTCCTTGCGGGTCATGGCGTTACCGCCGGCCAGGAGGTCACGCAGGAGGCCGATACCGCGGTCCTTGACCTCGGGGGTCAGCCCGAGCTGGCGATGGCGGGCGGGCATGGCGCCCTCGACCTTCGGACCGGTGAGCGACTGGATCCAGCGCAGGTCCTCGGGCGCAACGAAGTGCCAGGTGGGTCGCATGATGTGGGTGCGCACCCAGCCACCCGCCGATTGCTCGGCCAGCACATCGGCATACGACGTCGTGCGTGAGCGCATCGCCAGTGAGTGTGCTGCGAGCGGTGCATCTTGGCTCTGGACGCAGGTGAGCAGGCGGACCGCGTCGGCGGCGCGCGTGAGCGGTGCCGAGGAGAGTCGCTGGACCGCGAGCCGTCGGCGGAGCACCCAGTCGCGGGTGACGGTGCGCGTCATCGTGTGCGGCTCGGCGGCATACGGAGGCGCAAGAGAGTCACAGGGTGCGGCGCATCGTGAGACGGGGCATCTTGCTGGCCGTCGCATCCGTCGTCCCGACGACCTCGAAGCCGGCGCGCTCGAACATCGCCTTCGTACCGACGAACGCCATCGTGAGGTCCATGCGTCCCTTGGGGTCGACAGGGTGTGCCTCGACTGCCGGTGCGCCGTTGGCCGCGGCGAAGTCGACCGCGCCCTCGATGAGGTGCCCCGTCACGCCGCGCTTGCGGAAACCCGAGCGCACGACGACGCAGATGATGCTCCACACGGGCAGGTCGTCCGTCGGAAGCATGAGCTTGGACCTGTGGAGTCGGGTGATCTCCGAGCGCGGGCCGATGCTGCACCAGCCGACCGGTTCGCCGTCGAGGTAGGTGATCACCCCTGGTGGGTGCTCGCGTTGGCACAGCGCCCGGGCGGCATTCTCGCGCTGCGTGGGACCCGTGCCGCCCAGCTCCTCGATCTCGCCGGCGGTCAGGCGGTGCGACAGGCACCAGCAGTGGGTCGCGCGCCGGTTCTTGTTGACCACGTCCGCGAAGTCTTCGAACCGTTCGGGGGTGACCGGATGCGCCTCCCATTCGGGTTCGGCGACGTGGCCGGATTCGCGGTGGGACCTGGGCGCAGCGCTCATGTCGACCATCCTGACCCACAAGTCGGAACAGTGTTGCTTTCCCGGGGAAGTCGGCCGGGTCCGGCCTATGTCGGAGATCCTCAGGGCCGCGAATGGTCGACGCTGCGCTGGCTCAGCGGAATCGTCCCGTGGCCTGTCGATGTCCGTGTGGCAGGACGCCATGGCAGGCGACCTGGCAATGCTCTCCGGCAGCTCACTCGCTGACCAGGTCGGCATGCGCAATGTCGTTGGTGGTGGCCGATTTCGTGCGGTCGCGCTGATCTTTCAACGCCACACCCAGTGCGATCGCAATGACAATCGCGATCAGACCGAATCCTGCAGGCATGGCCACGGCCCACGAACTGGATTCGAGTGTGGCGAAGGCAGCGGCCGTGATCACTGCGATCCCGATCGATGTGCCGATTCGCTGCCCGGTCTGCATGATTGCGCCGGAACTGCCCGCGTAAGCCAGCGGTACTTCCGCCAAGGTCAATGTCTGATTCGGACTGATGACCGAACCCTGTGCCACGCCGATGAACACCAGAGACAACATCAGCCACCATGCGCTGAGATAGCCGGCCTCGTGCAGGACGACCACCCCGATGCTCAGGGCCAGGCCGGCCAACGCGAAAAGTAGTCCACCGATCACGACCTTGCGTCCGTACCTCATGACGTGGCGTCCGGCCCAATTGGCAGCCAGCGCGGAGATTACTGCGGCCGGAATCCCGACTGCACCGGCCCCGAGCGCGGACGTGCCGACTCCGTCCTGCATGTAGAGCGCGACCAGGACCCAGATGCTGGTCATGCCCATGAAGTACAAACCGACGATCATGCTGCCGTTCGTGAAGCTGCGGGTGGAGAACAGGTCCAGGTCGACCATCGGGCTATGTCCCTGACGCTTGTACCGCCGTTCCCACCGAACCCACCCGTAGGTCAGGCCGATCCCCGCAGGGACCAACAGCCAGAGAAGCGGCGATCCACCGGCTTCCATGAACGGGAAGAGAGTCGCAAGCACGGCGAGTCCGATCATTGTCGAACCGACAGGATCCATCGAACGCCATAACCCCGTAGAGCCGCCGAGTTCGTCGGAGGTCGTCCTGGGCGTTCGGTGGAACAGTGGGCGGGGGAACCACAAGTACGCCAAGGCGATGCACGCGAGTCCGATCGGCACGTTCACCAGAAAGGTCAGACGCCAGCCGAGATCGTCGCCGCCGAGTTCGATCAGGAATCCGCCAAGCACGGGCCCGATGCCCACTGCAACCCCCACTGCGCTGCCGAAATAGCCGAACGCACGGCCCCGTGCCGCACCCCGGAAATACTGTTGAATCATTCCGACACCCTGCGGGTTCAACAATCCCGAACCGAGCCCCTGCGCGAAACGCGCGACATTGAGCGCCTCGGCGTTCGGCGCGAGACCGGCCGCGACGGACGAGACTGTGAAGATCACGACGCCGACGACGAAGATGCCGCCGCGGCCCACGAGGTCTCCCGCACGGCCCGCAGCCACCAAGACGACGCCGAACGTCAACGCGTAGCCCGACAACACCCATTGCACGTCGGATTGAGTCGCACCCAGACCACTCTGGATCGAGGGCAATGCGACATTGACGATGCTGACGCCGACCAGCGACATGAAGATTGCGATGAGCAGAACCACCAGAATTCGCCAACGCACTGGATCGGGCGTCTCTGCTTCTGGTCCGTTCACGTAGACCTGATCCTGCGCCAATCCCTACCTCCGCACTCTCGTCTTCGCTGCCTCCTGTGCGAACACGTCGTCGACACGATTCATTCCCCGATCGGCAACTCCGTGCCACGACGCGGAATACGCTGGAGTTGTACGCCGGATATGCCGCCAGCCCGAAACGAACGCCATGAGTAATCGCCCACCTAGTGATGCGACGGTGGCCGGTGGACCGCCCACAGCGCTCGGCAGCACGACCAGACCCTCGGGTGGATCGACGCCCGAACTCGTGGTCGACAGTGGGACCGATCGACTGCTCGCGCACTGGGAATCCACGGGCTCACCGTCGGCGCTCGGCGACTACCTGCCGGATACCGATGCGATTCGGCGGGCCGCTCTCGTCGAGTTGATCAAGGTGGACCTCGACTACCGTTGGCTTCACACTCGGCAGCCGAAGCGGATTGCCGACTACTGCCGCGAATTCCCTGAGCTGCTCACCGAACCATTGCCCGCGGAACTCGTCTACGAGGAGTACAAGGTACGACGGGAAAGCGGGGCAGCAGTCGAGCCCGACGACTACCTGGCCGAGTTTCCTCAGCAGGCATCCCGTTTCGAAGCCCTTGTCGACGAGGACCGGCGCATTTCGGACGGTGCATTGGCCGATGTGGCCACCGCCGGGTTGGGTGCGGGACAGAGCCTTGACGACTTCGACCTCGTCGCCGAACTCGGACGCGGTGCGTTCGCGCGGGTGTTCCTGGCACGGCAGCGGTCCATGCAACGGTGGGTGGCGTTGAAAGTGTCGCGCAACGTCGGGATCGAACCCCAAACTCTCGCGCAGCTCGACCACCCTTACATCGTTCGAGTATTCGACCAACGAACACTCGACGACCGCCATCTGCAGGTGCTCTTCATGGAATATGTGCCCGGAGGCACCCTGCTCGACGTGGTGCGCAATGTCCGCGATACCGCGTCCCAGAACCGGTCGGGACGATTGTTGCTGGACACCATCGATCAGGCCTTGGCAGCAAATGCAGTGATGGTTGCGGGAGACACGTCGCAACAAGACGAGATTGCGGCACTGCCCTGGCCGGAGACGGTCGCCTGGATCGGGCTGCGGCTCGCGGAGGCACTTCAGTATGCGAGCGACCACGGTGTATTGCACCGCGACATCAAACCGGCGAACGTGCTACTCGCCATCGACGGAACCCCCAAGCTCGCCGACTTCAACGTCAGCTCCAGCGACACGGTCCGTGCCGGTGGGGGTGCGAGATTCATCGGCGGCTCCATGGCATACATGTCGCCCGAACAGCTCGAGGTGGTCGACACGGATTCGTCGCGGACCCCCGGCGACCTGGATACGCGCAGTGACATCTTCGCGCTCGGCGTGATGTTGTGGGAATTGTTGACTGGGAGCCGCCCTTTCGTGGAACCGGCCACCACCGACGGGTCGCCGCCCTCCCCGGCCGCATTGCTCGCGACCCGCAGTCGCGGCATCGACCCCGCGCATACGCTGCCCGGTTGTCCCGCCGCCCTGCGTCGCATTCTCGTGAAGTCGCTCGAGCCCCGTCGCGATCACCGGTGGTCGAGCGGGCGCAAGTTGGCCCGGCAATTCGCGCTGTGTCTGGACCCGCACGCACGCGAGCTGGTCTACCCGCCGCCCGACACTTGGCGGTCGAGGCTGTGGCGATGGTCTGTTCCCCTCGTGCTGCTGGCAATCGGCGTGCCGAACTTGGTTGCCGCCGGGTACAACTACCACTTCAACCAGCTGCTGATCGTCTCGCGCCTGGACATACCCGTACAGCAGCACCTCCAGCAGGTGCACCTGCTGGTCGGTGTCGTCGCGTTCGGGTTGGGCGCTGCGCTGATCCTGTATTGGTGTCGGTGTGCGCTCACGGTTCCGCGTGGTTTGAATTCTGGACGCACGTACAGCGCCACTGTGCTGCAGAAGGCTCGGCGTGCGGCACTCGGTCTCGGCAACCGCGCCGTAACCGTCAGCTTCTGTCTCTGGCTCGTCGCGGCACTCGTCTATCCCATCGCACTGCAGATCGTCGCCGGTGGTGTACCCGGCGGCACGTACCCGCGGCTCACGGCGTCACTGGCGGTGTGTGGCGCTGTTGCGCTCGCGTACCCGTACTTCATCCTCACGTTCTTCGCTGTCCGGTGCCTGTTCCCGATACTGCTGTCGCACGGCGAGTTGCGCAGTGAGGACGGTCGTCGGATCCGATCTCTGGCCCGCACCTCGACGCGGTATCTTGCGCTCGCCGCCGCTGTTCCACTGATCGGAATCGCCGGACTCAGTTTCGGCGGCGACGCGACCACCTCCGGGGTTCGGGTGCTCTGCGTGGTCGGGATCGTCGCGTTCATCGTCATCTATCAGTTGTTTCGGCGCATCGAGGCAGATCTGCGTGCTCTCGAACGAGTGGTGCGTCTCGAGGTACCCGGCGCGCCGACGACCCCGGCGCAGCCACGTCGAGCCGGGCCGTTCAGGCGGTGATCGGGTTCTTGTCCGGTGTGTTCGACGCCACCGCCCCGAACTCGTAACCTGACCGCGTGGAATTGATCATTGCGAGCAACCCCGACCCGGACTCGCGGTTGCCGTACCTGCTGTGGGTTCCCCTCGGGCAAGGGTTGGTCTTTCGCACATCGGGTACGTGGCCCCGCACCAAGGCTCTGTATTGCCACGCGGTCTCCGCAGCAGAGTGGCCCGGCGAACCAGAGGTCGTCGAGCGGATCGAGCTGCAGTCGTGTATTCGTCGGGGAGCGGCCGTGGACGTGGTCGCCGCACGATCGCGAGAGAACCGCTCCCAGCTCGTGTACACGACCGCACGCGGTCGTGACGTCGTCTTCTGGCAGAGTGCGCGTACTCGCAAGCAGGCCCGACCGGGGGTGCGCACCCCCGCCGCCCGCGCTGCCGGAATCGTCGAGTTGCCGATCGTGATCGACTCTCGTGAGCGGTACGCATACGACTTTGCGGGCAAGTCGGTGCGAACCGCTCGACGTGTGCTGCCATGTGGTGACTACGGGCTCGTCGTCGACGACCGTCTCGCGGCGGCAGTCGAACGCAAGTCGCTGTCCGACTTCACGTCGAGTTTGCTCAGTGGCCGCCTGAAGTACCAACTGACCGAGCTTGCTGGGCTGCCGCGAGCCGCCGTGGTCGTGGAGGACCGGTATTCACAGATCTACACCGGTACCCACGCCAAGCCGGCAACTGTGGCCGACGCGATCGCCGAGGTCCAGATCGCGTTTCCCAACGTGCCGGTGGTGTTCTGCGATACGAGGAAGCTTGCACAGGAGTACACCTATCGATACCTCGCGGCCTGCCAATCGTGGTTCTCCAGCAACACTGATATCGCCGCGCGTCTCGGTGACGATCACGAACTCGCTGCGGCGCCGGCGCAGCCGGGACCGAGTACGGCGGAGGTGCGTGCGTGGGCACGCGAGAACGGGTTCGGTGTACCCGCGAGAGGCAGGCTTCGACCGGAAGTGTGGTCGGCCTGGAGTGCGGCACATCGGAGTTGACAGCTCGGTGGGTAGGTCATTCCTGCTGTGCCCGGGTCGTAGCAGGGTGCACAGCGATCAGTCCGAGACCTGCGCGGCGTTTGCAGAGCTTCGCCAGTTCGTCGTATGCGGCCTTTCCGAGCATTTCGGTCAGTTCCGGCGCGTAGGACTGCCACACCTGCTTCTTGCCGACATGGGCGTCGGGGGAGCCCGAGCAGTACCAGTCGAGGTCTTCACCGCCCTCGCCCCAACCGCGCCGGTCGTACTCCGTGATGGTGGTTCGCAGGATCTGCTCGCCGTCCGGCCGGTCCACCCACTCCTGTGTTCGCCGGATGGGAAGCTGCCAGCACACATCCGGCTTCACTTCGAGAGGCTCGATTCCGCGGTCGAGGGCCATCGAGTGCAGAGCGCACCCCACACCGCCCTCGAACCCGGGCCGGTTGAGGAAGATGCACGCCCCTTTGTACCGCCGTGTCCGCAGAGCCGGCTCGTCCTCGAGGTCGTCTTCCTCGACGTAGCCCTTCTTGCCGAGCCCCTTCGCCATGAACTGCCACTTCTCGGGTGTGAGCATCTTCACGGACTCGTTCAACTTCTCGAGGTCTTCGTCATCGGAGAGGAACGCACCGTGCGAGCAGCAGCCGTCGTCGGGGCGATCGGCATAGATGCCCTGGCACGCGGGTGTTCCGAACACGCAGGTCCAGTGCGAGAGAAGCCACGTCATATCGGCTGCAATGAGGTTTTCGGGGTCCGCCGGATCCAGAAACTCGACCCACTCCCGGGGAAAATCGAGGGGAACCTCCGGGGTGGGATTCATCTTGTGAGACCGGTCCGTCTTACCTGCTGTCACAAGGCCCGACGGTAGACCCAGTACCGTGTTCATGTGCGACTTGGGGTACTCGACGTCGGAAGCAACACCGTCCATCTGCTCGTAGTGGACGCCCACAGGGGCGGCCACCCCACACCGATGAGTTCCACGAAGGCGGCGCTGCGTCTCTCGGAGAACACCAACGACGCGGGTGACATCACCACGGCCGGTTCGGATCGCCTCGTGTCGACGGTTCGTGATTTCGCAGCTATCGCCGAGAAATCGGGCTGCGGTGAGCTCATGTCCTTCGCCACCTCCGCTGTGCGCGACGCCAACAACTCGGAGGAGGTGCTGTCCCGAGTTCGTGGTGAGACGGGCGTGAACCTCGAGGTGCTCTCGGGCGTGGACGAGGCTCGTCTGACCTTCCTGGCGGTGCGCCGGTGGTTCGGGTGGAGTGCCGGTCGGGTTCTCAACCTCGACATCGGCGGCGGATCTCTCGAACTGACGGCCGGCGGCGACGAGGACCCGGATGTGGCGTTCTCCCTGCAACTCGGCGCCGGACGACTCACTCGCGATTGGCTCGACGCCGACCCGCCGGGTAAACGTCGCATCGCCGTGCTGCGTGACTGGCTCGACGCCGAACTCGCCGGACCGGCGAAGGAGATCCGGGCGGCAGGTGAATGGGACCGATCCGTCGCCACATCCAAGACCTTCCGCTCCCTGGCCCGACTCACGGGTGCCGCACCTTCCGGTGCAGGTCCGCGCGTAAAACGTACCCTCACAACCAGCGGCCTACGGCAACTCATCGCGTTCATTTCGAGAATGACCGCCGCGGACCGTGCAGAATTGGAAGGTGTCAGTTCCGATCGGTCACAGCAGATCGTGGCCGGGGCACTGGTTGCAGAGGCGAGCATGCGCGCGCTCGGGGTGGACGAACTGGAGATGTGTCCGTGGGCGCTGCGCGAAGGTTTGATTCTGCGGAAGCTGGATACCGAAATGGGCGGTGAATTGATGGTGAATGCTCGATGACCGACGAACCCGAAGACACGGGGCAGATTTCTGTTGCCGAGTTGCTCGAGCGCAACGGGCAGCAAGTGGCGTCCAGTGGTGGCCGTCGCCGCCGCGGCGCAACGGGCGGCATTTCCGTCGCCGAGTTGACCGGTGAGATCCCGGTGTACCGGGACGCCTCCGAGAACCGGAACCTGGCCGAGCCGGCAGCGTCCGGTGCGGCCGACTCCGATTCGGGTGCGGCCGAGAAGTCCGAGTCTGCGCAAACCTCCGCCGAGCCCTCGGCGCGGACCGAGTCGGCGCCCAGCGCTTCGGCGTCGTCGTGGAACGCTGCGCCTGCTGCTTCGTCGAACCCTCCGTCCGCGAGTGCGCCCGCTGCGCCGTCGTCGCCGAGTACGCAGGCGTGGAGTGCTGCGCCGTCCAAGCCCGCCGAGAGTGCACGACCGCAGCAGTCGGCATCCCGGGGCGAGACGAACTCTTTCCCTGGGACGCAATCCGTGCCCGAGACCCAATCCTGGAATGCATTCGCACCGTCGACCGGCGCCACGCCGACGAGCTCGTCGTCCAAGGCCGCATCTTCGGACTACGACGATGACGATGACGACGAGCCGATCGCGAGCCGCCCGCAGCTGCGGCCGCGCACCACGGGTCGCTCGGAAGGAGCGACGCCACGGCGGGACCAGTCCGGTTCGTGGGCGAGTCGCCCGGCTCCCACCCGTGCGCCCGCACAAGCACCCGCTCAGCAGGCGCCCGCCCAGGCTCCCGTCGCGCAGGCGCCGGTAGATCGTCGTACCCCGTCGGAACCGTCGCTCCTGTCGGGCCCGGACAACCGGTTGATGCACCGGAACCGTCCCGCAGCCGATCCGTCCGCGTCCGATCCTTCCGCGTCCGATCCTTCCGCGTCCGATCCTTCAGTGCCGAGCACTGCCGGAGCGAAGCCCACCGACGACGTTTCGGGCGAGGACAAGACTCAGGTCGCGGGTGCTCCGGTCGGACGTGCGGCTTCGCGCGCGGCAGCCAAGGCCGAGGCGAACAGCCGCAAGCTGTCGCTGAAGGACCGACTTGCCGCACGTGCGAAGTCGGTGAAGGGTGCCGACGACGAGGCCGAGGAGCCGAGGGTGGCTCCTTCCGCCTCCGCAGTGGCACCTGCCGGTGCTCGGCCGGTCGGCGCAAACCGTTCCGAGCACGATGCGAACAGGACTGTCGACGCGAACAGGTCCGTCGAGGCGGCCGACGCCGAACACTCCGACGAGGACACCGAATCGGGCGAGAACACCGAGAACGAGTCCAGCAGCGCCCGCGAGTGGGCACTGCTCGTCGGACAGGGCGTAGTCGCGATCATCGCGGGTGCGCTGCTGTTCAAGGGCTTCGAGAAGCTGTGGGACATGCTGCCCTGGGTGGCACTTATCCTCGCGCTTCTGGTGATCGTCGGTTTGGTGGCCATGGTGCGCATCCTGCGCCGAACGGATGACATCACGAGCTTCGTGATAGCCGTCGTGGTGGGGATGATCGTGACGTTGGGTCCACTCGCCTTCATGCTCGCGTCGGGCTGATCGACACATGGTCGGGGATACCGGGTCGGACAGCTACACACACGAGCAGGACGCGGGCGGTGGGACAGGTCGGCAGAGGCGGCCGAAGGTCCTGGTAGGTCTTTCGACCGCCTCGGTGTATCCGGAGAACACGGAGGCGGCTTTCCGCTACGCCGCGGAGCTGGGCTACGACGGTGTCGAGCTCATGGTGTGGGCGGAGTCGGTGAGTCAGGACGTGTCGGCTGTCCGTGCTCTCGTGCGTCGATACGCCGTGCCGGTGCAGGCGATTCATGCGCCGTGCCTGCTGATCTCGCAGCGTGTGTGGGGTTCCGATCCGGCAGTGAAGCTCGAGCGGTCGGTGCGCACCGCCGAGGAGCTGGGTGCCACGAGCGTCGTGGTGCACCCGCCGTTTCGTTGGCAGCGCAGGTACGCCGACGGGTTCGCCGATCAGGTGGCCGAACTCGAAGCCGGACGCGACGTCCTCGTCGCGGTGGAGAACATGTTTCCCATGCGGGCCGACGGCTTCTTCGGGAGCAAGGAGAAGTCGGCCGAGCGTCTGCGTCGCCGAGGTGGCCCGGGACCGGCCCTGTCGGCATTCAGCCCGTCTTACGACCCCACGGACTGTGGGCACGAGCATTACACGCTCGACCTGTCGCACACGGCGACGGCGGGTATGGATGCGATGAAGTTGGCCAAGCGGATGGGTAGCGGGCTGTCGCATCTGCATCTCGCGGACGGGCGGGGCGCCTCTCTGGACGAGCACCTGGTCCCCGGCCACGGGAACCAGCCGTGCGTCGAAGTGTGCCGCCATCTGATGGACTCCGGGTTCTCCGGTCAGGCCGTGATCGAGATCAACACGCAGAACGCGCGCACTCGGCGTGAACGTTCGGCGATGCTGGCTCAGGCGCTCGCCTTCGCGCGACAGAACCTCGAGGCTGGACGGCCGTCCGCCCGGATGTGATCGGTCCGGTAAGCTCTCGGACTTGGATAGTATTGGTATCCAGGTGCGGCGGGTAGGAGGTGTGATGCGGGTTTCCGAGTTGGTGTCGAGAAGCGGCGTCCCCTTGGCCACGGTCAAGTACTACCTGCGTGAGGGCCTCCTGATGCCGGGCGAGGCCACCAGTGCCACCCAGGCCAGATACGGCGACGAGCACCTGGACCGCCTCGCGCTGATCAAGGCGCTGTCGAACGCAGGCCTGGCCATTCCTCGAATCAGGACGATTCTTCATCTGATAGAAGATCCGACAGGTTCCCGATTCGAACTCCTCGGCGACGTCATCGCGCAGCTTCCGCCCTATCTGCCCGAATCGGACGATCCGGCTCCGGACGAATATCCGCGCGCCAAACGCGTGCTCGAAAAACTGGGGCAGATCTACGACCCGGGCTTCGTTGCCGTTGCCCAACTGGAGCAGGCCCTCGCGGCGGCCGAGAACGCGGGCATCCCCATGACCGACGAACGCCTGGAGGCGTACGGCGACCATGTGCGCGGAATCGCCGAGGTGGACATTCGGCTGATGCCGCGAGGTTCGGCCGCAGAACAGGTGAAGTACGTCGTTCTCGGCACGATCCTGTACGAGCCGGTCATCGCAGCTCTCCGCCGTCTCGCGCACCAGGACTTCACCGCGCACGCGTATCGAAGAAGTACCGACCACCCCGATCGACAGGAACCATCGTGAGTACCAGCCCCTTCCATGATCTGAACGAGCTCACCGCAGACGGCGAGAATCGATTCGAGGCATCCATCGACCCGGTCTGGACCATCGGACCGAAGGTGCACGGCGGGTCGATGATGGCGCTGTGCGCTGCGGCTGCTCGTCGCACGTTCCGTGACGGGGACGCAGATCGGCCCGAGGTGCAGCCCCTCGCGGTCAGCGCGAACTACCTCGCAGCTCCGGATCCGGGAGCGGTCTCGTTGTCGACGACGGTGCTCAAGCGCGGCAAGCAGGCGTCCTTCGTGGACGTCGAACTCGCGCAGGGGGAGCGCGTTGCCGTACGGGCCTCGGTGACGCTCGGCGTTCCGGACTCGGACGAACCCGTCCACATGGAACACCTGTCTCCGTCCGCCATGCCGGCCACGCCGCCCGCCGACGCGATCGTCCTGACTCCGGACCATCCGATGGGGCAGATCGTGCACGTGGCCCAGGGTTGCGACATGCGGGTGGACGGCTCTTCCGCACACTTTCTCACAGGTGAGAAGGGTGAGCCGGAGATTCGGATGTGGGTCCGCCCCCGCCCCGCCGACGAGGAGGACTCGGACACCGCGGCACTCTTCGCGATCATGACCGGCGACCTGTCCGCGCCGGTGACCATGAACCGTGGCATGTTCGGCTGGGCTCCGACGGTGCAACTGACCACCTATCTCCGGCGTATGCCGGCACCGGGCTGGTTGCGCGTGATGGCGCGCAGCACGGTGCTGGGCGGCACCTGGTTCGAGGAGGACCACACCGTTCTCGATTCGACCGGGGCCGTTGTGACCCAGAGTCGTCAGTTGGCCATGATCCCGCGCTGATCCACACCAGCTGCCCGTGGCAGGCTGTCCACCATGACGAGAATTGCAGTTATCGGTGGTGGCCGGATCGGTGAAGCGCTGATCTCCGGGCTGCTGCAGGCGAACCATGCGGTCCGGGATCTGGTGGTCGCGGAAAGCCATCAGAAGCGAGCGGAAGAACTCGCAGCCGAGTACTCGGTGCGCGTCACGGACACGGCCGACGCTGCAGAGGGTGCCGACGTCATCGTGATCGCCGTCAAGCCGGCGGACGTGGAGTCGGCGTTGACCGAGGTATCGAAAGTCGATCTCGATGGTGAGCGCGAGCAGATGCTCGTGTCACTGGTGGCCGGCGTGCCGACCGGGTACTACGAAACGCGGTTGCCGGCCGGATTCCCGGTGGTGCGAGTAATGCCCAACACCCCGATGTTGGTCGGTGAAGGTGTCAGCGTGCTTGCGCCGGGACGACACGTGAAGCCTGCTCATCTCGAGACGGTGCGCGGAGTCCTCGGTTCCGTTGGCAAGGTTGTCACGGTGCGCGAATCCCAGATCGACGCGGTGACCGCGGTCTCGGGGTCGGGGCCGGCATATTTCTTCCTCGTGGCCGAGGCGATGGTCGACGCGGGAGTGGCAATGGGACTCACGCGCGCAACCGCCACCGAGCTCGTCGTACAGACGATGGTGGGTGCCGGGGCCATGCTCGACCGCTCCGGAGAGAGCGCGACCGAACTTCGCGCAGCAGTAACTTCGCCGGGCGGAACCACGGCTGCGGCTGTACGTGAACTCGAGTCGAATGGCCTCCGACGTGCGTTTTTCGATGCTCTCGAGGCTGCAAAGGACCGCTCTGCGGAGCTCGGCGCTTCATCCGAATGAAGATTCGATTGCCCACACCCGTCGCAGTAACCCCATGTGTCCCGCTAAGCTCGGGTCAGCACGTGCGTGTCTGTTCCGCCGGAGGGGAAGCCGGTGGCGCGGACGTGCCGGAGGTATGTGGTTGATGACGTCTGCAAAAAAGCCGTCGAAGGGTGCGCTCTCCGATGGACAACCGGCCCTGGCCGGAACGCAATTTCTGACGGTCGCCGAAGTGGCGACACTGATGAGGGTCTCGAAGATGACGGTGTACCGGTTGGTGCACAGCGGTGAGTTGCCTGCCGTGCGTGTGGGACGTTCGTTCCGCGTGCATGCCAAGGCGGTACACGACTATCTCGAGACTTCGTACTTCGACGCCGGCTGAGAACTCCGACAGCGAAGTGGGTGAACCCTCGGTTTTTCCCGAGTGAGCCCGCACCGGTACGATGGGTGACTGTCGTACCAGCTGGCTGGTGTCGTGAGGCGCCGAGCTTGTTGAAGCGAGCCCGGGCGCCAGCAGTAGGCGCAGGCGTACGCGATCGGCGTGCGCAAGAACGCTAGAGAAGAACGTGAGGGACACCCGATATGGGTTCAGTGATCAAGAAGCGCCGCAAGCGCATGTCGAAGAAGAAGCACCGAAAGCTGCTTCGCCGTACCCGAGTTCAGCGTAGGAAATTGGGTAAGTGATCCGATCCTCGGATCGTCTTGCGTGAACGCCCGCCACCTTCGAGGTGGCGGGCGTTCATCGTTTCGCACGGCGCACGGATCCACATCGATGTGTCGTGGCGAACCATCAAATTGACGTGTGGGAGGCGTCACAGGGCATCTCGCCGTATCGTTGACGCAACTCACATACGAGATCGGGGTGCTGGTGGCTGTGGGAGAGCAGAACGACAGGCCGGGTACGGGAGCACCGCGTGTCGTGATGGTGACGGGCGCGAGTCGGTTTCTCGGGGGCTACCTGGTCACGAGATTGGCGCAGGACCCGGGAGTCGAGCGGGTGATTGCGGTCGACACCGTGTCCCCGAGCAAGGACATGCTGCGCCGGATGGGGCGCGCCGAGTTCGTTCGCGCGGATATTCGAAATCCCTTGCTCGGCAAGGTGGTCCGCAATGTCGAGGTCGATACCGTGGTCCACGCATCGACTCTTACGCGCGCCCCGAAGTCGGGTAGCCGCGCGGCCATGAAGGACATGAACGTCATCGGCGCGATGCAATTGTTCGCGGTCTGCCAGAAGGCTCCCAGCGTTCGCAAGGTGGTACTGCGATCGACCTCGGCCGTTTACGGGTCGACATCGAAGGACCCTGCGAAGTTCACCGAGGAAATGAGTGCCCGCCGACCACCGTCCGGCGCCTACGCGAGGGACAGCATCGAGATCGAGGGGTACCTGCGGGGTATGGGAAGGCGCCGCTCGGACATCGACGTCTCCATTCTGCGTCTGGCTCCTCTCGTGGGGCCAAGGCTCAACGCCACGGTTGCGCAGTATCTGACGACCCCCGTCGTGCCGACGATGCTCGGCCGGGACGCACGACTGCAATTGCTCCACGAAGAAGATGCGCTGAGCGCGCTCGAGCGGGCCACCGTTTCGGGTCCTGCCGGAACCTTCAACGTCGCGGGCGACGGGGCGATGATGATGTCCCAGGCCATTCGCCGGGCCGGCCGCATCGAGATGCCGATGCCCGGTCCGCTGTTCCGCGGGGCTGGGCGAGCGATCATGGGGCCGATCATGCGGTCGTACACCGCGGAACAACTCGAGTACTTCCGCTTTGGCTGCGGCCTCGACACCACCCGGATGCGATCGGAACTCGGATTCGAACCCAGGTGGACGACCATGCAGGCAATGGACGACTTCATCAAGGCAGCCGGTCTGACCGACATCGTGAAGAAGGAATGGATCGACTCGGCCGAAAGTGCGCTCCTGTCCCTCGCGGGCGCGCCGCGCAAGGGGGCAAGGTGAACGACATGGCGAAGGTCATTCCACTGCACGACTCGACACGGCGGGGCGCCGGACCGGACACCGATAAGCAGGTGCGGCGCGAGAGCGAGGAGCGGCACCCCTCCGGTATCGCGGCTCCCGTTTCGGTGGGCGGTGCGGAATTCGAGCCCGAGTTGCGACCAGGGGAGTCGTCCAGGGTCGATGCGGTGCGGGCGGCGCTGGGTGATCGAGTGTCCGGCAGTGCGGAATTCCTGCGCCGGCGTGTGTCCGGCGACTATCAGGTCGACGGATACGGTTTCGACCCCCACTTCGCGGAGAACGTGGTCCTTCCGCTCCTGCGACCGCTGTTCGAGAAGTGGTTCCGGGTCGAGGTTGTCGGGATCGAGAACCTGCCCGTCGACGGCAGTGCACTCGTGGTCGCGAACCATGCGGGCGTGGTGCCGATCGACGGACTCATGACGTCGGTGGCCGTCCACGATCATCATCCGACGGGTCGGCATCTGCGCATGCTCGCCGCGGACCTGGTGTTCGAGATGCCGGTGGTTTGCGATCTCGCGCGCAAGGCGGGGCACACGCTGGCGTGCACCCCGGATGCCGAACGCCTGCTGGCCGACGGCGAGTTGGTGGCGGTGTTCCCCGAGGGTTTCAAGGGCGTCGGGAAACCGTTCAGTGAGCGATACAAGCTCCAGCGGTTCGGTCGTGGTGGGTTCGTGTCCGCAGCCATGCGGACCGGCGCACCCATTATTCCGTGCTCGATCGTCGGGTCGGAGGAGATCTATCCGAAGATCGGGGACCTCGGGCCGCTCGCGAGGTTGATGGGCCTGCCGTACTTTCCGGTCACTCCGCTGTTTCCGCACTTCGGACCACTCGGCATGGTTCCGCTTCCGTCGAAGTGGACGATCGAATTCGGAACACCCATCGTGACCGACACCTACGACTCCGCTGCTGCCGACGACCCGATGGAACTGTTCGAGGTCACCGACCACGTTCGCGAGACCATTCAGCAGACGTTGTACCGCACCCTCGCACGGCGTCGGAACGTGTTCCTGGGCTGAAACGTGTTCCTGGGCTGAGAAGGCCGGTCTTCAGGACTGGTTTTCGCGGCGCCTCGCAACGACGGCGGCGAGCGCTCCACCGGCCGCCCCGAGGGCAAGAGCACTGGGAACGCCGATCTTCGCTGCCTTGCGTCCGGTCCGGAAATCGCGAATTTCCCACCCGCGGTTCTTTGCAAGCTCACGCAGGTCGGTATCGGGGTTGATCGCCACTGCCGTGCCGACCAGCGACAGCATCGGGACGTCGTTGTGACTGTCCGAGTACGCGGTGCAGCGTTTGAGATTGAGGCCCTCACGCACCGCAAGGGCACGCACGGCATGCGCCTTGCCCAGCCCGTGCAGGATGTCGCCCACGAGACGGCCCGTGAACACGCCGTTCTCGCTTTCCGCGACGGTGCCGAGGGCACCGGTGAGGCCCAGACGCTTCGCGATGACCTGGGCGAGCTCTACGGGGGTCGCAGTGACGAGCCACACCTGCTGACCCGCATCGAGGTGCATCTGCGCCAGCGCACGGGTGCCCGCCCAGATCTTGTCGGCGATCACCTCGTCGTAGATCTCCTCGCCGAGGCGTACCAACTCCTCGGTGGAGCGGCCGGCCACGAAGGACAGTGCCCGCTCGCGGCCGGAGGCGACGTCGCTGCTGCTCTCCTTGCCCGTGACCCGGAACTTGACCTGCTTCCAGGCGAAATCGACGAGGTCGGAAGTCTGCAGGTACTTGCGAGCAGCCAGGCCTCGGGCGAAGTGGATGATCGACGCGCCCTGGACCATCGTGTTGTCCACGTCGAAGAACGCGGCGGCGGTCAGGTCCAGTGGGATGTCCTGCGATTCGTCGGGTTCGGCTTCGCCGCCCTCGTGGAGTGCCAACGCCGCATCTGCGCTGGCCTCGCCCGCGAGATTGGCGCGAACCTCTGCCTCACTTGGGCCGAGTGGATTCCTGAAGTGGCGCCGGCCCGGAAGGATCATCCCCGCAAACCCGCCGCCGAACCCGGAACCGTTCGGTAGTGATGGCACCCGCACCTCCCGTTGTCGCCCGCAGTTCTCCACAGCAGCCTATCCCTCGAATCAGACATCGAGCCGTCGGATCGGGGGAGCGCCGGGAGCGTGTGACGTTCGTCTCCGGCAGAATTGTGGTCGGAAAGGCCCTGACGACCGCAGTGGCAGACGAAAGACGGGTAGTACACCCCCCGTCGTGGACCGAGGAGAATCGCGCGCAGATGGGCACCGGCAACCACGAAGTAAGCCTTCTCGTACGAGAAGGCTGCGGCGCGTGCGCGCCCGTGCGAGATCAGTTGTCGTCGTTGTGTGCGGAGTTCGGGCTGGAAGTGACGTGCATCGACGTGGACGCGGCGGCCGCCACCGATCCGGAGTTGCGTGCCGAGTTCGGGGACCGGCTTCCCGTCGTTCTCCTCGACGGCAAGGAGCACAGCTACTGGGACGTCGACGAGGAACGACTCCGGAACGATTTACGCAAGTAAGTCCACCCTAAAACTGTGATCGAACGTCACTTTGCAGGTGGGAGCACATCTCACGGCCTCCAAGCAACTTTGTGCATGGGTTCACAAGCAGTTACCGTGGTGTGAACATTTCCCCGGAGGATCGTGAAGATCGGCGCGTGCGCAGATCGGACGAGGAGCCTACGACGTGACCGAACAGCACCCGACGCAGGGGCCCGTTGTGCCTCGCGTCTCCGGCGCTGAGCGACCGTCGTCTTCTGCTTCGACGGTCCAGGCGCCCACACCCGAGTTGCGCGACATCCCTCAGGCTACGGTGACCCGTCTCGCGGCTTACCTGCGGGTCCTGGGTCTGCTCGTCGACCAGGGCACACACATCGTCTCCAGTGAAGAACTGGCCGCCGCATCCGGGGTGGGATCTGCGAAGCTGCGCAAGGACCTGTCCTTCCTCGGGCCCAACGGTGTGCGGGGTGTCGGATACGACGTCAGTCGCCTGCGGGGCCGCATCGAGCAGACCCTCGGCCTCGATCGGGGACACAAGGTCGTTCTCGTGGGTGTCGGAAACCTGGGTCAAGCACTCGCCGGATACGCCGGATTCGAGCGTCGTGGTTTCGAGATGGTCGGACTGTTCGACGTGGACCCTTCGGTCACCGGTAAGCGGGTGGGCGACCTCGAGGTTCGCCACATCGACGAACTCGACCCGGCCTGCCGCGAACTCGCCGCCACGATCGGTGTGATCGCCACTCCCGACGACGCCGCACAAGAGGTGTGCGATCGCCTCGTCGCAGCAGGTCTCGACTGCATTCTGAGCTTCTCGCCCATGTGCGTCGACGTACCGGAGCACGTCGAATTGCGGCGCGTCGACCTCGCCGTCGAGATGCAGGTTCTCTCCTTCAACAGCTCGCGCAACACGGGGCAGGTCCCGGATGCGCCCATGAAGGCAACCGATTCGCTCCCGCGGGTCCACATCGGTCATGCCGCACCTGTCCAGTCCCCCGCGAAAAGAAACGGATCAGTGATCGCGCCGTGAGTGTTCTGCTTGTCGGGATCTCGCACCGGACAGCCCCGGTGCCGGTGCTCGAGCGGGTGGCCATCGCCGATACCGACCGTCCCAAGCTGACGGACAAGCTCATGGCTTCCGGGCTCGTGTCGGAGGCGATGATCGTTTCGACGTGCAACCGCATCGAGATCTACGCGGTGGTCGACGCATTCCACGGTGCTCTCACCGAGGTCGGTGAACTCCTCGCGGACCACTCCGGGCTCGATGTCGCGGAGCTGCACCGGCACGCGTACGTCCGATACAGCGAAGCCGCCGTCGAGCATCTCTTCGCCGTGGCGAGTGGGCTCGATTCGATGGTGGTGGGCGAGCAGCAGATCCTCGGTCAGATCCGTTCCGCGTACGCCGCGGCGGACACCCAGCAGGCAGCGGGACGCACTCTGCACGAACTCGCGCAGCAGGCTCTTCGCGTCGGCAAGCGGGTCCACACCGAGACCGGCATCGACGCCGCCGGATCGTCCGTGGTGTCGGTCGCTCTCGACCGGGCAGCCGGTTTCGTCGACGGGCTCGCGGGACGTACCGCAGTCGTCGTCGGAGCGGGCGCGATGGGTGGGCTCTCGGTCGCGCATCTGGGCCGGGCCGGTATCGCCCGAATTCTGGTCGTCAACCGCACCCTCGAGCGGGCACAGCACCTCGCCGAAACAGCGCGAACGAACGGCATCGAAGCCGAGGCATACGACCTCGACGCGCTGCCCGATGCACTTGCCGAGGCCGATGTGCTCGTCACCTGTACGGGCGCGGTCGGCACCGTCGTCACCCTCGCGGACACCCACCGCGCGTTGGCACGAGTCGACCGCACCCCGGGACGCCCGCTCGTGATCTGCGACCTCGGTCTCCCACGTGACGTCGAGTCCGCGGTGAGTGGATTGCCGGACGTCACCGTCCTCGACATGGAATCGCTGCAGCGTGACCCGGCCGCAGGTGCAGCCGCATCCGACGAGGACGCAGCCCGCATCATCGTGGCCAGCGAACTTGCCGGCTACCTTGCCGGACAGCGTCAGGCAGAAGTCACACCGACCGTCACCGCCCTGCGTCAGCGAGCGGCGGACGTCGTCGAGTCCGAACTCCTTCGCCTCGATTCGCGGCTCCCGAATCTGGACAACCCTGAACGTGACGAGGTCGCGCGCACGGTGCGCCGCGTCGTCGACAAGCTTCTGCATGCACCGACCGTCCGGGTGAAGCAACTGGCGATCACACCGGGCGGGGACTCGTACGCGGCCGCCCTCCGTGAGCTGTTCGAACTCAGCCCGGGCGCTGTCGAAGCGGTTGCGAAGCCCTCCGAGATTGCCGCAGCCGACCTCGCTCAGTTCGGTCTCGGCGCCCAGGACGAACTCCTCGCCGGTGAGGACCCGCGCGCACGCCGCTTCACCGCACCCGACGATGCCGACGCAGGGAAGGAGCCCCGCGCATGAGCGCCGTAGGCACCCGCACTCTGCGAATCGGAACCAGGGGAAGCATTCTCGCGACCACTCAGGCCGGGAGCGTGCGTGACGCGCTCATCGCAGCCGGTCACGAAGCAGAGCTGGTGATCATCTCGACCAAGGGTGACCAGTCCACCGACCCGGTGCAGAAGATCGGTGTCGGAGTCTTCACCGCGGAACTCCGTGAAGCGTTGCTCGACGGCCGTGTCGACGTCGCGGTGCATTCGTACAAGGATCTGCCCACCGCGCAGGACGAGCGTTTCGTCATTCCGGCGGTACCGCCCCGTGAAGACCCACGGGACGCCCTGGTGGCCCGAGACGGACTTGTGCTCGGTGAGTTACCGCCCGGATCGAAGGTGGGTACCTCCGCGCCGCGCCGCGAGTCGCAACTGCGGGCATTGGGCCTCGGCCTCGAGGTCCTCCCGTTGCGCGGAAATCTGCAGCGTCGACTCGGCAAGGTCGATTCCGGTGAGCTCGATGCCGTGGTTCTGGCGCGTGCCGGTCTGTCGCGAATCGGCCGACTGGACCTGGTGACCGAATCGATCGAACCGGTACAGATGCTGCCAGCTCCCGCTCAGGGTGCGCTGGCCGTCGAGTGCAGGTCGGAGGACACGGCGCTGGTCGCGATCCTCGCCGAATTCGACGATGCCCCGAGCCGTGCGGCGGTCGTCGCCGAACGTGCGTTGCTCGCCGAACTCGAAGCCGGTTGTACGGCGCCGGTCGGCGCGCTCGCCGAGGTCGTCGAATCGCTCGACGACGACGGACGGGTGTTCGACGAATTGTCCGTACGCGGATGTGCCGCAGCCGTCGACGGGTCCGACGTGATTCGCGCCAGCGCGGTGGGATCACCCGACCGTGCAGAAGAACTGGGCCGGTCCGTGGCCCGCGAACTCCTCGACCTGGGCGCCCGCGACCTGATGAACGTGACCGAGGGCGGTGATGCCGATGCTTGACGCACGATGGCTCGAAAGAACAGAGCCCGTCGGCCGACGCAGACGGCGTCGCCACGCCCCATTCCCGAACCGATCTCGACACATGAGCACACTGGAGAATCACCGATGAGCCGAGTCCGCAAGAACACCCCCGGACGGATCCTGTTCGTGGGTTCCGGTCCCGGAGACCCGGCCCTTCTCACCGTGCACGCGCGCAACATTCTCGCCGCTGCAGGTCTGGCCTTCACCGATCCGGACGTAGACAAGGGTGTCACCGCTCTGGTCGGCACCGATCACGGCTTCGACGCCGAAACCGGAGAGCCGGTGGCGCAGGTACGCCCTGCTCTCGGTGAGCCGTCCGAGGTCGCGAAGACTCTCGTGTCCGAGGCCAAGAACGGCCACGACGTGGTCCGTCTGGTCTCCGGCGACCCGATGACCACCGATTCCGTGATCGCCGAGATCACCGCGGTCGCGCGCACTCAGGTGCAGTTCGAGATTCTTCCCGGGCTGCCGGCCGCCGCAGCGGTGCCGTCCTACGCCGGTATGGCACTCGGATCCGGACACACCGAAGCCGATGTTCGTGGTGAGGTCGATTGGGCGGCGCTGGCCGCCGCACCGGGACCGCTGGTTCTGCACGCCACGTCCGGCCACCTCGCCGAGACCGCCAGCGCCCTCGTCGAACACGGCCTGGCTCCGCAGACCCCGGCCGCCATCACGGTCCGTGGCACGACACGTCAGCAGCGCACCGTCGAGGCGACGCTCGCGACGCTGAACGAGGCCGGTTCGGAGTTGGTCGGTTCCCTCGTGGTCACCGTCGGCAAGGTCGTCGGTCATCGCAACAAGATGTCGTGGTGGGAGTCGAGGGCGCTGTACGGCTGGAAGGTCCTGGTGCCGCGCACCAAGGATCAGGCAGGCGACATGAGCGACCGCCTCGTCACGCACGGCGCCATCCCCATCGAGGTTCCGACAATCGCCGTGGAACCGCCGCGCAGCCCGGCTCAGATGGAAAGGTCCGTGAAGGGCCTCGTCGACGGCCGCTACCAGTGGGTCGTGTTCACCTCGACCAACGCGGTGCGCGCGGTGTGGGAGAAGTTCGAGGAGTTCGGACTCGACGCCCGTGCATTCTCGGGTGTCAAGATCGCATGCGTCGGCGAGGCGACCGCAGACAAGGTTCGTTCGTTCGGAATCACCCCCGAACTCGTGCCCGCCGGCGAGCAGTCGAGCCAGGGACTGCTCGCGGAGTTCGCCCCGTACGACGACGTGTTCGACCCGGTCAATCGGGTCCTGTTGCCCCGCGCGGACATCGCCACCGAGACCCTCGCCGAAGGCCTGCGCGAACGTGGCTGGGAAATCGACGACGTCACCGCGTACCGCACGGTTCGTGCTGCGCCGCCGCCGGCCGAGACCCGCGAGATGATCAAGACCGGCGGATTCGACGCTGTGTGCTTCACGTCGTCGTCCACCGTTCGGAACCTGGTCGGCATCGCAGGCAAGCCGCACGCCCGCACGCTCGTCGCCTGCATCGGCCCGAAGACCGCCGAGACGGCGGTCGAGTTCGGTTTGCGGGTGGACGTGCAGCCCGAGACGGCACAGGTCGGTCCGCTCGTGGAGGCCTTGGCCGAACATGCCGCGCGACTGCGCGCCGAGGGTGCACTGCCGCCCCCGCGCAAGAAGTCTCGCGCCCGTCGATAACCCCCTGTGAGTGGTTGACGAGTCTCTGGAGTCGTCAACCACTCACGGCCCGACGAAGGAGGGCACCCCGGTGTTTCCGACATACCGACCGCGACGCCTCCGGCGAACGGCGGCGTTGCGACGACTGGTGGCGGAAACGTCACTCGAGCCGCGGCATCTGGTGCTGCCCATGTTCGTCGCGGACGGCATCGACGAACCCCGTGAGATCTCGTCGATGCCGGACGTCCGGCAACACACGATGGATTCCCTGCGCGCGGCGGCCACCGAGGCTGTCGAAGCAGGCGTCGGCGGGCTGATGCTGTTCGGTGTTCCTCGTCCCGAGGACAAGGATCCGGAAGGTTCCCGCGCGACCGATCCCGAAGGCATCCTCAACCGCGGACTGCGGGCGTTGGCTGACGAGCTGGGCGACTCCACGGTCGTCATGGCCGACACCTGCCTCGACGAGTTCACCGATCACGGCCATTGCGGCGTCCTTGACAACGAGGGCAACGTCGACAACGACGCGACACTCGCCCGCTACGTGGACATGGCCGTCGCGCAGGCAGAAGCAGGTGCGCACCTGCTCGGTCCGAGCGGAATGATGGACGGCCAGGTGGGTGCCATCCGTGATGCGCTGGACGCCACGGGATTCGAGAACATCGGGCAGATCGCCTATTCGGCCAAGTATGCGTCCGCGTTCTACGGCCCCTTCCGGGAAGCCGTGGGTTCGTCCCTGAAGGGCGACCGTCGTACCTACCAGCAGGACGCCGCGAACCGCCGCGAGTCCGCGCGTGAAGTGGAACTCGACATCGTCGAGGGTGCGGACATGGTGATGGTGAAACCGGCCATGTCGTTCCTGGACGTTCTGCGCGAAACCGCGGACAGCTCGTCCGTCCCCGTTGCGGCGTACCAGATTTCGGGGGAGTACTCGATGATCACGGCCGCCGCGCAGAACGGTTGGATCGACCGCGACGCGGCGATTCTCGAGTCCCTCACCAGCATCCGCCGTGCCGGTGCCGACGTCGTCCTCACCTACTGGGCGGCCGAGGTCGCGGGGTGGCTCTGATGCGCCGGGTACCCGCGCTCCCGCTACGGTTGACACCATGAACGACCAGTACTCGCCCCCCGGTGGACAACCTCCTTACCCGCAGGGTGCGTACCCGCAGTATTCGCCGCCGCAGCAGGCCGATCCCGATCGTCCGATGCCGCAGGACGTGGGCACCGCGTCACAGCTGTGGTGGGTGGTCGCCGCACTCGGTCTTCTCCAGTTGTTCTTCGCGCTGCCCGTCATCTGGCGTGACAAGGATTCGTTCGTCGACCAGTTGATGGACGATCCGCGGGTCACCGAGATGGACGGCGAGTTCACCCGCGAGACCGCGGAGTCACTGCTGATGGTCGGTTTCGGTGTGGTGGTCGTGGTCGCGTTGGTGTTCACGGCGCTGTTCGTTCTGTTCGTCCACTTCATGCGGCGCGGAAAGAACTGGGCACGAATCGTGCTCACATTCCTCGGGGTGATGATCGCGGTTCAGGCAGTGCCCGTACTGTTCGGAATCGGCACTGGCGACAGCGACCTCGGAATCGTTGCGCTCGGTGGTGTTCAGATACTCCAGGCGGTGGCTGTCGTCGGAGCGATCGTTCTCATGCATCGGAAGGACTCGTCCCGCTACTTCCTGCGGTTTCCGCCGGCTTCGGAGTGATTTCGCGGACCCGGATGCGGAGTGTTTCACCCGGGATGTACCGTGAAATAAGTCACATCAGGCCCGTTGTTGGACCACCGGAGGTTGTTCGCCATGCGCGTCGAGGATCGTTATCGAGGTGCCCTCGATGAGGGAGATCGCAACGCTCGCAAGGAAGTGTTGTTCTACGTCCTGATCGCGATGTTCGTACTGTTGACGCTGGCTCTCGTGATCACTCCGGGACTCGCCACCGGCTCCTGACCCGGGCTGGCATTCGGCACGCGCGATAACGCAGTATGTACGGCGTGATCGAAACCATGAAACGCACCAGGCCCCGTGTGGTGGATGTCGCGTTCTGGTTGTGGGCCGTCGGCGCAATACTTCTCATTCTTCTCGGCCTGATCACCGTCACCACGTCCAGCGACGGCCTGCGCGAGCAACTCGCGGGGACCGACGGTGTGGACACCGAAATTCTGCTCGTTCGGGCGTTGGGTGGGCTGTCCCTCGCCGTCGGTCTTGCGGTCGGACTCGTCGTCCACGGTGTGCGGGAGGGTAGGCCGCGCTCACGATTCGTGGCCGTCCTGCTGTCCGCCGTCTACTCGGTTGTTCAGATGCTGCTCGTTCTGGTCGGACTCCACACCGTTTTCGCGATGACCTTGCCGCTGATGTTGTTGGTGGCGAGCGTCCTGGTGTTTCGGCCCGAGGGCCACGGCTGGTTCGTCCGATGAGCTCGGCCGACGGCGGTGAGATCACCGATGACCAGGTGAGCGAGTTCCTCTTCGAGGAGCCCGGGGCCAGGTGGCGAAACGTTGCATACGGCCCGGTGTTCTGCGTCGTCGCATTGGTCATCGAACTGTTCACCGGCCCGGTCGTGCACTGGTTCGCGCTCGCGCTGTTCGCGGTCATCCTGGCCGGCCTCGTGTACGTCCAGGTGATTGCGGCGCGCACCCACGCGAGTGTCTACCTGACGTCGGACACGCTGAAGCAGGGAACCGAGGAGCTGCCGCTCGACGAGATCGAAACGGTTCTGGCGCCCTCCGACCCGGACGATTACGACTACGACGACTGGGAATCCGCGCGTGCACTCGGCGAACTGACGAACGTTCCCCGACGTAGAACCGGCATCGGATTGCGTCTGGTGGGCGGCGGTCTCGTACGTGCCTGGGCCAGGGACGCCGACACTCTGCGTGACCATCTGGTCCGCCTCGTCGGGACCGAAGACACAGAAGACGAACAGGAGTCCGGTCGATGAGCGAGTGGTTGCGGCCGGGCAGTGAACTCGCGTTGGCTGTGGTGGCGTTCGTGTTGGCTGCCGTGTGCTGGAATGCGGGCACGAACACTGCGCCCTATCTCGCGGTGGCGGACGGTGCCCCGCCGTTCGAGGTGACCGCGTACAGCGGCTCGTGGATTCTTTTCGCCGCGGCCCTCTTGGCCGCTGCGGGCCTGTTGATCGTGGACGCGATCAGGCTCCGAATCGGCGACTGACCCAGTCACCCACCGACCTCCCTCCCCACCCACCGACCTCCCCACCCTTCTGCGACGAATGTCACACCGGTTCGCGTGAGCTGAACCGGTGTGACATTCGTCAGGGGGTACGAGGTGGGCTAGCGGGGGATGGTCGCCATCCGGATGGTGTCGGTACCCGGGCCGTCGAGCATGGCGGAGCCGAGCAGCTCGTCCGGAATTCCGAATCCTTCGACGAGAGTCGCGGCGTGCGGACGCAGTGAACGGCACCGTTCGTTGATACCGCGCAACACGGCCTTGGCTCGCTCGACCGAGAGATGACGGTGTTCCATGAACCACGCCTTGTCCTCGTCGATCACCGAGAGCGCGAAGAGGTCGCACACGTCGCTCAACAGCTCTTTCGCGTCCTCGTCTTCGCACGCGTCGATGCCCGCGACGAACGCCTCGAGGACGACACGGTCGATGTGCGCCTGTGCCGCACGAAGAACGTGGTCCTGGACGAAGTTGAAGGCGTCGAACGGATCGTCCTCGCGCTTCTGGGCGCCCTGCAGACGACGTGCGGCCGTGGAGAGCATGTACTCCTCACGATCCTCGAGCATCTGCATCTGGGTGCCGCGGTTGAAGAGGCTGCCGTCCTCTTCGTTGTCCTGCCGGGTGTCGATGATGGTCTGCAGGATCTGCTGCGCGGCGGTGCGCTTCTTCACGACGTCGCCGACCGTGGTGGCGGCGAACCGCATCCAATCGACGGGGTTCATGCCCTGGACCTCGTCGGCATACGCGGTGAGGAGTTCCTTGGCCACGAGCTGGGTGAGAACGTGGTTGTCGCCCTCGAACGTGGTGAACACGTCGGTGTCACCCTTGAGTGCGGTGAGCCGGTTCTCGGCCATGTAACCGGCTCCGCCGCAGGCCTCGCGTGACTCCTGGATCGCGCGCGTCGCGTGCCAGGTGTTGGCGGCTTTCAATCCTGCCGCGCGGCCTTCGAGCTCGCGCTTTTCCTGTGGGTCCGCGTCCGGATCGCTCTGGATCTCGTGCATCTTCGCGATCAGTTCGTTCTGTGCGAACTGCAGAGCGTAGGACTTCGCGATGAGGGGGAGCAGGCGGCGCTGATGAACGAGGTAGTCCATTACCAACACTTCGTCGTCGCTCTTCGGCGCGCTGAACTGGCGGCGCTGCAGTGCGTATTTGGTGGCGATGGTGAGGCCGACGCGGGCGGCGGCACCGGCGGAACCGCCCACGGTGACACGGCCGCGGACGAGGGTGCCGACCATGGTGAAGAACCGGCGGTTGGGATTCTCGATCGGCGACGAGTACGTGCCGTCCTCCGCGACGTCGGCGTAACGGTTCAGGAGGTCGGTGCGGGGAATGCGGACCGAGTCGAACATGATGCGCCCGTTGTCGACGCCGGGGAGTCCGCCCTTGTATCCACAGTCGGACGTGCTGACGCCCGGCAGGTCGTTACCGTTCTCGTCCCGGATCGGAACGACGAAGCAGTGCACGCCCTTGGATTCGGGCTCTTCGCCCGGTCCTGCGGTGATCAGCTGGGCGAACACGGTTGCGATCGTGGCGTGCTCCGCGGCCCCACCGATGTAGTCCTTTCGTGAGGACGGGGTGGGCGAGTGGATGACGAATTCACCGGTGGACGCGTCGTAAGTCGCGGTGGTCTCGAGTTCCTGAACGTCACTGCCGTGTCCGGTCTCGGTCATCGCGAAACAACCGAGCAGGTCGAGGTCGATGAGACGTTTGACGTAGGCATCGTGGTGGGGTTTGGTGCCGAGGTTCTCGATGGCGCCACCGAACAGGCCCCACTGCACTCCTGCCTTCACCATCAGTGAAAGATCCGACATCGCAAGCATTTCGATGCTGGTGACCGCGGCCCCGGCATCGCCGGTACCACCGTGGTCCTCGGCGAAGCCATCGGCCGCGTAGCCGTTGCTCGCCAGGATCCGCATCTGCTCGAGCGCCTTGTCGCGAGCTGCCTGGAGGTCAGGCGTGTAGTGAGGTGCGAAACGCGGGTCGCTCAGCTCCGACCGGACACGTTGCCGCACATCCTTCCAGCGTCCGTCGAGTGTGTTTCTCAAGTGGTCAGCTGTAGAGGCCATGTTCTCGACCATAGCGTCATGGGGAGTGTCGGGTCGGTTGTTGGGCGGCCCGGACCAGTGGTTGATGACGCATCGCGATCTGCGTGCTCGTGGCGATGGCGGTGGACGAACGCAGGACGTTTCGGCCGTCGACGATCTCGTTGATCACCCGTTGCAGATCGGCGTTGGTGCGTGCCACCACACGGACGAGTACATCGCCGGCGCCGGTGATCGTGTGCGCTTCGAGGACCTCGGGAATGGCGGAGAGGTGTTCGACGACCGCGTCGTGCCCCTCGCCCTGTGCGATTTCGAGAGTGGCGAACGCGGTGACAGGAAACCCGAGAGACCCCGGGTCGAGGGTGGGACCCATGCCGGCGATCACACCGGACCGTTCGAGGCGATCGAGACGCGCCTGCACCGTGCCGCGAGCGACACCCAGTCTTCTCGATGCCTCCAACACCCCGACTCGTGGTTCTGCGGCGAGGAGTTCGAGCAGGGCGGCGTCCAGTTCGTCGATCGACACATCTCATTTATAGCAAGCAATGTGTAGGGCAGAGTGCGATTCCAGGGTGACATTCTGTGCAATCTGACCAGGAGAACGGTGACCGATTGCGCATCCATGGATGGTGGCGCACCGTTCATTCATGACTGCGATGGACATCCGTCTCACGCCCAGGGAACGAGCTGCGCACCTCGGCACGGACGAACTTCGAACCCTCGTCGGTCTCGTGGAACACGACGACGCATCGGATCCGTTTCCCGTCGTGGGTATGGATGCCGTGGTGTTCGTGTGTGGCAACGCGACCCAGAGCGCCCAGTACTTCGTGTCCACCTGGGGCATGGAACTCGTCGCCTACTCGGGTCCGGAGAACGGAATGCGCGACCGCAAGGCCTTCGTTCTCGAATCCGGTTCGGTGCGGTTCGTTCTGCAAGGTGCCGTCCACCCGACCAGCCCGCTGGCCGATCACCATCGACGACACGGCGACGGTGTCGTCGACCTGGCCCTGGAGGTCCTCGACGTCGACAAGTGCATCGACAGGGCTCGGACGGAAGGCGCGACGGTTCTGGAAGAACCGCATGACCTTTCGGACGAGTTCGGCACCGTGCGCACCGCAGCGATCGCGACGTACGGAAGTACCAGGCACACCCTCGTCGATCGCAGTCGCTACGACGGCCCGTACCTACCCGGATTCGTTCCGCGCACGAGCGGATTCGTGCCGAAGAAGGGCAAGCCCACCCGGTTGTTCCAGGCGCTCGACCATGCCGTGGGCAACGTCGAGATGGGACGGATGAACGAGTGGGTGCAGTTCTACAACCGGGTCATGGGGTTCACCGACATGGCCGAGTTCGTCGGGGACGACATCGCCACCGAGTACTCGGCACTCATGTCGAAGGTCGTCGCGAACGGGAATCATCGTGTGAAATTTCCGCTCAACGAACCGGCAGTCGGGAAGAAGCGATCGCAGATCGACGAGTATCTCGAGTTCTACGGCGAACCCGGATGTCAACATCTCGCCCTCGCGACAGCGGACATCCTGGGCACGGTCGACGCCCTGCGCGAGGAGGGCGTCGACTTCCTCGGCACCCCGGACGCCTACTACGAGGACCCCGCACTACGGGCACGGATAGGTCATGTGCGAGTGCCGGTCGAAGAGCTGCAGAAGCGGGGCATTCTCGTCGACCGTGACGAGGACGGCTATCTCCTGCAGATTTTCACCAGGCCGTTGGGGGACCGTCCGACGATCTTCTTCGAACTGATCGAGCGTCACGGTTCGCTCGGTTTCGGGGCCGGGAATTTCCGCGCGCTGTTCGAGTCGATCGAGCGTGAACAGGCGGCTCGCGGAAATCTCTGATCCTGCCGTCAGAGTTGACGTCGCAGTTCGGTGCGTAGTGGGTCGGTGAGGTCGCCCCGGCCGTTGACGTGAATGTCGTCGAGCCCCTGCCAGGTGGCGGCCTCACGCAGCACCGGGACGAGCCGCGCTGCGGTGTCGTCGGGGGCGGAGGCCTCGCGCCAGGCCGATTGCACCCGCAGAGTGCCGGCCTTGCGGTCGCTCTTCAGATCGACCCGTCCGACCACTCGGTCACCGCGCAGGACCGGCAGCGAGTAGTAGCCGAACTTCCGCTTGTGGGCAGGCGTGTAGATCTCGATGCGGTAGTGGAAATCGAAGAGCCGCTCGGTACGCGGACGGAACCACACGACCGGATCGAAAGGCGACAACAGGGCGGTGGCATCGAGTCGTCTGGGTTTGCGCGCGTCGCGATGGACCCACGCCGGGGACTCACGTCCGTTGTTCTCCCAGCCCGGCACCCGGACCGGCACGAGGGTTCCTTCGTCCGACAAGTCGCGAATTGCGCCGCGGATCTGCGCCCGTTTCATACGGAAGTAGTCGGCCAGGTCGGCTTCCGTGGCGATGCCGAGGGCTGCACCGGCGTGGCCGACCAGGCGACGGACGGACTCTTCTTCGGGAAGGTCGACGAATTCTTCCGACGCGAAGACGTGTTCGGGGAGGGCGTACACGCGCTCGAAGCGAACCCGTTCGTTGCACACGACCTGACCGGTGCGCCACATGAGCTCGAGTCCGACCTTGACGTCGGACCAGCCCCACCAGCTGCCACGCGAACGATTGGCATCGTGCTCGATGGCGCTCGCCTTCATCGGGCCCTTCTCCCGGAGCTCCGCCAGAAGCCAGTCGGTGAGATCGCGGTGAGTCGACAACCACGAGTCGGGTTTCGCCGCCTCGTCCCGGTACGCGCGACGTCGAAATCCGAACAGTGGCCAACTGTGGCGTGGAACGAATGCGGCCTGATGGGCCCAGTATTCGACGGCGTGCCCCTTGCCGCCGTAGGTCAGCCGGTCGAGTGAGGTGCGGTCGTAATCGCCGAGACGGCTGAGGGCGGGGAGATAGTGACTGCGCTCGAAGACATTGACCGAATCGATCTGCAGTAGCCCGAGACGCTCGATCAGGTTTCGCAGGGTGCGGGTTCCGGCTGTCGCCGTTCGAGTGCCGGCGAACCCTTGCGCGGCCAGCGCGATACGGCGCGCGAGGTCGGGCGAGACGGTGTCGGTCATGGTGCCGGGAACGCTAGCAACAGCCCCCGACAGACGTGTGCTGCCTGCGTGATCCTTGCCACCCACTACACCCTGTCGTTGGCAAATTGCGCAGAACTGGGACACTGGATGCCGTGACTGTTTCGTCCCCCGATCCCGAGGTCCCCACGGCATCGTCCGCGCAGCTCTTCGACCGAGCGGAATCGGTGATCCCCGGAGGCGTCAATTCGCCGGTCCGTGCATTCCATTCCGTGGGCGGTACGCCCAGGTTCATCGAGCGCGCTTCGGGTTACACCCTGACCGATGTCGACGGAAACGACTACGTCGACCTGATCTGTTCCTGGGGTCCGATGATCCTCGGACATTCGCACCCGGCAGTGGTCGAGGCGGTCCGCGAAGCGGCAACCACGGGGTTGTCCTTCGGCGCCCCGACGGCAGGCGAAATCGACCTCGCAGCCGAGATCGTGAACCGGGTGGCACCCGTCGAGCAGGTACGACTGGTCAACTCCGGTACCGAGGCCACCATGAGTGCCGTGCGCCTGGCACGCGGATTCACCGGCCGCAGCAAGATCGTGAAGTTCGCCGGTTGCTATCACGGCCACGTCGACGCACTTCTCGCCGATGCCGGATCGGGCCTGGCGACCTTCGGCCTGCCCACGTCGCCCGGAGTGACCGGAGCCCAGGCCGGCGACACCATCGTCGTTCCGTACAACGATCTCGACGCCGTCGCAGAGGTGTTCGCGGCGAACGACGGCGACATCGCGTGCGTGATCACCGAGGCCGCTGCCGGGAACATGGGGGCGATCGCACCCCTGCCCGGCTTCAACGAGGGCCTGCGCGCACTGACCCGCGAACACGGCGCCCTGCTGATCATGGACGAGGTGATGACCGGTTTCCGCGCCAGTTCGTCCGGATGGTTCGGCATCGACGGAGTTGCGGGCGACCTCTACACGTTCGGCAAGGTGATGAGCGGCGGACTGCCCGCGGCCGCTTTCGGTGGTCGCGCAGACGTCATGGCGCACCTCGCACCTGCCGGTCCCGTCTACCAGGCCGGCACCCTGTCGGGTAACCCGGTCGCAGTCGCTGCCGGGCTCGCGAGCCTGCGCGCCGCGGACGCGGAGGTCTACGGGGCACTCGAACGCAACGCGGCAACTCTCACCGCCCTGCTGACCGATGCGCTGACCGCGGAGGGTGTCGCGCACCGCGTGCAGCGGGCAGGAACTCTCCTCAGTGTCTTCTTCAGCGAAGACCCGGTGGTGGACTACGCGGGAGCAAAGGCTGCGGAGACCTTCAGGTTCCGCGCCTTCTTCCACGCATTGCTGTCCCGGGGCGTCTACCCACCGCCGAGTGCGTTCGAAGCGTGGTTCGTCTCGGCCGCGCTCGACGACCGTGCCTTCTCGATCATCGCCGACGCGTTGCCCGCCGCAGCCAAGGCCGCGGCCGCCGCGCAACCGCAGTGATCACTCCCTCTACCTTTCCAGTACCTACCCGAGGAATCGCCAAGTGACCGACGCCGATCACCCCGACCACACGCAGACCCGCACGATCGTGCACGTGCTCCGGCACGGCGAGGTGCACAACCCCCGCGGCATTCTCTACGGGCGTCTTCCCGGTTTCCGGCTGTCCGTCACCGGCGAGGCACAGGCTCGGGCCGTCGCCGCCACGTTGGCGGACCACGACATCGCGTGCGTCGTGGCGTCGCCGTTGCAGCGCGCTCAGGAGACGGCCGCACCGATCGCGGAGTCGCACGGCCTCGAGGTCTCGACCGACGAGAATCTCATCGAGGCCGGCAACGAGTTCGAAGGTCTCAAGGTCGCGGTCGGTGACGGTGCGCTCTCGCGTCCCCGGCACTGGTGGAAGTTGCGCGACCCGTTCACGCCGTCGTGGGGCGAGCCCTACCTGCAGATCGCGCACCGCATGCTCGCCGCGGTCAACAATGCCCGCGTCTCGGCGGTCGGCCACGAGGCCGTCGTCGTCAGCCATCAGCTCCCGGTCTGGACCCTGCGCCGATTCCTGCAGGGTGAGCGGTTGTGGCACGATCCGCGGAATCGTCAGTGCGGACTGGCATCGTTGACCTCGCTCGTCTACGAGGGCGACACTCTCGTGGACATCGTGTACTCGGAGCCCGCCGGCGCATCGGATCCGACGGTGACCGGAGCATGACGCGTGGGCGCTTCGCCGGGCTCGTGGCGATGATCTGTGCGGGCGCCCTGTCGCTGTCGGCGTGTTCCACCGGTAACGACGCGGTTGCGCAGGGTGGGACCTTCGATTTCGTCTCGCCGGGTGGACAGACGGAGATCTTCTACGATCCGCCCGCCGAGCGCGGAACCATCGGAGAACTCACCGGTCCCGATCTGATGAACGACGGCGAGACCATTTCCCTGGACGACTTCGAGGGCGAAGTGGTCGTGCTGAACGTGTGGGGTCAGTGGTGTGGCCCGTGCCGTGGTGAAGCGAACGACCTCGAGGCCGCGTATCAGGCCACCAAGGACAAAGGCGTGGCCTTCCTCGGTATCAACGTGCGTGACAACCAGCAGGACAAGGCCCAGGACTTCGTGATCGACAACGGTGTCTCGTACTCGTCGATCTACGACCCGGCGATGCGAACCATGATCGCTCTCGGCAAGAGTTACCCGACCAGTGTCATTCCCACGACGATCGTGCTCGATCGCGAGCACCGGGTGGCCGCGGTGTTCTTGAAGGAACTCCTCACCGACGATCTGCAGCCGGTCGTCGAAAGAGTGGCCGCGGAGGATCGAGACCGATGACACCGGAACCGTCATGACCGATCTCGAAGTTCTCGCCGGGGTAGGTGACGCTTTCGCGTCGACCGCGTCCTCCGGCCCACTGTTTCTCGCGCTTGCGGCCTGTGCGCTCGCAGGTCTCGTCTCGTTCGCGTCGCCGTGTGTCGTCCCACTCGTGCCCGGGTACCTGTCGTAT
Source organism: Rhodococcus sp. NPDC058521 (assembly GCF_042719695.1). Lineage (NCBI taxonomy): Bacteria > Bacillati > Actinomycetota > Actinomycetes > Mycobacteriales > Nocardiaceae > Rhodococcus > Rhodococcus sp. NPDC058521. The sequence goes on from NZ_JBHXNL010000001.1 coordinate 100,251, forward strand.
CTGGCCGGCATCGTCGGTGCCGAAGCCCCCGCAGTGACCGCGACGGAAGCCGCCACGAGGACACGGACTCGTGCGGACGGACGGTTACGTGTTGCGGGTGCTGCGGCCCTGTTCGTCCTCGGATTCACCGTCGTGTTCGTGCTCGCCACCGCAACCGTGTTCGGCGCCATCTCGGTGCTCGCCATCAACCGTGAACTGCTCATGCGTGTGGGTGGCGTGGTGACCATCGCGATGGGCCTCGTCTTCGTCGGGCTCGTGCCCGCTCTGCAGAAGGACACCCGTTTCGAGCCGCGTCGGGTGTCCGGCCTCTTGGGAGCCCCACTTCTCGGCGGCGTGTTCGCGCTGGGTTGGACCCCCTGCCTCGGCCCGACGCTGGCCGGAGTGATCTCGCTCGCCGCCGGAACGGAGGGTGCGACCGCCGCCCGCGGAGTGGCGCTGATCGTGGCCTACTGCATCGGCCTCGGCCTGCCCTTCGTCGTTCTCGCGCTGGGGTCGGCCCGTGCCCTCACAGGTGTCGGATGGCTTCGCCGAAACGCCCGAACAATTCAGATCGTCGGCGGAATCATGCTGGTGCTCGTAGGCATCGCACTGGTCACCGGCGCGTGGGACCAGTTCGTCGGCTGGGTCCGTGATGCATTCGTCTCGGAGGTGACGTTGCCGATATGACCGACACCGAATCTGTCACCGAGGAGCCGGATTCCGGATCGTCTCCGGTGCGCCGACAGTCGCCTGTCGGCAAGGCGTTCGCGCTGGTGCGCAACACCTGGCGCGGCCTGACGTCGATGCGCACCGCGCTGGTGCTGCTCTTCCTACTCGCGCTCGCCGCCATCCCCGGTGCCCTGTTGCCGCAACGCAACCTCAACGCAGGCAAGGTGGACGAGTACATCGCGGCTCGCCCGACTCTGGGGCCGTGGATGGACCGGCTCGAACTCTTCGACGTGTTCGGCAGCTTCTGGTTCACCGCGATCTACGTGCTCCTGTTCGTGTCACTGGTGGGGTGCATCCTGCCCCGCTGCGTGGATCACGCGAGAGCTCTCCGGACGAAGCCCGTCCCCGCACCGAGAAATCTGGCCAGGCTTCCGCACAACCGTGAGTCCCACGTCGACGAGAGCCCGGAGGAGGTCGCGGCCCGAATCAGGTCCCACCTGAAAGGGTGGCGGGTCACGACTCGCACTGCGGCCGACGCCGAGCGCCCCGCTCACGAGGACGAGATCACCATCTCCGCCGAGAAGGGTTACCTGCGCGAAGCCGGAAACCTGGTGTTCCACCTCTCGCTCGTTGGCCTGCTCGTCGCGATCGCCGTCGGCAAGCTCTTCGGCTACGAAGGCAACGTGATCGTGGTGGCCAACAACGGGCCCGGATTCTGCACTACTTCTCCCGCCGTGTTCGACTCGTTCAAGGCCGGCAACACCCAGGACGGCACGGGAATGACGCCGCTGTGCATCCGGGTGAAGGACTTCCGAGGCGACTACCTCGACAACGGTCAGGCGGAGATGTTCACCTCGAACATCAGCTACCAGGCCGGTGACGATCTCGAGACCAACACCTGGCGAGACGAAACGTTGCAGGTCAATCATCCGCTGCGCGTCGAAGGTGACCGGGTGTATCTGCAGGGTCACGGATATGCGCCCACCTTCACGGTCACCTTCCCGAACGGTGAGACGCGAACCGAGACGCTGCAGTGGCGACCGGACGACGCGACCACGTTCCTGAGCAGCGGCGCGATGCGGTTCGACCCGCCCGGAGGCATGTATCCGGACGAGACGGAGCGTCGCAAGAATCAGATTGCCATCGAGGGATTGTTCGCCCCCACCGCGATGTTCCACGGAAATCTGCTGGCTTCGAGTTATCCCGCGCTGAACGACCCGGCCGTGGCCATCGACGTCTACAAGGGCGACACCGGCCTCGACACCGGAAATCCGCAATCGCTGTTCTCGCTGAACACCGAGCTGATCAATCAGGGACGACTGGTGAAGCAGGACCGCGTCAATCTGTTCCCGGGGGAGAGCACGACGCTCGCCGACGGCACCAAGGTGCAGTTCGACGGCGCCGTCGACTTCGTCAACCTGCAGGTCTCACACGATCCCGCACAGAAGTGGGTGCTGGTCACCGCGCTGACGATGATGGCCGGTCTGCTGGTGTCGCTGGTCATCAAGCGGCGCAGAGTATGGGCGCGGATATACCCCGCGGAGGCAGTGGGCGACGGTCCACGACGTACGGTAGTAGAGCTTGGCGGACTCGCCCGGACCGATCAGGCCGGTTGGGGCGACGAATTCGACCGCCTCGGTTCCCGTCTTCTGGCGGACGACGACACGAAGCCTGACGCGCAGGAGAGCGGACGATGAACACCAACGAGACACTCGCGCAGTACAGCGACTGGGCGTTCCGGTCGTCCTTCACGGTCCTGGTGCTGGCGCTGATTCTTCTCATCGCGCAGTACGCATCCAAGCGAGCTCGCGCCGTGCAGGAGAAGGAATTCGTCGCCGCGGGCGGCACGGCCACCGACGCGTCCGTGCCCGGCCGCGTCGTGGAAGGGCCCAAGAAGCCGCTCGGTGAACGTCTGGGCGGTATGGGCTCGGCGGTTCTCGTCGTCGGAGTCGTGTTGATCTTCGCGTCGATCGTGCTGCGCGGATTCGCCACCCACCGATTCCCGCTCGGCAACATGTACGAGTTCGTCACCATGGCCTGCGCCGCCGCACTGGTGGTCGGTCTGGCGTTCCTGTCGCGACCTGCCTACCGCTCGCTGTGGGTGTTCCTCATCGTGCCGGTCCTGATCCTCATGTTCCTCGCAGCCACAGTTCTGTACGCGGACGCGGCCCCGGTCGTGCCCGCGCTGCGTTCCTACTGGCTGCCCATCCACGTCACGATCGTCAGCGTCGGTTCCGGGGTATTCCTCGTGGCCGGTGTCGCGAGCCTCCTGTTTCTCCTGCGCATGAGGTATCCGGAAGGGGCCGAGGGAAGTGGAATCTTCGCTCGGATTGCGGAACGGCTACCGGACGGCCAGACTCTGGACCGGCTGGCGTACAAGACCACGATCATCGGTTTCCCGCTGTTCGGGGCCGGCGTCATCCTGGGAGCGATCTGGGCCGAAGCTGCCTGGGGACGATTCTGGGGCTGGGACCCGAAGGAAACCGTGTCGTTCATCGCCTGGGTGATCTACGCGGCGTACCTGCACGCACGGGCCACGTCCGGCTGGCGGGACACGAAGGCCGCGTGGATCAACGTGGCGGGGTTCGTGGCAATGCTGTTCAACCTGTTCATCATCAACATGGTGGTGTCGGGCCTGCATTCCTACGCCGGACTGAACTGAACCACGAAGAACGAAGGGGTTATGTCCATGGCCGACGACCATCCCGCGTCGAGGGATTCCGTGAATCCCGACCGCCGCGAGGGCGAGAATGCGTCTCGTCAGGCTCCCGGCCCGTACACCCCGCCCCCGGCGCGTAATCCGTTCGCGAACCCCTTCGCGCCCGGGCCCGCGCAGCAGCAGTCGAGGCCGCAGCAGCCGCCTGCCTCGGAACAGCCCAGGCCGCAACAGCCTCCGTTCGCGCCCGCGCCGCACGCTCCCGCGGGTCCACCGCGAGAGCAGTGGACACAACCACCACCCGCGCCGCCTGCACAGCCGCAGCCGAGTCGCGAGCAGCACGCACTGCCGCCGCAACCGAACCAGGTGCCTGCCGCTCCGCCCCAGCAGCAGTGGACGGAACCCGAGGCTCGGCCGGTGCCCGGTACGCACTTCGCCGCTCAGCAGAATCCCTACGAAGGCGGCGCGCCCCAGGGCGGATATCACGATCAGCAGCACGGTGTTTCAGCCAGTGACCTGTCGACGTCGTTGCTGCTCAAGCAATCGAAACCCGCTCCGACTTCCGGCTGGCGGAAGACGCTGTACTCGGCTTCCGGCCGGAAGATCAACGTCGGCAACAGTTCGAAGGAACAGAAGCGACTCGATCTGACCAAGCAGGTCAATTCACCCTTGCAGGGCTGCTACAAGATCGCGTTGCTCAGTCTCAAAGGCGGCGTCGGCAAGACGACGACCACCGCCACTCTGGGGTCGACGTTCGCCTCGTTGCGTGGTGACCGCGTCATAGCCGTGGATGCCAACCCCGACCGGGGCACGTTGAGTCAGAAGACTCCACTCGAGACTCCCGCCACGGTGCGCAACCTGCTTCGCGACGAACAGAGCATCCAGAAGTACAGCGACGTCCGTGGCTACACCTCGCAGAGTGCTCACCGGCTCGAGGTCCTCGCCTCGGACTCCGATCCCGCAGTGTCCGAAGCCTTCAGCGCCGAGGACTACGCACGGACCGTTGCACTGCTCGAGAAGTACTACAGCATCGTGCTCACCGACTGCGGAACAGGCCTGATGCACTCGGCGATGAAGACGATCCTCGAAGAAGCGGACGCCTTGATCGTCGTCAGCTCCGGTTCGGTGGATGGTGTGCGCAGCGCCTCGGCGACCCTTGACTGGCTCGATGCGCACGGCTATCGAAGACTCGTTTCCGAAGCGACCGCGGTGGTCAACGCGGTGCGGCCGAAATCCGGCAAGGTCGATCTACCGCAGGTCGTATCGCACTTCGAGCAGCGCTGCCGACTCGTGCAGCTCGTCCCGTTCGATCCTCACCTCGAGGAAGGTGCCGAGATCGACCTCGACCGGCTGCGTCCTGCCACTCGCACAGCACTGCTCGAACTTGCCGCCGGCATCGCGACCAACTTTCCTGCGTCGAGCAACTACGCCCTGCAGGACCGAGTTCGCGAGAACTGACTGGTTCGGCTAGCTGCCGGACGAATCGGTCGGCGAAGAATCAGGCCCGTCACTGCGACGGCGATGGGTCTCGCGGTCTAGCCGCCAGAGGAACTCCGGATCGTCGTCCGGACCCATTCCGCGCTGGCTCAACGTCGCGGTGGGGCGAGGTCCGAAGCCTTTCCACAGCAGGACCGCGACCGTGACGAGACCGATGAATGCGAGTAGATACAGCACCGCACACCTCCTGGTGGCTCTCGAGGGTAGCCGGTATCCACGAGAGTAGTCGGTGTGATGCAGACACGACAGCGACGGACACCCTCACGAGTGTCCGTCGCTGTCGATGAAGTTCGTTACTGGCTCGTTACTCAGCCGCGGCCGGCTTCGGTCGTGAGCGAGCGGAGCAGCTGCATTACCTCCGCCTCGCGGAACCGGCGATGCCCACCCGGGGTGCGAAGCGAGCCGAGACGACCTGCATGCGCCCACCGAGTGACGGTCTTGGGATCCACATGGAACAGGGTTGCCACCTGTCCAGGGGTCATGAGGGCTTCTGTGGCTCCGTTGTACGTGGGTGCGCTCATCGACGATCCTCCGCTGGTTTTGTTCGGCCGCGAAACGGCCCTGCGCTTACCGTGGAGGCCATGCTTCCATCCGAACCCCTAGGTACTCGAACGATCTACGTTTGGTAAAGGGGAGGTAATAGACAAATCGGATAAGTCGGGCCGGTCGTGGCGAACAGAGACGGTGGGTAATCTGGGTGCGTGAGCGAGCCATCCGAGAAGCCATCAGACCGTCCCGACCATACCGACGACGCCTCGGCAGTCCCCGCGTCGACGGAACGTGTCACCAAGGGAACGCTGGCCCGCGACGTGGTGTTGTACTCGGTTGCTCGGCTGCTTCTCGTCGTCGTCATCGCGGCGATCATCGTTGGCGGGGGTCGGCTTCTCGACGTCGACGTCCCGTTGTTGGTGGCGGCAATCTTCGCCGTGCTGATCGCGCTGCCACTCTCGCTGGTGTTGTTCTCCAAGCTGCGCGCGCGGGTCAACAAAGGCATTGCAACCTTCGACGAGCGGCGCCGCGCCGATCAGGCCCAGTTGCGTGCCAAATTGCGCGGTGAGGACACCCCCTGATGGCGGGCGTCGACATCGATCGACGTGGGTCCCGCGTCTGGGTGGACAACGCTGTTCGACTGATCGAGGCGGACGCGCAACGTAGCGCCGACACCCACCTTCTGCGCTACCCGTTGCCCATCGAATGGAATGTGCAGCTCTACCTCAAGGACGAGTCCACGCACATCACGGGCAGTCTCAAACACCGGCTCGCCCGGTCGCTGTTCCTGTACGCGATCTGCAACGGATGGATCACCGAGGGGACAACGGTGATCGAGGCGTCCTCGGGATCGACGGCAGTGAGCGAGGCGTACTTCGCGCAGCTGCTCGGTCTCGACTTCGTCGCGGTGATGCCGGCCAGCACCAGTCCCGCCAAGATCGCGCTGATCGAGGCGCAGGGCGGTCGTTGCCACTTCGTCACCGACCCGTCGTCCATCTACGCCGAGTCGCAGCGCCTTGCCGGCGATACCGGCGGGCACTACATGGATCAGTTCACACACGCCGAGCGGGCGACCGACTGGCGAGGCAACAACAACATCGCCGAGTCGATGTTCACCCAGCTTCAGCGGGAACTGCATCCCGTACCGGAGTGGGTCGTCGTCGGTGCGGGCACGGGTGGCACGAGCGCCACCATCGGCCGCTATCTGCGGTATCGGCAGATGGACACCGGACTGTGCGTGGTCGACCCGGAACATTCGGTGTTCATCGACGGGTGGGCCGCCGACGATCCGCTGGTCACGGGCACTCGAGGGTCTCGGATCGAGGGGATCGGGCGTCCACGCGTGGAACCGTCGTTCGTCGGGCAGGTCGTCGACCGCATGATCCGGGTTCCGGACGCCGGATCGATAGCGGCTGCCCGCCACGCCAGTGCCGTGTTGGGTCGCAAGGTCGGTGGATCGACGGGGACCAACCTGTGGGGCGCCTTCGGGCTCATCGCGGAGATGTTCGCGGCCGGACGCAGTGGCAGCGTCGTCACGCTGCTGTGTGACGGCGGTGAGCGGTACTCGAACACGTATTACGACGACGACTGGGTTGCGAGTGAAGGCATCGACCTCGCCGGGCCCACCGCCGTGCTCGAGAAGTTCGCGAGCACGGGTGTCTGGTCGGCGATCTGACCTCTGGTCCGACTCCTCGGGGCTGGGGTGTGCAGAACTGTGGAACGGAGAATGACGTGACCGAGGAGCGCTGAGACTTCCCGAAACGAACGGTTCGCGAGAACGCCGGGTGCCTGGAGGGCAACCCGGCGTTCTCGGTATCGTCGCTACCTGTCCTCGACGCGGGACCCGGTTCCCGATAGCGCCGGTGTGTTCACCTCTGCGACATCAGTCACCAGGAGTTCGCCTTCCGCAAGCGATTCGGCAACGATCTCATTCTCGACCTGCTCGCTGAGCGGCTTCTCCTCGAGGAACCAGAGTGCGATTATCGCGATTACTGCCAGCGGGACCATGAACAGGAAGATGGGCAGCAGAGCGTCGTTGTACGACTCCACGATAGGGAGACGAATCGCGTCGGGAAGCCCGCTCACCGACTCCGGTGTCAGGGACTTCATCCCCTGGCCACCGGCACTTCCCGCGTGGCCGACACTGGCGAGCTTCTCCTGGATCAGCGTTGCGAGCCGAGAGGCGAAGATCGAGCCGACGATGGCGGAGCCGACCGTTGCGCCGACCTGCCTGAAGTAGTTGATGGACGCCGTCGCAGTCCCGACAACGCGGGCAGGGAAGGCATTCTGCACGATCAGTGTCAGAATCTGCATACCGAGACCGATGCCGAAACCGAAGACTCCGAGATACACACCCATCACCCATGTCGAGGTGTCCGCGTGCATCGTCGATAGCAGGATCAGGCCGATACCCATGATCGCCGATCCCACGATCGGGAACACCTTGTATCGACCGGTGCGTGACACCACCTGTCCCGAGAACGTCGACGCGACGAGGAGCGCTCCCATCATCGGGATCATCAGTAATCCTGCCTTGGTGGCGTCCGCCCCGGTGACCATCTGGATGTACGTGGGCATGTAGCCGACGGCGCCGAACATGGCGATACCGATCATCAGCGCCGCGATGGTCGTCAGCACGAAGCTGCGATTCGTGAACAGTGTCAGCGGCATGACCGGGCTCTCGGCGCGGGATTCGACGAACGCGAAGAGGCCGGCCAGTATGACAGCCCCGACACCGAGCCCGATGATCTGCGGCGATACCCACTCGTAGGTGCCACCTCCCCAGGTGCAGACGAGGACGAGAGCGGTGGTCGCGCCGGCGATCAGCGTCATGCCGAGGTAGTCGAGCTTGGGCCGCTCGTTGGTGTGGACCTTGGGCAGGTGCAGGAACGCCACGGTGGCGGCGATGGCCAGTGCACCGAGCGGCAGATTCAACCAGAACGCCCAGCGCCAGCCGGGGCCCTCGGTGAGCCATCCGCCGAGCAGCGGACCGGCAACCGAGGACACCGCGAACACCGCACCCATCAATCCCATGTACCGGCCACGCTCACGGGCGGGGACGACGTCGGCAATCGCGGCTTGCGACAGGATCATCAGACCACCGCCACCGATGCCCTGGAGGACGCGACCTGCGATGAGCACGCCGATGCCCTGGGCGAGGCCGCCGACGACGGAGCCCGCGACGAACAGCAGGATTGCGACGATCAGGACGGGTTTGCGGCCGAAGAGGTCGCTGATGCGCCCGTAGACGGGCATCACGATGGTGGAGGCGAGGATGTAGGAGGTGATCACCCAGGTCATGTGATCGACACCGTCGAGTTCACCGACGATCGTCGGCAATGCCGTCGACAGCACGGTCTGGTTGAGCGAAGCCAGCAGCATCGTCACCATGAGTCCGGCGAACAGCAGGCCCACATTCTTCTGGCGGCCGTCTGACGTTGAAGTGTCCGGCGCCACCGTGGCAGTGGTGGTCATGAAGTCTCTCTTCCAACAGTTGGCAGGATTTTGTGTCGCCGCACCGGGGCGGCCAAGAGGTTGGCACGTGAATCGAGTGGCGTTAAGATGCAGTCTCGTACCTTACGCAAGAGAAGGTTAGACCTTCAGGTTAAGATGCGCAACTGTTTCTTAAGGAGTGATATGGCAGAACGCCGACGGGGCGCAGCGCTCGAGGATGCCCTGCTCGACGCCGCCTGGGCCGAGCTGACCGAGACCGGCTACGCAAATCTGACGATGGAGGCCGTAGCCGCGCGCGCACACACCAGTCGCCCGGTGATCTATCGGCGATGGTCCGACAAAGCCGACCTGCTCCGGGCTGCCATGCAGCACATACTCGAACGCCATCGACCACCCGTGCCGGACACCGGATCGCTCCGAGGCGACATCCTGGCGCTGATGCACGAGATCAACCGGACCCGTGTCGGACTGATGACCGCGATGAGTGTCCAGGTGGCCGAATACTACGAGGCGACCGGCACCAGCCCTAGCGACCTACGCAAACTTCTCGCCACCGAACAACCCGGAGCACTGGACATCATCTTCGATCGCGCTGCGAGGCGGGGCGAGTTCGACCCGGCTCGGGTCACCAACAGGATCAGGTCGCTGCCGTTCGATCTGCTCCGACAGGAGATGCTCATGCACAGGCAGGCCGCCACCGACGCCACCATCTCGGAGATTGTGGACACCATCTTCCTGCCGCTCACACGAACGCCGACCAACGGCGCGCCCCCGCAATGATCACGCGAAGGCCACGGCCACCGACTCCGCTTATCCACATCGTTCGCGCGGTATCGCTGTCTCCACGGTTGCCCAGAACTCTTCAGTCATAAAACCGGTACGCGTCACCGAATCATCGTCACGGACGAACCCGCTCAAAATTGGGATGCACGCCCCTGGTTGGACACCGCGCGGCACATCGTCACCCTGGGCCAGGCATCGAGCCCGTGCCTGGCCTCGTCTTCTCGAATGCGTGCCAGCCTGGGAGTGACGTCGTCGTCGGCGAGTCGGTGAAATCCCAGCCGTTCGTAGTAGGGGGCGTTCCACGGCACGTCGGCGAACGTGGTCAGGGTCAGTGCGGGGAGGTGGTGCCCGGCCGCCCAGGCGTCGATCTCGTCGATGAGATGGGCACCGAGACCGCGGCGGGAGTGCTTGGGGTGGACCGACACCTGCTCGATATGGGCGGCGCCGTCCACGACCTCCATCAGCGCGTAGGCGACGGGATCGTCGTTGCCGTCGGTGGCGACCCAGATGTGGTCCGCATCGAGGTATTCGGACAGTTCCGCGAGGCTGGGAGGCGGGTCATCGGCGATCGCGGACATTCCGATATCGCGAAAAGGCGTTCCGGCGGCAACTTCGATCTGTTGCAGCAAGGGCAGGTCCGTGGGTTTGGCCAGGCGGATCACAGCTCATTCTTACCCGATCGCCGGGAGAATCCACACAACCTACGGTCCCGTAGGTTGTGTACCGTGGGGAACGTGAGCCGGCGTTCGAGTAAGCGGGTCGATCGGCCCGAGGTGACCTTGGAGAACAGTCGTGCCGTGTACGACTACTACCGAGATCACCAGCAGAATCGTGCCCTCGCGTGCGCCGCGTACGGACTCCTGGCCGCCAGGTATCGCCCGAGGATCACATACGGCACAGGCGCGGAACGGGCGTTACGCGACGTGCTCGGGTCGCGTTCGGTGCTGCTCGTCGCGGCGAATCATCTGAGCGAGTTCGACCAGTACACGTTGGCTGCCACGGCCTGGCGAACTCCGCTGCGTGGGGTCATCGGACGTACGCGGGTGTTGGCCAAGGACGAAGTGTTCGACCCGCCGCGCCGCCGTCGTGAGGTGGACGTCATGGGCGGAATCCCGGTGTTCCGCAGCAAGAACCACGGTTTGCGCGCCGTGGCCGACGCGGGGCGTCTCATGATGGAGGTGTCCGCCGAAAGGCTTGCGCGCGGAGACAATCTGGCGGTCTTCCCGGAGGGGACGTGCAACTACGACGACCCGCCGACCGTGCAGCACGTCAACAGTGGGATCGGGCACATCGCGTCCCGTGCGACGAAGGCCGGTGCGTCGGTGGCGCTTCTGTCCGTGGGTATCGCGTACGACCCGGATTCACCGCACGGTGACCCGGCGGTGAAATCGGCGAGCGTGTTCCTCGCCGAACCAGTCCTGGAGTTGCCGCAGAAGCCGATCGACATCTCCAGGCTCGTGCACGCCGACCTCCAGAAGGCCGTGGACGGCGCGATCGCCGCCTATTGACGGTCGTTCATGTAGAAAGCGCTACGCGCCTGCAACGCAACCGTGGCTCTGTAGCCTACGAGGACGGGTGTGATTCTGTATCCACATCTGCCAGTCCGGATGCGTCGGTCATGGGCGATGATCTCGTTCGATGGAAGCGTTTGTCGTCGGTGCTGTTGCACTCGCTGTGCTGGTCGGCATCGACCGTGTCGGGCTGTGGGCCGAGCGAAAGGGTTGGGTGTTCTGGCGAAAGAGCCGAACCGGCGGCTCTGCGGATACATGCGGTGGCATGTTGGGCGTGATGGACGAAATCTTCTCGCCGGCAAGGAACCACTTCACGGAAGAAATTGTCGCCAAGCAGAACGGTCGCGTGGACCATTCCGTCGGAAACGACGAGCTGATCGACCTGGACGAGGGCTGGATTCGTTTGCCGGCCTCTCGGGAACCAGGAACGGAACGAGGCGGACGAAGACGACCATGCCCACGAGTTCCACGAGGGTCTGTGTCACCACGACGACCGGGGTGAGTGCGTAGCCGGCGGGTAGGGCGAGAGTGAGCGAAAGTACCAGGGAGTTGCGGGTGGCTCCGCTGAAGATCAGTGCGCGATCGCCCAGTGTCGAAGCGAAACGCCTTGGCGGCGCCGTAGCCGAGCCCGCACATGACGACGAGAAAAGCCGCGTACAGCGGGATCACGCCTCGAAGTTGGTCGAGTTCGTCGCTGATCTCGGGGATCTGGCTCGCGACGACGACGAACAGAGTGCCGGCTATCAGAGGGGCCATGGCAGCGGTGAGGGCGCTGCTCACCACGGCATCGGCGCGATGCCGTGCGGCGACGGCCTCTGTGGCCCAGGCGAGTCCGAGGGGCAACACGATCAGGACGAGGAACGCTTCGAGGAGCGGACCGATCTCGACGATGTCTGCGAGTTCGGGTCCGACGAACAGCCACAGAAGAGCGGCAGCAGCGCCATCTGAGCGAGCATGAGTACCGGGGCGGCGGCGAGCAGTCTTCGGCTGCCTCCGCCCGCAGTCCGAAGAACACGATGACGTAGTCGATGCACGGTGTCAGGAGCGTCAGGAGAACGCCGAACAGGTCGAGGAGCATCGAGGTTCCCTCTGCAGGCGCCCGGACGTCGAGAATCAGGTCGAGGCCATTCGGTCGCAGGGTGAACTCGAAGAACGGGCAGCATTGACGTTCCGCTTGGTGTGAGTTCTCGGGGTGAGAAATTCGCACGAAACATCGCACTGTTCTTCACGATCGGGGAGCTCGTCGAGTTGGGCAATGGGCGGCGCGAAGGAGAGTGGAGAAGGTGGCGAGATCTGCGGATCGGGCGGAGACGTCGGCCAAGCCTGCTGTCATCAGTGGGCGTAGTCGCGAGCGTACTTCGGTACAGGGGTCGTGTTCCACACGGTCAGGAGTTCGCGGATCTCGTCGGGCGTGAGTCCGACGTGCTTCGCTGTCTGGACGAAGACGACGCGGTCGATGTCTCGATCGTCGTAGATCCGGTATCCGCTGTCGGTTCGACATGTCGGCACGAGGCCTGCTGACTCTTGGTACCGGAGCGTGGAAACCGGGACTCCGGTGCGATCGGCGAACGTGGAGATCCGCATTTGTCAACTCGTCTTGACGAACGACTGTTGTCAACGTACGTTGACAACATGTCCGAAGCAACCACGCTCGCCGCAGCAGCGGGAAGCCCCGACCCCGGTGAAGGTCTCAAGGCCGTCCGGGCGTTGCGCCGCCTACTCGAACGACTCGAGGCGCTCCAGGTCACCAACGCCCGCAATCAGGGGTGGTCGTGGCAGTCGATCGCTGATTCCCTCGAAGTCAGCAGGCAGGCAGTGCATCAGAAACACAACAGGAGAGGCAGGTAAACCCCATGTTCGAACGATTCACGAAGGGTGCACGAGCGGTAGTGGTCGATGCACAGAAGCAGGCGCGCACCACGAAGTCGCCGCACATCGGCCCCGAGCATCTGGTGCTGGGAATCCTCGCCGAACCGGACGGCCCGGCCGCGAACGTTCTGGCCGGTGCGGGCGTCACACTCGACGCCGTCGTGCGCAAGATCGACGAAGGCAGTGGCGCCCTGAACGACGGCGACGCCGAGGCTCTGGGATCGATCGGTATCGACCTCGACGAGGTGCGGCGCACCGTCGAGGACACGTTCGGGGAGGGCGCGCTCGACGATCCGATGGAACCGGAGAAGAAGGGGTGGTTCGCCCGGCGGACGGGCCACATCCCGTTCACCAAGGAGGCGAAGAAGGCCCTCGAACTGTCGCTGCGCGAGGCGATCGCCCGCAAGGACGACAACATAGGAACCGAACACATCCTTCTCGGAATCCTGCGCGCCGCGAACGGGGTCACCAGGGACGTGCTGGAAGGTGAGGTGGACGTCACCGAGATCCGTCGCAGGCTCCTCGTCGAACTCGACCGGGCAGCCTGAAACGGCTTCGCTTATGTCGGCGCGATGTGTCAGCATTCACGGATGACCTTCTTGGTGCGTCTCGTCATCAACGCCTTCGCGATCTGGCTTGCAGCACGGTGGATCAACGGCATCGAAATCTCGAGCTCGGGCAACGGAACCGGTTGGGACATCGTCGTTCTGCTCGGTATCGCGCTCGTGTTCACGGTGGTGAACTTCTTCGTCAAGCCGTTGGTGAAGCTGCTCTCGCTGCCGCTGTTGATCATCACGCTCGGGTTGTTCACACTCGTCATCAACGCGCTGATGTTGATGCTGACCGCTTGGCTCAGTTCGCAGACCGATTACGGCATGACCGTCGACGGATTCTGGACTGCGGTCTGGGGTGGACTGCTCATCGCGATCGTGAACTTCCTTCTCAGCGCCTTCGTCCCCGACAAGGACTGATCAGCCGAGCCCGAGCGCGATTCCGGTTGCGGCGCCCCATACGAGCATCGCGAGGCCGGAATCGCGCAGGGCGGGGATCAGTCCCAGGCCCAGTTCGCCTTTGCGGACAGGCGCGTTGGCCCGCACCGCGAAGGGGACGGCCAACAAGCCGAGCAGAGTCCACGGGGTGCGGGCGACGAGGATCAACGACATCACGAACGGGGCTGCGACGAGGACGAGGTGCAGCGTTCGGGTGCGGGCGTCGCCGAGTCGTACTGCCAGCGTGAGCTTGCCCGATTCGGTGTCGGTGGGGATGTCGCGGAGGTTGTTGGCCACCAGCACGGCGCTCGAGAACGACCCGACGGCGACGGCCGCTGCCAAGCCTGCCCAGTCGATCCTCTCCGCTTGAACGAACTGGGTTCCGAGCACGGCGACCAGACCGAAGAACACGAATACGGCGATCTCACCGAAACCGCTGTAGCCGTAGGGCTTCTTTCCGCCCGTGTAGAACCAGGCACCCACGATGCAGAAGGCGCCCACGGCAACCAACCACCACGCAGTGGCTGCGGCGAGGACGAGCCCAGCGACGGCCGCGACCGCGAAACATCCGATTGCCGCGTTCTTCACCGAAGATGCGGCCGCAAGCTTCGATCCGACGAGTCGCAACGGGCCGACGCGTTCGTCGTCGGTGCCGCGAATGCCGTCGGAGTAATCGTTGGCGAAGTTGACACCCACGATCAGAGCGAGAGCGACGACCATTGCGAGCAGTGCCTTCCACCAGACCGCAGCATCGAGCGATGCGGCAGCTCCGGTGCCGGCCAGAACCGGTGCGATTGCGTTCGGCAGTGTGCGCGGGCGCGCGCCTTCGACCCATTGAGAAACCGTTGCCATGTGTCGATCTTTGCACCGCAGCGCAAACGGTCGGCAGTCGCGGCGTGGAATACCATCGAATGCGGTGGACCAGCAGATGAGTGGTGAAGGTGCTCCGGCGTCACGAACCGTCGCAGCCCCATCGCCGCGCAGTGGGATCGTCGTTGCCCTTCTCGGGCCGGTGGCCACGATGCGCGACGGTGACGTGGTGCCGTTGACGGGCATTCGTGCACGCCGACTTCTGGTTGCGCTGGCCCACCCGTCCGGCCGCAGCAGGACGGCTCGAAGTTTGATCGAGGACGTGTGGGGTGACGAGCCGCCGCGCTCGCCCACCGGGGCTCTGCACACCCAGATCTCCCGCCTCCGGTCGGCGCTCCCCGAGGGTGTGCTCGAATCCGGCCCCTCCGGGTATCGCCTGACGCTGCCTTCCGATTCGGTGGACCTGTCATGGGCGCAGGAGATTGCACGTGCGGTGACGGCCGGGATGCCGCCGGCTCGCGTCGTAGAGAAGGTCACCGAGGCCAAGGGCTTGTGGCGCGGTGAACCCGGTGACGATCTGGGGGACGGGACCCTCTCGTGGGCGCTGGCGATGGAGGCCGTAGCGATCCGCGAGCAGCTCGACGATGCCGAGATCACCGCGCGTACCGCACTCGGTGACTTCGAGGTCGCCCTCCCGTTGGCACGGGCCAGAACGTCGGCTGAACCGCTGGACGAGCGTGCTCACGAGCAGCTGATGCGGATCCTTGCCGGTCTCGGTCGGGACAGCGAGGCGATGGACGTGTTCGCGAAAGTGCGGGAACGACTGGCCGATCGCCTCGGTGCAGATCCTTCGCGCGAGTTGGTCGACCTCCACACCCGAATTCTGCAGTCCGGGAGCACGCCACAGGCGGCCGCGCCGAGCGCCGTGGGATTGCGTGCGTCGCCGAATACTCTGATCGGCCGAGAACACGACATCACGGCGATCGAAGGCTTGCTCGTGCGTGGCCGGGTCGTGACGGTGCTGGGGCCGGGCGGGGCGGGGAAGACGAGGCTCGCCCACGAGCTGGGTTCACGTGCATCCGCCCGCAACCCGGTTGCGCTGGTGGAGTTGGCTTCTCTGCGCAGCAGTGAGGACGTTGTCGCGGCCATCGCCGCCACTGTCGGACTCGGCGAGGTGGATGTCGCACCTGGCCGTTTCACGATCGGCCGCATCCATTCGGTGCGCGAGCGTTTGCGGGAATCCTTGTCGGCGCGGCCGATGCTGCTGATACTCGACAACTGCGAGCACGTCATCGGTGCGTGCTCCGAGGTCGTGGCGGACCTGGTTGCCGAGATCGACACACTCACGGTTCTGACGACAAGTCGGTCGCCGCTCATGATCGCTGCCGAGTCGGTGTATCCGCTTCCAGCGCTGACGGTGGGGGACAGCGAGTCTCCGGCCGTGGAGTTGTTCACTGCTCGCGCTCGTGCGGTTCGTCCTTCGGTGCGGCTCGATCCGGTGGCCGTTCGGACGGTGTGCCGAACTCTGGACGGCTTGCCGCTCGCCATCGAGCTGGCTGCCGCGCGGGTGCGGTCGATGAGTGTGGAAGAAATCGATCGGCGGCTGGTCGACCGGTTCGCTCTGCTCCGGTCGAGTGACCCGACCTCTCCCGATCGCCACCGCACCCTGCACTCCGTTATCGACTGGAGTTGGCATCTGCTCGAATCGGAACAGCAGATTGCCTTGCGAAGGCTCTGTCGGTTCCCGGACGGGTTCACGCTCGACGCGGCGGAGTCCGTGGCCGAGTGGAACGGACTCGCCGACGTATCGGGTGCTGTCGACGGTTTGGTGAATCAGTCGCTGTTGACGGTGACCGAAACCAACACCTCCATCCGCTATTTCATGCTCGAAACCGTCCGTGAGTACGGCGAGGAACAACTGATCGCGGCCGGCGAGGACGAGGAAGTGTTGGACCGGCTGTCGCTGTGGGCGCAGGGATTTGCACAGGATGCCGTCCAAAGATGTCGGACGGATCAGGTGCAGCTCAGCGCGGATCTCAGCGCGGACCACGACAATCTTCTCGCCGTGCTGCGCTGGTCGATGCAACGCGGGGACGCGGTGACGACGGCTGCCGTCTTCGCTGTGCTCGGCGGCCTGTGGGTGACCCGTGGTGCACACTCCGAGGTGGCGAATTGGGCTCCTCGAGTGCTGCAAGTCGCTGCGCATAGGGACCTTTCGGAATTGACCTCCGAAGTCGAGGTGACCGCACTTCTTCTCGTGACCATGCACCTGCTGTTCGGCGGCGACCGTAGAACTCTCGCGCGGGCACGATTGCGGCTACGCGCCGTTCGTCGTCGAACCGGTGTTCCGCCGGTGCTCACCTTCGGCGCGGACATTCTGTTGGCGATAGGGAGCCCCAGCGGCATGGCGCGCCGCATCGCCACCGGCGTTCGTTCCTCCGACGCCGAGGTGAGGATGGCGGCACTGTCCGGTCGCGCCAACTTTCGGGAGAACCTCGGCGACGCGCGTGGCGCCCTCGCTGACGGATCTGCGGTGCACGAGTATGCGAAACGACGAGGCGACGTCTGGTTTCGCGGAACCTCGGCGGGCTTCCTCGGCTCTTTGTACAGCCAATCCGGTCGATACACCGAGGCCGTCCGCTACTACGAGGAAGCAGTCACCTGCATGAATTCGCTCGGCGCCGTCTACGAGTCCGAGCAGATGCGTGCGTTCGAAGCGTGCGCACGGATCGCATCGGGGGATGTGGAAGGCGGGCGCCAGGGGCTCTTCGCCTCCGCAGCCCGGTTCGATTCCGAATACGTGCTCACCCCGGACACGACCGGACCCAAGGCCGCACAGATCGTCGGGCTCGCGGAAGCCGACCTCGCGAGCGGAGACATCGAGCGAGGTTTGGGCCGCTACCAGGAAGCTGTCGCGCTCGTTCGGAGTGACAGTCACGTATTCGAAGACCCGTTCAGCCTCTTGCTCCTGTCGGCTTCGCTGTGCGCTCACGTTCAGTGCGGACGAGCCGAGGCGGTCGACGTCGCGGAGTTGCTGCGAACCGCCGCGCTCGCTCGGTTGGGGTCGGATGTGTTCGTCGACGTACCGGTGACCGGCGCGGTCGCGGGCAGTTTCGGGGTGTTCGCTGTCGCCAACGGCGACGTGACCCGTGGATTGCAGTTGATCGCACTCGCCGAAAGAGCGCATGGACGACAGGACATGCGAAGCATGCAGCACGATAGGCTGCGGGCATTCGCCTCCACCGTGGCGTCCCAGGACGATTTGGATGCTGCGGCAGCGGCAGTGTCCACGCTGTCACGCAGACAGGTGCGTGCTGCAATCCTGGAACTGATTGCGGCACGCACCTGATCTGGACGGGCTCAAGCCTTGCGCATGTAGGTGCGCACGGTCAGCGGAGCCATGATCGCGACGATGATCGCCGCACCGAGCAGTGACCACACGACGTGGATTCCGAAGTGGCCTTCGTTGGCCAGTTCGCGCACCGCGGTCACCAAGTGCGACACGGGATTCACCTTGACGAACGCCTGCATCCAACCCGGCATCGTGTCAGCCGGCACGAATGCGTTGGACATGAAGGTCAGCGGAAACAGGACGAGCATCGATGTGCCCTGAACGGACGATGCCTTGCTCATCAGCACCCCCATGAGAGCAAAGATCCAGCTGATGGAGAAGGCACAGACGATGACGAGGAGTGCCGCGCACAGGACGCCGATCACGCCGCCATCCGGCCGGTAACCCATCGCTATGCCCACCACGAACGTGATGGTGGTGGCGATGCCGTACCGAACCATGTCGGCGAGCAGAGCCCCGGACAACGGTGAGATCCTGGCGATGGGAAGGGATTTGAACCGGTCGAACACTCCCTTGTCCATGTCCTCCCGCAGCTGGGTTCCGGTCACGATCGAGCCGGTGATGACCGTCTGCACGAGTATGCCCGGAATGATGACGGGGAGGTAGCTCTGCACGTCTCCGGAGATGGCACCGCCGAAAATGTAGGTGAACATGAAGGTGAAGATCACCGGCTGGATCACGACGTCGAACAACTGCTCGGGGTTGTGCTTGATCTTGAGCACACCACGGTAAGCCATGGTGAGGGTGTGTCGCACAGTCTGTTCCAGGCTGATACGACGAGGAGTCAGGGCGGGCACCTGCGTGCTGCGGACCCCGCTTCTTTCGAGGGTGGTCGTCATGCGATGCTCCGTTCGGAATCGTCATCTTCGGCGCCGTGGCCGGTGATGGTGAGGAAGACTTCGTCGAGACTGGGCTTCGAGACGGTGATCTCGTCGACGGCGATGCTGTGATCGCGTAGGTGGGTGAGCAGCTCGACTGTCAGGGCCGGGTCGGTCATGGGTGCGGTCAGACGTGCGGCTTCGGGGGTAACCGACACCTCGATGCCGAGGGCCTGTGCGATCAGCACTCGGGCCTCGTCGATGCGCCCCTTGTCGACCAGAGCGAGGTGCAGCGAGGAGACGCCCACCGACGCTTTCAGCTCGTCGGCAGTGCCGTCTGCGATCACCTTTCCGCGGTCGATGACCGCGATTCGATCAGCCAGCTGGTCGGCCTCTTCGAGGTACTGCGTGGTGAGCAGGACGGTGGAGCCCTCGGCGACCAACCGGCGAATCGTGTCCCACATCTGGGCGCGGGTACGCGGATCGAGACCGGTGGTCGGCTCGTCGAGGAACAACAGGGGTGGGTGCGAGAGGAGGCTTGCCGCGAGATCGAGGCGACGCCGCATTCCACCGGAGAAATTCTTGAGCGGTTTGCTCGCGGCTTCGGTCAGGCCGAACTCCTCGAGAAGCTCGGAGGACTTGCGGCGCGCCGCCGTGCGCGACAGGCCCAGCAACCTCGAGAAGATCACCAGGTTCTCGGTGGCTGTGAGGTCTTCGTCGACGGATGCGTACTGGCCTGTGACGCCGACGAGGGAACGCACCGCGGTCGGCTCCTCCACGACGTCGTGGCCGAAGATCCGACCGTGCCCGCCGTCGGGACGCAGCAGTGTTGCGAGCATCCGGACGGTGGTCGTCTTACCCGCCCCGTTGGGGCCGAGCACGCCGTAGACGGTGCCGGTGGGCACGGTCAGGCTCACACCGTCGACGGCGCGTTGGTTGCCGAACAGTTTAACGAGCCCCTCGGCTTCGATTGCCGGGGCAGAATGGGATGTGGTCATGCCGTAAACGATGACCATTGCCGCTTACACGGGCCTTGCGTCGACCTTGCACGGCCTTTCACCGACCGTACGCCGCACACGGAGGTTTCTACATGAGCGACTGGAACACGCAGGTCATCGAAGAGTTCCGGGCCAACGAGGGGCGGGTCGGTGGTCCGTTCGAGGGTTCTCCGATGCTCCTTCTGCACCATCGTGGGCGCAAATCCGGCAGAGACCGGCTCACTCCTATGATGTACATGGCGGACGAAGACGACCCCGCCAAGATCTATGTGTTCGGGTCCAAGGCCGGTGCGCCGACCAATCCGGACTGGTACTTCAACATCGTCGATGCCGGTGAGGCCGAGGTGGAGGTCGGGACGCAGACCTACCGGGTGTCGGCGGCAGAAGTGACCGGTGCCGAGCGGGACCGCATCTATGCGGAGCAGGCCCGGCGATACCCGGGATTCGCGGACTACGAGAAGAAGGTGGCCGGGGTTCGGACCATTCCGGTGGTTGCACTCGCCGGAAGCTGGGATCAGTAGGCGTACGTGTTGTCCGGTGCGGGTATTCGCTCGACGCCTGTCACGGTGAGTGTGGGCGTGCGCGCAGGCGCGGAGTCCGGCCGGACCACACCGGTCACCGACAGCCACGTTCCTTGGGGAATCTCGCCGAGCTTGCCGTCGAGGTGAAGACGCACGCTGCGAGCATCCGCAGCGCAACAGACGATCACCACGCGCGCGAGATCGAGACCCTCTCGGGTTCCGTCCATGCGCGCCGATCCACCGTTGGAAGTCTCGACGGCGAAACCGCTGACGGTGATCTCTCGGCCGTCGAGGCTGCCCGTCGAGTCGCGGGCGGCGCGCTGGACGACGTCGAGCAGGGGTACCTCGGGAGCATCGCCGCCCGGAAGTGGCGGAAACGCCGTCATTTCGGATGCGACCACCGGTTCCTCACGGGCGGTGGGTGTCCCTACCGAGGACGCCCCGAGTGCCGGCGGCGCGACGAACAGGACCACTGTTACCGGAGCCAGCAGCATCCAGTACGGCCGCGCGCTGTGCGTGTGCCCGCCGGTGTGATCGTCCGCAGCTCGGCCGGCGCGGATGTCACGAGCGATCGCGACCGCCGCCAGAAGCACGATCACAGCTCCCGCCGCGAGTAGGTAGGGAAACAGACCCGGCTTCACGTAACGGACGTATGTTCCGTCCACGGTGATTTTCAACAGCGCGCCACCTGTCAGCAAGAGCAGGACGTTGGCCACTTCTCTACTCACCGTGCGCCCCCGAGGACGGCATAGCCGGCGATGCACGCGCACACCACCGCGACCACGAACGTGAGCGGCGCGAACCGGACGGCGAACGCTCGGCCGAAACTCCCCGCCTGCATGGCGACGAGCTTCACGTCCACGGCCGGACCGACGACCAGAAACACCAGCCGGGGGAGCAGCGGCAGCATCGACAGGCTGGCCGCGACGAAGGCATCGGCTTCCGAGCACAACGCGAGAACGACGGCGAGCAATGCCATGACGACGATCGCCATCAGCATCTGTCCGGCGAGGTGGTCGTAGATCCATGAAGGCACGAGAACGTGCAGCGCAGCGGCGGCTGCGGCACCGAGGACGAGGTACGAACCGGCCTGCAGGAAGTCGTGCCTTGCGGACTCGGCGAACACCACCCATCGTGAACCGTGCGGGTCGTGCTCGTGACGGGAGATTCGGGCGGTGATCCATTCGGTACGCCCGATCCGTGTCCAGACCCACCCCATGACCAGTGCCGTGGCGAGAGAGCCGACGAAGCGAGCGACCACCATCTCAGGTTGGCCGGGAAAGGCGACGGCGGTGGCGATCAGCACCACGGGATTGATAGCCGGCGCCGCCAGCAGGAACGTGAGTGCGGCCGCGCTCGGTGCACCCTGGTCCATCAGTCGGCGTGCGACAGGCACGGCGCCGCACTCACAGCCGGGCAATGCGGCACCGGCCAACCCAGCGACGCCGACCGCAGTGGACTCGCGCCGCGGCAGCAGTCTTCGCAGCACGTGTGGTGACACGAACGCGGCGATGGCCCCGCTGACGAGTACACCGAGTACGAGAAATGGTGTCGCCTGTACGAATACGCCCGAGAAGACCGTGGCGGCCGTCTGCAAGGCGGGATATGCGGTGAAGAGGTTCGCAAGCGAACCCTGGAACAGTGCCGCCGCGAGCAACAGCATGACGAAGACGTGCATCGAAGTGGGACGAAACAAGGTGGCGGCACGCACGGTCACCATCATGCCAGTGCGGACATGGGTCACTAGAAGATCGGACGCGAACTGTGGTGCCGGGACGGCTACGAGAACCGTGTGACGAGTGCGCGTCGGTCGATTTTTCCCGGCCCCCGCAGGGGTAGCGAATCGACGACGTGCACTTCACGCGGGGACGCGGTCACGGGCAGGGTTCGGGCAATGTGCTCACGTAACTCTTCCACGGTGGGCGTTGCCGAACCGGACACGATAACGGCGACCACACGCTGCCCCAATCTGGTGTCGGGGACACCTATGACCGCACATTCGCGGATGTACGGATGCTCGGACAACACGGCTTCGACCACCTGCGGAACGACGGTTAGCCCACCGGTCGAGATGGCCTCGTCGAGCCTTCCGTGGATCCGGAGGACGCCGTCGGTGACCGTTCCCGCGTCGTCGGTGCGAAACCATCCCGGCTCGGCGAACGCGGGATGGTCCGGAAGTCCCCGGTAGCCGTCCGCGATCATGGCGCCGCCCAGCAGCACTCGCTCGCCCTCGATCCGGATTTCGGCGCCGTCGAGTGGCACGCCGTCGTAGACGCAGCCTCCGCACGTTTCGCTCATGCCATACGTCCGGACCACCTCGATCCCGGCTGCGGCGGCGCGCTGCAGAACGGGGGCGGGTGTCGCGGCACCACCCAGCAGGACCGCGTCGAGTGACGCCAGAGCAGCAGTCGCATCAGGATCGTCCAAGGCCTTGATCAGCTGCGTCGGGACGAGAGACGTGTATTTTCTCGGCCCCGACATCGACGCGATCGCGGATGTCAGCGCGGCCGGTTCGAACCCTTCCGCGACGTCCACGATCGTCGGATCGGTGGACGCGAGCACACTTCGCAGCAGCACCTGAAGGCCGGCGATGTGGTGCGCCGGCAGTGCCAACAGCCACGAGCCCGGCCCACCCAGTCTGGTGTGCGTGGCGTTGCCGCTCGCCCTCAGTGCGGAAGCCGTGAGCAGCGCACCCTTCGGCACCCCCGTGGTACCCGAGGTTGCCACGACGAGCGAGATGTCGTCGCCGATCGGTTCACCCGGGGCCAGCGCATCGGTGAGTCGTCGGATCTCCTGATCGTCCCCACGGGGCAGGGGCAGGAAGGCAGGTCCGTCGTCCGCGAGGGCTGCCTCCAGTTCCGGTAGGACCGAGGCGATTTCCGCGCCCGTGGGCACGTGCAGAGGCTGCAGTAGGCGGGTCATCTCATCAGGGTTTCACGCATCGAAGCGCGGGTCCGCCAGTGGCCATCCGCCGGCCGCCAGATGGCTGCCGACCCGTTCCACATCCGACTCCAGCGGCATCTCGTTGGTGACCTTCGTGATCAGCACGGCGATGTCCGTCTTCTCGATCGGCAGGTCGCCGTCCTCGACCAAGGCGTCCGCGACGGCGTCCACCTCGTCCTCGGACAGACGGCGTGCCAGCAGAGCGAAGAGCGGAACGTAGTCCTGTTCCGGGACACCGTTCGGATAGCCCGCGCGGAGCCAGCCGACGATGGAGGTGAGAAACGGTGGCAGGCTCATCACATCACTCCACGTCGGGTGTTTCTTCCCAGTCCGGCGCCACGGGCCAGCCACCGGCGGCGAGACGCTCGGTCACTCTTTCGAGGTCGTCCTCCGACGGTTCGTCGTGGATGAGTCCGGCAACGATGTCACGCATCCGGTCGTGGTCGACCTGCCGCTCGGGATGCTCGTCGGCCGTGGCGATGGCAAGGGCGACCACTTCGTCGATTTCCTCCGTAGTGAGGCGACGGCGCAGTACTGCGAGAACCGCAAAATGGTCCTTGGTGGGAATGCCCTCCGGGTATCCGGAGCGCAGCCACTCGAGGACTGAACGAAGTGAGTAGCGGGACACGGAATCGGCCTCTTTCATCGATGGAGCGGACACGGCCACTCAGAAGACCTCGATACCGAAGGTACTGGTCAGGAAATCCTCCGTCAGGAGCAGTATTCCACCGATCACGGCAGCGACGATCACCGCGAAGCACACTGCGGCGCCGATTCTGCCTGCGACCGTGGGTTCGCCGGCTCCGGTCTCCGAGTTCGCTCCCGCAGTCAGCGACCGCAAACCCAAGGCGAAGAGTGCAGGGAGGCCGGCCCCGAAGAGCAATCCGACTGCGACGACCTGCCACAGCGAGTCCAAAGTGTCGGTGAGCAGTGTCATCCCTGACTCCCGTCTCGAACGGTGGTGTGGGTGTCGTTCTCCGGCGCGGTGACGGCGGGCGCCTCTCGCTCGGACCATTCGTCGTTGACGTTGCCGGAGTCGATGGGCTGCTTACGCGATCGCGCATACATGAGGGCGGCGAGCACGACGAGAGCTGCGAAGACGACCAGCACGCCGGGCAGTCCGCCGACGAAGTGGGCCACTGCCCAACATGCCGCGCCGACGAGACCGGCGGACGGCAAGGTGATGAGCCAGGCCACGGCCATGCGTCCGGCTATGCCCCATCGAACTTCGGCGCCCTTGCGGCCCAGCCCGGTGCCCAGGATCGAGCCGGTAGCGACGTGTGTGGTGGACAGTGGCAGACCGAGGTGGCTGGAGGTGAGGATGATCGCGGCCGAAGAAGATTCTGCCGCCATACCCTGCGGTGCCGCGATCTCGACCAACCCCTTGCCGAGGGTGCGGATGATGCGCCAGCCACCGAGGTAGGTGCCGAGCGCGATGGCGACGGCACAGCTGAACTTCACCCAGAACGGCATCTCCGCGTCCGCCGAGATGGTGCCGTGCGCGACGAGTGCAAGAAAAATGACGCCCATCGTCTTCTGGGCGTCATTGGTGCCGTGCGCGAGGGACACGAGGGAAGCTGATCCCACCTGTCCGATTCGGAACCCTTTCTCCTTGGACTCTTCGGGG
Source organism: Rhodococcus sp. NPDC058521 (assembly GCF_042719695.1). Lineage (NCBI taxonomy): Bacteria > Bacillati > Actinomycetota > Actinomycetes > Mycobacteriales > Nocardiaceae > Rhodococcus > Rhodococcus sp. NPDC058521. Next base: position 125,215 of record NZ_JBHXNL010000001.1, read on the forward strand.
ACCTTCGATGCCAGGCGGTACACCAATCGGGTACCCACTGCGGCGACGAGCGCTGCGACGACCGGAGCCAGGAGGGCGGGTACGACGACTTTGCCGATCACACCCTGCCACTCGACTCCGCTCATCCCGATGGACGCGATCGCCGCACCGATCAGACCGCCGAACAGCGCATGTGAGGAACTCGACGGAAGGCCGAGGAGCCACGTCGCGAGGTTCCAGATGATGCCACCCACGAGACCGGCGAAGACGATGAGCAGAAGTGCATCGCCGCCGACACTGTTCAGATTGACGACGCCCTTCGCCACGGTCGCCGCGACCTCGACGGACAGAAAAGCGCCGATCAGATTTAGCGAGGCGGAAAGCGCCACCGCGACCTTGGGCCGCAGGGCGCCGGTGGCGATGGATGTGGCCATTGCGTTGCCGGTGTCGTGGAAGCCGTTCGTGAAGTCGAATGCGAGGGCAGTGACGACGACTACCAGGAGAACGATGAGCTCTGCGGTCACCACGTAAATGTACAACCCGTGTCCAACCGGTGAACGGTCCGTGGGGTTGGCTCCTACGAGGGCAGGTCAGTCTGTTTTCGGTGGGCGCGAGTCGCGCCTGATGGGGTGATCGTCGGGGATCTGGACGAGCACGATCTGCACCCCATCGGGGTCGGTGATCCACATCTCGTACAGACCCCACGGTTCTTCACGCGCTTCCCGGGCGATCTGGACTCCGGCCAGGACCAGTCCCGTCTGGATCGCCGTGAGGTCGCGCACCTGAAGCCAGAGTGCGCCGTCGAAGGTGCTCGATTCACCGTTCCCACCGTGGGCGGCGATCTCGATCAAACCCTGACCCGCGAAGAACACCGTGCCACCCGGGTATTCGCGCGCCGTAGCCAGACCCAGGGTTTCGCGGTAGAACGCGAGGGTCTTCGAATAGTCCTTCGGCCGCAGAATGGTTCTGCTGCTGAGGATTTCCACAGTGTCAATCTCCTTCGCCGGGCCGGGCTTCGTGACCGGGTTCGCCGTGCGTGCGCCGTGCTTCCTTCATTTCCGCCTCGAGCAGGTGCCGACGTCCGGACGCCAGTTCGTCGCGCAACGATTTCTCGTGTGCGCGAAACCGGCTCCAGTAATCGTCGTCGAATTCCTCGACGAGTTGAAACGTCCACCGGCCGTGTACGACGTTTCGCCCCACCATGTCATGTCGAAGGCGGTCCGCAAGTTCGGTGTGCCCGCCCGCCCGCAGGAGTTGGACCGCCTCGTCCAGTTGGAGGTCCGCATGGCCGATCAACTGATGGAACGAGTACAGGTGACCGCGGGCCCGATCCACCGTCTCGAGCGCTTCCGACACCTTGCCGAGGGCCTGCACCGTCTCGTCCGACATGCCCGTCGGTCGCCGGTGACGAGGCGCAGGGGAGTCGCTGCCGTCGGCGGCCGTCACGCCTTCCCCCGGCGGTTGGTGAGGACCCCGACCACCCAGCCGACCACGAAGACCGCGAGGAGGGTGAACCACAGCGGCGCCGAGAGGTTCATCCAGAAGAGAGTGATCGACGTCTTCGCCCGGTTCTGCAGTACGAACACGACGAGCAGAATCGTGAGGATCAATGCCGCCCACTGACCCGGTGAGACGCGCGCGAGGATATTTCGGCTCGAACTCTTGGCTGTGCTCATCACGTTCTCCTCGTCCGGAGGGTCCGATTCGATTCTATGTCGTGACCCGCTGACGCCAGTGCCTCCGCGCAATAACATTCGAATCATGACAAGTCGCCACGTCAGCCAGGTCATCGAATGTTCGCCGGAGACGCTGTACGAGTTCGCCGTCGACCCGAGCAACCTGCCGAAATGGGCGGCCGGCCTGGCGAGCGCCGAGGTGGTTCGCGAAGGTGACACTCTGCTGGTGGATTCGCCCATGGGTCGGGTGACCGTGCGCTTCACCGCCCGTAACGATCTCGGTGTACTCGATCACGACGTCACATTGCCGTCGGGGGAGAAGGTGAACAACCCCGTTCGTGTCCTTGCTCATCCGGAAGGCTGCGAAATCGTGTTCACCGTCCGCCAACTCGATCTGTCGGACGAGGAGTTCGAGCGCGATACCCGGACTGTGGCAGAAGACCTCGAACGACTGAAGACCCTCCTCACTCCCACTGTGAGTGGTTAAGGAGTCTCTGGACTCGTCAACCACTCACAGGCGCGGAGCGCCAGGTGGCGGTGCAATCTGGCTGCAGCGGGTGACAACGGTCCGTTGCCCGAGACCAATGCGACACTCCGATCGGGTGCATCGACGAGCGGAACGGTGACGATGTCCGGGTGGGGCACTTCGGCGTCGGGCAGCAGCGCGACACCCATGCCGCGCGCCACCAGCGAGCGGAGGGTGTCGAACTCCGTGATTTCGAACGCCACGTCGGGTTCGAACCCTGCTTCGGCGCACCAGGAATCGGTGAGCTGCCGAAGGTGATAGCTCGGCGGGTTCGCGACGAACGGTTCGTTCACGAGTTCGGAGGGGTCCACCCGCGTTCTCGTTGCAAGACGGTGTCCGCGGGAGACGACCAGTCCGATGCGTTGCCGACCGATCGGGGTGGACGGCAGGTCGTCGGGGGCCGGAATCATCACGGCGAGATCCAAACGGCCTTTGCGGACGAGATCGGCCAGTCCGTCACCGTGCGCCTGGACGAGGTGCAGGCGTATTCGTGGCGCTTCTTCGTGAAACTCGGCGAGCAGGGCCGGCACGCTGATCGGCCCCATCGTCAGCGGGAAGCCGAACCGAACGAGACCGCCGTCGGGATCCGCGTTGCCGAGTACCGCGACAACGGCATCGTCGAGTGCACGGACCGGTTCTCGGATTCGCTCGAGCAGTTCCCGACCCTGCGGGGTGAGGACTATGCGTCGTCCAGCCGGGGTGAAAAGCGTGAGTCCGAGCGTTTTCTGGACTGCGCGCAGTCTCCGACTCAACGAAGACTGCGGAACTCCGAGCACATCGGCGGCACGCGTGACGTGTCCTTCCTCGGCGACAGCCACGAACGCGCCGAGCAATGGCGCAAGGTCGGATGTCACGGGATGTAGAGAATCGGGCTGCAGCCATTCATCCATATTCGGATTATAAGCGGATCAATTGTTCATTGGACGGATTGTTTTCGGTGGGTGAGCATGGGATTACACCACGAAAGGGGTCACCGTGTTCCGTAGGAAATCGTTGTCGGCCGATGCCGCCGGAGATCCGTTCGACGTCGTTCTCGTCGGCGGTGGAATCATGTCGGCCACTCTGGGTGCGTTGCTCGCCCAGCTGGCGCCGGAGTGGTCGATCGTCGTGTACGAACGACTCGGCGGACTTGCCGAGGAAAGCTCCAATCCGTGGAACAACGCAGGGACGGGGCATGCAGGACTGTGCGAACTCAATTACATGCCCGATTCGCGGGACGGGTCCAGAGCAGCCGACGCAGGGCGAAAGTTCGCGATGTCGCGCGAGTTCTGGAATTCGATGGCTCCCGAGATCGGATCGGACTTCCTGAACACGACCCCGCACATGAGCGTGGTATTCGGTGACCGCGACGTCACCTACCTCCGTGAGCGGTTTGCAACCATGGAGACTCTCTTACTGCGCACAGCCCCAATGGAGTACACGGAGGACCCTGCGAAGATCGCAGAGTGGGCGCCCCTGCTGATGCGCGGCCGAAGATCCCACGAGCCGATGGCCGCCACGCGAGCCGAGTCGGGCACGGACGTCGACTTCGGCGAACTGACGCACGCGCTCGTCCGCACGATGCGCCGGGTGCAGGTTCGGACCCGTCACGAAGTGAGGGATTTGTCCCGCGGAGACGACGGCATCTGGACCGTGCGGGGACGAGATCTGTCGACCGATTCCACCTTCGTCGTCCGGTCGCGCTTCGTGTTCGTCGGCGCCGGTGGGTACGCGTTGAAACTCCTTCAGAAGGCTCGGATACCCGAGGTGCGTGGGTACGCGGTGTTCCCCTTCGGGGCGCAGTTCTTCAGGACCGGCAACCCCGACGTGGTCGGGAAGCACGACGCCAAGGTCTACGGCCAGGCCGCATTGGGAGCCCCACCGATGTCCGTGCCGCATCTCGACAAGCGCGTCGTGAGCGGCGCGTCCTCGATCATGTTCGGGCCTTATGCCACGTTCGATACGAAGCTGCTCAAGCACGGCAGGGTCACCGACCTGTTCACCACGATCCGACCCCGTAATGTTCCGGTTCTCCTGGCAGTAGGTGCTCGAAACCCTTCGCTCGTCCGATATCTGGTCGGCCAAGTACTGTCGTCTCGGCGTCGCAAGTTCGCAGAGCTGTGTCGCTTCGTTCCGGATGCCGATCCTGCCGATTGGGAGCTGATCCGGGCCGGTCAGCGGGCTCAGGTCGTGAAACCCGATCGCAGGGAGGTCGGTGTGCTGACGTTCGGCACCGAACTCGTGACGGGCGCGGACGGCACCATCGCGGGGTTGCTCGGCGCGTCACCGGGTGCGTCCACCGCGCCGTCGATCATGGTCGATCTGCTCGCTCGGTGCTTCCCCGAACGCAGAGCCGAGTGGACCCCGGTCCTGCGCAACCTCATGCCCTCTCTCGACGGCGAATCAGGTACTCACGTGTAGCGGTGTCGGTGGTGAGGGAGACGGCCTTGTCGTAGGCCACTCGCGCCTCGACGGGACAGTCCAGTCGTTCGAGCAGGCGAGCGCGGGTCGCCCACGCGGGCTGGAAGCGTTCACTGTTCTCGATCGCGTCCAGGGACTCGAGACCCGCAGCGGGGCTGTCGACTTCGGCGATCACCGCCGCGCGGGCGACGGCACCGCCCGTGGTCGGGAAGACGGACTGCAGGGCCTCGTGCAACTCGGCGAGCGCCTGCCAGTCGGTGCTGTCGTTCGGCGACGTTCGGCGAGCGCAGTGCACTGCCTGAATTGCCGCTTCGAGCTGGAATCGACCCAGGACTCGGCGTGAATGCGCCGCCCGCAGGTGCGCTTCGCCGCGAGCTATGAGGGCTTCGTTCCACCGCCTCGGATCCTGATCGGGGAGCGGTACCAGCACGCCGTCGTCGTCGAACCGTGCCGGCACCCGGGCAGCGGAGAGATTCACGAGTGCGGCGAGACCTCGCACCTCCGGGTCGCCGGGAAGGAGCGCAGCAAGGGTTTGCGCCAGGTGCACCGCCTCGTCGAGGAAGTTCTCTCGCACTTCGGTTCCGCTGCCGTGCCAATCGATCGCGAATGCCCCGTACACGGCAGCGAGCACCGCGTCGATTCGGGAGGGCAGTACCGACCGATCCGGAATATCGAACGAGATACCGGCTTCCCTGATGCGTCTCTTCGCGCGAACCAGGCGGGCAGCCAAGGTCGGCGCCGGCAGTGCGAAGACCCTCGCGATCTCCTTCGCGCCGAAGCCCATCACCACGTCGAGCATCAGCGGGGTGTGCACCGTCGGGTCGATCGCGGGGTGGGTGCACACCAGCATGAGTTGCAGTCGTCTGTCCTCGACGGCGTCCGGGTCGATGTCGTCGAGGCCGATGCGCGTGTGCATGTTCGGATCGAAGGGCACGGATGTACGCTGTGCCGCAGACTTCCACTCGTCCCGTTGACGATTGCGCGCGACCGTGAGCAGCCATCCGTCCGGGTTCTTCGGTACACCGTCCACCGGCCAGCGGACGAGGGCCTGTTCGAAAGCGGCCGACAGCGCATCCTCCGCGCCGAGAATGTCACGAGAGGGTGCGGCGAGAAGGGCCAACAGACGGCCGTACGACGTGCGAGCGGCCTGCGCCGCCCGCACGTGCGCTTCGGTCACTTCTTCGGCTGGGTGCCTGCGCCGCAACTGTCTGCCACCGTCCACGCGCCGTCGACGAACGACGTCGCGGCAGGGCGCACCTCCACGACGCCGTACTGGGCGCCGGGGCAGCGTTCGGCCCAGGCGAGTGCCGCGTCCAAGTCGGGCACCTCGATGACGAAGATGCCGGCGAGAGCTTCCTTGGTATCGGCGAACGGACCGTCCTGAACCTGCAGTTCACCCGTACGCAGCGTCACTGTCGTGGTGGCCGGAGTCTGCGCGAGAACTTCCGCCGCGACGAGAACGCCCGCCGATTCCAATGCTCGGCCGTAGACGCCGAAAGCCTCCTGCATGGCCCTGACAGCATCTTCCGGAATCTCCCCCTCGCTCGGCTCCCTGCTGTTGAGTAGTAGTGCGTATCGCATGGTGTGCTCCTTGTTCGTCGTTGATCACCTGCACCGGTATGACGATCGAGGAAGACGCGAATCGACAGCCGCTCAGAAGTACCAGGGGTAGGGCTTCCAATCGGGATCACGCTTTTCGAGGAACGAGTCGCGTCCCTCGACGGCCTCGTCCGTCATGTAGGCCATCCGGGTGGCCTCGCCTGCGAACAACTGCTGGCCGGTGAGGCCGTCGTCCTGCAGGTTGAACGCGTACTTGAGCATTCGCTGTGCCTGGGGCGACTTCCCGTTGATCTTGGTACCCCATTCGATCGCCACGTCTTCGAGTTCGGCGTGGTCGACGACCTTGTTCACAGCGCCCATCTGGTGCATCTCTTCTGCGGTGTACGTGTCACCGAGGAAGAAGATCTCGCGGGCGAACTTCTGCCCGACCATCTTGGCGAGATACGCGCTGCCGTATCCGCCGTCGAAGCTACCCACGTCGGCGTCGGTCTGCTTGAACCGGGCGTGTTCGCGACTGGCCAGAGTCAGGTCGCAGACCACGTGGAGGCTGTGCCCGCCGCCTGCCGCCCAGCCGTTGACGAGACAGATGACCACCTTCGGCATGAACCGAATGAGACGCTGAACCTCGAGGATGTGAAGGCGTCCCGCCCGGGCGCGGTCGACGGTGTCCGCAGTCTCGCCGTCGGCGTACTGGTAGCCGCTGCGTCCACGAATTCGTTGGTCGCCTCCGGAGCAGAAAGCCCACCCGCCGTCCTTGGGGCTGGGACCGTTGCCCGTGAGCAGTACCGCGCCGACATCCGACGTCATTCGTGCGTGGTCGAGAACTTCGTACAGTTCGTCCACCGTGTGCGGCCGGAAGGCGTTGCGAATCTCGGGCCGATCGAAGGCGATACGGACGATGCCTTCGGTCACGTGCCGGTGGTAGGTGATGTCGGTGAGATTCTCGAAACCGGGTACTGGGCGCCAGAGCTGTGCATTGAAAGTCACGGCTTCGACAATAGGCTCTCGCCCCGATTTGCGAGCTAGGTCGCACGCGCTGCAGAACTGTCGTGGTTTAGTGCAGGTATGAGCGAGCACACAGTCGGCGCTGTGGACCGGAGCAACGGGCAGGGCGATTCGGACTACGAACACCACGGCGGGTTCCCCAAGTACGAAGTTGCCGAACCGGGGCCGGACTGGCAGAGGTTCGTCGAGGCGATGCGGACGTTGCAGGACCTTGCGGTCTCGACCGATCCGCCGCGTGACGTACTGGTCGAGGTCGCGGACCGAGCGGAGGAGATGGCTGCGCTCCTGAAGCCCCACGTCGTTCCCGAGGGGCAGTCGCCGTCGGGTCGTGCGATCGACCTTCCGGGGCGTGGCAGCCTGCTGATGCTCCCGTGGACCGTCGAGAAGTTCGGACCGGACGGGGTGCAGAGTCGAGGTGTGTTCAGGCGGTATCACCTCGGCGGCAACGGGGCAGCTCATGGCGGAACGCTGCCGCTGCTGTTCGACGACCTGATGGGCATGATCGTGCACGCGTACGGTCGCCCGATCAGCCGTACCGCGTATCTACATGTCAACTACCGTGCGGTGACTCCACTCGACACCGAACTCGTCGTGGAGGGCAGTGTCGACCGTGTCGAGGGTCGCAAGACTTACGTGACGGCGCGACTGCTGCAGGGTGACAAGCTGCTAGCGGACTGTGAAGCGTTGATGCTGCAGCTACTTCCCGGACAACAGTGAGACTTCCCGCCTACGACGAAATCGCCGCGGGCGCAGTCGTGGTGAGTATTCCGATGCGGGTGCGGTTTCGTGGAGTCACCACAAGGGAAGCCGTCCTCTTGCGTGGACCGGCCGGATGGGGCGAGTTCGCCCCTTTCGTCGAGTACGAGGACGACGAGGCCGCGAACTGGCTCGCGGCGGGAATCGAAGCGGCGTGGGCCGGACCGCCCACGCCCCGCCGGGACATGGTTCCCATCAACGCAACCGTTCCGGCCGTCGATCCGGCGCAGGTGCCGGAGGTGCTCGCTCGCTTCGACGGTGCGACCACGGCAAAAGTGAAAGTGGCCGAGCGAGGACGTGATCCGCGCGAGGACATCGAACGGGTTCGCGCGGTTCGTGCGCTGATTCCGAACGTGCGCGTCGATGCAAACGGTGGGTGGACGGTGAACGAGGCGGTCGACATGCTGTCCGCCCTCACTGCGGACGGTCCGCTCGAGTACGCCGAACAGCCCTGCGCAACAGTGGAAGAACTGGTCGAAGTGCGCCGTCGCCTACCCGGTGTTCGCATCGCCGCCGACGAAAGCATCAGGCGGGCAGAAGATCCCATGAAGGTCGTGCGTGCGGGCGGTGCCGATGTCGCCGTGGTGAAGGTTGCGCCGTTGGGCGGGATGCGTGCGCTGGTCGGTCTGTCCGAGACGTTGGCCGAGTCCGGTGTTCCCGTCGTCGTGTCGAGTGCATTGGATACGGCAGTGGGCATTTCGGCCGGGTTGGCGGCGGCAGCTGCGGTTCCCGATCTCGAAATGGCCTGTGGTTTGGGCACGGGAGGTCTGTTCGTAGAAGATGTGGCCGCGGCACATGTGACCGTCGATGGCGAATTTCCAGTCACCGCTGTCGAGCCGGACGGCGATCGACTCGCTCGCCTGTCGGCGAGGTCGGATCGTGTGTCCTGGTGGATGGAGCGCATGCGCCGATGCCATGAACGGCTCGAATCTGGAAGTAGTTCACTTTTCGTATAGTGTCCTCCGCGGAACTGATCGATCGGCCAAACGGAGGCATTGAAAGTGGTTGCAGCTCTGAAAGAATCCCTGCTCGACGAGTCACGCGTTCCCGAGGTCGTCTCGGACGTCAACGCTCTGATCGACGCGGAGGTTTCGGACAAGTCGGGAGCTTCCGGCCTGGCACTCAAGGGTGGCTACGCTGCCGTCAAGAAGGTCGGTCCGTCCATCGTTCCGGACGCCATCGAAGGCCTTCTTCCCGAGTTCGTGGAGAAGCTCGAACCGTACTGGCAGGACTTCTCCGCCACCGGCGGAGCCTCGTTCTCCGAGTACCTCGTGGCTCGTGACGAGGACGTGTCGAACTCTCTTCTCGGCGTCACCGACTCGCGAATCGAGAACAGCGATCGCGGCGCAGTGAAGAAGGTCTACTCGTCGCTGCGTTCGTCCGCGCAGAAGCACGTGATCGAGGCACTGCCGCGACTGGGTGATCTGGTGCAGAAGTACGCCGCCTGAGCAGAACTCGAGTGAGTGAGGGGCGCCGACGAAATGCCGTCGGCGCCCCTCACTCGTTGCGTGTGGGTCAGGCGGATGCTCGCCCGAATCTCCAGTATCCGGTGAAGGCGATGTGCGACTTGGGGACGTTTCGTTCGCTGACGAGGTGTCGTCGCAGTCCGGTGGCCAGAGCGCTTTCGCCCGCGACGAACGCGTAGCAGGTGCCCGACGGCAGTTCGGCCTGCTTCACCGTCTCGAGGGCAAGCGTCCCGGGTCGTGCATCGGGATCCTCGCGGACGAGCCAGTGGATGTTCACGTTGTCGCCGAGCTCCGAAATGTCCTGTGCGTCATCGGCATGGGGAATCTCGATGAAGACTTCGGCGCGAAGGTCGGCGGGTGCGGAGTTCAAGATTCCGACGATCGCGGGGAGTGCACTCTCCTCACCGACGAGTAGCTGCCAGTCCGCGTCGGGGGCCGGGTTGTAGACGAGCCCTTCGTCGAGAATGGCGACCTCGTCGCCGTCGGCTGCCCGGCCGGCCCACGCCGATGCCGGGCCGAGATCGCCGTGCGCAGCGAAGTCGATGTCGATTTCGGTGGTCTCGCCGTGCTGTCCGGTGCCGGCGGGCCGAATGTTGCGGATCGTGTAGTTGCGCACGTCCGGCCGAGTCTCCTTGGACATGAGTTTCCACTGTGCGAACCAGAAGGTGCTCGCGCTCGTCGGCAGGCGCAGCGAATCCTGGTCCGGCCGGGGGAAGAACATTCTGAACCATTGGTCGAATCCCATCGGCGTCACCGAGTCGAGTTCCTCCCCGGCGATGGTGACGCGGATGAAATTGGGGCTGATTCGCTTCGAAGCGACAACCCGCGCCGATGCGACCTGACGACTTTCCGGCTTGACGTACTTGCTCACGTGGCTCCCCGTGATCGAGTGGATATTGTCAGGTAAGCCTAACCACGTTCGGGGTCATGGGTGTGTCGGTCGATCCAATTGCACCGTTCGCGGGGGAAGGCCCCATTCATTGCGGCCCAGGCGGCTCAGTGGTGCGAGTGCCGCGAAGTCGGGAAGCCCGTCGTCGGCGATCGACTCACCGCGCACGGACACCGCCACCACGTTGCCCATGACGACGAACGAGTTGCCCACGGGAACCACCCGTTCGAGAGTGCACTCGATGGACACAGGCGAGTCCGCGACACGAGGCGGGCGGACGCGCTCGCTCGGCTCGGTCGCCACCCCGAGTTCGGCGAACTCGTCGACTGTGTGGTCGTACGTGGCAGAACTGGCATTCACGACCGACATCAGGGATTCCGTGGCCACGTTGATCACGAACTCGCCGGTGGCCTCGATGTTGCGGAGACTGTCCTTGCGGGTGACCGACGTGAACTGCACGACCGGCGGGTGTGCGCTCGACACCGAGAAGAAGCTGTACGGCGCCAGGTTCGCGACACCGTCCTGCGCCGACGTCGATACCCAGGCGATGGGACGGGGAACCACGCACGAGGTGAGCACCTGGTACATGCGGTCCGGGGGTAGTTCGGTCGGATCGAAGAGGGTGCGCATGGGTCCATGTTGCCAGCGGTCGCGCAGGCACGCGCCGTGACCAGGTCGCTCGACGAAGTCCATTCGCGATCTGACAGTCTTGAAGGCGTGAATCCGTCCACCGCGCAGGCAACAGCAGTCGTCGACGAACTCGTCCGTGGCGGGGTTCGCGATGTGGTGCTGTGCCCGGGTTCCCGCAATGCGCCGCTCGCTTTCGCGCTCGAGGAGGCGGACCGCGCGGAGCGGCTCCGGCTGCACATGCGCATCGACGAGCGAACCGCGGGCTTTCTCGCCCTCGGGCTCGCCATCGCAGGTCGCAGGCCCGTTCCGGTGGTGATGACTTCGGGTACGGCCGTCGCCAACCTGGGTCCCGCAGTTCTCGAGGCCAACTACGCGCGTCAGCCTCTCGTCGTGCTCAGTGCGAATCGGCCCTACGAGATGTTGGGCACGGGCGCCAATCAGACGGTCGAGCAGCTCGGGCTGTTCGGGAGTCAGGTGCGGGCCACCATCAGCCTCGGCCTCGCCGAGGACGATGCCGGACAGAACAGTCAGTGGCGTTCGGCGGTGTGCCGGGTGCTGGCGGCTGCGCGCGGAACTCGGTCCGGCAACGCGGGCCCCGTGCATTTCGATATCCCGTTGCGTGAGCCGTTGGTTCCGGACGTGCACGCCCAGGGCCCGGTTCCGCAGGGCCGCAGCGACGGCGCCGCGTGGACGACGACCCAGCACGCCACCCTCGACGTTCCGGTCGACCTCGACATCACACCGGAGACCGTCGTGGTGTCCGGGCACGGCGCCGCGTTGCGCCCCGAGCTGGCGGGGCTGCCGACGGTGGCCGAGCCGACTGCCCCGCTGCACGGCATTCCGCTGCACCCGCTCGCTCTCCCCCAGTTGAAGCCTCGTCAGGCGATCATCACCGGTCGGCCCACGTTGCACCGTCCGGTGTCGAAGCTGCTCGCAGACCCCTCGGTCGACGTGTACGCGCTCACCACGGGCCCGCGCTGGCCCGATGTGTCCGGGAACGTTCTCGCCACCGGTACACGAGCGATCGTCACCGGCGAACCGGATCCGGCGTGGATCGCCAGGTGCCGCACCCTGTCCGAGCATGCGGACAAGGCGGTTCGTGGTCAGTTGGCCGCGCACCCGGCCGCGACCGGGCTGCACGTTGCCGCAGTCGTCATGGATTCGCTCGCACCCGGGGATCAGCTGCTTCTCGGCGCCTCCAACCCGGTGCGCGATGCGGCGCTCGTCAGCTACCCTTCGCCTGACATTCGAGTGTTGTCCAATCGTGGTGTCGCGGGTATCGACGGCACGGTGTCCGCTGCGGTCGGCGCGGCCATGGCGTACGAGGAGGGGCGCACGGTGGCACTGCTGGGCGACCTCACCTTCCTGCACGATGCGTCGGGATTGCTCATCGGAACCGGTGAACCGCGTCCCCGTGACCTGATCATCGTCGTCGCGAACGACGACGGCGGCGGAATCTTCGAACTGCTCGAGCAGGGGGACCCGCAGTACGCGGGAGTCTTCGAGCGGGTGTTCGGCACCCCGCACGGCATGGACCTGGCCGCGTTGTGTGCGGCATACAGAATCGAGCACCAGGCGGTAGATCTGGCGGGCCTCGCCGAGAAGTTGACCACGTCGGCGGAAGGCATCAGGGTTCTCGAGGTGACGACGGAACGAGCCGGTCTGCGCGAACTGCACGCAGCCGTACGAGCTCAGCTGTGAACGCCCGGGTGACCAGGCGTGTGATTCGCGGCGTCGCGATAGCCGCGATCGTGATCTCGGTGCTGTCCGTGCTGCTGGTGGTGGCTGCCTGGCGCAACGACCACACCATCGAATCCGACATGGGGACGGCCACGGGCGAAGTTCTGTCTGCAGGTTCGTTGCGGTCCGCGATCTCGTTCGTCACACCCGACGGTGTCACACACAACCCGGAGCTCGGGGTTCTCTACCCCACCCGGCTCACGGTGGGCCAGCTCATCGACGTCCAGTACGCACGAAGCGACCCGGACCTGGTGCGCGTGGCAGGAAGGGACGCGAGTGTGGCGATCGTGCCCGCCCTGTCGGTGATCGTCGTGACGTGGCTGATCGCGGGGCCGGTGATCTGGTATTTGCGCCGTCGCTGGGCGAACGAACCCGGAGTTTCCCGGAACTTCGCCTCGTCGTAACGGTGTTATCGCTGCCTCGATCCTGGTGGCTGTCACGCTGAGACACGTGAGAGTAGCCATCGTCGCGGAATCGTTCCTTCCGAACATGAACGGGGTTACCAATTCGGTGCTCCGAGTTCTCGAACACTTGGGCCGAACCGGACACGAGGCCATGATCGTGGCCCCGGACACGGTGAGTGGGCTTCCCGCCGCACCGGGTGAGCACGAGGGCGTACCGGTACACCGCGTGCCGGCGATCATGGTGCCCAAGGTGAGTTCGCTACCGGTCGGCCTGCCCCAGCCGGGCCTCACTGCACAGTTGCGCGCCTTCGATCCCGACGTGGTGCACCTGGCGTCACCCTTCTTGCTCGGCGCCGGCGGGCTGGGTGCCGCTCATCGGCTTGGTGTGCCGACGGTGGCCGTCTACCAGACCGACGTGGCCGGTTTCGCCGAAAGCTACGGGCTCGGCGTCACGACCCGTGCGGCGTGGGCGTGGACCCGCAGACTTCACAAGGGCTGCACCCGAACCCTCGCACCCTCCACATCGGCGGTCGATGCGCTGGCCACCCACGGCATCCCACGCGTGCACAGGTGGGGTCGGGGAGTGGAGGCCACTCGCTTCGCGCCTTCGCGCAGCAACGAGGCGCTTCGGCAGAGCTGGTTGCGCGGCGAGGACAAACTGGTCGTTGGTTTCGTCGGCAGACTCGCACCGGAAAAGCACGTCGAACGTCTTGCCGCGGTGGCGTCGGATCCGCGAATCCAACTGGTGATCGTCGGGGACGGACCGGACCGGGCGGCGCTGCAGGCGGCCATGCCGGACGCCGTCTTCACCGGTCAACTCGGCGGCACCCAGCTCGCCGAGGCCTATGCGAGCCTCGACGTGTTCGTACACCCGGGTGAGCACGAGACGTTCTGCCAGGCCGTCCAGGAAGCGCTCTCGAGCGGCGTACCGGTGATCGCCCCCGACGCCGGCGGACCTCGCGATCTCGTGTCGCACTGCCGCAACGGGTACCTCTTGCCGGTGGACCGCTTCGGCGAACTTCTGCCGAGCGCCGTCCAAGCACTCGACGACAGGTGGATGCGCGCCCGCTTCGGTGAGGCCGCCAGGCAGTCGGTTCTGCACCGCACCTGGCCGGCTCTGTGCGACGAACTGGTGCAGCACTACGTCGACGTCACGGGAAGGTCCGCCGCCGAAGAGGGTCGGGCGGCCTGAACATCTCGTCCCTTGTCGTCGGTTGGTAGCGTTTCGGTCGTGGCAACTACACACGGTTCACGCGCCTCTCTCGAAAAGGATCCGCGCGAGGTCGCGTCCATGTTCGACGGTGTCGCCAAGCGATACGACCTCACCAACGTCGTCCTGTCTTTCGGACAAGACCGCGGTTGGCGAAAGGCGACTCGCTCGGCGCTCGGGTTGAAACCAGGGGAGCGGGTGCTCGATCTGGCTGCCGGAACCGGTGTGTCGACGGTGGAACTCGGCCGGTCCGGTGCCTGGTGTGTGGCCACCGATTTCTCCAAGGGAATGCTCGAAGCCGGGGCCGAGCGGGACGTCCCGAAGGTTGCGGGGGACGCGATGCATCTTCCCTACGCGGACGGGGTGTTCGACGCCGCCACCATCTCCTTCGGGCTCCGCAACGTTTCGGACTTCGATGCGGGGCTCCGCGAGATCGCTCGCGTCACCCGGCCGGGCGGGCGCCTCGTCGTCAGCGAGTTCTCGACACCCGTGTTCGGGCCCTTCCGCACCGTGTACATGGAGTACCTGATGAAGGCACTGCCGCGGGTCGCACGCGCGGTGAGCAGCAACCCGGACGCCTACGTCTACCTCGCCGAGTCGATCCGCGCCTGGCCGACACAGGAACAGTTGGCGAAACGCATCGAGGCCGCCGGCTGGAAGAACGTGCAGTGGCGAAACCTCACCGGAGGGATCGTCGCGCTCCACCGCGCCACGCGCTGAGTCTTCAGCCGAAGAGGGGCCGAGAATCTGCCTTGCGCGACGCCGCCCCAGACCCTCGCCAAATACGCGCGGTGAGGTCGGCATCCTCCTCGGTGACCAGATTTCCCATCACGCGAACCGCGATCGTCATCAGTGCACGTGACCGCATCGCCACCGGCCCGGACACCGGAAGTACCCGCGGCACCGTGAGCAGTCCGGCGAGACGGCGCGCAATCGAGAACGCGCGACCGTAATGGTCCCGTAGAACGGTCGGCCACACCAGCGTCAGATCGTCCTCGTCCAGCAGGTCGGCCACCAGGCGGCCGCCTTCGAGCCCGTAGTCGATACCCTCACCGTTGAGCGGATTCACGCACGCCGCCGCATCACCGATCACGGCCCAGTTGGGTCCGGCGACGTTGGACACCGCTCCGCCCATCGGCAGGAGGGCGGACGCCACGTCCCGCAACTCCGACTCCCACAACCAATCGGCCTGACGCTGCGTGCGATACAGGTCCAGGAGGGGACGGAGGGCGCCAGGGGCCGGCCGTTTCGAGGTCGCGAGTGTGCCGACACCGATGTTCACATCACCCGTGCCGAGCGGAAAAATCCACCCGTAACCAGCCTGAAGTGTGCCGTTCGAGTCGCGGAGTTCCAGGTGGGACGTGATCCAGGGGTCGTCGCTACGCGGCGTTGCGACGTAGGCGCGGGCGGCGACTCCGTAAGCGGTGTCCCGGTGCCACTCGCGGCCGAGCTTCTTTCCGAGAGTGGAGCGCACACCGTCGGCGACGATCAGTGTTCGACACCGAACTGTCCTGTCGCCGTCCGCAGTCCGCAAACGCACGGCCGAGACCCGATCCCCGTTTCGTTCGACGTCGACGGCTTTCGAGTTCTGCGCCATGACCGCGCCGGACTCCACCGCCGTGGCCCTGATGCGATCGTCGAGCTCGGACCGTGGAACCGCACTGCCGACCGCAGGCAAGGAACCACCAGGCCATTCCAATTCCAGTTCCTGCCCGAACCCGCTCAGACGCAACCCACGATTGGCCGCCTTGGAACGAACCCAGTCACCGAGACCGAGTCGATCCAGTTCTGCCACTGCGCGCGGGGTGAGTCCGTCACCACACGTCTTGTCTCGGGGGAACGTGGCCGAATCGGCGAGGACCGTCGTGAGTCCGGATCGGGCGGCCCAGGCTGCGGCCGACGAACCCGCAGGTCCGGCGCCGATCACGAGTACATCGGTCGACTCGGGCAACGACTGTTCGGTGAATGACTGATCATCTGCGGCCACATGCACATCCTGTCAGGGCGGCGCGAGACGTGTCGTCCGCTGGGTCGAGCGCCGGGTGAGCGGCTAGGTTCACTACGGTATGAACCGAGCCGTCACTGACGACAGGAATGGGTACTGAGACCGTGAGCACTGAGGGCACCGCACGCGCTGCTGGTGGCGTGAGCGCAGATACCGTTGTTGCCGGGATCGAACTGGGTGATTCGCAGCTCGCCTCGGTGGTCCGTGACGGGCTGAAGCAGGTGGAGGAACTGCTGGTCGGAGAGCTGTCCGACGGGGAGGACTTCCTCACCGAAGCCGCACTCCACCTCGCGAAGGCAGGTGGCAAGCGGTTCCGCCCGCTGTTCACCCTCCTCACAGCACAGTTGGGACCGAAAGCCAACGATCCTGCCGTGATCACCGCGGCCACGGTCGTCGAACTCGTTCACCTCGCCACGCTCTACCACGACGACGTCATGGACGAAGCCTCGATGCGCCGTGGGGCGCCCAGTGCCAATGCCCGATGGGGCAACAGCGTGGCCATCCTGGCCGGTGACTACCTCTTCGCGCACGCGTCCCGGCTGGTGTCGACGCTCGGCCCGGAAGCCGTCAAGATCATCGCGGAGACGTTCGCCGAGCTGGTCACCGGACAGATGCGTGAAACCATCGGTGTCAAGCAGGAACAGGACCCGGTCGAGCACTACTTGCGTGTTGTGTGGGAGAAGACCGGTTCGCTCATCGCGGCGTGCGGCCGATTCGGCGGCACCTTCTCGGGAGCCGATACAGACCATATCGAGCGACTCGAGCGCCTGGGCGACTCCGTCGGTACCGCATTCCAGATCTCCGACGACATCATCGACATCTCGTCGGTGGCGGCCCAGTCCGGCAAGACTCCCGGCACCGACCTCCGTGAGGGAGTGCACACCCTCCCCGTTCTGTACGCCTTCCGCGAGGAGGGAGCCGACGCGGATCGACTGCGCGAACTCCTCGACGGCCCGGTCACCGAAGATGCCGACGTCGAAGAGGCATTGGCGCTCCTGGAACGCTCGCAGGGCATGATCGACGCCAAGGCAAAGCTCGGCGAGTACGCCGACCGGGCACGTGCGGAGCTGGCCGAATTGCCCGCCGGGCCGGCCAACGATGCTCTGTCGAAGCTGGTCGATTACACGATCGCGCGGGTCGGCTGACTCGTCCGGGAAACCTTTCACCTCGGTGCTTCGTTCGACAAATGGGGGACGAGTAGGAAGGGCAGCACGTGCGCGGATACGCAAACGGGGCGAAGACGCTGGTCCTGTTGGTCGGGATGTCGGCGCTCATCGTCTTCATCGGAGCGTTGTTTCGGAACACGACGATTCTTCTGTTGGCCATCGTCTTCGCAGTGGGCATGAACGCCTACGCATACTTCAACAGCGACAAGATGGCACTCAAGGCCATGCACGCCCAACCGATCACCGAGGTTCAGGCGCCTGTCATCTATCGCATCGTGCGTGAACTGGCCACCACCGCGCATCAGCCGATGCCTCGGCTCTACATAAGCCCGACCGCGGCGCCCAATGCGTTCGCCACCGGACGCAATCCGAGACACGCAGCGGTGTGCTGCACGAGCGGGATTCTCGAGATCTTGAACGAACGTGAGCTGCGGGCGGTCCTCGGCCACGAACTGTCCCACGTCTACAACCGCGACATTCTGATCTCGTCCGTGGCAGGTGCGATGGCTGCCGTGGTTTCGGGACTCGCGAACTTCGCGATGTTCGCGAACATGTTCGGTGGGCGCGGGCAGGGCACCAACCCGATAGCACTGCTGCTGGTGTCACTTCTCGGCCCGATTGCGGCCGGCATCGTGAAGATGGCCGTGTCCAGGTCTCGTGAGTATCAGGCAGACCAGTCGGGGGCGGAACTCACCGGTGATCCGTTGGCGTTGGCGTCGGCGCTGCGCAAGCTGGAGCAGGGTACGCAAGCTGCGCCGCTACCGCCGGAGCCGCAGCTCACGGCGCAGTCGCATCTGATGATCGCCAACCCGTTCCGGGCCGGCGAGAAAATGAGCAAGCTGTTCTCGACGCACCCGCCCATGAAAGAGCGGATCGAACGTCTGGAGCGGATGGCCGGCCAGTAGGCGGCTCCGCCGCCTGTGAGTGGTGGGGGGGGGGCGGGGGGCGGGGGCCACACCCACGCCCTCTGGGGTTGGCAGTAGTTGAAGAACCTGAGGGGGATGCCGAAATCCGAGACCGCGAGTAGCGACTATACCGCCTGGCGGTGGGC
>NZ_JBHXNL010000001.1:143687-848955 GCF_042719695.1 Rhodococcus sp. NPDC058521
GCCCCCCACCTTCCCAGCGCGGCGCCCACGGCTGGCGCGGTGCCCCGGCCGCGAGGCGCCTCCGCCCGTTGGCAGTGGTCGACGATGCACGCCACTCGCCCACCACTCACAGGCCGAAGGCGATTACCTGTAGTTGACGAACTGCAGGGCGATCCCGAAATCCTCACCGTCGAGAAGCGAAATGACGGCCTGCAGGTCGTCCCGTTTCTTGCTGCTGACGCGCAGCTCCTCACCCTGAATCTGGGCCTTCACGCCCTTGGGTCCTTCGTCGCGGATCTTCTTGGAGATCTTCTTCGCGTTCTCCGTGCTGATTCCCTGAACCAGGCTGCCGGACAGTTTGAACACCTTGCCCGACTGCGCGGGCTCGCCGGCGTCGAACGCCTTCAGTGAGATGTCGCGCCGGATCAGCTTCTCCTTGAAGACATCGAGGGCTGCCTTCAGGCGCTCCTCGGTGTCTGCGGTCAATGTGATCGATTCCTCACCGGACCAGTCGATCGACGCCCCGGTGTTGCGGAAGTCGTATCGCGTCGACAACTCTTTGCCGGCCTGATGCAGCGCGTTGTCCACCTCTTGTCGGTCGACCTTGCTCACCACATCGAAGGACGAATCAGCCACGTCACACTCCCGGTCTCGTCTTGTTCTGCCCGCTCCGGTCCCGCAGCGGGTGCCCGACCTCATCGGTGGGGCCCGATCGACGCTATCGGTTCGCAACCACCCGTAGCCACCCGGTTTGCAAAACGGGGGCAGGTTCGTTGTATTCTTCTCAGCGCATCGGAGATCGATTTCCTACCGAAATCGGGCTCCACGTGCGACGGCAGATTGCCCGAGCGGCCAATGGGAGCGGACTGTAAATCCGTCGGCTTTTGCCTACGTAGGTTCGAATCCTACATCTGCCACCCACAGAACCCCGGCGAACTTCGGTTCGTCGGGGTTCTGTCGTATGACGGACGCCCCCGAACCCTGTGAGTGGTTTGCGAGTCTCTGGACTCGTTGACCACTCACAGGGGAAGGTGGTCTCACCAGCCGGTTTGGTAGTCGACGGGAACTCTGTGTAATCTCGTCAAGGCTTCAGCGCGCAGCGATGCGCAACCGAAGCACGCCCCCTTAGCTCAGTCGGCAGAGCGTTTCCATGGTAAGGAAAAGGTCAACGGTTCGATTCCGTTAGGGGGCTCGCTGGATTGTGGTGAAGCGCCCAGTGCGCGACACTCGACACCGAGGCGGTGTAGCTCAGTTGGTAGAGCAAACGACTCATAATCGTTGCGTCGCCGGTTCAAGTCCGGTCACCGCTACACAGTATGAATGAACCACCCTGATCGGCAGTTGATCAGAAATACCCGAAAGAAGGCATCCCGTGGCCTCGACCGACGTTCGGCCCAAGATCACCTTGGCCTGCGAGGTATGCAAGCATCGCAACTACATCACGAAGAAGAATCGGCGCAACGACCCCGATCGCCTCGAGATCAAGAAGTTCTGCCCCAACTGCGGAACTCATCAGGCTCACCGCGAATCCAAGTAATACCAAACCTGGGTTCGGCCAGAGGACACGAAGAGGACGCTGACGCCGCCTCTTCGTGTTGTCCGTCCAGGGGGAAGTAGGGGAGTTCGTGACCGATATCAACGAGACCCAGGCAGTGCCGGATCCACAGGTCGATCCAGCCGCGCACGCGAAGGCCATGGTCGGTCACCACTACCGTGTCGACGACTTCTACGAGGTCGGACGCGAGAAGGTGCGCGATTACGCTCGTGCCGTCCAGGATTTTCATCCGGCGCACTGGAGTGAGAATGCTGCGAAGGGCCTAGGTTATGACGGCCTGGTCGCGCCGCTCACCTTTATTTCCATGGTGGGTTTGATCGCCCAGCGCCGCCTGTTCGACGAGATCGTCACCGGCTACGACTTGAGCCAGATCATGCAGGCCGACCAGATCCTCGAGTTCGCCAAGCCCGTCCAGGTCGGCGACCGACTGGTGTGCGATGTGTACCTCGACTCGTTCCGTCAGATGGCCGGCAGTGATCTGATCGTCACCAAGAACATCGTCACCGACCAGAACGACGAACTGGTCATGACCACCTACACCACACTCGTTGCCCGTAGCGGTGGGACCGTGGACGAGAACTGGATGGACGCGGTCAAGGAGGTGGTCATGCATGGTGTCGCTTCGTAAGTTCGCGGACATCGAGGTGGGCCAGGAACTCCCTGCTCGCACCGTCAAGCTCACCCGCGGCGACCTGGTCAACTACGCCGGCGTCTCCGGGGACGCGAATCCGATCCACTGGAGCGACGAGGTCGTGAAGCTGGCCGGTCTCGACGACGTCGTCGCGCACGGCATGCTCACGATGGGCCTCGGAGCCGGGTTCGTGACGTCGTGGCTCGGTGATCCGGGTGCGGTCACCGCATACAACGTCCGATTCACCAGTCCGGTCTACGTCGGTGCGCACAAGGCTGCGTCCGTCGAATTCACCGGAAAGGTGAAGTCCGTGGACGAGGACAACAAAACTGCAGTCGTCGCAATCGTGGCCAAGTCCGAGGGTAAGAAGATCTTCGGGCGGGCCACGGCAACGGTCCGTCTGGCCTGATTTTCAGTCGGATTGGGTTAGTTCCGGGGCTTGAAGTACACTGAGATTTCTGGGATTACTCAGCGCTGCGCGCTGCCCTACGGTGCTGTTTCGCCGAGGAGGGTAGCGCGCGTGTCGTGTAATCGCAGAGTGGTCGGTCGATTCGATTCGTGAGAATCGGTCCGTCCGACCGAAGGGGCGTAGCTCAACTGGCAGAGCAGCGGTCTCCAAAACCGCAGGTTGCAGGTTCAAGTCCTGTCGCCCCTGCCCCCGGATGCCAGCGACTGAGAGGAACGACGTGAGCGAGGAGCGCGGAAAGCGCGACGGCGACACTTCAGGGTCCACGCGCCCGGAGGGTGTCGACGACACCGACGCCGTCGCAGGTACGCGTTCCAGTGCTCCGACGGGAAAGCCGAGCGGTAAGCGTTCGGCCCGTCGCCGGCAGGACGACGTTGTCGCCACCTCGGTGAAGGCACCGGCAAAGCCCGCGCGGACCTCGGCGAAGGATTCGAAGGACCAGGCGAAGAAGCCGAACATCTTCAAGCGCCTTCGTCGGTTCATCCGCGAGGTCATCGCCGAACTTCGTAAGGTGATCTGGCCGAATCGTAAGCAGATGATCACTTACACCAGCGTTGTGATCGTGTTCCTGATCTTCATGGTGGCGTTCATTTTCGGCGTCGACCTTGCGGTCGGCCAGGGTGTCACTTGGTTGTTCGGCTGACAAGACGTGTAAGCGGATTCGCGATGTATGTGAGTGACGAGAGGAAGCGAGTGCCCCAGTGAGCACCCCCGAGAACGACACGAATGAGCCTGTGGCCGACGACGCCGCGGTCGACGGACGTGTCTCTGCCGAGGCGGCAGCCGAAGTGGATGTCGAGGCTGCAGGCGAGGGCACGGAGTCCGCGACCGAAAGCACGGAGTCCGCGACCGAAAGCACGGAGTCCGCGACCGAAAGCACCGAGTCCACGGACGAGGCCGTAGCGGCCGAGGACGGCGCGGAGGCTTCCGAGGAAGCGGTCGACCCCGTCGCCGAGATGAAGGCGGCTCTGCGTCGCGCCCCCGGCGACTGGTACGTCATTCACTCCTATGCGGGCTACGAGAACAAGGTCAAGACCAATCTCGAGACCCGTGTTCAGAACCTCGACGTCGGCGACTACATCTTCCAGGTGGAGGTCCCGCTGGAAGAGGTCACCGAGATCAAGAACGGCCAGCGCAAGCAGGTCAACCGCAAGGTGCTGCCCGGCTACATCCTGGTCCGGATGGAACTCAACGACGAGTCGTGGGGAGCTGTGCGCAACACCCCCGGCGTCACCGGGTTCGTCGGTGCAACGTCTCGTCCGTCGCCATTGACCCTCAACGAGGTCATCAAGTTCCTGCTCCCGCAGCAGGAGGCGAAGAAGCAGGCAGCTGTCGTCGCCGACACGGCCTCCGGCGAGACCGGCACCGAGGCCGCAGCCAAGCCGCTCATCGAGGTCGATTTCGAGGTCGGCGAATCGGTCACCGTCATGGACGGCCCATTCGCGACACTTCCTGCGAGCATCAGCGAGGTAAACGCCGAGCAGCAGAAGCTCAAGGTTCTCGTGTCGATCTTCGGCCGTGAGACTCCTGTCGAGCTGTCGTTCACGCAGGTCTCGAAGATCTAGCAGGTCCGCACGGACTCTGCCCCACACTTGCAATGCAGTACGCAAGAACCACACCCGCAAGAAACTAGGAACTGAGATGCCCCCCAAGAAGAAGAAGCTCGCCGGGCTCATCAAGCTTCAGATCCAGGCTGGTCAGGCCAACCCTGCACCGCCCGTGGGTCCCGCGCTTGGTCAGCACGGCGTGAACATCATGGAATTCTGCAAGGCCTACAACGCAGCGACCGAGTCGCAGCGTGGCAATGTGGTGCCTGTCGAGATCTCGGTCTACGAAGACCGTTCGTTCGACTTCAAGCTGAAGACCCCTCCGGCCGCCAAGCTGCTCCTGAAGGCTGCAGGCGTGCAGAAGGGCTCCGGCGAGCCGCACAAGACCAAGGTTGCTTCCGTGACCATGGATCAGGTGCGCGAGATCGCGAAGACCAAGGCAGAAGACCTCAACGCGAACGACATCGATCAGGCCGCGAAGATCATCGCCGGTACTGCACGTTCGATGGGAATCACGGTCGAGAGCTAAAAGCTCCTCGACGAGGTTCCGCCTCGACATAGATCGCGTGGGAGGGCCGGCCAGGCCCGAAACCACAACTGAACCATTCGCCCGGTAACGGGTGAGAAGTAAGGACAGAAGAAATGGCAAAGCGCAGCAAGGCATACCTCGCCGCCGCCGAGAAGATCGACGCCACCCAGCTCTACAGCCCACTGCAGGCAACGAAGCTGGCGAAGGAGACGTCGTCGAGCAAGATGGACGCAACCGTCGAGGTTGCTGTTCGTCTCGGTGTCGACCCCCGCAAGGCGGACCAGATGGTGCGCGGCACCGTCAACCTCCCGCACGGCACCGGCAAGACGGCTCGCGTGGTCGTGTTCGCCGTCGGTGAGAAGGCCGCAGAAGCAGAAGCCGCCGGCGCCGACGCCGTCGGTTCCGAGGATCTGATCGAGCGCATCAAGGGCGGCTGGACCGACTTCGATGCCGCGATCGCGACCCCTGACCAGATGGCCAAGGTCGGCCGCATCGCCCGCGTCCTCGGACCGCGTGGCCTCATGCCGAACCCGAAGACGGGCACCGTCACGGCGGACGTCACCAAGGCTGTCAACGACATCAAGGGCGGCAAGATCAACTTCCGTGTCGACAAGCAGGCCAACCTGCACTTCGTGATCGGCAAGGCATCGTTCGACGACGCCAAGCTGGTGGAGAACTACGGCGCCGCACTGGACGAGATCCTGCGTGCGAAGCCGTCCTCCGCGAAGGGTCGTTACGTCAAGAAGGTCACGGTCTCGACCACCACCGGACCGGGCATCCCGGTGGACCCGAGCCGTACCCGCAACCTCCTCGAGGATGCAGACGCGTAACTCACGTTCAGACAGTTCGGCCGGTACGGAGAATCCGTACCGGCCGAACTGCGTTTCGGGGCTCAGTCGAGGTCACCGGATTCGGGTTGCTTTCGCCATGCCAGCATCACCGAGTCCGTGCGAGCAGGTCCCCATGGCATGAACAGCGCGACGATCGATCCGAGTACGGCGACGCCGAGGGCTCCGCCGATCTCCCGGGTCGTGTCGTTCACGGCTGATCCCGCCCCGGCTTCGTCGAGTGGCAACGACGCCATGATCGACTCGGTCGCGGGCCCCTGCACGATGGCCAGACCGAGGGCCATCGAGTCCATGGAGGGAAGGACGTCGGTGAATTGATTGCTGTCGACCCTCTCGACCGCCGAGGTAGAGACCGACGCCGGTCAGGAGGAGGCCGAACACGATGACGGGGGTTGTTCCGGTTCGCTGAGCCAGCAGCGTGGCCACGGGCGCGCTGACCGCCACCGACACTGCGAACGAAGCGGCGCGACTCCGAACTCGAACGGCGTGTACTCGCGCACCCGCTGGAACTACTGCGTTATGAGGAACAGGAATCCGAACATCGAGAAATACCCGATGGCGATCGCGAGTGCAGGTAGCGAGAACCTGCGGTTGCGGAAGAGATCGAGGTCGAGGATCGGGTGTTCGGTACGCAGTTCCCAGACCACGAATCCGATCAGGACCGCGATCGAGAACGTCACCGCGCCGACTGTCACCGCCGACGTCCACCCGTGGTGTGGGGCTTCGATGATCACCCACACGAGGGCGGTGATGCCCGCCATCGGACCGATTGCGATCGCGAATCCGACCATGGCAGTCCATGCGGCGATGGCAAGTGTTCTTTCGTGCACGTCGGTGAAGATGTTGATGATGAGGGCGAGGGTTGCGGGAAACACCGCAGCCGCAAAGACCCCCATGGCGGCGCGTGCTGCGATGACCTGCCCCAGGCTCTCGGGGTTCGCGCCTGCGATCGAGATGACGGCGACGCCGATCGACGGGAGGGCGACGTTGACGATGGTGTTGTCGAGTACGACCAGCAGTTCGGCGAGGCAGATCACGGCGAGCGCCAGGAACCGGCGCGTCCGGGTCCCGGCCGGACGACAGTGTGGGATGAGTCACGAACTGCTGCGGCGACGGTCCGATTTGGCGTTCTCGCTGTTCTCGCGTAGTCTGGCCTGCGGAGTTCAGCGCATTATTCGAACTTCACCCAAATCATGTTCTACCCAAGACCGTTGGTGATCGACCCGCAAGGGAATCGATTGAAAGTCCGGAAATGCCCGGCGGCCCACGCAGGAGGACGAGGTATGGGGATACGCCGACCGTGTCCGTCACGTTCGCTGGTTTCCTTTCACGCCCCGTGTGCCCTGCACCGGGGCGTTTTGCATGTCGTGGACTGTGCGCTTCGGATCCCCGTGGCGCACAGCGGTTCCGAAGTGGGATAACGACTGTCATGAGAGGAGGCGAAGTATGGCAAAGGCCGAGAAGGTTTCCGCAGTTGCGGAGATCACCGAGCAGTTCAAGGGTTCGACCGCAGCCGTGATCACGGAATACCGTGGTCTGTCGGTGGGTAGTATCTCGACACTGCGACGTGCTCTCGGAGAGGGTGCCACCTACTCCGTCGCCAAGAACACCCTGGTCAAGCGTGCCGCTGCTGAAGCGGGCGTCGAGGGCCTCGACGACCTGTTCGTCGGTCCGACCGCCATTGCATTCATCAAGGGCGAGCCGGTCGACGCTGCGAAGGCTCTGAAGAACTTCGCGAAGGACAACAAGGCACTCGTCATCAAGGGCGGGTACATGGACGGCGCACCGCTGTCCGTGGACCAGGTCAACCAGATCGCGGACCTCGAGTCCCGCGACGTTCTGTTGGCCAAGCTCGCCGGCGCGATGAAGGGCAACTTGGCAAAGGCTGCAGGCCTGTTCAATGCTCCCGCGTCGCAGGTTGCCCGTCTGGCAGCTGCACTGCAGGAGAAGAAGGCTGCCGAGGGCGGAGCGGAAGCTCCCGCCGAGGCTGCCTCAGAAAGCTGATCCGCACCCGCGCATCACTGCTACAACCCCGCCCGGTCGCGGATCAGCGACATGGGACTTACAGGAAGGACCGCCACAATGGCGAAGCTCAGCACCGAAGAGTTGTTGGACCAGTTCAAGGAGCTCACCCTCCTCGAGCTCTCGGAGTTCGTTAAGGCATTCGAGGAGACCTTCGAGGTCACCGCTGCTGCCCCGGTCGCCGTTGCGGCTGCCGGTGCCCCCGCTGCCGGCGGCGAGGCTGCTGCCGAGGAGCAGGACGAGTTCGACGTCGTCCTCGAGTCGGCCGGCGACAAGAAGATCCAGGTCATCAAGGTCGTCCGTGAGGTCGTCGCAGGCCTCGGCCTGAAGGAGGCCAAGGACATGGTCGAGGGTGCTCCGAAGGCTCTTCTGGAGAAGGTCGACAAGGAAGCTGCCGACGCAGCCAAGGAGAAGCTCGAGGCTGCAGGCGCCAAGGTTTCCGTCAAGTAAGACGGAACACTCGCGCTGCCTCTCGGCAAGCTCTGAAAGAAGGGCCGTTCCCCGTTCGGGGAGCGGCCCTTCTTCGTGTCGTGGAGCCGTGTCGGTTTCGGAGCCCCGAGGCAGTGCTTTAGTAGGACTTCAGTCGTCTGGCCAGTGCTTCGTCCGAACGCTGTGAAATATGGGCACCCTGCCTTGTCAGTCGTTCTTACTCCTGAGTAGCATTCACTGTCACTGGTAACACTCCGATGAGATAGAGTGACCCAACCCACAAGGGTGATCGCATCGGAAGTCGCGGAGGTAATGGTGGGAGTCGAGGTTGCAGTAGAGGGACTGACCAAGTCCTTCGGCTCGCAGAGGATTTGGCAGGACGTTTCGTTGACTCTCCCGGCGGGTGAGGTCAGTGCGTTGCTCGGACCGTCGGGTACGGGTAAGTCGGTGTTCTTGAAGTCGCTGATCGGTCTTCTCCGTCCGGAGGAGGGGTCGATCGTCATCGACGGCACCAATATCCTCGAGTGCTCCAGCAAGGAGCTGTACGAGATTCGTAAGCTGTTCGGCGTCCTGTTCCAGGACGGTGCTCTGTTCGGCTCCATGAACCTGTACGACAATGTTGCGTTCCCGTTGCGTGAGCACACGAAGAAGTCCGAGTCGGACATCCGCAAGATCGTGATGGAGAAGCTCGAATTGACCGGTCTCGTCGGGGCCGAGGACAAGCTTCCCGGTGAGATCTCCGGCGGTATGCGCAAGCGTGCCGGTCTTGCGCGTGCTCTGGTGCTCGACCCGAAGATCATTCTGGTGGACGAGCCCGACTCCGGTCTGGATCCGGTTCGCACCACCTACATCTCGCAGACGTTGATCGACATCAATGCCGAGATCGACGCCACGATTCTGATCGTGTCGCACAACATCAATCTGGCGCGTACGGTGCCGGACAACATCGGCATGTTGTTCCGTCGCAACCTCGTCATGTTCGGACCTCGCGAGGTTCTGTTGACCAGCGACGAGCCGGTCGTAAAGCAGTTCCTCAACGGCACCATGATCGGTCCCATCGGTATGTCCGAGGAGAAGGACGAGACGCAGATGGCTCAGGAACAGGCCATGGTCGATGCCGGTCACCATGCCGGTGGAGTCGACGACGTAGAGGGCATCGTGCCGCAGATGAAGGCCACGCCTGGAATGCCGTTCCGTCAGGCCGTTGCTCGTCGTCAGGAACGAGTTCGCCAGATCATGCACACCCTGCCCGAGAACGCTCAGATCGCGATCCAGGAGAGCCTCGCCGACGACCAGACCACCCAGGTGATCCCCGTGTACACGGACGAAGGCTACGAGGCCTCCTCGTACGAGCGCGGGTAATCGAGGCATGGGGGATACGAGTAGAGCGCTGCTCAAGCCTGTCAACGGGGCATTCACTCAAGCCGGAAATATCGTCGAACTGTTCGTCGATGTCGTACGGCAGACGTTCAAGCGCCCGTTCCAGTTCCGCGAGTTCATCGAGCAGGCGTGGTTCATCGCGAGCGTCACCATCCTGCCGACGGCAATGGTTGCCATTCCGTTCGGCGCCGTGGTGTCACTCCAGACCGGCTCGCTGATCAAGCAGCTCGGTGCGGAATCGTTCACCGGTGCGGCCAGCGTGCTTGCCGTCATTCAGCAGGGCAGCCCGTTGGTGACTGCTCTACTCGTCGCGGGTGCGGCAGGGTCGGCCGTCACAGCCGACCTCGGTTCACGAACCATTCGTGAAGAGATCGACGCCATGGAAGTTCTCGGCATCAACCCGATCCAGCGTCTGGTCGTGCCGCGAGTGCTCGCAATGGTGTTGGTCGCGATCCTGCTCAACGGCCTCGTGTCGGTGGTCGGTATCGCGGGTGGCTACTTCTTCAACGTCATTCTTCAAGGCGGTAACCCGGGTGCGTACCTCGCATCGTTCTCTGCCTTCGCGCAGCTTCCGGACATCTGGATCGGTGAGCTCAAGGCAGCGGTCTTCGGACTGATTGCCGGCGTAATCGCGTCTTATCAGGGACTTCATCCGAAGGGTGGCCCCAAGGGCGTGGGCGACGCGGTGAACCAGTCGGTGGTCATCACGTTCCTTCTCCTGTTCTTCGCGAACCTGATTTTGACGATGGTGTACCTGCAGGTCGTTCCGGCGAAGGGATCATGACGCGATGACAATCGCGAAAGGCCGCGGTGACCGGACGGTCATGCGGCTCAGGAAGGTCGGCCAGGCACCGCTCGGTGTTCTGGACAAGGCCGGGCAGCAGATGTCGTTCTACGCGCGTTCCATCGCGTGGATGCCGCATACACTCGTGCACTACCGCAAGGAAGTTCTGCGGCTCCTCGCAGAGGTGACGTTCGGGTCCGGTGCGCTTGCTGTGATCGGCGGAACCATCGGCGTCATCGCAATGATGTCCGGTTTCACCGGTGTCGTCGTCGGCATGCAGGGTTTCGCAGCTCTCGAGCAGCTGGGCAGCTCGGTCCTCACGGGCTTCCTGTCCGCCTACGTGAACACGCGTGAGATCGCACCGATCGTTGCGGCACTTGCGTTGTCCGCGACGGTGGGTTGTGGTTTCACGGCGCAGCTCGGCGCGATGCGTATCTCCGAGGAGATCGACGCGCTCGAGGTCATGGCGGTTCCCAGTGTTCCCTTCCTGGTGACCACTCGTATGATCGCCGGCTTCGTTGCCGTCATCCCGCTTTACATCGTCGGTCTTCTGGCCGCCTATTTGGCTTCGCGATTGATCAGTACGGTGTTCAATGGACAGTCTCCGGGCTCATACGACCACTATTTCAATCTCTTCCTTCCACCTCAGGACGTGTTGTACTCGTTCGCGAAAGTGCTCGTGTTCGCGTTCATCCTGATCCTGATCCACTGCTACTACGGCTACCACGCCTCCGGCGGTCCGGCCGGCGTGGGCGTGGCAGTGGGTAGGGCGGTACGTACCGCGATCGTGACCATCGCGGTGCTCGACTTCTTCCTGAGCCTGGCGATCTGGGGTACGACGACGACAGTGAGGGTGGCCGGATGATCGAGACTCCGTCGGTTCTACGCCGCCGCGTGCTGGGGCTCGTCTTCTTCCTCGTGCTCGCGCTCTTCCTGGTCTTCACGATCGGCACTTTCAACAAGGCTTTCACCAAAGTCGTGAAGGTCGATCTCATCACCGATTCGGTCGGTAATGCGCTGCCGCCCAACGCGGACGTCAAGGTTCGCGGGATGATCGTCGGCGAGGTTCGCGAAACCTCGAGCGACGACGGGGTTGTCACAGCGCAGTTGGCGATCGACCCGGACAAGGCCGAGTTGATTCCCTCCAACGTCACAGCCCGTCTTCTCCCGAAGACGCTGTTCGGTGAGCGGTACGTTTCCCTGATCATTCCCGAAGGTGACCGCGCTACTCCGTTGGAGGCGGGCGACACCCTCATGCAGGACCGCAGCGGCAACGCGGTCGAGGTCGGCGACGTCCTCGACGGGCTTCTCCCGCTCCTGCAGGCGATTCCGCCGCAGGATCTGGCGAACACTCTCGGCGCCCTGTCCCAGGGACTGAGCGGCAGGGGTGCAGAACTTGGACTCACGCTGGATCGGCTCGAGCAGATCTTCGCGGGCGTGAACACCGAGCTGCCCAATCTTCAGGAGGGTCTGCGTGGTCTTGCCGACTTCTCCCAGACCTACTCGGAGGCTGCGCCTCAGCTCATCGACGCGTTCGACAACCTGACGGTCACCGGCAACACCGTCGTGGAAAAGCAGGACGATCTTTCCTCGTTGCTGACGTCGTTGACAGGTACGTCGGCGAGCACCGCGGACCTCCTCGAGAGGAACGCCGATTCGATCATCAGCTTCTCTGCGGATTCGCGTGAGGCGCTCCAGATTCTGGCGCGGTACTCACCGATCTTCGGCTGCACCTTCGAAGGCTTCGCACGCACGGCGCCGGTTGCGCGTGAGCTGCTGGCTCCGGATGATCCGCATCCCGGCGTGCGCGCCAATGTGCAGTTCACCAACCCCAAGGGGCGGTACCTGCCCAACCAGGACGAACCGCGTCTCATCGACAACCGCGGTCCTGCTTGCTACGACAAGTACAACGAGCCGGGCAAGAAGTTCCCGCAGTATCCGGGCGGGTCCTCCTACAACGACGGTGCCTACCAGGTGCCTTCGCGTAACCCCGGTTCGACCGACCCGTTGGACATCTTCCCGCCGCCGCCGGGCATTCCGGACAAGGTTCCCACGTTCGGTGAGGCCACCCAGGCGAGCTATGCCGGGTCGCGTGCCGAGAAGGACACTTTGGATGTCGTGTACGGGCAGGCGAACGGTATTGCGCCGCAGGATGTACCGAGTTGGACGACGAGGCTGGGTGCGCCGGCGTTGAGGGGAGCAGAGGTGAGCTTCGAATGAGGGGATTGACGGCACCGCTCGTCAAACTGATCGTTTTCGCCGTCGTGACAGTCCTGGCCACCGGCCTGCTGGCTGCCACCATCGCGAACCTCGGGGGGGGCGGCGGAACCAAGTTCAACGCCGTGTTCTCCGATGTCACGTCGCTGAACGAAGGTGACGAGGTACGTATCGCCGGTGTCCGCGTGGGCCAGGTCGAGAAGATCGCGATCGTCAACGACAATCAGGCGAACGTCGAGTTCACGGTCGACGACCGCGATTGGCTTCCGGGAAGCGCAACCGCCACCCTCCGGTTCCGGAACCTGGTGGGCCAGCGCTACATTTCGCTGGCGCAGGGTGAGGGCGCGCAGGGCGAGAAGCTCACAGCGGGGGACACGATTCCTCTGGAGCGCACCAAGCCGGCGGTCAACCTCACCACGCTGTTCAACGGTTTCCGACCACTGTTCCAGACCTTGAGTGCGGAAGACGTCAACAAGCTGTCCTTCCAGATCATCCAGGTCTTCCAGGGTGAATCGGGCACGATCGAGGATCTCGTCCGGAATACCGCGAGCCTGACCAACACGATCGCCGACAAAGATGCGGTGATCGGCAGTGTGATCAACAACCTCAACAACGTGCTCGCGACAGTGAACGAACGTGACGATCAACTGGACTCGCTGATCACCAACACACAGCAGTTGGTGACGGGGTTGTCCAACGAGCGTGGTGTGGTCGGGTCGGCAGTGACGTCGCTCGCCGGTCTCACGGACGCGACCTCGGACCTCCTCGAACCGACACGGCCTTCTATTCAGGGCTCGGTATCCGCACTGAACACGTTGGCCGGCACCTTGAACCGAAACCGTGACACGGTCGACGGGGTCCTCGAAACCTTGCCGGTCAAGTTGGAGAAGCTGGGACGCGCAGCAAGCTACGGCTCCTGGTTCCAGTTCTACCTCTGCGGTGTCGATATCGCGGCCGGTCCGGGATCGTCGCCGTACCTGAACCTGCCAACCGGTCTTCCGACCGTGAACCAGCCGCTCTACACCAATGCGGCGAAGCGATGCACGCACGACGGTCTACAGGAGTTGCAGCAACGATGAGAAAACGACGCAGCCCAGCGGTCGCGGGCGCTCTCGGCATCGCTGTGGTGCTGCTTGCAACCGTGTCTGCCTTCTTCATCGACTCGCTGCCGTTCGTCGGCGCGGGATCGACGTACACGGCAGAGTTTTCCGAAGCAGCAGGACTCAAGTCGGGCAACGAGGTTCGTATTGCGGGCGTGAAGGTCGGCAAGGTGTCCTCGGTCGATCTCGACGGTGATCGTGTGGCCGTGGACTTCAAGGTGAAGGACGCCTGGGTAGGCGACCAGACTTCGGCGTCCATCCAGATCAAGACCCTCCTGGGTCAGAAGTATCTGGCCCTCGAGCCCCGCGGTACCGAACCACTCAACCCGAGCGATCGAATTCCGTTGGAGCGCACGACGGCGCCGTACGACGTCATCGAAGCGTTCTCGAGTGCGTCCGAGACTGTGGGCGAGATCGATTCCGATCAGCTCGCCACGAGCATGCGGACGCTGTCCCAGGCCTTCGAGGGAACGCCGGACGACATTCGCGCCTCGCTCGACGGTGTCAGTCGGTTGTCGACCACGATCGCGAGTCGTGACGAGGACCTTCGACGCCTGTTCGATGCCACCAGCACCACCTCGAAGGTGTTGGCCGATCGCAACGAGGAGTTCACACGTCTGATCAGTGACGCGAGCCTTTTGCTGAACGAGCTCAACACGCGTCAGCAATCGATCGCCCAGCTTCTCACCGGAACTCAACGTTTGTCGCAGCAGTTGACCGGCCTGGTCCGGGAGAACGAGGAGCAGATCGGGCCGGCGCTCGAGCAACTCAACGGCGTCGTCGACCTTCTGCGTGAGAACAACGAGAACCTCGACAAGGCCACGAAGTTGTACGAGCCGTTCGTGCGGCTCTACACCAACGTGGTCGGAAACGGACGTTGGTTCGACCAGGTGGTCGTGAACCTGCTGCCGCCAGGTCTGCCAGACATTCCGGGTGACCGTCCGCCCTTGCGTACTTTGGGAGGAAACTGATGAGCGCCGTCGACAACGCGTCGGGCGGGGGTAAGCGAGGCCGGTTGGCTCTCGTTGCTGTCGGTCTCGTCGTGGTGCTGGTCGTGGCCGGGGTGCTGTGGTGGGTGTTCACCCGCGCCGGAACCACGAAGATCGCCGCCTATTTCGACAAGTCGGTGGGCATTTACGAGGGTTCGGACATCCGTGTTCTCGGGGTCAAGGTCGGATCCGTGGATTCCGTCGAACCACAAGGCGATGTCGTCAAGGTCGGGCTTCGGGTCGACCGGGGCGTGGATATTCCGGCGGACGCCAAGGCCGCTCAGATCACGCCATCTGTGGTCGCGGACAGGTACATCCAGTTGGCCCCCGTTTACAAGGGTGGCGAGAAGATGCCGGACGGCGCGGTCATCGACAAGAGTCGCACCGCGACTCCGGTCGAGGTGGACCAGCTGTATTCGAGCATCGACAAGCTGACCGCGGCTCTCGGCCCGGACGGTGCCAACAAGGACGGCGCGCTCTCGGAGTTCGTCGAAACCGGTGCGGAGAACCTCCAGAACAACGGTGCGGCACTCGGGCAGACCATCACTGAGCTGTCGTCTGCTGCACGCACTTTGAACGAGAACCGCGACGACATCTTCGCGACGGTCGACAACCTGGAGGTCTTCGTCGGTGCTCTTGCCGCGAACGATCAGCAGGTCCGCGAGTTCAACACCCAGCTCGCCGACCTTTCCGGCTTCCTCGCCGGCGAGCGTGAGAACCTCGGCGCGGCACTGAATCAGCTTGCAGGGGCATTGGGCGAGGTTGCCACATTCGTCGCCGACAATCGCGAGATGTTGGCGAAGAACGTCAACGACCTGGTGCCGGTGACTCAGACGCTCGCCGACAACCGTCAATCGCTCGTGAACTCGTTAACACTTCTTCCTCTGGCTACCAGCAACCTCGCGAATTCCTACGATGCAGAGGCGGGTGTGCTCGCATCACGTCTCGCATTCCCCGACCTGCAGGATCCGGCGGGCGCGGTGTGCAAGTTGCTCGACCTCGGCAAGTTGGTGCCCGGTGATCCGCGCTTCGAGCAGCTCGGCGCGCAGATGCAACCACTGCTCGAT
This sequence comes from Rhodococcus sp. NPDC058521, assembly GCF_042719695.1. Taxonomy (NCBI): domain Bacteria; kingdom Bacillati; phylum Actinomycetota; class Actinomycetes; order Mycobacteriales; family Nocardiaceae; genus Rhodococcus; species Rhodococcus sp. NPDC058521. The sequence continues at coordinate 159,231 of NZ_JBHXNL010000001.1, forward strand.
CAGTGTGGCCGGGTGACTTCCGAGATCACCGAGGGGCTGAAGACTCCAACGCTGAACCTGCCTTTCGGAATCATGAGCGCGGACAACATCCAGCGACGCGTCGTACCAGGCACTGTGCCGGGTGTCGAGTCGCCCCGACTCAATGTCGGCGGAGAGGGGGAGTGACGATGAAGCGTCGCGCCATCGTTGGTGCAGGGGTCTGCGCAGTCGCCCTTGCCGTCACGTCGTGCTCGTCGGAAGGTATCTACGGAATTCCCCTTCCGGGCGGTGCCGACGTCGGTGACAACCCGATGCGGATCTCGATCGAGTTCGACGACGTTCTCGATTTGGTCCCGCAATCCGCCGTCAAAGTCGACGGGGTGCCGGTCGGCAGGGTCGATTCCATTTCGGTGGGCCCGGATGGCTGGAACGCCGACGTGGACGTCGTCATCGACTCCTCGGTCGATCTGCCGGCGAACGCGCTGGCCGCTGTGGAACAGACGAATCTACTCGGCGAGAAGTTCATTCAGCTGTCGGTCCCGGAAGGTGACCAGGATCCGAATCGATTGCAGTCCGGCGACAGGATCGCATTGGCGCAGACGCGTCACGCGACCGAGATCGAGCAGGTACTCGGCGCTATGTCGTTGTTACTCAACGGTGGCGGTGTGGGGCAGCTGCAGCCGGTCATCCACGAGCTGACGACGGCGCTCGACGGTCGCGAGGGTCGTGTCAAAGACCTGTTGCAAGAGGCGAACACCTTGGTCGACGGTCTCAATCAGCAGCGTGACGACATCACGCGCGCTCTCGACGGCCTCGACACGTTGACTGCCAGAGTCAACGACCAGAACGACAAGATCGCAAAGGTCCTCGACGAGCTGCCGGTTGCCACTCAGGTGCTCAACGAGCAGCGCCCACAGCTCACAGCAATGCTGGGGCAGCTGGACCGGCTCGGCGCCGTGGGTACGGACGTGATCAACAAGTCGAAGGACGACTTGATCAAGGATCTGATCGCATTGCGACCGACGCTGCAGGCGCTCGCCGATTCCGGAGACGATCTCCCGAACTCGCTGGCGTTCATCCCGACGGTGCCGTTCCCGGACGGTGTCGAGCAGATCGCACTCGGTGGATCGGTAAACCTGTTCTTGACGGTCGACATGCAGATCGGCGACACGTTGTCCGGTCTCGGCGTCGGACAAGGAGATCCGCAATACGTTCCGCCGAAGTTCGGTTCGCCCAAGCCGAATGTCGATCCGTCGAACCCGTATTACAACGGGAACGGCCCCGCGCCCGGCTGGCCGACGATCTCTTTGTTGCCGCTGCCTCCGCTCAAGACGGTCACAAATCCCGTTCCGGGGATGCCGCGAATCCCAGGTCTTCCGGGAACACCGGGCGCGCCTGCGGACGGCCGGACTCCTGCGAGTGGCAACGCGCCGGCGAGCGATGAAGAGCCTCCTTCGTCGAACCCGATCGAGGGAATGATCAAGAACCTCATTCCAGGGGGTGGGGAATGAGATCCCGCATAGTCAGAATTCAGTTGGTGGCGTTCATCGTCGTCGCGGTACTCGGTCTCACGTACGTGGGTGCGAAGTACGTGCGGTTGGACAACCTGCTCGGGTTCGGTGAGTACAGCGTCGACGCGCAGTTCAAAGATTCCGGCGGCATCTTCACCAATGCCGAGGTCACCTACCGCGGCGTTCCTGTCGGCCGCGTGGGCGAGTTGTCGCTGACACAGGACGGCCTGAACGTCGAGTTGAAGCTCGATAACGGTGGGCCGGACATCCCGGCCTCCGCAAAGGCGATCGTTGCCAACCGATCGGCGATCGGTGAGCAGTACGTGGACCTACAGCCGGACACCGATCAGGGGCCGTACCTCGAGGACGGCTCGATCATCACGGACACCGAAACGCCGATTCCGGTCGACGAGGTTCTGATGAGCATCAACGGTCTCGTGAAATCCGTTCCGGTCGACGATCTTCGGGTAGTCGCGCAGGAACTGGGAACGGCCTTCGACGGCAAGGGGGACAGCCTCAAACAACTGACCGATTCCTTGTCGACTCTGACGACGACCAGTGTCGAGCATCTTCCGCAGACGCTGTCTCTGATCAGGGACACTCGCACGGTACTGGACACGCAGTCGGATCAATCTTCGGCGATCCGGCAGTTCAGCACCGACCTCAACGCAGTGACTGCTCAGCTCCGGTCGAGCGATCCAGACGTGCGGGCACTGATCGACAACGGCAATCCGGCGAGCAACGAACTGGGACAGCTTGTGGCAGATGCCGGCCCCGGCCTCACGACGGACCTCACCAATCTTGCTGCGTTGGGTAAGAGTCTCGCGCCCCGCGCGATCGCTCTGCAGCCGCTGTTGATCTTCTTGCCCGGCCTGGCCGCTGGTGCGTCCACGATTGCACCGGGCGACGGCACCGTGCACCAGGGCATCGTCGTCGAGGCGAACCGGCCTCCCTCCTGCACGATCGGGTACGAGGGTACGCAGGAGATCCTCGATCAGATGAAGCGGGAAGATCCCAACTTCGACGACACTCAGCAGGATTTCCCGTTCAACACGGAAGCGAACTGTGACGCCCCTCAGGGCAGCGTCACGGGTGTGCGTAGCGCCGATCGGATCGTCTATGCGGATCCGAAGACGCCGCAGCCATGGGACAACAAGCCGAAGGTCGATCCGGACAAGTTGAACTTGAATCCGATCGCTTCCCAGCTGGCACCGCTCATCGGAGTTACTCCGAAGTAGCAGGCCACGTCGGCCGTGGGATGCCGACTCGAACAATCAGTAGGGTGTATTGGTGTGACGCGAACAACCACGACGCCGACGGCGGCAGAGCCGTCGTCGGGGCCGACAACGAAACTGACCGCAGCCTTCGTCGCGGTGGTGGCGCTGCTCGTGGTCGCGGTCGTCGCAGCCGGATGGTTCGGGTACCAGTGGGCACACGCCCTCGTGGTAGACCGTTCGACTGCACAGACCCGTGACGACGCGCTGTTCGGTGCCGAGCAGGCGGCTATCAACCTGAACACGGCAGATGCGAACAATCTCGAAGAGTCCTTGGAGAACATGCGCTCGTCGATCACCGGCGACACGATGACCAAGAGTCTCGAGGACACTATCGCCGGCATCACCGATCAGATGAAGAGCACCAAGGCCACCCAGTCGGCCGAGCTTTCCAACGGTGCCTTGCTGGAACTCGACAAGGACAACGACACGGCGAAGGCACTCGTAGCGTTGAAGGTGCGTTACGAATGGCCTACCCAGTACGAAGTCAATGTCGTCACCATGCGCATGACCGTGGAAAACGTCGACGGTGTATGGAAGGCGTCGGCGGTCGAGCCGGTCGGTGACCGAGTTCCGATCGAGCAGGGACCGACCCCGGGTGCAGAAGGCCAGCCTGCCGATCCGAATGCCGCACCCGCCCCGGAGGGCGCACCTGCGCCCGAAGAACAGCCGGCCGCACCTGCGCCCGAAGAACAGCCGGCCGAACCCGCGCCCGACAACGGCGGTCAGTAGCCGCACAGCGGAATGTGGATTGCCAGGGCGTCCGGAACGTACGGAACGCCGCGCAACGAGAGAGTGGTGAGAAGTGCCCCCGAAGCGTAAGAACAACGTGCCGACCGGCGCGGCAAAGGGTCGGCGTCCGCGCGTTGCCGGTACCCGCGGGCGGACGGTCGAACCGGGGAAGCCTGCGACCGAGAAGTCTGTGCCTGCGACCGAGAAGACTGTGCCTGCGACCGAGAAGACTGTGCCTGCGACCGAGAAGTCTGTGCCTGCGACCGAGAAGTCTGTGCCTGCGACCGAGAAGCCGGAGTCGGCAACGCCGGTGGAGTCGCCTGCGTCGGAAGCCCCCGAAGTCGCGGAGTCGAGCAAGACGGAGACGGCCGCTGCACCCGAGGCGAAGCCGACGCCTTCGGACGAGGGCGAGAAGGCGGACACGAAGGTCGAAGAGTCGGCCGATTCCGACTCGAAACGGGAAACCGCTGCTGCCCCGCCAAAAGCACGCGTCGCGAACCGAATGCCGCGGATGGGTGCGCGCCCGCAGTCGGAGGCGGCTTCCGTGTCCGGGGACGGGCCTGCACCGACGAGTGGCGACAGCCGTGTCACCTGGCGCTTGGTGAGCATCCTGGGAATCATCGCGTTGGTGTTGGGCATCTTCGCCGTCGTTGCGGCCTTCAAACCTTTTGCACGATTCGACAACACGGCCTGGATCGACGGGCCGACGACCGCCGAGGTGTCGGCTGCAGCAAAAGAAGCCTCGGAGGCGACGTTCAGCTACGGGTTCGAGACCGTCGACGAAGACTTCGACCGTGCGCGCACGTACATGAACGACGAGATGCGCAAGGAGTTCGACCAGACTGCGGACACGACCAAGACTGCGGTACAGCAGACTAAGACGGCTACCCAGGCCGAGGTGTCCGACGTCGGTGTCAGCATCCTCGACGGTGACCGCGCAACCTTGGTCGCGTTCATGAACGTGAGTTCGACGAACGAGGGTGCGGCTCAGGGCAGTACGTCCGGCTCTCTGGTCATCGACATGGAGCGCATCGACGGCAAGTGGGTACTCGCGGGCATCCGCGACGCCTGAGACGTAGAAGAACCCGGAGAGGGCCCGTATTGCTGTATCAGCTGGCGATACGGGCCTTCTCCGTTGCGGCGCGAGCTGCCGCGGGAAGCTTGATCATCACGTTTTCCTCGGGTCCGCCCCGGCCGATCTTGGCACGGCCGAGTAGTCCGCACCCGAACATTTCGTAGAACGGGACGTTCTCGTTCTTGCAGACCCCGATGACGGGCAGCGACATGGAGTCCGCCTTGCCGAGAAATGACCGAACGAGCGCTTCGCCGACCCCACGTTTCTGCAGATGCGGATCGCAACCGAGATACACACCGAAAATGTGGGGAACACCGGGAGTGATCTTTGCGAAAGTGGAGTCGAGTGACATCCCGGCGAAGACCCGTGATCGCATGGCCCACATCAATTGCGGCCCGGAAACGAAGTTGTGCCACGGGGTTCGCCGCGCCGGGTGGGTGTTCCACAGGCACACTCCCACCACGGTGCCGTCGACGACCGCGACCTCCGCGCCGTTCTGCGGAATGAATCGCCGACGGATGAGGATCGACATCATGCGCACCTGCCGTGTGTGGCGGGTGCGCCCGTCGGGAAACAGGTACTCGCCGACGGGGTCGTCCTCGAGGAAGGCGCGACCGAGCACTGCTGCCATCGCGGGAATATCGCTGCGCCCTGCTGGACGAATCTCAACGTCCACTTGGTTCGACACCTGGACTCCTTCGCTGATCGATGTGGGGTATCAGTGTCTGACGACCAGTGCGCCCCAGATGAATCCGGCGCCGATGGTCGCGATGACCGTGGTTTCACCCCGGGTCAATCCACCGGCACGGCGTAGTTGTGCGAGCGCGGTGAATATGCTTGCCGATCCGGTGTTTCCCAGCCGATCCAGACTGATGGGAGCCTTGGACCTGTCGACTCCCAAGGAGTCGAGCGCCGCATGGATGATGTTGATGTTTGCCTGGTGAAAGATGAAGTTGTCCACGTCGTCGATCTCCAGCCCGGCTTCGCGGACCGCGTCGGTGATCGCCTCGGGGAGCTTCTTGGTGGCCATCTCCATGACGCGTCGACCGTTCATGTGGATGAGATGTTCGCCCGCGTCCAGCGTCTCGTGAGTGAGTGGTCGCGCCGAACCACCGCCCCTGATGCCGACGGACATGTCGAGTTCCGAATCGATCACCGAGGAGACGATGCCGCGTCCGGGCTCGGCGTCTCGGGTGACGATTGCCGCGCCTGCCGCGTCACCGAAGAACACGCGGATTGTCCGGTCGGTGGGATCTGTTTGGCGCGAGAGAACTTCGACCGCGATCACCAATACCGTCGTGTAGCGGTCGCAGCTCACCATGCTCGAGGCCAGTTCCATCGCCATGAGACCACCGGAGCACGCGGCCTGGGTCAGATCGAGGGGGAGTGCACGGGTTGCCCCGATCTTCTCCTTGACCATGACTGCGCACGACGGAAAGGGCTGGTCGGGGGTACCGGTGGAAATGACGATTGCGTCGAGGTCGCGCGCATCGATACCGGCTTCGTCGAGGGACTTTCGGGCCGCTTCGGCGGCAAGGTCCGACGCTGCCAATCCCTCCTCGAGGTAGCGCCGATTCTCGATACCCGTGTTGGTCACGATCCATTCGTTCGAAGTGTCGAGGACGGCACAGAGGTCGGCGTTGCTGACGACCGTGTCGGGCACTGCCTCGTTGAAGTACGACACCGTGGCAGTTCGTGTTGTGCTCGATCCGATCTGTGTCATGTTCCAGGCCTTTCGTGGTGGCTCAGACTTCTGCGACGACTGTGCGGAGTGTGTCGATGGTGTGCTCGAGTTGTTCGGTCGTGTGCGCTGTGTTCACGAAGAAGCGCAGTCGCTCTTCTCCCTCGGGTACCGAGGGGTAGACGATGGCGTTGACGTTGATGCCGGCTTGCAGCATCTTCGCCGAGCAGGTGATTGCCTTGCTGCCCAGAATGATCGGAACGATCGGTGTGCCTTCCGAGATTCCGGTGTCGAACCCCGCTTCTCGCGCGAGGCGACTCAGTGTCGCCCCGTTGTTGCGGAGGGCGGCGACGCGTTGTGGCTCCTCGTCGAGGATGCGCAACGATTCGAGTGCCGCGGCAACGGCCGACGGCGCGGGCCCGGTGGCGTAGAGACTGAGACCCGGCGCCGTGTACTTGAAGGCCTGGACGAGTTCGTGACTGCCGGCGACGAAGCCGCCCACACTGCCCATGGCCTTCGAGAGGGTTCCCATCCACACGTCGACAGCGTCTCCGGGAAGGTCGAACAGTTCGCGCACACCCTTGCCGGTTTCGCCGAGAACACCGAAGGAATGAGCTTCGTCGATCATGATCGAGCATCGGTGTTTGCGAGCCACCTCGATGATCTCGGGTAGCCGGGCAATGTCGCCGTCCATGCTGTAGTGACCTTCGATGATCACCATTGCCCTGCCGAAGCTGCCACGCGACATCGACAGGATGGCGTCCAAGGACGCCGGGTCGTTGTGCCGGAAATTCAGCCGGCGGCAGCCCGCCCACTGCGTCCCGGACAGGACGCTGCTGTGCACGAGTGAGTCGCACACGGCGAGGTCACTGTTGCTCAGCAGGAAGCCGACCGTGGCCGCGTTGGTGAGGTAACCACTCGCGGTGACGATCGCGTCGTCGACGTCGTACAACCGCGCGAGGTGGGATTCGATGTCGTAGTACAGCGGGATCTCACCGGAGACGATGCGGGCTGCGGACACCGAGGTGCCGTAGGTGTCGATGGCGGCTTTCGCTGCCTCCCGAACCCGCGGTTCCACCGCCATGCCCAGATAACTGAAACTTCCGAAGTTCGGGATGTCTTCGTCGAAGTAGCGGACGGTGGGTCCGTTCGTGTCCTGGTGGGGAAGGTAGAACGGATTGGGAAGGTCGACCGCCGAGAAGACGGAGTCCAGATTCCCGAATGTGGATTCTGCTTCGACCACACCGGGATGCGTGCTGAAAGTGGGGTCGAAGTCCTGCCCTGCCGCAGGCTTGCCTGCGCCGCGTACTGCCGGCGCCGGCGTAGTGGACGGTGCGGGCTCGGCCCGTGCTGCAGGCGCCGAGCCCGCAGCACGGGCAAGCATCTGGCGGGCGATGTCTCTGGCGTCGGTGGTCATGTCACTCCACCGCCCCGGCGAGTTCACCCGCGTCGACTGGCTTCTCTGTGGCTGGGGCGCCTGCGGTCGTGGCCGGCGCAAGCGTGCTGCCCGCATCGGATCGAGGACCCTGGCTGGCCAAGTGAGCTGCCATTTTCGTGCCGACGTCGGACAGTCCGAGTCCACGGCCCATCTCGAGCGCCGAGATGTCCATTCCGAGGGTCTTGCCGGCACGCGCCGCGAACTCGACAGCCATGAGCGAGTCCATGCCGAGATCGGGGAGTGGCGTGACGACGTCCACGGACTCGGCGGGCACACCCATCACCACAGCGAGTTGCTCGGCAAGGATGTAGGTCACGACCTCGCCTCGCTGTTCCTCGGGGAGAGCGAGGATCTCGGCCTGCAGGGCAGAGGCACCGGAAGCGCCTTCACCCGCTGCTTCGACGTGTTCGGAGAAGCGAGGATTGGTCGCGCTCGGGTGGTTGGTCAATGTCCACTGTTTCCAGTCGACGTCCATTACAGCCACGTGCGGAATGCCCAGTGCCAGGCACTCACGCATGTAGAGCGTGGCGGCATCCATGTCGATGGGCGTGAATCCCAGCAGGGCGAGGAACCGAACGACCTCCTCGGTCGCTTCGGCCATGCCACCGCCTGCCATGGACCCCCAGCTGATCGTCAAGCCAGGCTTGCCCTGTGAACGCCGCGTCCACGCGAGCGCATCGAGCACGGAGTTCGCTGCCGAGTACGCGAGCTGGGGCGCGCCGCCGGTCAGTGCGCTGACCGAGGAGAACAGGACGAACAGTGAGAGATCGGCTCCGAGTTCTTCCACAGCCCTGTCGAGGTTGAGTGCGCCCTGGACCTTGGGGGCGAACACCTCCTCGAGAGACTCGAGGGTGACCTGGTGGACCGGAAGGTTGTTGACGACGCCGGCAGTGTGGAACACACCGCGTAGCGGATGTCCGCTGGTCTGGGCCCGCGTGACAGCGTCTCGCACCTGCGCGTAGTCGGACACGTCGACCCGTTCCGTGATCACCTCGACGCCTGCGGAGACGAATTCGTCCACCTGCGCCTTGGCCTGGTGGGTGGAGGCGCCGCTGCGTCCGACCAGGATGAGGTGCTTGGCACCTTCGGCGACCAGCCAACGGGCAGTGGCGAGTCCGAAGGCCCCGAAACCACCGGTGACGAGATACGAACCCTCGGGGTCGACTGCCACCGTGGGGATAGCGGGCAGGACAGGTGGCTCGGGGTCGTCGAGGGCGAGTACCACTCGGCCGTTCCGTGAAGCACGGACAACAGCTTCGAATGCCTTGTCCAGGTCGGCCAGTGAGAACTTCTCGAACGGCAGGTTCGTGTAGGTCCCGTCGCCGAGTGCTGCGTTGACACCACGCATGACCGACCGCACGACCTCGGGTCGTTTGGCGAGCATTCGGTCGACGTCCACCGCGAAGTAGGACAAGTTGCGGTCGAAGGGCTTCAACTCGAGGACTCCGCCGCCGTAGATGTCGGCTTTGCCGATCTCGACGATACGTGCGAACTCCGCTGCCACCCTGAAGTTCTGCTGAACGATCTCGCCCGGAGCCGAGTTGAGTACCACGTCGACGCCCTCGCCGTCGGTCAGGGCGAGAACCTCTTCGACGAAATTGAGGGAGCGAGAGTTGAGCGCATGATCGGCACCGGCTTCGAGAACCTGGCGGCGGCGGTCGTCGGTTCCTGCCGTGGCGATCACCGTGGCGCCGTAGCGCTTCGCGACCTGGATCGCGGCGAGACCGACACCACCTGCGGCGCCGTGGACGAGAACGGTCTCGCTCGCCTCGAGTCGTGCCAGGCGCAGCAGCCCGATCTCCGAAGTCATGAAGGGAAGCGTGGAACTGCAGTGATCCGGGACCGTGTTGGGTGCCGCGAGCATCGTGGCCCCTTCGTCGGCGTCGATGGTGAGGTAGCGGCTGATCATGTTGCGCGCACAGACCGCTACCAGGTCACCAGGGGACAAGTGGTCCACCCCGTCGCCCACGCGGGTGACGACGCCGGCCCCCTCCATACCGGCAAAGGTGTCGAAGTAAGTTCCGGCAAGGTCCTTCTCGGTGAGTAGGCCCATGATCTTCAGGGGGTCCTTGTAGTTGAGACCCACTGTCTTCATTTCGATCTCGATCTGACCGGCCTTGGGAGCCACGCGTTCGACAGTGCGCAATCCGACGTCCGAGATGAGCTTCGATTTCGGGACTTCGAGGGTGAACGACTTCTCGGGATCGGTCATGACCGCCGCTTGTTGCCTGACCCCGAGATGATCGGCGAGAGTGCGACGTACCCGCAGTACCCACCGCGCGCCCTGTCGCAGGCACACTTCGTCGGCGACGTCCTCGACTTCGCTGCCGTCTCCGAATACCTCGGCTGTGAGTTCCGCGGCGCCGGTATCGGAATCGGTGTCGACGAAACGCCATTGTGCCTGCGGCTGCTCGTTGCGTAGGGACCTGCGAGCTCCGGTGAGCGCGGAGTGTGCGGGGGCGGCTCCGTCGACGTCGCTGGGAAGACAGAATCCGCGCTCGGCGACGATCACCGCGCTGACGGTGCGCTGCCGCTCGGCGGCCGACGCGGTCTCGTCCTCTGCGTGGATGACGAGACTGATGGCCTTGGCGACCTCCACGATGGCGTGAACGTTCTGTACCGCGTCGAACTCAGTACCTGCAACGACGACCACGCGTGCGGTTTCTGCCGTGTTCAACCCCTCGGCGATGAGTGCGCCGAGATGTTCGGCGACGTCTTCGGTGACGGGTTCGACGATGTTCGTGATGATGGAATTCGGATGTGCGTCGGCGATGTGCTGTGCGTTGCGTGACGTTTCTGATCCCAACGCGACGACGAGAGCGAATTCGCCCGAGACAGGTGCTGTCGATCTGCGGTTGTCCCTGAGTTCCCACTCGGGCTCGTAGAAGATTGGATCCAGCTGCGAATGCAGGGGTGCCGAAGGCGAGATCGGCCGGAACTCGACGCCGGCCATGTCCACCGACACGTTGCCGGAGCGGTCGGAGATCGAGATGTCCGCGGTGAACGGAGATATCGTTCGCCTGCGCACGACGACGCGGGAGGCCGCCGCGAGCGGGCGGTACCGCCTGATCGAGTCGACACTCGACGGGACCGTGGCGCCCGCGCCGGCCGAACCGGATGCGATGAGGGCAGCCACGCACTGCAGGGCAGTGTCCACCACCGCCGGGTGCGCCAGGTGATTTCCGGCGGAGGCGATGGCGGAGTCGATGTCCGCCACCACGATTCCGTCGCCGACCTCGGCCGATTCGATTCCCTGGAAGGCAGAACCGTAAGAGAGTCCCGCAGCCGACAGTCCGGCATACAGGTCGGTGCCGGCGATCCTCGTGAAGCCCTCCGTGTCGACAGGCTCTGCCATGACCGGATCGAGCGCGCCCTGGCGAAGGCGGCCGGTGGCGTGCACCGTCCAGTTGGTGGAGGTCGCCTGCCTGGATCTGATCGTGACACGTCGGGTCGATTCCTCCACCGACAACCGCACGACGGGGATGTCGTGCTCGTCCAGGACCAATGGTACGACGAACTCGACGGATTCGAGGGACAACGTTTCGTTTCCGGTGCGAGCGCACGCGGCGCTCAGTGCCGCATCGAGGTAGGCCGCGCCGGGCAGAACCACGCGACCGTTGACGACGTGATCGGGCAGCCACGGGAACCTGGTGGCAGAGAGCTGAACTTCCCATTCGTCGGCAGCGGAGTCCGTCCGTTCTCCGAGCATCGAGAACGTGCCCGCGACGCCCAGGCGGTCCTTCGTGATGGCTTGGTCCTCGGTCCAGAGCCTGGTCCGCTGCCACGGGTACGCCGGCAGGGGCACATGCGGGGTGGAAATGCTCGACAACCCCGGTGCGCGCGAAGAATCGAGGGCGCCATGGGCGTACAGGTTGCCCAGCGCGCGAAGCATCGACGCCCGGTCGTCTTCACCGCGCACGAGGGTGCCGATCGAGGTGCCGTTCTCTCCGGCCCGGACCAGGATCTCGCGGATGTTGCCGCCCAGCACGGGGTGTGGACCGATCTCGAGGAAGAGTCGGTGGCCACGACCGACGACGGCGGCAACGGTATCGGCGAAACGAACGGGCTCGCGAACGTTGTCGCACCAGTACTGCGGCCCCCACGAAACCTCGGCGACTTCCTCTCCGGTGACCGTCGAGAACAGGGGCAGAGTGGGAGTTCGGGGTACGAGCGATGCCAAGGATTCGCGAATTTCGTCGAGAATCGGGTTCATCAAGTGACTGTGGTAAGGCACCTCCACCTTCAGCGTTCGCGCGAAAATCCCTGCTTCCGTGAAGCGTTCCTGCCAGCGGGCGATCGTCTCGTCGTCTCCGGCCAGCGTCGTCGCGGAGGGGCTGTTGACGGCTGCGATCGAAATGGATGCGCCGTCCGGGTCACCGTCCAGCCAGGTTGCGGCGTCCTCGGCGGACAGCCCGACGGCGAGCATCCCGCCCGTTCCCGCGGTCGTCGCCTGCAGCCGAGAGCGGTGGAAGCTGACGAGAAGAGCGTCGTGCAACGACAATGCACCCGAGACGTACGCTGCCGTGACCTCGCCGACGCTGTGTCCGAGCACCGTGTGCGGGTGCACTCCGACGGAGGCGAGTTCGGCGACGAGCGCGGCCTGGACGAGGAAGTTTGCGGGTTGCGCGAATTCGGTACGCGGGATACGCGACTCGTCTTCCTCGCGCAGTAGCTCCTCGATGATCGACCAACCCGTGATTTTCACGAACTCGGCGTCGATGCGGCGTGCTTCATCGGCGAACGCTCCTTCGGCGTTCAGGAGCTGTCGACCCATCGCCCACCACTGTGGCCCCATGCCGCTGAAGACGAAGACCGGTCTTGCCGCTCCGTCGGGGAGCGCCCGGGTGGTCGCGCTTCCGGCTCCTTCGGCGAACTCGGCAAGTTGGGCAACGAGATCGTCCCTGTCGGTGAAAGGGAACGCGATACGAGCGGGGTGGTGTGCGCGACGGGACCATGCGGCGGTGACGAAGGACCCGAACTCGTCCGGGGAGCACGACGCAAGTGCATCGGCGGTGCGGGTTGCCAGATCGCGGGCAGCCGCGTCGTTACGTGCCGACAGCGGGAACAGCGACACGACGGGCTTCTCGTGTTCGACGACCACCGTCGGCTCCGGTGCTTCCGTCATGAGCACGTGGGCATTCGTGCCACCGTATCCGAATCCGTTCACAGCAACAGCGGCCCGCTGGCCGTTCAGGGTGAGAGGCTCCGGTTCGGTCGGTACGCGAAGGTTCAGGTCGTCGAACGGAATCTCCGGATTCAGAGTGTCCAGCCAACCCTGCGGAGCGACCGTGCGGTGGTGCAGCGTCAGTGCTGCCTTGATGACGCTGGCGACACCGGCGGCGGCTTCGGTATGCCCGATCGAGGCCTTGATGGAGCCGACGACGAGAGGGTCGCGTCGGCCCTCCACCGCTCCGTACGCGTTGCCGAGTGCGGAGAGCTCGAGCGGATCGCCCACCGACGTACCGGTGCCGTGTGCCTCTACGTACGAAACTTCGTGTGGGGCAATGCCTGCTTCTGCGGAAACCCGCTCGGCGAGGTGTTGTTGCGAAACGGGGTTGGGAACCGGGATGGCGAGAGTGCGACCGTCCTGGTTGGACCCGGTTCCGCGGACCACCGCATAGATGCGGTCACCGTCGGCACGTGCAGCGTCGAGTGGCTTCAGCAACACCATGCCCGCACCTTCGCCGCGGCCGTAGCCGTCGGCCGCGGCATCGAAGGTCTTGCTTCGTCCGTCCACGGCGAGGAAGCGCCCCTTGCACATGGAGATGAAGGTTTCCGGCTGGATCATCGCATTGACACCGCCGACGAGGGCGACCTCACACTCGCCTCGGGCAATTGCCTGCGTCGCCTCGTGGAACGCAACGAGCGAAGAGGAACAAGCCGTGTCGATCGTCATGCTGGGCCCCTGCAGATCCAGGGCGTAGGAGATGCGGTTCGACAGCAGAGTGAATGACGAGCTGGTCGGGGTGTGCAGGTTGATCGAGGCCCGAGCCGATGCAGCCACCCGCGCGTACGCCGAGTCGTTGGTGAATCCGCCTACGTACACACCGACGCTGCGTCCCCCGACGCGCGCAGCCATACCGGCATCGTCGAGTGCTTCCCAGGCGACTTCGAGCAGCAGTCGCTGCTGAGGGTCCATGATCGAGGCTTCACGCGGCGAGATGCCGAAGAACTCTGGGTCGAAGTCCCACAGCGACTGTGTCAGGAACCCGCCCTTCTTCGTGTACATGCGACCGGGCGCATCCGGGTCGGGGTCGTAGAACTTCTCGAGACTCCAACGGTCCTCGGGGACCTCGACGATTCCGTCGCCCTTGTCCATGAGGAACTGCCAGAAGCTCGCAGGGTCGTCGATTCCTCCCGGGAAGCGGCATCCGATACCGACAATTGCAACCTCAACCATGTACGTCCCCTCCGCTATCTCTTGTCTGACAGGTGTTGTGGATCAATGAGTGGGAAGCGAATGCTTCGACGAGTCGGGTTCCGCCTGCTGCGGTCCGATCCCGGTGAGCGGTGGCCGTTTGCGTGCGAATGCGGCGGGCCCCCACCAGTTGGCGTTGCCCATCAACTTCATGAGTGCTGGCACCAGTGCCATCCGGACGACGGTGGCGTCGATGACGAGAGCGATGATCATTCCGATTCCGACGAACCGCATCATCGAAAGGTCGGATATTGCAAAGGCTCCGGTGACGACCAGCAGCAAGAGAGCCGCAGCCGTGATGATGCGGCCGGTTCGACCGGCGCCTTCGAGGATCGCGGCCTCGTTGGAGGCGCCGCGTTCCTTCGCCTCCAGCATCCGCGACATGAGGAAGATCTCGTAGTCGGTGGACAGTCCGAATATCAAGGCGAGGATGACGATCACCATCGTGGCGAGCAACGGCCCTGCGTCCACACCGAAAATTCCCGATCCGTGCCCGTGTTGGAACAGCCATGTGAGGATTCCGAACGTTGCGGACAAACTCACGGTCGCCATGAACACGGCCTTGAACGGCAGCACTACCGACCGGAAGGCCGCGAACAGGATGACGAGGGTCGCCAAGACCATGATCGCGATCATCACCGGGATCGCCCCGGCGATGGAGTCGAGCCCGTCTGCAGAGAGGGCGGTGATACCGCCGAGAAGGAGTTCGGTGCCCTCGGGTGTACTCAGATCGCGCAGGCCTTCGACGGTCCCGTATGCCGATTCGGATCGATCCGGGCTGTCGAAAATCGCTTTCACCACGGTGAATTCGGGGGTGGTGTTGGTGACGAACGCTGCCGCCACTCCGTCTACACCGTTGGCTGCATCGGCGACCGCGGCGCCTTCGCTGGGGGACGGTGTACCCCCGTCGGTGGCACGCACGAGAATCGTGGCCCCGTTGTTGGCGAGCGGAAAGTCCTTCTGGGTTTCTTCGACGACGACGCGAGCCGGGTTGTCGGCAGGTAGCCCGTCGACGCTGAGATCACCGAGCTGTGTTCCGAGCGCGGGAACGCTCACGAAGGCGAGTGCACCCAGAATGAGCGTCACCGTGACCACTGGTCGGCGCATGGATCGACTAGCGACACGCGTCCAGAATCTGAACGACCGTTCCTCGCCCCGCCGAAGGCTTCCCGGACGCCAACTCCACGCATCGATGCGCGGACCGAGTATCGCCAGCGCGGCGGGAAGGGCGGTCATGGAGATCGTTGCGGCAACGGCGACGGCGCCGATCCCTCCGTATCCGAACGAACGGACGAAAGCTTGTGGGAATGCAAGCAATCCGAGGAATCCGCAGATGAGCAGGAGTGAGGAGTATCGAATGGTGCGCCCTGCTGTCGCGACCGTCCGTTCCACCGCAGACCTGGTGTCGTGGCCGGCACGCACTTCCTCCCGGAAACGACTGACGATGAACAAGCTGTAGTCCACCGCCATACCGAGACCGATGAGGGTGGCGATGTTCACCGCGAAAGAGCTGACCTCGGTGAAGTAGGAGAGCACGTGCAGCCAGGCGAGTGCGCCGAGCGCCGAGAGCCCGCCGATCACCAAAGGCATGGAGGCCGCGACGAGCCCACCGAAGAACACGAGCAGCAGGATCATCAGCAGCGGAAACGACATCGATTCGGCCATGACGAGGTCACGTTTCGACTGTTGGTTGTAAGCATCCTCGATGACGCTGTACCCGCCGTACTGGGTCTCGATTCCGTCGAACTGCAGGAGTTCCTGGATGCGAGGCACCAAGTGGAGCCGATCGTTCTCGTTGCCGAACAGGGAAAATGCTGCGAGCGCAGTGCTTCCGTCCGCGGAGCGTAGTGCCTGCTGGGTGAATGCCGGCGCGGTCCAGTACGTGAGTGGGGGGCCGGCGAGCCAGTCGTCGTCGATCTGCGCGAGGCGCTCGGAGACGACGCCCTCGACCTCGTCGATGGATCGGCCGTCGGTCGGCCGGAAGGTGATTGTGAGGTCGGCCGAATCACGGCCGACGGACTCCGTCATCAATCGGTCCACTTCGGCGGACTGGCTGTTCGGGTCGTTGTAACCCCCGAGGCTCAGTCTGTCGAACACGCCGAGACCGAACAGTCCGCTCAGGAACACCGCCACCAGGACGACGACCAGCACTGTTCGGCGACGGGAGACCACGAACGATCCCCATCCGCCCATGTTTTCCTTTCGAGGTGATCAGGGGAGAGTGTTGTCCCCGAATTCAATGGTTGTGTCGGAGTACAGATCTGCCGGAGCGCTCCACTCTCCGGGACTGTTCGGGTCGGGCAGTCGGTACGGCGGGCGGCTTCTGCCGAAGATGCGATACCGGTCCCAGACGTCGGGGTCACCAACGGTGGCCGGTGCAGAGCCGGACGGTGTGTGAATCTTGGCAGCGGCTTTTGCGCCCTTCAGGTGCTCCGACAGTCGAGCGCTCTTCGCAGCGCGTCCGTACCACCGATACACGCCGTCGATCGGCTCGGGGTGTCCATGTAGGACGATCTCCACTTCTGTTGTGAAGCAATCGAATTCGATCGTTGCGGTGCCTTTGTACCCACCCTCGTGGTGATCGGGCGTCTCTTCGTGAGTGCTCAATGCACCTTCCCCCATGTCGCGTCGTTGAATCTTGAATAGTGTTCGAAGAAGGCCGATTTGGATTCGAACGCGATCGATGAACCAGGCTTGTGGCTCCGGTCACTCCGGGTGAACGCTAGTGGGGGATGCGACACCTGTCCAGCTTTTGGGTGGACTCGTCGGTCGAGCTCGTCGAATCCTTGACAAGGGTTGCGGTGTCGCTGACACTTTCCCCGGGCTGGGAGGTAATTCGCGGGAATCGGCCCCGTCAACTGTGTCGATCGATCAAAGTCATTACGTGAGGGGAGTTTTCGTGACGGTAACTGACGGCGAGAAGCGAGACAGGGTTGCGTCGCGACTTCTGAAATCCTCGGCGGAGAAGTTCTTCGATCCCGAAGTGGACATGGATTGGGATGCGCCGCTCGAGGATGGGAAGGCGTGGCTCCCAGAACACAGGCAATCGTTGTACGGCACGAAATTGTGGGACAAGCTCACTCCTGAGCAGAGGATCGAACTGGGGAAGCAAGAACTGGCCAGCATCCTTAGCTACGCGATCTATGCCGAGTGCTGGGTCGGCATGATGTTCCTCCGGAGCGTCACGGAGGGCGATCTGATCGGAAAGCGCTCGCAGTACGCGCTAACCGAGACGGGGGAGGAAGCCCGTCACTCCACGATGTTCGCGCAACTCCTGTGCAAGATGGGCGTGGAACCCTACCGTCAGCCGAAGTTTCTGCTGTATATGTTCCGCTTCATCTCGTTCGTCCCGCTCGGACCGTTCGCGTACGGCTCCGTCATGCTCGTCGAGGAGATTCTCGACCGAGCGCAGCGCGAGGCGATGAATGATCCGACCATCCAGCCCCATGTGCGTCAGGTGATGCGTTTGCACGTCATGGAGGAGGCGCGACACATCGCCTTCGCGCGCGACGAGGTCCGTCGCGGTATGGAGTCGCGTGGCAGGATTCGGCGAGCTCCGCACCGCTTCTTCTTGGCTCTGCAGGCATTCGGGGTCTTTCCCAATCTCGTGCACCCGTCGATATACCGGTCCGTGGGGATCAATCCGCTGCGTGGATTCATCGCGGCTCGGAGGGGGCCTCACTACAAGGCGAACCTCCAATACTTCTGTGAGCCGATGGCCCGGTTCTTCGTGGATGTCGGAATGTACGAGGGATTCCTCACCAAGAAACTGTGGCGGATGAGCAAGGGCCTGCCCGACGACCTGATCTAGGGGAGACGAACATGGTGAACACGGAACAGCAGAAGGAATCGACAGGGCTGAGCGAGAACGACCCCGACTTCGCGACTCGGTTCGCGCAGGCCTGGTTGGCCGCGTGGAACTCGGGTGATTCGCAGAACGTGCTCGATCTGATGATGCCGGACTGCGAATACACGGACAACGGGTGGCCCACGGTAATGCGCACCCATGAGGAAGCCCGGGTATTCGTCGAGCACATGCTGGCGGGTTTCCCGGACGTCCGGTTCGAACTCGAGGGGGCGGTGATGACGGACCCCGGCAACCGCAGGGCTTCGTTCACGTGGCGGATGACGGCCACGCATTCGGGCACCATCGAGCCGCCCGGGTTGGCGCCTACCGGCAAGTCCATCGACGTTCGTGGCTTCGACGTGCAGGAGTACGTCGGTTCTCGGGTCGCGAAGGTGTGGATCGGGTGGGACATGGCGGACTTGCAGCGGCAGCTGGGGGTGATGCCGCCGATGCACAGCAAGACCGAGCGCATGATGGCCAAGATGAACGGCAGCAAGAAGCTGTTCGGGCTCCTCGGTAGGTAGTCGGAGCTTCTGCTCCTGGGAAGAAACGCCGTGCGTGGATCTTGACGCCGGGCGCGTTTGGGGCCACTCTGATCCGTGAACTTGCGCGCAGCTGGCGCCGAAGCACCGATCGGGGTGCTCTCTTCTGGACCCGACTCGACATCTCTCGAGTTTGGGTGTACTTTTGGACGTTGCGCTGGCTGCCTCCTGTCCACCCTTCGTTCGTACACCTGTGAGAGACCTTCTCCTCAGTGTTCGTGGCGAGTTTCGTTCGGGTTGTGACCAGCGAAATTCGAAGCAGATACAGCGGCGGTCGCGACAGCAAGAGCGGCCCGCGTGAGGTGCTGGAAGGACGCATCTTGGCAGTCTCTAGCCAGACCAAGGCAGTTTCCGGAATCCCCGGAGCCCCGAAGAGGGTTTCGTTCGCGAAGATTCGCGAGCCCCTCGAAGTTCCCGGGCTTCTTGATCTACAAACCGATTCGTTCGAGTGGTTGGTCGGTGCGCAGAGCTGGCGTGACCGCGCCGAAGCTCGTGGCGACAACGCAGTGTCCGGCGGTCTCGAGGACATTCTCGCGGAGCTTTCTCCGATCGAGGACTTCTCGGGCTCGATGTCCCTGTCTTTCTCGGACCCTCGCTTCGACGAGGTCAAGGCCTCGACCGACGAGTGCAAAGACAAGGACATGACCTACGCGGCGCCGTTGTTCGTCACCGCGGAGTTCATCAACAACAACACCGGTGAGATCAAGAGCCAGACGGTCTTCATGGGTGACTTCCCGATGATGACCGACAAGGGCACCTTCATCATCAACGGCACCGAGCGTGTCGTGGTCTCGCAGCTGGTGCGTTCGCCGGGCGTGTACTTCGACCACTCCGTGGACAAGGGCACCGAGAAGGACCTGCACAGCGTCAAGGTCATCCCGGGCCGTGGTGCATGGCTCGAGTTCGACGTCGACAAGCGCGACACCGTCGGTGTCCGTATCGACCGCAAGCGTCGTCAGCCGGTCACCGTGCTGCTGAAGGCTCTGGGCTGGACCACCGAGCAGATCACCGAGCGTTTCGGGTTCTCGGAAATCCTCATGGCCACGCTGGAGAAGGACAACACTGCCGGTACGGACGAGGCCCTCCTCGACATCTACCGCAAGCTGCGTCCGGGCGAGCCGCCGACCAAGGAGAGCGCACAGACCCTTCTGGAGAACCTGTTCTTCAAGGACAAGCGCTACGACCTGGCTCGCGTGGGTCGCTACAAGATCAACAAGAAGCTGGGCCTGAACGCCGGCGAGCCGATCGTCGCATCGACCCTCACCGAAGAAGACATCGTCGCGACCATCGAGTACCTGGTGCGCCTGCACGCAGGCGACACCACGATGACCGCCCCGGGTGGCGTCGAGGTTCCGGTCGAGGTCGACGACATCGACCACTTCGGTAACCGCCGCCTGCGCACCGTCGGTGAGCTCATCCAGAACCAGATTCGTGTGGGCCTCTCCCGCATGGAGCGTGTGGTTCGTGAGCGCATGACCACGCAGGACGTCGAGGCCATCACGCCGCAGACGTTGATCAACATCCGTCCGGTCGTCGCCGCGATCAAGGAGTTCTTCGGAACTTCGCAGCTGTCGCAGTTCATGGACCAGAACAACCCGCTGTCGGGTCTGACGCACAAGCGTCGTCTTTCGGCCCTCGGCCCGGGTGGTCTGTCCCGTGAGCGCGCCGGCCTCGAGGTGCGAGACGTTCACCCGTCGCACTACGGCCGTATGTGCCCGATCGAGACCCCTGAGGGTCCGAACATCGGTCTGATCGGTTCGCTCTCGGTGTACGCGCGGGTCAACCCGTTCGGCTTCATCGAGACCCCGTACCGGAAGGTCGAAGGTGGCAAGGTCACCGATCAGGTCGACTACCTCACCGCCGACGAAGAGGACCGCCACGTCGTGGCGCAGGCCAACTCGACGCTGGACGCCGACGGTCGCTTCACCGACGACCGCATTCTGGTTCGTCGTAAGGGTGGCGAGGTCGAGTTCGTCTCCTCGGACGAGATCGACTACATGGACGTCTCGCCGCGACAGATGGTGTCCGTCGCGACCGCGATGATTCCGTTCGTCGAGCACGACGACGCCAACCGTGCGCTCATGGGTGCCAACATGCAGCGTCAGGCGGTGCCGCTGGTTCGCAGCGAGGCTCCGCTGGTCGGTACCGGTATGGAGCTGCGTGCCGCCGTGGACGCGGGCGACGTCATCGTCACCGAGAAGAGCGGTGTGGTCGAGGAGATCTCCGCCGACTACGCGACCGTGATGGCCGACGACGGCACGCGGACCACGTACCGGATGCGCAAGTTCGCACGTTCCAACCAGGGCACCTGCGCCAACCAGCGTCCGATCGTGGACGAGGGTCAGCGTGTGGAGGCCGGCCAGGTTCTGGCCGACGGCCCCTGCACCGAAAACGGCGAGATGGCGCTCGGCAAGAACCTGCTCGTTGCGTTCATGCCGTGGGAAGGCCACAACTACGAGGACGCGATCATCCTGTCGCAGCGCCTTGTGGAAGAGGACGTCCTCACCTCGATCCACATCGAGGAGCACGAGATCGATGCCCGCGACACCAAGCTCGGTGCCGAGGAGATCACTCGTGATATCCCGAACGTCTCGGACGAGGTCCTCGCCGATCTCGACGAGCGCGGCATCATCCGTATCGGTGCCGAGGTTCGTGACGGTGACGTCCTGGTCGGAAAGGTCACGCCGAAGGGTGAGACCGAGCTGACCCCGGAAGAGCGTCTGCTCCGCGCGATCTTCGGTGAGAAGGCTCGCGAGGTTCGCGACACGTCGCTCAAGGTGCCGCACGGTGAGACGGGCAAGGTCATCGGTATCCGCGTGTTCTCGCGCGACGACGATGACGATCTGCCTCCCGGCGTCAACGAGTTGGTCCGTGTCTACGTTGCCCAGAAGCGCAAGATCCAGGACGGTGACAAGCTCGCCGGCCGCCACGGCAACAAGGGCGTCATCGGCAAGATCCTCCCGCAGGAGGACATGCCGTTCCTGCCCGACGGCACCCCGATCGACATCATCCTGAACACCCACGGTGTTCCGCGTCGTATGAACATCGGTCAGGTGCTCGAGACTCACCTGGGCTGGATCGGTAAGACCGGTTGGAACATCCAGGTCGCCGATGACGGTTCGCGTCCCGATTGGGCCGCGACGCTGCCGGAGGAAATGCTGTCCGCTCCAGCCGACTCGAACATCGCAACCCCGGTGTTCGACGGTGCCAAGGAGGACGAGCTCACCGGTCTGCTGAGTTCGACGCTGCCGAACCGTGACGGTGAGGCGATGGTCCAGCGCGACGGAAAGGCCACGTTGTTCGACGGCCGTTCCGGCGAGCCGTTCCCGTACCCGGTCTCGGTCGGTTACATGTACATCATCAAGCTGCACCACTTGGTCGACGACAAGATCCACGCACGTTCGACCGGCCCGTACTCGATGATCACCCAGCAGCCGCTCGGCGGTAAGGCCCAGTTCGGTGGCCAGCGATTCGGTGAGATGGAGTGCTGGGCGATGCAGGCCTACGGCGCGGCTTACACGCTGCAGGAGCTGCTCACCATCAAGTCGGACGACGTGGTGGGCCGCGTGAAGGTGTACGAGGCGATCGTCAAGGGCGAGAACATCCCCGAGCCGGGTATCCCCGAGTCGTTCAAGGTGCTCCTGAAGGAGCTCCAGTCGCTCTGCCTCAACGTGGAGGTGCTGTCCTCGGACGGTGCGGCCATCGCGATGGCGGACGGTGACGACGAGGACCTGGAGCGGGCCGCAGCGAACCTGGGCATCAACCTGTCCAGGAACGAGGCGGCGACGGTCGACGACCTCGCGAACTAGATTTCGGTCCCCGGGCGGCGGGAACGCCGCCCGGGGGCGTAGTTCACATTTGAATTGGCAGACAGGATTCGGCGGTCCCCGCTGATCCGCAATCCCTCTGGGGAAAGGAAGTTACGTGCTCGACGTCAACTTCTTCGATGAACTCCGCATCGGCCTGGCCAGTGCCGAGGACATCCGCAATTGGTCCTACGGCGAGGTCAAGAAGCCGGAGACCATCAACTACCGCACGCTCAAGCCCGAGAAGGACGGCCTCTTCTGCGAGAAGATCTTCGGCCCCACCCGGGACTGGGAGTGCTACTGCGGCAAGTACAAGCGTGTCCGCTTCAAGGGCATCATCTGTGAGCGCTGCGGCGTCGAGGTGACGCGTGCCAAGGTGCGTCGTGAGCGCATGGGCCACATCGAGCTCGCGGCGCCGGTCACTCACATCTGGTACTTCAAGGGCGTGCCCAGCCGTCTCGGTTACCTGCTCGACTTGGCGCCGAAGGATCTCGAGAAGATCATCTACTTCGCCGCTTACGTCATCGTCGGTATCGACGAGGAGCTCCGGCACAACGAGCTGTCCACGCTCGAGGCCGAGATGCAGGTCGAGAAGAAGGCAGTCGCCGATCAGCGTGACGCCGATCTGGAAGCCCGCGCTCAGAAGCTCGAGGCGGACATCGCCGAGCTCGAGGCCGAGGGTGCCAAGTCGGACGTGCGTCGCAAGGTCAAGGACGGCGGCGAGCGCGAGATGCGTCAGCTCCGTGACCGTGCGCAGCGTGAGCTGGATCGTCTCGAGGAGATCTGGAACACCTTCACCAAGCTGAGCGTGAAGCAGCTCATCGTGGACGAGCTCCTGTACCGCGAGCTGGTCGATCGTTACGGCGAGTACTTCACCGGCGCGATGGGTGCCGAGTCGATCCAGAAGCTCATGGAGAACTTCGACATCGATGCCGAGGCCGAGAACCTGCGCGAGACGATCCGCAGCGGCAAGGGGCAGAAGAAGCTCCGTGCGCTCAAGCGTCTCAAGGTTGTCGCCGCCTTCCAGGCCAACGAGAACTCCTCGCCCATGGGCATGGTTCTCAACGCTGTTCCGGTGATCCCGCCGGAGTTGCGCCCGATGGTTCAGCTCGACGGTGGACGTTTCGCGACGTCCGACCTCAACGACCTGTACCGCCGCGTGATCAACCGCAACAACCGCCTCAAGCGACTGATCGACCTCGGTGCTCCCGAGATCATCGTCAACAACGAGAAGCGGATGCTGCAGGAGTCCGTGGACGCGCTGTTCGACAACGGCCGTCGTGGACGTCCGGTCACCGGTCCGGGTAACCGCCCGCTCAAGTCCCTGAGCGATCTGCTCAAGGGCAAGCAGGGCCGTTTCCGTCAGAACCTGCTCGGTAAGCGCGTCGACTACTCGGGTCGTTCCGTGATCGTCGTCGGTCCTCAGCTGAAGCTGCACCAGTGCGGTCTGCCGAAGCTGATGGCTCTCGAACTGTTCAAGCCGTTCGTGATGAAGCGTCTGGTCGATCTCAACCACGCGCAGAACATCAAGTCGGCGAAGCGCATGGTCGAGCGCCAGCGTCCGCAGGTGTGGGACGTCCTCGAAGAGGTCATCGGTGAGCACCCCGTGCTGCTCAACCGTGCACCCACTCTGCACCGTCTCGGTATCCAGGCATTCGAGCCGCAGCTCGTGGAGGGCAAGGCCATCCAGCTGCACCCGCTCGTGTGTGAGGCGTTCAACGCCGACTTCGACGGTGACCAGATGGCCGTGCACCTTCCGCTGTCCGCGGAGGCTCAGGCCGAGGCTCGCATCCTGATGTTGTCCTCGAACAACATCCTCTCGCCTGCATCGGGTCGTCCGCTCGCCATGCCGCGTCTGGACATGGTGACCGGTCTGTTCCACCTGACTCGTCTCGACGAGGATGCTGTCGGTCAGCTCGCCGCGGCCACCAAGGACGAGGCGGAGCAGGGCGTGTACTCGTCCCCGGCCGAGGCTCAGATGGCCGTCGACCGTGGTTCGCTCGCCGTGCAGGCACGGATCAAGGTGCGGCTGACCACGCAGCGCCCGCCGCGCGAGGTCGAGGCCGAGCTGTTCCCCGAGGGTTGGACCTACGGTGATGGCTGGACCGCGGACACCACGTTGGGGCGCGTGATCTTCAACGAGCTGCTGCCGGCCGATTACCCGTTCATCAACGAGCAGATGCCGAAGAAGCGCCAGGCGACGATCATCAACGATCTCGCAGAGCGGTACCCGATGATCGTGGTTGCGCAGACCGTCGACAAGCTGAAGGACGCGGGCTTCTACTGGGCCACGCGTTCGGGTGTCACGGTCTCGATCTCCGACGTCCTCGTGCCGCCGGAGAAGGCTCAGATCATGGAGTCCTTCGAGGGCCAGGCAGACCAGATCGAGAAGAAGTACCAGCGCGGTGCTCTCAACAAGACCGAGCGCAACAGCGCACTGGTCAAGATCTGGTCCGAGGCCACCGACGAGGTCGGTAAGGCCATGGAGGCGCACTTCCCCGACGAGAATCCGATCCCGATGATCGTGAAGTCCGGCGCCGCCGGCAACATGACTCAGGTTCGCTCGCTCGCCGGCATGAAGGGCTTGGTGACCAACCCGAAGGGTGAGTTCATCCCGCGTCCGATCAAGTCTTCCTTCAAGGAGGGCCTGACCGTTCTCGAGTACTTCATCAACACGCACGGTGCCCGTAAGGGTCTGGCAGATACCGCGCTCCGCACCGCCGACTCGGGTTACCTGACCCGTCGTCTGGTGGACGTCTCGCAGGACGTCATCGTCCGCGAGGTCGACTGTGGAACCGAGCGCGGCATCGTCACCACGATCGCCGAGAAGCAGGCCGACGGCTCGCTGATCCGCGATGCACACGTGGAGACCAGCACCTACGCCCGCACTCTGGCCGCGGACGCGGTCGACGAGAACGGCAACGTCGTCGTCGAGCGTGGTCACGATCTTGGCGATCCGGCGATCGACGCGCTCCTCGCAGCCGGCATCACCAATGTCAAGGTCCGTTCGGTGCTCACCTGCACCACTGGAACCGGCGTGTGTGCCACCTGCTACGGCCGTTCGATGGCCACCGGCAAACTGGTCGACATCGGTGAGGCCGTCGGTATCGTCGCCGCACAGTCCATCGGTGAGCCCGGTACCCAGCTGACCATGCGTACCTTCCACCAGGGTGGTGTCGCCGGAGACGACATCACCGGTGGTCTGCCGCGTGTGCAGGAGCTGTTCGAGGCCCGCGTCCCGAAGGGCAAGGCGCCCATCGCGGATGTCAGCGGTCGGGTGCAGCTCGAGGACGGCGATCGTTTCTACAAGATCACGATCATCCCGGACGACGGTGGCGAAGAGGTTGTGTACGACAAGCTCTCGAAGCGTCAGCGTCTGCGTGTGTTCAAGCACGACGACGGCAGCGAGCGCCTGCTGGCCGACGGTGACCACGTCGAGGTCGGACAGCAGCTCATGGAAGGTGCCGCCGACCCGCACGAGGTGCTGCGTGTCATGGGCCCCCGCCAGGTGCAGATCCACCTCGTCAACGAGGTCCAGGAGGTGTACCGGAGCCAGGGTGTATCGATCCACGACAAGCACATCGAGACCATCGTGCGTCAGATGCTGCGTCGCGTGACGATCATCGATTCGGGTGCGACGGAGTTCCTGCCCGGTTCGCTCACCGAGCGTGCCGAGTTCGAGGCGGCCAACCGTCGCGTCGTGTCCGAGGGTGGCGAGCCGGCGGCCGGACGTCCGGTGCTCATGGGTATCACCAAGGCATCGCTGGCGACCGATTCGTGGCTGTCGGCGGCGTCGTTCCAGGAGACCACTCGCGTGCTGACCGATGCGGCGATCAACTGCCGCTCGGACAAGCTGATCGGTCTGAAGGAGAACGTGATCATCGGCAAGCTGATCCCTGCCGGTACCGGTATCAACCGTTACCGCAACATCCAGGTTCAGCCCACCGAAGAGGCACGTGCTGCCGCGTACGCGGTCCCGTCCTACGACGACCAGTACTACAGCCCGGACGGTTTCGGTCAGAACACCGGCGCTGCAGTTCCGCTGGACGACTACGGATTCAGCAACGACTACCGCTAGCCGGTAGCCGAGAAAAGGCCCCGCCCCGATCTTCGGGTGCGGGGCCTTTTCGATGTCTGCGCTATTTGTACGGCATGTACTGCACGGCCCACTTGTTGCCGTCGGGGTCGTCGAAGTAGACGAAGTGCCCCCAGTCCTGGACGTCGATGTCACTGACGTCGACGCCGGCGTCGGCCAAGTGGTCGTGGGCCCTCTCGATGTCGTCGACCACCACCTGTAAGCCCTTGACCGTGCCCGGCTCGGCATCGGTGATGCCCTTACCGATGGCAATCGAACAGGCCGAACCCGGCGGTGTCAGTTGGACGAAACGAATGTCCTCACTGACAACCTGGTCGTGGTCGGCGTTGAAGCCGATCTTGGTGTAGAAGTCCTTCGCCCGGTCGACGTCGCTGACTGGGATGATGACAAGTTCGAGCTTGAAATCCATGAAGTTCCCTCTTCTGCCTGTGGACGAGCCGGTCGGGCTCAGTCAACAGCAGCAGCAGGACCCGTGAATTCCTTTCGCGGACATTCGGGTGGAGACACATAAGAGCGGCGAAGCGCCGGGGTGGCTTCGCCGCTCTTTCTGTGCGATCAGATCAGGGAACGAGAATGCCCACCTGAACGGGGAGCGAAAACTGAGGCTGGAAACGGGTGAGGTGGGCATCCGCGTACGAAGCGCCGATCGCGAAGATTTGCGGGCCCGATCCGGTGGGGACTTCGGTCCACGTGATCTCGCTGGGGGTCGGACCGAACTCGAGCTCGACCTCTCGAACCGAGTTGGTGAAGACGCCCGCACCCCAACCAATCGAGACGTTGACCTTGCATTTCGAATCCGGGCCCCATCCGGGCCCGACGCCGTGCATGCCCTGCGAAGAGAGTCCGATGTAGGCAACTCCGGGGCGCGTGGGGTCGGTCTTGGTGTGCGTGTCGATAATGCCGTTGCAGAAATCGTTCTGACCGACTGTGGGCGAGAACGGCCCGTTCCAGTAAAGGTGGAGCTGGGGTGCGGGCACCGAGGCCGGTCCCGGGGCGACCGGCGCGGGTGCTGGCGCCGCGATTGCAGGTGCTGCCAGACCCAATGTTGCGGTCGCAATGGCTGCGGCGCCGATTGCGCGCACAGCAAGCTTACGAATGTTCATGAATCCCCCTCGACAGAATTAACGGTGTTGTCCCCGGCGAAGACGCCGGGAACGTATCCCGCGTCTGCCACCGAAAGTTTCTCACACTGGGTAAGAAACGGACCAATCGGTACTCCGACGGTCAGCCGATTCGAATGTCGGTCCACACCAGTCGGTGGTCGCTGCTGGTCTGCGGGGACATGAGGTCGGCTCCCTCTTCGCCTTCGGCCGGCCAGAAGACCGTCGAGTCGGTCACTTCCAGATTTTCGGACGGCAGCACGTAGTCGACACGGAGGTTGCCGGGGTCCGGTTCGCCGAAGTCTGCGGTGTCGAGTTCGGGCGGGGTGGTGTGGTTCGGTCCGCCCTGGGAGCGTGCGGATTCCACGGCGCCAGTGGATTTGGGAGACGGGTCCTGTACGCGTGGGAGTTCGAGAACCTGAGCGATGGTGTCGGGCACCGAGCCACCGTCGGCGGGGTCGCTGTTCTGGTCGCCTGCCATCACGAACCGAGCGCCGTCCTCGAGCCCGCCGCGCGCGCCGGCGTCGTCGTACAGGTACCCGGCGCGGCCACCACCCGCGATGTAGTCCGCAGACATCCGGACCTCGTCGTGATTGCGTTTGCCGTTGCGGTCTTCAGGACCGTCGAACGACGGGGGTGTGGGGTGCGAGGCGAGGAGGTGGACGGTTTCGCCGTTCACGTCGATCGGTACGTCCCAGTGCGATTTGCTCGACAGGCGCAGGGATTCGGCGTTGTCGCCGTAGTAGTCCCGGGGGAGCAGCGAGTTCGGCATGTCCTTCCAGAGGAAGTGCCGGAAGGTGCGAATGCTGTCTGTGTCGATGGGGTGCTTCGACAGCACCAGCATTCCGTACTGGCCCGGGAAGTTCCCGAACCCGTGTGCGTCACCTGGCCCATCCGACTTGCCGTCGTTGTCGAGGTCGCGTCCACTGGGCTCGCCGGTGTTGACGGGTGCGGTGAAGGCGTATGGGTAGTCGATGCCGTCGCGCCCGTTCCGGCCCACCTTCAGATAGTTCTCTCGGAACAGGTCTGCCGCGCGGTTCTGGGCGTCGAAGTCGAACTCGTTGACCAGCAGGACGTCCGGCTGATTGATCTGCACTATCTCGGCAATGGTCTTGGCCTGTGCGTTGTCGCCGGTGGATAGATCGTCGATCAGGCGGCCCGGTTCGCTGCGGTTGAGGCTGGCGTTGAAGGTGGCGAACCTGAACGGGTCGGACGAGTCGGTACCCGACCCGCCGTCGTTCGAGCATCCCGCGGCCGAAAAAGCGAGCAATCCCGCCACCGCGATTCTTCGGATTACGTCTGCGCGAGCGACCTGCATGTCTTCTCCCTCGTCCCCGTGGCTGTGTGCCGGGTGAACCTAGGGGAGCAGGGCGAACGCTCGGTGACGAAGCGGCGACCAGGGGATTGCGACTACCCTCGTGGGAGAAGGTCGATCTCGCCGAATGGAGACAACATGTCGCAGAAGAATCGTGGCGGACTGAACCGCCAGAACGCGGGCACGGCCCTCGAAGTGGTGCGGGAGAACCCCGCGATCGCCCTGATCACCGCCGCACCGGCAATCGTCGTGTTCGGTGTCGTGTGGTGGCTCTTCGGGTTCTGGCCCGCGTTGCTGCTGGTACTCGTACTCGGTGGTGCTGCACTGGTGCTGCGGAAGGTTCGCTGACCTCTACTGGTCGCTCGGCTGCCTGGGCACGTGGAACGTGACGAGTGAGGCTGCGCCGGATGTGAGATCGGCCCAGTCGCCCTCGACGGACAGCACCGCGAGCGCCGACGTGGGGAACTTCTCTCGAATCGCCCGTGCGTCGTCGCTGTCCGGGTTGCCGACCAGGTCGAGTGCTGTGGACGGCATGCCCGGCGCGTGCCCGATCACGAGCAACGTCTGGACCGATTCGTCGACTTCACTGATGTCGGTGAGGATCTCGGCGGGGTAGGCGCCGTAGAGACGTTCCAAGAACTGGGTGGGTGCGTCGATCCCTGTGGCTGCGAGTGTCTGACGCGTGCGCACCGATGTGGAACACAGCACCGTTTCGATCGGCGGCTGATTGGCGCGCAACCACTCGCCCGCAAGGGCAGCCTCGTTCTCGCCGCGTTCGGCGAGCGGTCTGTCGTGATCAGCCACCCCCTCGGGGTAGCCGGACTTTCCGTGACGCATCAAGACGAGCGTGCGATTCGCGGTCATGAAGTAGACGCTAAACCACGAACCCGCGAGCGTCCCGATGTGCCACGGCGTACCCGCCGGTAGTCAGTTCGGGAGTTGCCCGACGCGTGCGACGGCCCGCACCGAATCCTCGACGAGAAACCAGACGGTGACAGCGGAATCGTCTCTGCGCGTGCGGAGAACGACCTTGTCGCTGGACTGGATCGGCGCGAGGTACTCGATGACGGCGCGATGGGGCGCGGTTCGCAGTTCGGAACCGAGTACCTCCTCGATGGCCTGGCAGTAGACAGCATTGTTCACGTGGTCGAACGGGTCGATGTCGGTCGCACGCAACGGAAACGGCGTGTCCTCGACGTCCGGTCCGGGTTCCGGCAGTGGCTCGGTGAGGATCCGCTTCCATTTGAGGCGGTGTTCGTCGGTCGAACCCGCTATCGCTTCGATGAAGGAATCGCTCATGCGGGTGGGCATTCCCGAATCGGGGCTGATATTGATCCAGAACCCTTCGGTTTCGATGAGAGCACCCTTGTCGCCTTCGATGCGCACGCGCATCGCTGCCCATCGGGTGGAGAAGGCCGTGCACCATCGGCTGAGGTCGAGGTGTTCGGGCCAGACGGCGGGGCGGACGACGTCGATGACGGTTCTGCGCACGATCCACAGCGGGTGGCTGTCCAGGACGTCCAAAGCCTCGAGATTGTCGATGCCGATGTCCTGGAGATAGCGGGCGACGCCGTCGAGCCGTAAGCGTCGATCCGCATCGATGTCGCCGGTTCGGACGGCGCGTGAGACCTCGAAGACGGTGGCCCCGTCCGTGCGTTCGGTCAGCGGTCGATCGAGTTCCATCGGAGTCCTCACTTCGCAGTTCGGCCGGGTCGCCCTCCTGTTCGGGCAGTGACCACCGACACAGCACAGTAGCCTCGATTACATGCGCGCGATGGTTGTGTCGGAGTTGTCGGGACCGAGCGGGATGTCGTTGCAGGAGACCGCGGAGCCGGAATCGAACGGGACGGTCGTGATCGACGTTCGTGCTTCGGGTGTCTGCTTCCCGGACCTGCTGGTGACCTATGGGAAATATCAGATGCGACCGAAGCTGCCATTCGTTCCGGGGTCGGAGGTGGCGGGGGTAGTGGTCACTGCGCCGGACGGCAGTGGTCTCGCGGTCGGTGATCGGGTGCTCGCCGACAGTCTGATCGGTGGGTTCGCCGAACGTGTCGCGGTATCGCCCAGCCAGGCACTACCCATCCCGGACAGTCTTGAGTTCGCCGAGGCGGCCTCGATGACGATCAACTACCAGACCATCGAGTTCGCGCTCGAACGCCGAGCACGGCTGCGTTCCGGAGAGACGGTGGTCGTCCTCGGCGCGGCGGGGGGTGTCGGCACGGCGGCCATTCAATTGGCGTCTGCGCATGGCGCACGCGTGATCGCCGTTGTTCGGCGCGAGGGGCAGGAGAGTTTCCTTCGCGGCCTCGGTGCGGCAGAAGTGGTCCAGCTCGGCGAGGGTTGGGGCAGCGAGGTGCGGAAGCTGACGGGTGGTGGCGCCGACGTGGTGATCGATCCGGTCGGTGGTGAGGCCTTCGACGAAGCTGTGCGGGTACTCGCCCCGGAAGGGCGACTCGTGGTGATCGGTTTTGCGGGCGGTCGGATTCCCGAGCTCAAGATGAATCGGGTGTTGTTCCGCAACATCACGGTGATGGGCGCGGCGTGGGGCGAGTTCGCGATGCGCAATCCTGCCGCGATGGAGGAGACACACGCAGCGCTGGTCCGGCACGTCGAACGTGGTTTGCGGCCGGTGGTCACCGCTCGCTACGCACTCGGGGATGCGGCGCGCGCGCTGACGGACCTCGAGGAGGGGCGTATTGCGGGCAAGGGCGTGATTGTCCAGGAGTGATCTTCGTCGCTTTGGGGCTACTGGTCGGTAGCTAGCATTTCGGTGATAGTTGCAATTCCGCTACTATTTTCAGGTGTCTGCATCCTCATCCGACGATCTCTTCGGCGTCCTGGACGAGTTCTTCACGCGCTTGATGAGTGCGAGCGAGCCACAGTCGATGGATGTGCTCGTGGGGTTGGACCTGTCCTTCTCTCAGGTGCGGATGCTTTTCGTTCTCTCGTGGACCGACTACCTGCCGATCAACGAGTTGGCGGAGCGGTTGGGATTGTCTGTTGGCACTGCCGGGCGCAACGTCGACCAGCTCGTCACGCAGGGTCTCGTGTTCCGCGAAGAGTGCGAGTCGGACCGGCGCATCAAGCGCGTCTCCCTGTCGGAGGCCGGGCGTACGGTCGCGACGACTCATCTCGAGTGCAAGCGAGATCAACTCCGCCAGTTCGCCACGCGAGTTCCAGAGTTGGATCGGCGGCGATTGATCGACGCGCTAGACCCCATTCTCTCAGGTGAAAGCCTGCCCACTTCGACCCAGGAGATTTCCCGATGACCTCGCCCGATGTTGTGGCGGACAAGCCAGACAAGCTTGACGCCAGGGTCCTGAAGATCGCTTCGGTGGTGGTGCTCGGTGCCATCATGTCGATCCTCGACGTGACCGTGGTCAGTGTCGCGCTTTCCACCTTCTCCACCGAATTCGAAGCCACCTACGCCACGGTCGCCTGGACCATGACGGGATACACCCTCGCGCTCGCCACGGTCATTCCGCTGACCGGCTGGGCGGCGGACCGGTTCGGTACCAAGCGGCTCTATCTCACCGCTCTTGTTCTGTTCATCCTGGGCTCCGTGCTCTGCAGCATGGCCTGGGACATCACTTCGCTCATCGGCTTCCGCGTTCTACAGGGACTCGGCGGCGGCATGTTGATGCCCTTGGGTATGACGATCATGACCCGCGCGGCCGGTCCCGAACGTATCGGTCGCGTGATGGCCGTTCTCGGTATCCCGATGCTGCTCGGCCCCATCGGGGGCCCGATCCTCGGCGGCTGGCTGATCGAGAGCGCAAGCTGGCACTGGATCTTCCTGATCAACCTGCCCATCGGCATCGTCGCCCTCGCGGCAGCGGTCATCATTCTTCCCTCGGACAAGCCGTCGCCTTCGGAGTCGTTCGACTTCGTGGGCATGCTGTTGCTGTCGCCCGGTCTGGCGCTGTTCCTGTTCGGTGTGTCCTCGATTCCCGAGGTCGGCACGGTTGCGTCGGCGCGGGTCCTGGTCTCGGCGGGTATCGGTCTTGCCTTGATCGTGGGCTTCGTCTTCCACGCGCTCAACAAGAATCACCCGCTGATCGATCTGCGGCTGTTCAAGAACCGGCAGCTCACGTTCGCCGTCATCACCACCTCGATATTCATCGTCGCCTTCATGGGTGCCGGGTTGCTGTTCCCCAGCTACTTCATTCAGGTGCGCGGTAACACCACCCTGGCGGCCGGCCTGCTGATGGCCCCGCAGGGCATCGGCGCGATGTTGACCATGCCGGTCGCGGGTCGCCTCGTGGACAAGATCGGTCCCGGCAAGGTCGTTCTGACCGGTTTGCCGCTGATCTTCGTCGGTATCAGCGTGTTCACTCAGATCGGCGCCGACACCCCGGCGTGGCTGTTGATGGCTGCCCTGTTCGTGATGGGCCTCGGCATGGGTTGCACCATGATGCCGCTGATGACTGCAGCGATCGTCACCCTGTCGAACGAGCAGATCGCTCGCGGTTCTTCGCTGATGAACATCGTGCAGCAGACGGCGGGTTCGATCGGTACCGCCGTGATGTCGGTCGTTCTCACCAACCAGCTCCTCGATCGAGATCTCGACACTGCCAAGGTGGCAATGCAGCACATTCCAGAGGTGACCGCGCAGGAGCCTCCCGGCATGCCGGAGCAGATTCTCAGCTTGGCCGCTGACGCGTTCGGCAACACCTTTCTGGTGGCCGCAGTGCTCGTCGTGGTCGCCCTGATTCCGGCCTTCTTCCTGCCGCGGACCAAGTTCGTCCGTCCGGAGGGGGACGAGTCGGAAGCGGCTCCGATCGCCATGCACTGACCTTCCGAGCTTCTTCTCGAACGAACGGGACGGTCGTCCAGTCGGACTGGACGACCGTCCCGTTCGTCCGTAGGAACGGCCATGCAGTTCGGAATCTTCACCGTCGGTGACGTGACCACCGACCCGACGCTGGGTCGCGTTCCCACTGAGCACGAGTTGTTTCGCGCCCAGGTCTCGGTGATGCGGGGTTTGTCCGCCCAGGACACGTGGGATCAGGTGACCCAGCGCGAGTACGATGTGCTGTTCAATCTGAGTCTCGAGCCGGACGGGCAGATGCGGTTGTGCGATCTCAATCGGTCGATCCTGTTGGCGCAGCCTTCGCTCAGCCGAATAGTGGAACGGCTGGAGCTTTCCCGCCCCGACTTGCGATCGGGCAAGTTTTCGGGGGAGCGCAGCGGCGGAGAAAAGTTGTTCGACCCCAAAGGGGCAAGCGCAGCGCTGTCGTCTGGTTGCGGAGCGGGAACCGCCGGCCACAATCGGAAGGCCAGAAGGGAATCTCAATAGGTTTTGTCAATCCCTCTGCACGCCGCGCAGCGGTGTTCCGATCGGCCGAGTTCGGTGCGCAGCGCAGCGGAGCTCCGCCCTGCACGTCGCAGTCCCGCTGCCTCAGTCCGGTGGCAGTTCCTCGTGCTCCGGCCGGTCAGTTGGGTTGGAGGTGAACATCGCAACCATGTCGTGAACGAAGACCACCAGGGCTATCGCTCCGATTGCATATTGGATGTAGGGAATCAGCATGTGCGAACCGTGGCACGCGGGTTCTCCAGACCAGTGACAGCGCCTGCCAGCAACCCTCTTCGAAACCTGCAAAATAGGTTTCTAGCTGGTAAAATGGCGTGAAACCTAGTTGTGAAGGGGGGGTCGCTGTGACTCGCAGTCATGTCAAGCGTGATGTCGAGGAAGTGATCGCGGCGGTCGATGCCGGCCACACGATGGCGGGGATGCCGTTGACGGAGTTCGATCGCGAGATGATGCGTCGGCAGGCGTCGGGGGAGTTCACGGGTGATGAGGCTGTGCGGATCGGTCTCGATCAGATCTTGGGGAAGTCCCCGAAGAAGTGAGTGATCGGCTCGCCCCGTATGAGGTTGCGCCTGGTGTTCTGCGCAACAAGCTCGGTGTCACCGATCCGGATAAGCTCGCAGAAGCTGAGCGGTATGCGGCTGGTCAGCGTGTGTTCGAGCTCGAGCTCGGTACAGCTGACGTGACGTTGCCGGCGAAGTTTTCGTTCGAGCGCCTGCAAGCAACGCATCGGTACATCTTGCAGGACGTCTACAGCTGGGCGGGGGATATGCGCACGTCGGAGACGGGTGCGATGGGTCAGACTCATTGTCGGCCGGAGTTTTTGCCTGAGCAGACCCGGCATACGTTCCGGCAGATCCAGCGAAATCTTCCGTCGTCGACGGATCGGGATGCGGCGGTCGATCAGGTTGCCAAGCATTGGGGTGAAACCACCGCTTTGCATCCGTTTCGTGATGGCAATTCTCGTTCCCAACGGTCGTTCTTCGATCAGATGTTGCGTGAATCCGGGTGGGCGGTGGATTGGCGGCGGGTGGATGCGAACGCGGTTCATGCGGCGCGGCATGTGGCGATGGCGACGGTGGATTCGCGGTATCTGGCGGATCTGCTGCGGCCGGCAACCATGTGCAGCGACGAGCTCGCACCAGGAGCATTTTCGGAGACCACCGGTTCACGGGATGCGCGCAGCTCGCAGGAGCTGTTTCGGTCGATGATGGAGCACAAGAGCGCCGGGACCGCGGAAGTGTGGGTGCCACCAGCCCGGTAACCCCGTATCGGTCGTTGTCGTTTCCATCTCAACGACGAGCCATGCAGACCGTCGTCATCACTCGGGTCGCCTCCTCGTGGCCGAGAGCTGTGACCTGCCTGGTGACGTCATATCCGGGCGGCTGATGTACGCCACTGACACGCCGAGTAGTTGTCGGCGTGGACACGGCTGATCTCGGCTTTGAGATGCATGTCCCGCACCGCCCGTTTCGATGCCACCCGTTTGCGGGCCTCGTAGTAGGTGGATGGCGCGATCGGGCAACCGTGCTCGGTGAGCACCCTGCAGATCGGCTCGACGCCGTACACCCGTTTGTTCTTCTCGATGTAGTCGACGATCATTTGTTGTTGCGACCCCGCTCCGCCGCGAAGAAGACCGATGCCGACTTCAGAATGTCGTTGGCACGCTTCAGTTCTCGGTTCTCGGCGCGGACCTTGCGCATCTACGCCGCCATCTCGGTAGTCACACCCGGACGTTCGCCGGCATCGGTCTGCGTCCTGCGGATCCAGTTGTGCAACGTCTGTGCGGTGCCGATCCCTAGTTTGGCCGCAACCGACTCGATCGCTGCCCACACCGAGACGTGTTCGTGCCGGACTTCGGCGACCATCCGCACCGCCCGCTCACGCAGCTCGGGTGGGTACCTCGTTCGCGAACCTGACGACATGACTCCATCCTTCTCAAAGAACGAAGTCTCCCGACACACCGGGGCGATTCAGTCCCGGCACTATCGCGTCATCTACCTCACCGGCCGCGTAGCTCGACGGCATCACACCGACGCCATCAACAATGGGGTCGCCTCGATGTCGGCGGCGTGGAGTGCTCCCACCGATTGCCCGATCTGATACATCGTCTGCGGATGTGAAGTCCGCTCGATCAGTCTTTGCTGCGCGGTAGGAGATCGTGGGATGACGTCGTACACCTGGACGTGACCGTCCTCAGAGATCGCGCGCAATGCTGGTGTCGAGACGCGATGACGAAGTGCGTCATCGGACTCGAGCAACCTGTGGAACGTCTCTGTGCGCGAGTGCAGTTGCTGCGCAGGAAGCGGATTGGCCTCGTACTTCACGAAGAGGCAATGTCCCTTCGTGGTTCTGCTGACCCAGTTCGGATTTCGACCACCGAGTTGGATCGGGCTGGTGCCTCGACACGGCGATCCGGACGCCAAGCAGCGCACCGTGGTCGAACCGACGGCGGAGGGTCGACGAGTCCAACAGTCGGTCGGTCGTCGACATGTTGCGCGAATCCGGCGGTTGGTCGGGTCTGCTCTGGAACCGGACGAGCTCGAGATGTTGGCGCAGTTGTGTCGCAAACTTCGGCTCGCGAACGAGCTGTGAAAGGCACGATGAAGAGGTGAGCAACGTGGAGACGGACCCCGTCGAACAGCGATGCGCGGACGTGGGTGATCCCGAGTCCGGCATTCAGGTACTGACTTCGCGAGAAGTGCCGCTCGGCGGCCCGCGGGCGATGGCCGTCCGGCGCACCCTGCCGCAGCGTGCGCGGTCGCTGATCGGTGCGTGGTGCTTCGCCGATCACTACGGCCCGGACGATGCGTCGGTGAGCGGTGGCATGAACGTGGCCCCACACCCGCATACCGGTTTGCAGACCGTCAGTTGGCTCTTCACCGGTGAGATCGAGCATCGGGACAGTATCGGCAGCCACGCGATGGTGCGGCCGGGCGAGCTGAACCTCATGACGGCCGGACACGGCATCGCGCACTCTGAGGTGTCCACTCCTGCCACACAGACATTGCACGGTGCCCAGCTGTGGGTGGCATTGCCCGAAGCAGCACGCGACACGGCGCCGGCGTTCGAACACTTTCGCCCGGACCCGATAGAGGTGGCGGGTGCAACGATTCGGGTTTTCCTCGGTTCGTTGGCTGGGTCCACGTCGCCGGTCGACACGTTCACCAAGCTTCTGGGAGCGGAGATCTTGCTGGCCCCGGGAGCGTCGCTGTCCCTCGACATCGACCCGGAATTCGAGGTCGGCGTCCTGGTCGACCAAGGCGAGACCAAGATGGCCGGTACCCGCCTCGGCTGGGCCGAACTCGGCTATCAGGGTGTCGGCAACGAGGTTCTCGAGCTGCGCAACGATGGTGACGTCGAGGCACGCTTGCTGGTGCTGGGCGGCGAGCCGTTCGGTGAGCAGGTGATCATGTGGTGGAACTTCATGGGGCGAACGCACGAGGACGTCGTGCAGTATCGCGAACAATGGCAGGCCGAGATCGAGTCGCGCGGCGTAGATCAGGGCCGGTTCGGTTCCGTCGAGGGGTATGACGGGTCGCCGTTACCTGCGCCGGTTCTCCCGAACAGTCGGCTGCGTCCGCGCGGCCGATAACCGTCTCGGTTCACGCGAAACCTGAGACGATGTTGTGGTGCACATTCCGCGACCGGGACGTCTGGTGTCGCCGCTGCCGAGGTCTTTGCGGCGAACCACGTCAGCATGTGCGCGCGCCGACGAGTTCGAGGAGGCGGGCCTTCTCGGTGATCTGAGTGGTGCGGAGCGTGCCGCACGCGTCGATGTCTTGACCCGGTTGGTTGAATCGGGAGAGTCGCTCGACGAGTTGGTGCACGCCACCCGCTCCGGACAGTTGGCGCATCTACTTCTCGAACATGCTCTGTCACCGCAAGGGAAGTACAGCCTGGGGGACATCGCCCGTCTGTCCGGGTTGAGCGAACTGGAGGTGCGGCGCTGGTTCCGCGTCATCGGTCGGGGTGTATCCACCAACGAAGGCTTCTACAACGACGGTGACCTGGCGTTGGCGAAGGCATTTCAGGAATACAGGAAGCTCGGGCTCGACGAGAAGGCCGTGTTCGCTGCAGCCCGCGTGATGGGCAGAAACATCTGGACGGTCGCGGACGCTGCCGACGTGTTGTTGCAGGACCGCCTCGATGCAGCGCGAGAACACCCGGAGCTGGCCCTGCGATACTCCGAGGAGATTCGCCGCCTTGCCGAGTATCAGGCCCAGATTCTCGCCCAGATCTTGGCGACCAACATCCGTTACCGGATTCACGCGGACGCGGTCGGCGTGCAGGGTTCGGAGTTCCACCTCCCAGATGCCGGAACGATGGGTGTGTGTTTCGCCGACCTGGTCGGATTCACTTTGCTGGGTGAGCGGGGTACTGCAGACGATCTTGGGAGGGTTGCCGCGAACCTGGATCGTCTGGCATCCGATGTCGTCAGCCCGCCTGTCAGGGTGGTGAAGACCATCGGTGACGCCGTGATGATGGTCGCCCCCAACGCAGATGGCCTGGCGGCCGCGACCTTGGACCTGGTGGAAGCGGCCAGGGGAGCGGGCCTTCCGCCCTTGCGGGCAGGGATCGCATGGGGCTCGGCGATGCATAGTTCCGGTGACTGGTTCGGGAGACCCGTGAACCTCGCCAGTCGAGTGGTCGCGGTGGCTCCGGCGCACGAAGTGCTCGTGACCGGGGACTTCTACGACCAGCTCGACACCGACAGCTTCTGGTGCGAACCCGCCGGCTCCTTCCGTCTCAAGGGCCTCGATCTGCCGCAAGAACTCCTCGTCATCGGGCGTCGGCAGGTTGCGTGAGACAGAACACCCGGTTTTGTGCCGATTGCGCTGATGTGGGATTGTTGAGGTCAGTCGTCGTGGCGGTCACGCTGTGACGTGTCGGGGTCACGTTTATGGGGAGGAATCCAATGAAGTTGCGTAAGTTTGCTGTGCGCGCATTCAGCGTGGCCGCAGTTGCGGTCACCGCTTGCGTGGGGGTCGGGGGAGCTGCCAACGCAGCACCAGTCGATGCTCCGCGGTACGGTCCGCTTGGCGAGTTCATTCACATGGTGCAACTCGACGGGACCTGCAACGGTACGGTTCACGTGAACATGCAGACCGATCAAGCGCGTCCAGGCAAGGTGCGGGTCGTGTTGACACCTAACGGGCTCCAAGGCCCGAAGCCGTCATGCGATCTCGAGATGGGCGCTACACCCATGGTGCCCCGATACGATGGTTCGGGAGTCGATGGATTCGGTAAGGAGATCGTTCCCGTGAGTTTTCCTCGGGGGTCCCATGAACCGGTCGCATTCGACGTCACCGCAGGTTCGGGTCTGAACATGATCACAGTTGGCCCGTTCAACCCCTATGTGGGCTTCCACACGGGCTACTACATGATCGTTCCCTGATCTCGGCCAGTACGTTTCGGAAGGGCCTCGGCGCGGCAATCCCTGTGCCGAGGCTCTTTGCGTTCTGCGGCATGGCGTCCCCGGAATTGTCGTACCTCTCAGTTACCTTGGTCACACAAGCCTCGACCAGGGAAAGAGGCGGATATGGCTGGCAGTTCCGGTCCCGCAGCAAACTCGAATCTCGATGCCGACTGGCTCTTCTTCGCAGAGGTCGGCACCTCCGTTCACGGCGGCCATTCGTTAGCCGCCTTCGGCCCGTTACCTTCTGCGCTCGACGCGCTGGCACTGGCCATCAACTCGATCAATCACACGGCCTACTCGCTCTTCGAGCAAGGGTACGCCGGAAGCTTCAACGCCGATGCGCACCTGGTCGAGCGATTGCCGATCACATCTTTCACGATCCGGCGGCATCACCCCGAGACCCGTGCACCCGATGATCAATGGGCGCTCACGGGTGGACGGCACCATCGCGTGCGTCTCGGTGGGCGGGGTGCAGCCTGATTGCAGCTGTTTACTTCAGCTCGATCAGGCGTGCCGAACCCTGCGCTGCGGCACAGAGTTTCGCTTCACCCGAATCGCTCACCACGTAGATGTCGCACCGACACAACGCCTGCCGCTTGCTGGCATTGACGGCCTTCGCTTCGGCTCGCAACAGCTCGCCCTTGGCGGGGCGAAGATAGTCGATCGTGAAGCCCGTCGTGACGATCGACGGCCCGAGTGCGAGCCCAGCAGCGAAGGTCAGCGCGTTGTCTGCGGTGTAGGACAGCACACCGCCGTGAGCAAACCCGAACTGCTGCAGCAACTCGGCGCGTAGCGGGACTTCGAGAGTCACGCCGTCAGGACCGTACCGGGCGATGCGGGCACCGACCAGAACGCTGAACGGTTGGGATGCCAGCACTGCATTCGCGTCATCGATGGTCGTCGTCGTCATCGTTGCCCTCCTGTGAACGTGGGTGGGCGTTTGTCGAGCATGGCGCCCACCGCCTCGTGATGGTCGTCCGTATGGTGCGCCAACGCCTGCATGGCCGCCGACAGTTCGAGCAGACTCTCGAGCGATTGGTGCTGCCCTTCCCGCAGAAGCTTCTTCGTCATGCGGAGCACCTGCGGTGGGTTGGCCGCTACTCGTTCGGCCAGGGCAAGCGCGGCTGGAAGGAGGTCTTCGGGTTCGGTGATCCTCGAAACCAGGCCCCACTCGAGGGCCGTGTCCGCGTCGATGGCCTCACCGGTGAAAGCCATTTCGTTCGCACGCGCCTGTCCGATCGCGCGGGGCAGGAACCACGCGCCACCGTCGCCGGGAACCAGACCGACCTTGACGAAGCTTTCCGCGAATCTGGCGTTGATTGACGCGATCCGCATGTCACA
Organism: Rhodococcus sp. NPDC058521; assembly: GCF_042719695.1. NCBI lineage: Bacteria > Bacillati > Actinomycetota > Actinomycetes > Mycobacteriales > Nocardiaceae > Rhodococcus > Rhodococcus sp. NPDC058521. The sequence goes on from NZ_JBHXNL010000001.1 coordinate 200,116, forward strand.
CATGAGCGTGAGGTCGCATCCCGCTCCGATCGCCGGGCCGTTCACAGCCGCGATGGTCGGCACCTCGCAGTTGTAGAGCGCTCGCGGAATGCGCTGAATGCCATGCCGATAGCCCTGGCGCAGGTCGGCCGGTGTGCCACCGAACATGCCTTCGCGATCGCGCATATGTTTGACGTTGCCGCCCGAGGAGAAGGCTGTTCCGGCGCCGGTGACGATTGCTGCCCGGACCGACGAATCGGCGTTCACGGCTCCGACCGCCGCTTCCAGCGCCTCGATCACATCGGGTTCCGAGATGGGATTGCGAGCTTCGGGTCGGTTGAGAGTCCAGGTGACGATGTCGCCGGTGCGGTCGATCAAAACGGCGTCGGTCATGCGCTGCATCCCTTCGGTTCGTCTCAGATTCCGGCCCTGCGCACCAGGCGGTTGGTGAGGGTTGGTGCGAACAAGTCGATCACACGGAGTAGTTCGGTATAGCTGGGCATCAGTTCCACGGGGCGGGTTCTGATCGCGGTGACGAACCATTCCGCCGCTTGTTCGGGCGTGAGCGCGGTCATCGAGTCGTAATCGGTCGTGGGAGCAATCATCGGAGTGCGTACCAGCGGGAAGTGCACGGTGCTCACATGCACGCCTGTGTCGTGCAGCTCTGCGCCGAGGTCTCGGCCGAAGGCCGAAATCGCGGACTTCGACGCGTGATACGCCGCGAACTTCGGCATAGCACCGGCCCTGACTCCCCATGTCGCCACGTTGATGATGTGGCCGTAGCGACGCTCGAGCATGGCGGGAAGCAGGGTGTGAATGAGCCGCGCGGAGCCGAAATAGTTGATCGCCATGGTTCGTTCGAGGTCGTGGAAGCGGTCGAGAGATTCGGTCACCGGTCGACGAATCGACCGCCCAGCGTTGTTGATGAGCACGTCGACGGCACCGACTTCACTGCGAATGTGTCCGGCCAAGTCGCGAACGGAGTTCGGGTCGGTGAGATCGCACGGTATCGACCACACGTCCGAGCCCGAACGCAGAATCTCGTCTCTCACTCGCTCGAGTCGGTCGGATCCGCGGGCAACGAGTACGACACCAGCGCCCAGCTCGGCAAGGCGGCGGGCGGCAGCTTCCCCGACGCCGGACGAGGCGCCGGTGATCAGTACGGTCTTGCCCTCGATGCCATGGCCGCTTCGGAGGATGCGTGAGGCGACTCCGTTGACGGAGGGGAGTGGCTCGAGGGCTGCGCGGGCAATCAACTGCGAGATCACTGTTCGACTGTACCCAGAGTCGGTGATTTCGGGATCGAACGACGAAACCGCCGCAACCTCGGAAGGTTGCGGCGGTCTTGATGGTTCGATGAATCAGACCATGATGCCTTCGCCTACGGCGTTTCCGACAGCCTCGGCGTCGTCGGCAACTGCTGAACCCGGTCCGTCGATGAAGCCACGCAGATCCTGCACCAACATCGCACCACCGGGCAGGGTCTCGACCTGCGAGATGACGTTGCGGGTGCCGTCAGTGATCGCTTGGGTGTCGATCCCCGGTGCGGGCGGTGCAACCTCGACGGGCGGTCCTGCTTCGGGCGCGGGGGCGGCTTGCGCCTCGGGGGCCTCGGGTGCCGCTTTCTCTTCGGGAGCCTCGGGTGCGTTCTCCTGCTCGGGAAGGATAGGCGCCACGCCCTGCTCGTGCTCCACAGTGGGCGAGATCGTCTGGTCGCCGGCACCGAAGTTTGCACCTGCAGCACCGCCGATGACGCCACCGACCGTGCCGCAGACGGCGGCGGCGGGAATGCCTGCTGCCGCTGCACCGATTGCACCGCCGCCAAGCGTTCCGATCGTTCCGAGCAGTACGGGACCTACCACTGTGGGAATAGAACCGACCCCAGCTGTGAGCCCGCCGATTGTCCCTCCGACAAGGGCACCGCCGACCGCCGCGGGAACACCACATACCGCTGCTCCGGTGACGAACCCGCCCACGGCACCGGCCGTCGTTGCTGCCGCAAGCCGGTCCGAGCGGCTGGTCTCGACGCCGATGGAGTTCCAGAAGGTGGCAACCTGAGCCTCGACAACAGCAGCGCTGTTGTTGGTGCGCTCCATGTGTTCTTCGCTGAGCCACTCGGGCTTATCGGACACATAGTCACCGATACGCAGCTTTTCCTCGGGCGCCTCGATGGGGGCAACGGGCGCAACCGGCTCGGGGAGGTGTAGTTCCTGCACCTGAACCGGCTCCGGTGCTACGTACTGTGCCTCTTCCTCGTCGTAGTCGTAGTACGTCGGGACCTCACGGGTAGGGACGTTGTTGTACTCCGGCGGCGGGGCGACCCAGTAGGACTTGGGCTTCGATTCCTTGGTGCGCTCCGTGGAGGGCGCTGCCTTGTCGGAATCGGAGTCCGATTCGGGGGTGACACCCGGCTGTGCGGTGCTGGGGGCATCGTTGTCGTCGGGCTGAGCCTCGTCGGTGACGCCGGGCTGCGGAGCTGCAACCGCCACGCTCGAGTAGCTGATCGCGATGGCGATGGGAAGTGCCCCCATCACGGCGGCGCGCTGGCCCTGGCGCCGGTGTCGCCCGCGGATCTTCGTCGTCATTCTGGCTGTCCCTTCGGATTCGATGTGGTGCAACCACACAGGTCTGGCTGGAGGAGAAGAGCTTTCGACTGGGAAATCAACACACCGGTGCACCGCGTGGATGCGAGTGTGTAACGGCCGAGTGCCGAAGACGCGATAGGTGGGACGAGACCACACCAGATGCACGGGAGCGGAGCTCACCGACGCGCATTGACTTCACGTTCCCCCCCGACAGGCCTGAGCGACACCTCCGACGAGGTGACGCGCTTATTCTGTGTTGCACCCGGATCTGCTCGGCAAATCCATCCCCCCACGGGGAGTGCGGCCTGAACACTAGCAGTTGCATTCCGCACGGCAAGAACCCGGCGCGCAGTTTTCTACCGACCGGTCAGGTTGTGGATCGGGCAAGTCGGACGCGTCCTCTGCCGGCGCGAGGACTCGCAGCGCGATATTTGCCTGGACGGTCGTTCAAAAGCACTTCCCACGTTGACATTCAAGGCGTTCCGGGCCTATCGGACTTCGGTGAAGTGGTTCGTGATTCAAATACAAGCAAGCGTGCTTGCTTTTTTATGGGCGGGGTGTGATCCTGATCCCATGGCAGAACTGCTCGAAGTGATCGCCGATTTGCGGGCGGAGGGTGGTGCGCTGGAGTCGTTGGTGGTCACGCTGCCCGCCGATCGATGGGATACCCCGACGCCGGCGGCCGGATGGACCATCGCCCATCAGATCGGGCACCTCCTGTGGACCGACCGCGCATCTCTGCTCGCCGTGACCGACCCCGACGCCTTCTCCGAGAATCTCGCGGAGGCGTGGAAGAACCCGACGGGCTTCGTGGACGAAGGTGCCGAGGTGGAAGCGAGGCGGGCCCCGGGAGAGCTGTACGCGCAATGGCGTGCCGAACGGGTACGTCTCGCGAACGAACTCGCCGCCGTGCCGAACGGAACGAAGCTTCCCTGGTACGGCCCACCCATGACCGCAATGTCCATGGCGACAGCACGATTGATGGAGACCTGGGCACATGGCCTCGACGTCGCCGAAGCACTCGGCCTGCGACCGGAACCGACGAATCGACTGCGGTCCATCGCGCACCTCGGCGTGCGCACCCGCGATTTCGCCTACTCGGTCCGCAATCTGCCCCCTCCGCCCGAACCCTTTCGGGTCGAGCTGACCGCTCCGCACGGAACCGAGACGTGGGTGTGGGGTCCTGAGGACGCGCAGCAGCGCGTCACGGGCCCCGCCGTCGACTTCTGTCTTCTCGTGACGCAACGTGCCCACCGCGACGATCTCGCGCTCGAGGCGGTCGGTGCGGACGCCGAGGCCTGGCTCGGGATCGCTCAGGCCTTTGCCGGTCCCTCCGGCGAAGGCCGTAAGTCGAAGACGGACTCATGAGCGCACCTGTTCGCATCGGCAACTGTTCCGGGTTCTACGGCGATCGCATCTCCGCCATGCGAGACATGCTCGAAGGCGGTGACCTCGATTACCTCACCGGCGATTACCTCGCCGAGCTGACCATGCTCATCCTCGGACGGGACCGCATGAAGGACGCCTCCCGTGGCTACGCCAAGACGTTCCTCCGTCAGGCAGAGGACTGTCTCGGACTGGCGCTGGACAAGGGTGTGAAGATCGTCGCCAACGCGGGCGGCCTCAACCCGGCAGGGCTCGCCGACGCACTGCGTGACGTGAACACCCGTCTGGGCCTCACCGCGAAGATCGCACACGTCGAAGGCGACGACCTCATCGCTCGTGCCGAAGAACTGGGCCTCGGCGCACCACTCACCGCCAACGCGTATCTCGGCGGCTGGGGGATCGTGGAGTGCCTGAATGCCGGCGCCGATGTGGTGGTGACGGGCAGGGTCACGGACGCGTCCGTGATCGTCGGACCCGCCGCCGCGCACTTCGGTTGGGGAAGAACGGACTTCGACCGGCTGGCCGGGGCCGTGGTTGCCGGACACGTCATCGAATGCGGGACCCAGGCGACCGGCGGAAACTATTCGTTCTTCACCGAGATCGACGATATGCGTCGCCCCGGATTCCCGATCGCCGAGATTGCCGACGATGGATCGTCGGTCATCACCAAGCACTCCGGCACTGGTGGCGCGGTGTCGGTGGGCACGGTCACCGCTCAGCTGCTCTACGAGATCACCGGTGGCCGGTACGCCGGACCCGACGTGACCACTCGCATCGACTCGGCGGAGTTGACCGACGACGGTCCGGACCGCGTGCGGATCAGCGGCGTGAAGGGGGAGCCGCCCCCTCCGCAGCTCAAGGTATCCCTCAACAGCCTTGCGGGTTTCCGCAACGAGGTGACCATGATCCTCACCGGTCTCGATATCGAGGCCAAGGCCGAATTGGCCCGTGCGCAGCTCGAAGCAGGACTGACGAAGAAGCCACAAGACCTCGAATGGACTCTCGCACGGACCGATCACCCCGATTCGGATACGGAGGAGGTAGCAAGTGCGCTGCTGCGCTGTGTGGTTCGCGACCCCGATCCCGAGGTCGTCGGTCGCGCGTTCTCGTCCGTGGCCGTGGAACTCGCACTGGCCAGCTACCCGGGTTTCAGCCTGACGGCGCCGCCGTCGAACGGTCAGCCCTACGGCGTGTTCACCCCCGGGTACGTGGAGGCCGGCGACGTCGAGCACACGGCGGTTCTTCCAGACGGAGCACGTGTGGCAGTGGAACCGTCCTCGCAGACAGAAACTCTCGTGGATCCGGAAGAGCCGCCGCTTCCACAGCAGTTCACCTCGGCGCGAGTCCGGACCGTCCCGCTCGGAACCATCGCGGCTGCGCGAAGCGGCGACAAGGGCGGCAACGCGAACGTCGGCGTCTGGGTGCGCACCGACGAACAATGGCGTTGGCTGGCCAACACGCTCACCACCGAGCTGTTGAAGCGAATGCTCCCCGAGGCCGAGAACCTCACGGTCCGGCGCTACCCGTTGCCACACCTGAAGGCCGTGAACTTCGTGATCGAAGGCATCCTCGGCCAGGGAGTGGCATCGCAAGTGCGATTCGATCCGCAGGCCAAAGGCCTCGGAGAGTGGTTGCGCAGCAGACATATCGACATACCGGAGGAACTCCTGTGAGCGTGTGGGAAAACCCTGAGCGGGCAGCGCTGCGAGAGACGGTCCGACGGTTCGTCGTACAGGACGTGCTGCCCAACCTCGACGAATGGGAACGGGCCGGCGAACTGCCGCGCGAGCTCCACAAGAAGGCCGCGGCACTCGGGCTGCTCGGTGCCGGATTCCCGGAATCCGTCGGGGGCTCGGGTGGCGACCTGGTCGATGCGATCACCATCTGCGAAGAAATGCACTACGCCGGGGCGTCCGGTGGTCTCTTCGCGTCGCTGTTCACCTCGGGCATCGCCCTTCCGCATCTGATTGCGGCGCAGAACGAATCGCACATCGATCGGTGGGTCCGGCCCACTTTGGCCGGCGAGAAGATCGGGTCACTCGCCATCACAGAGCCGGGTGGGGGATCGGATGTCGGGCACCTGCGAACCGCGGCTGTCCGGGACGGCGACCATTACGTGGTGAACGGTGCCAAGACGTTCATCACGTCGGGGTGCCGTGCGGACTTCGTGGTGACGGCCGTCCGCACCGGCGGGGGCGACCCGGCGCGCCGAGGTGCGGCCGGGGTCTCGCTGCTCGTGGTGGAGAAGGGCACGCCCGGGTTCGAGGTGAGTCGAAAGCTCGAGAAGATGGGCTGGCTGGCCTCGGACACCGCCGAACTGTCGTTCGTCGACGCCAGGGTTCCAATCGAGAACCTGGTGGGCGCGGAGAACACCGGTTTCCAGCAGGTCGCCCAGGCCTTCGTGACGGAGCGAGTCGCGCTCGCCGCTCAGGCGTATGCGAGTGCCCAGCGGTGCCTCGACCTGACGCTCCAATGGTGCCGCGACCGAGAAACATTCGGCCGCCCACTGATCTCGCGACAGGCCGTGCAGAACACCGTCACCGAGATGGCCCGTCGCATCGATGTCGCGCGCGTGTACACCCGAGCGCTCGTGGAGCGATCGCTCGACTCCCAACAGGACCTGATCGCCGAGGTGTGTTTCGCGAAGAACACGGCGGTCGAGGCCGGGGAATGGACCGCGCACCAAGCCCTTCAGCTGTTCGGCGGGGCAGGCTACATGCGCGAGAGCGAAGTGGAGAGGCAGTACCGGGACATGCGAATTCTGGGAATCGGCGGCGGAACGACCGAGATCCTCACTGGACTGGCAGCAAAGCGATTGGGGTATCAGGCATGAGCGTTCTGCGATCCACCCTCGACACGGCGTCGGAGGTGTACACGACGGCAGTCGAGACGATGACGTCCAAGCTCGCGGAGATCGACGCCGAGCACGACAAGGCCATCGCAGGTGGCGGCGAGAAATACACGAAGCGACATCACGATCGCGGCAAGCTGCTGGCCAGAGAACGGATCGAGCTGCTGGTCGACGAGGACTCGCCCTTCCTCGAACTGTGCCCACTCGCAGCGTGGGGGAGTGACTTCCCGGTCGGCGCCAGCACGGTAGTGGGCATCGGCGTTGTGGAGGGCGTCGAGTGCCTCATCGTCGCGAACGATCCGACGGTGCGTGGTGGTACCAGCAACCCGTGGACCATGCGGAAAGGATTCCGGGCCAACGACATCGCCGTGCAGAACCGATTGCCGGTCATCTCGTTGGTGGAGTCGGGCGGCGCGGACCTCCCGACACAGAAGGAAGTGTTCATTCCTGGTGGGCGGATGTTCCGTGACCTCACACAGCTGTCCGCGGCCGGAATACCCACGGTTGCCCTGGTCTTCGGTAACTCCACCGCCGGCGGTGCCTACATTCCGGGCATGTCGGATCACGTGGTGATGATCGAGGAGCGATCCAAGGTGTTCCTCGCCGGACCGCCCTTGGTCAAGATGGCCACCGGTGAGGACTCCGACGACGAGACCCTCGGTGGCGCCGAAATGCACGCCCGCAAATCGGGTCTCGCCGACTACTTCGCGGTCGACGAGCAGGATGCGATCCGCATCGGTCGCAACATCGTCAAACGGCTCAACTGGACCAAGAAGGGTCCTGAGCCGCGCGTCGAGGTGATCGAACCGCTCGCCGACCCGGAAGAACTGCTCGGCATCGTTCCCGCCGATCTGAAGATTCCCTTCGACCCGCGGGAAGTGATCGCCCGGATCGTCGACGGCTCCGACTTCGACGAGTTCAAGCCGATGTACGGGTCGTCACTCGTCACCGGGTGGGCCGAGTTGCACGGGTATCCGGTCGGGATCCTCGCAAACGCTCGCGGTGTCCTGTTCAGCGAGGAATCACAGAAGGCCACCCAGTTCATTCAGCTCGCCAATCGTTCGAACACTCCACTGCTGTTCCTGCACAACACGACCGGATACATGGTCGGCAAGGAGTACGAGGAAGGCGGGATGATCAAGCACGGATCGATGATGATCAACGCGGTCGCCAATTCGAAGGTTCCGCACATCTCGATCCTTCTCGGCGCCTCGTACGGCGCAGGCCACTACGGCATGTGCGGCCGGGCGTTCGACCCGCGTTTCCTGTTCGCATGGCCGAGTTCGAAGTCCGCTGTCATGGGCGGTGCCCAGCTCGCCGGCGTCATCTCCATCGTCGGACGCGCATCCGCCGAAGCACGCGGTCAGGCGTTCGACGAAGAGGCCGACGCGGGGATGCGGGCGATGATCGAGAACCAGATCGAGGCCGAATCACTACCGATGTTCCTGTCCGGCCGCTTGTACGACGACGGGGTCATCGACCCCCGTGACACCCGCACCGTGGTGGGAATGTGCCTGTCGGCCATCGCCTCCGCGCCGATCGAAGGCACCGAGAACTTCGGTGTCTTCCGGATGTGAGGAACAGTGGTGAACTCAGTTGAACTCCGCTCCATCGACTCCGTCCTCGTGGCGAACCGTGGCGAGATCGCACGCCGGGTGTTCGCCACCTGCCGAGCCTCCGGGATCGGAACGGTCGCCGTGTTCTCGGACGCGGACGCCGGTAGCCCGCACACACTCGAGGCCGACGCGGCAGTCCGTCTTCCCGGCAACACCCCCGCCGAGACCTATCTGCGCGGCGATCTCGTCATCGCCGCCGCCCGCGCCGCAGGGGTAGACGCCATTCACCCCGGATACGGGTTCCTCTCCGAGAATGCGGAGTTCGCCCAGCAGGTCCAGGACGCCGGTCTGGTCTGGATCGGGCCGCCCGTCAAGTCCATCGAACTGATGGGCTCGAAAGTGGAGTCCAAGAAGATCATGGACGACGCCGGGGTGCCGGTGCTTGCAGAACTCGATCCCGCGGAGGTCACCGCGGCCGACCTGCCCGTTCTGGTCAAGGCATCGTCCGGCGGCGGCGGGCGCGGTATGCGGGTCGTTCGAGAGCTTGCGGACCTGACCGGCGAGATCGAGGCGGCCCGGCGTGAAGCGCAGTCCGCGTTCGGTGATCCAACCGTCTTCTGCGAGCGGTACATCGAGACCGGCCGGCACATCGAGGTCCAGGTGATGGTCGATCGCCACGGCAAGGTGTGGGCGGTCGGTGAGCGTGAATGCTCCATTCAGCGAAGGCATCAGAAGGTGGTGGAGGAGGCGCCGTCACCACTGGTCGAGCGGGTGTCTGGGATGCGCGAGCGGTTGTTCCACGCGGCGCGTCTGGCTGCCGAGGCCATCGGCTACGAGGGTGCGGGCACCGTCGAGTTCCTCGCGGACGAGGACGGCAACTTCTTCTTCCTCGAGATGAACACCCGGCTGCAGGTCGAGCATCCCGTGACCGAATGCACGACCGGTCTCGACCTGGTCGACCTTCAGATCCGCATCGCGTCTGGAGCCGCGCTTCCTGCGGAGCAACCCGCGATTCGGGGACATTCGATCGAAGTACGCCTGTACGCAGAGGATCCCGCGGCCGGCTGGCAGCCCCAGACCGGAACCGTGCATCGCATTCACGTCCCCGGCGAGGTCACCGAGTTCGGGGTGCTCGAGAAGAAGGGTGTGCGTCTCGACTCGGGTGTGATGGACGGCAGTGTCGTCGGCGTGCACTACGACCCGATGCTCGCCAAGGTGATCTCGTTCGCCCCCGGCCGAACCGAGGCAGCGAAGCTGCTCGCCACCACTTTGGCGAGAACCGAACTACACGGACCCGTCACCAACCGGGACCTGTTGGTGCACGTTCTGCGGCATCCGGCGTTCCTGGCAGGGGACACCGACACGGCCTTCTTCGACACCCACGATCTGAGTGTGCTGTCGGAGCCGTTGGTATCGGCGGACACGGAGGCGATCGCGGCACTCGCTGCCGCACTTGCGGACTCGGCCGCAAACCGGGCGCGTGCTCGGGTGGCGGCAGGATTCCCCAGCGGTTGGCGCAACCTGCCCTCCGGACCGCAACTCAAGCGATACACCACGGCGCGAGGCGGCCACGATGTGCGCTATCGGCTCAATCGACACGGGCTCGCCGCAGACGGATTCGACAACGTGGCCCTCGTCTCCCACGCCCCCGACCGAGTGGTCTTCGACATCGACGGAGTGCGAAGAACGTTCACGCTCTCCCGTCACGGAGATCAGGTCTTCGTCGACTCCGCCCTTGGTGCAACGGCGTTGACGGTCGTGCCGAGATTCGTGGACCCGACTGCAGAAGTGGCGGCCGGATCGCTGCTGGCGCCGATGCCCGGGTCCGTCATCCGGATCGCAGCGGAACAGGGCGATGCGGTCGACGCCGGACAGCCGATCCTGTGGCTCGAAGCGATGAAGATGGAACACACCGTCACGGCCCCCACTGCCGGAGTACTCACAGAACTCGCGGTCACCGTGGGGCAACAGGTCGATGTCGGATCGGTGCTCGCGGTCGTGGACTCCGGTGCCGAGGAATCGAGAGAAGAGGTACCGGCATGAGCGGATTCGTGGAAACCGAAGAACAGACCGAACTCCGCGCTGCGGTGTCGAAGCTCGGCGAACGATTCAATTACGTCGACTACGTCCTGCCTCGCTCGCGTACGCATCAGCCGCTCACCGAGTTGTGGAACGAAGCGGGAAAGCACGGCTTCCTCGGGGTGAACCTTCCGGAGGAATACGGCGGCGGGGGCGCAGGCATCTACGAGCTCGCTCTCGTGCAGGAAGAACTGGCGGCGCACGGGGCGGGTCTGCTGCTCGTCGTGGTTTCGCCCGCGATCTGCGGGACGATCATCGGCAAGTACGGCACCGACGAGCAGAAGCAGAAGTGGCTCCCCAGCCTCGCCGACGGATCGTCGATCATGGCGTTCGGAATCACCGAAGCCGATGCAGGCTCCAACTCCCATCAGATCTCGACCACGGCCCGACGCGACGGCGACGACTGGCTGTTGCGGGGCAGCAAGATCTACATCTCCGGTGTCGACCAGGCCGACGCCGTGCTCGTGGTCGCCCGAACCGAGGACTCGAAGACCGGCAAGCTCAAACCCGCACTGTTCATCGTGCCGACCGATGCCACGAACTTCGTGAAACAGCCGATGGAGATGGACGTCGTGGAACCGGACACCCAGTTCACGTTGTTCCTCGACGACGTGCGGCTGCCGTCCGATGCGCTCGTCGGCGAGGCGGACGCGGCGCTGATGCAACTGTTCTCGGGACTCAACCCCGAACGAATCCTCGGTGCTGCGATGGCCGTGGGTATGGGCCGCTACGCGATCGAGGCGGCAACGGCTTTCGCGAAGGAACGCACGGTGTGGAAGACGCCCATCGGTGCGCATCAGGGGCTTTCGCACCCACTCGCGCAGGTGAAGATCGAACTCGAGCTCGCGAAGCTGATGATGCAGAAGGCCGCAGTCCTCTACGACAGTGGTGACGACTTCGGGGCGGCCGAGGCCGCGAACATGGCGAAATACGCGGCGGCAGAAGCAAGTATCAAGGCCCTCGACCAGGCGATCCAGACACACGGCGGTGCCGGACTGACCAAGGAGTACGGTCTCGCGGCCATGCTGGGTGCGGCCCGCATTGCGCGGGTGGCACCGGTGAGTCGCGAGATGATTCTCAATTTCGTGTCTCAACACTCGCTCGGGCTGCCACGGTCGTACTGACGTGAAGGAGGTAGGAGTGGACGCCGAGAACACAGAGAACACAGAGAACACAGGGAACGCACCATACGTTCGCTACGAAGTCGGAGAAGGGGCCGCGACGCTCACCCTCGACTCACCACACAACAGGAACGCCATCTCTTCGAAGCTGCTTCGAGAACTCCACGAAGGGTTGAGAAGCGCGGCGGCGGACAAGGATGTGCGGGTCGTCGTGCTCACGCATACCGGCAACACGTTCTGTGCCGGGGCCGATCTGAGCGAGGCAAGCAGCTCCGACGACGACCCGCCCGAACTGGCGCGTCAGCGAACTCACCAGATGACCGAGATGCTCAGAGCTGTTGTCGAGCTGCCGAAACCTGTGATCGCCTGCCTGAACGGACACGTGCGAGCCGGCGGCATGGGACTCGTCGGCGCGTGCGACGTCGCGGTTGCGGGCGCGGACAGCACCTTCGCACTCACCGAGGTGCGACTCGGGCTCGCGGCATCGATCATCTCGCTGACGGTGCTGCCGCGCCTCGACGCTCGTGCGGCGAGCCGGTACTTCCTGACCGGTGAAAAGTTCGGCTACCGCATCGCGGAGGACATCGGACTCGTCACCGTCGGTTCGGAAGATCCGGCGGAGACGGTGGACGAACTCGTCGACCAGTTCATGCAGGCATCGCCACAGGGGCTCGCCGAGTCGAAGGCATTGACGACCAGGGCGGTCCTCGAAGGGTTCGAGCGGTACGCGGCCGACCTCGAAGCGCAGTCGGCGCAGCTGTTCGGATCCGACGAAGCTCGGGAAGGCATGATGGCGTTCCTGCAGAAGCGGCGCCCGAGCTGGGCGCCGTAGGTGCCAGGCACCGTGCACCACAGCAACAGCCTCAGGAGGACCGACATGGCACGCGAGCCCAAGCAGGACCGCAGCCGCGCGACGCGTGAGCGCCTGCTGGAGGCGACCATCGACGCGCTCGCGGAACTGGGGTGGGGAGCGACGACAGTGGGAACCGTCGCGCAACGTGCAGGGGTCTCGCGTGGCGCAGCGCAGCACCATTTCCCGACCAGGGAAGACCTCTTCACCGCTGCACTCGAGATGATGTTCGACGCCCGGATCGAGGAGGCCAAGCAGGAGGCCACCGAGTTGCCGACCGGTCCGGGGAGGACCGAGGCCGTCGTCACGCGACTCGTCGAGTCGTACACGGGCACCCTGTTCAAAGCGGCCCTCCAGGTGTGGACGGCTGCCGCATCCGATCCGGAATTGCGAGCGCGTGTGCTTCCCCTCGAGGAACGCTTCGGGCGGGTTGCGCACCGAAACGCGGTGGAACAACTCGGGTGTGACGACACCGACCCGGTCGCGCACCGGCTCGTGCAGGCCACACTCGACCTGGCGCGCGGTCTCGGACTCGCCGACGTGCTCACCGACGATTCCCGCCGCCGCAGTGAAGTGGTTCGGCAATGGGCCGCGCAACTCGAGGCCTCGCTGGCGCTCCCCACGGGGGCCTGATCGGTAGAGTCACCGCCCATGGGCAGGAAATGGGGAGCGCTCGCGGCCGTGGGATTGGTTGCGGTCCTGGCCGGCTGCGGTGGGGCCGAAGACACGGAGGCCGACGCGCCCGCAGCGCCGGTTCGTCCCGAAGCCACCGAACCCGGCCCTTTCTTCCCCGAATGCGCAGGAATGACGGATCAAGAAGTGTCCGAAGCTTTCGGTATGCCCCCCTTCACCCAGGTGACGCGGAACTCCGTGGGCTGCGTGTGGGAAGTGGGCGGCTCGGACGGGCCCAGCGTCACCTACTCCTGGTATCGCGGCAGCCCGATCGGCCGTGAGCGCGCCGGGTCGGAACTGATCGGTCGCCCCGCAGAGGACATCGACGTCGGCGGAAACCCCGGATTCATCGCATCCGCTGCGAGCTACCTGTGTGAAGTCGGTATCGCGTTCGGCGGCGACTTCGTTCACTGGTCCGTGATGTACGGGAACTCCCAGCCGACCAACGATCCGTGCCAGGTGGCGAGAGTGCTCGCCGAGCGAACCGTGGAGCGTGCGCAGTGAAGGTTTCGAGTCGTCGCACCGCACGGGTGATCGCGGCACTGAGCGTGACCCTTCTCGCCGCCGGCTGCGGCTCGACCATCGAGGGCACGCCCCGCGTCGAGGGGGTCTACGACGGGGAGGCCGGCGATCTGGGCGACTTCACCAACCTGCTCCAGGAATGCAATGCCGTCGCCGACGACAAGATCGCCGAGGTCGTCGGAGCGGACGCCATCGTTCGCGGCTTCTTCGGAGCCATCTGTCGATGGGATGCGGTCGGCGCGTCCGGTACCACCAAGGTCACCTTCGACTGGTTCGAAACCGGCTCCCTCGACACCGAGCGCAGCACCGCCGACAAACTGGGATACAAGGCGACGGACATCACCGTCCAGGGGCGCAGAGCCATCATGATCCAGCAGCCGGCGGACCCCGGTTCGTGCAACGTCACGGCAGGTTCGCCGTCCGGCGGCGTGTTCGGGTGGTGGGTGCAGTACGGTGCCGGAGGGGGCGATCCCTGTGGAGCCGCAACCACTCTCGCGGAACTCACACTCGACCTCAGTAGTTGATGCAGGAGCACGCTGTCGCGTCCTGACGCACCACCCCGCCTTACCACTGCGGGGTTCTTTTGACCTTCCGCCGCGCCGCCGGGTATCGTTGTGGGTCGTGTCCGGCCAGACCGGGCCGATCTGTGTGCCTAGCGAGGTATTTCCGTGCGCGCGTTCGTGCAGATTCCTGTACGAAACGAGCATCCGGTTGCCTGTGTGGGGGTATGCGACACACCCGACCGTGGGGTACGCGAACTCTGCGTATTGCGAGGTCGGGTGAGGGGCAGCAGCTCTCTTGTCCCAACTGCTAGATCCCTAATTTCAGAACAGCCAAGGTTGCTTGTCTCGAGCAGTCTGTTCAAAACGAAGAAAGCCGGTTTATGCCAACCATCAATCAGCTGGTCCGCAAGGGCCGCCGCGACAAGGCCGCCAAGGTCAAGACGGCGGCACTGAAGGGCAGCCCGCAGCGTCGTGGCGTGTGCACTCGCGTGTACACCACCACCCCGAAGAAGCCGAACTCCGCGCTCCGTAAGGTCGCGCGTGTGCGTCTGACCACCTCGGTCGAGGTCACCGCGTACATCCCCGGTGAAGGTCACAACCTGCAGGAGCACTCGATGGTGCTCGTCCGCGGCGGTCGTGTGAAGGACCTCCCGGGTGTGCGCTACAAGATCATCCGCGGTTCCCTCGACACCCAGGGTGTCAAGGGCCGCAAGCAGGCACGCAGCCGCTACGGCGCGAAGAAGGAGAAGAGCTAATGCCACGTAAGGGCCCCGCTCCGAAGCGTCCGCTCATCAACGACCCGGTCTACGGATCGCCGCTGGTGACGCAGCTCGTCAACAAGATCCTCCTCGACGGCAAGAAGTCCACCGCCGAGCGCATCGTGTACCAGGCTCTCGAGCAGGCACGCGAGAAGACAGGCACCGACCCGGTCGTCACGCTCAAGCGCGCACTGGACAACGTCAAGCCCGCACTCGAGGTGCGCAGCCGCCGTGTCGGTGGCGCCACCTACCAGGTGCCGGTCGAGGTTCGCCCCGGTCGCTCCACCACGCTGGCTCTGCGCTGGCTGGTCACCTTCTCGCGTCAGCGTCGTGAGAAGACCATGGTCGAGCGTCTCGCCAACGAGCTTCTCGACGCCAGCAACGGCCTCGGTGCCGCTGTGAAGCGTCGCGAGGACACGCACAAGATGGCCGAAGCCAACAAGGCGTTCGCCCACTACCGCTGGTGACAACCCGCCGGGCCGAGGGCGTTCGACCCCCTCGGCCCGGCGCGGCGGTCGCAGTGTCGGTTCCGAAGAGCGGGCCGGCTGAGAACACAAATAGACGTGGCCCTTACCCGGGCCGACACGAAACAACGAGTGGGGAAGAATCCTGTGGCACAGGAAGTGCTTACCGACCTGAAAAAGGTTCGCAACATCGGCATCATGGCGCACATCGATGCCGGTAAGACCACCACCACCGAGCGCATCCTCTTCTACACCGGTGTGAACTACAAGATCGGTGAGACCCACGACGGTGCCTCGACCACCGACTGGATGGAGCAGGAGAAGGAACGCGGCATCACGATCACCTCTGCCGCGGTGACCTGCTTCTGGAACAACAACCAGATCAACATCATCGACACCCCCGGCCACGTCGACTTCACGGTCGAGGTCGAGCGTTCGCTCCGCGTCCTCGACGGCGCTGTCGCCGTCTTCGACGGCAAGGAGGGCGTCGAGCCCCAGTCCGAGCAGGTCTGGCGCCAGGCTGCCAAGTACGACGTTCCGCGCATCTGCTTCGTCAACAAGATGGACAAGATGGGCGCGGACTTCTACTTCACCGTGCAGACGATCATCGACCGTCTCGGTGCGAAGCCGCTCGTCCTGCAGCTCCCCATCGGTGCCGAGGACAACTTCGACGGTGTCGTCGACCTCGTCGAGATGAAGGCCATCACCTGGCGCGGAACCGTGGGTATCGGTGCAGAGGCCACCATCGAGGAGATCCCCGCCGATCTCGCCGACAAGGCTGCCGAGTACCGCGAGAAGCTGCTCGAGACCGTTGCCGAGTCCGACGAAGAGCTCATGGAGAAGTACTTCGGCGGCGAAGAGCTCACGATCGAGGAGATCAAGGGCGCCATCCGCAAGATGACGGTTGCCTCCGAGCTCTACCCGGTCCTGTGTGGCTCCGCATTCAAGAACAAGGGCGTTCAGCCCATGCTCGACGCGGTCATCGACTACCTGCCGAACCCGCTCGACATCGGCGAGGTCCACGGCCACGCCCTCGGCAACGAGGAAGAAGAGCTCACCCGCAAGCCCAGCAAGGACGAGCCGTTCTCGGCTCTGGCCTTCAAGATTGCGGCGCACCCCTTCTTCGGCAAGCTCACCTTCGTGCGCGTGTACTCCGGCCGTCTCGATCCGGGACAGCAGGTGCTCAACGCCACCAAGGGCAAGAAGGAGCGCATCGGCAAGCTCTTCCAGATGCACGCCAACAAGGAGAACCCGGTCGACGAGGCAGTCGCGGGCCACATCTACGCGATGATCGGTCTGAAGGACACCACCACCGGTGACACCCTGTGCGACCAGGCGAACCCCGTCGTTCTCGAGTCCATGAGCTTCCCGGACCCGGTCATCCAGGTCTCGATCGAGCCCAAGACCAAGTCCGACCAGGAGAAGCTGGGCGTCGCGATCCAGAAGCTGGCCGAAGAGGACCCGACCTTCTCGGTCGAGCTCGACGAAGAGACCGGCCAGACCGTCATCGGCGGTATGGGCGAGCTCCACCTCGACATCCTCGTCGACCGCATGAAGCGCGAGTTCAAGGTCGAGGCGAACGTCGGTAAGCCGCAGGTCGCGTACCGCGAGACCATCACGAAGAAGGTCGAGAAGCACGACTTCACCCACAAGAAGCAGACCGGTGGTTCCGGCCAGTTCGCAAAGGTGATCATCGCGCTCGAGCCATTCGTCGGCGAAGACGGTGCGACCTACGAGTTCGAGAACAAGGTCACCGGCGGTCGCATCCCGCGCGAGTACATCCCTTCGGTCGATGCCGGTGCGCAGGACGCGATGCAGTACGGCGTCCTCGCGGGTTACCCGCTCGTGAACCTGAAGCTGACGCTCCTCGACGGCGCCTACCACGACGTCGACTCGTCGGAAATGGCCTTCAAGGTCGCAGGTTCGCAGGCGCTCAAGGAGGCTGCCCGCAAGGCCGGCGCGGTCATTCTCGAGCCGCTCATGGCTGTCGAGGTCACCACACCCGAGGACTACATGGGTGAAGTGATCGGCGACCTGAACTCCCGCCGTGGTCAGATCCAGGCCATGGAGGAACGCAGTGGTGCCCGTGTCGTGAAGGCGCTGGTTCCGCTCTCGGAGATGTTCGGTTACATCGGTGATCTGCGGTCGAAGACCCAGGGCCGAGCGAACTTCTCCATGGTGTTCGATTCCTACGCAGAGGTTCCCGCGAACGTCTCGAAGGAAATCATCGCCAAGGCGACCGGCGAGTAATCTTCACCTGTTGCCCTTAGCACGACCAAAGTAAAACAACCGCACTGCTGCATACCGCAAGCAACAATCAGTCCAGGAGGACACACAGTGGCGAAGGCGAAGTTCGAGCGGACGAAGCCGCACGTGAACATCGGCACCATCGGTCACGTCGACCACGGCAAGACCACGCTGACGGCGGCCATCACCAAGGTGCTGCACAACGCGTACCCGGATCTCAACGAGGCATCGGCCTTCGACGAGATCGACAAGGCTCCTGAGGAGAAGGCTCGCGGTATCACGATCAACATCTCGCATGTTGAGTACCAGACCGAGAAGCGCCACTACGCGCACGTCGATGCCCCGGGTCACGCCGACTACATCAAGAACATGATCACCGGTGCTGCCCAGATGGACGGCGCGATCCTCGTGGTTGCCGCCACCGACGGCCCGATGCCCCAGACGCGTGAGCACGTGCTGCTCGCTCGCCAGGTCGGCGTGCCGTACATCCTCGTCGCACTGAACAAGTCCGACATGGTCGACGACGAAGAGATCATCGAACTCGTCGAGATGGAGGTCCGGGAGCTGCTCGCCGGACAGGACTTCGACGAGGACGCACCGGTCATCAAGGTCTCGGCTCTCAAGGCACTCGAGGGCGACGAGAAGTGGGGTCAGAGCATCCTCGACCTCATGAACGCTGTCGACGAGTCGATTCCGGACCCGGTCCGCGCAACCGACCAGCCCTTCCTCATGCCGGTCGAGGACGTCTTCACGATCACCGGCCGTGGCACCGTTGTCACGGGTCGTATCGAGCGTGGCGTCATCAACGTCAACGAGGACGTCGAGATCGTCGGCATCAAGGAGAAGGCGACCAAGACCACGATCACGGGCATCGAGATGTTCCGTAAGCTCCTCGACTCCGGTGAAGCCGGCGACAACGTCGGTCTGCTGGTTCGTGGTATCAAGCGTGAAGACGTCGAGCGTGGACAGGTTGTCGTCAAGCCCGGCACCACCACCCCGCACACCGAGTTCGAGGGCCAGGCCTACATCCTGTCCAAGGACGAGGGTGGCCGCCACACGCCGTTCTTCAACAACTACCGCCCGCAGTTCTACTTCCGTACCACGGACGTTACGGGCGTTGTGACCCTCCCCGAGGGCACCGAGATGGTCATGCCCGGTGACAACACCGAGATGTCCGTCAAGCTGATCCAGCCTGTCGCCATGGACGAGGGCCTGCGCTTCGCGATTCGCGAGGGTGGCCGTACCGTCGGTGCCGGCAAGGTCACGAAGATCATCGCGTGATCTAGTTTCACCACTGCTCTGTGGCGCTCACTCCTTCGGGGGTGGGCGCCACAGGCGGTTTCGGTGGGTCGATGTTCAGATCGTGCGCGGGGTATCCGGTGGGTCGAGGTGCAGCAGCACCTGGGTGGCGACGTCCGCTCCGTCGAGACAGCGTGCGACACGGGCCGCGATTGCTTCCGCACGTGCGGTGAAGTGCTCCAGATCCAATCCGGGTTCGGCAGTGACGACGACGGACACTGTCGGCAGGCCCCGCTCGACGATTGCACGGCCTCTGGTGTGGCGAACACCGGGATGATCGCGAAGTTCCTGGGCGACACTGCGTGCGAGGCGGCGCAGGTCCACGGAAAGGATTCCACGCGTTTCGGGGTCGTGAATACGGGCTGACGGTGAATGGCGTCGCGTGAAGTTGACGTAGAGAACGCCGACGCCGAACAGGAACGCGCCGACACAGGCTCCCAGCAGTGCCCACGACCACCAGGACTCGTCCGGCAGCGTCGCGACTCGGATTCGGTCGAAGGTCGCCACCCTTTCACGTGCGAACGGCACGCCTGTGTTCCAGGCAAAGGCCCATGCCCCGGCGACGAGAAGCACGAGGCCGATGGCCAGGGCGATGAACCGGTTGAACAGCGACGCGCGGTGGCTCACTCGGTCACCTTCACTCGGAGGGTCGGTGTGTGCGTGAGGATCGAAAGGTCCGGTTCGAATGCAGAGCGGACTGCGACCTCCGGATCGGTGTGCTCGCCGTCCCTTTCATCGCACGTGACACGGACAGTGAGACGGGTGCGCCGCACGGTCGTCTCGGCGGTGGTGACCCGCGGGACGGTCAGAGCCCTATCGCTCGCCCGGCGTGCGAGGTCGATGGGGCGCAACCAGACGACGGTCTCGGCGTCTTCTTCCGAGTGCACACCCCGGTGCGTTCGCCGTCGCGGGACAAGTGCGCAGACGACGAACAGCGCCCCGATCGCGACGGAGGCGGCGGCCACCGGTACCAACCAACCGGACCAGTGCAGTCGTCCCAACCATTCGAACGTGTTCCGGATCCACGGCGCCCCCGAGTATTGCTCGCCTTCGATGAGCAGCTCGCGGGCAGTTATGACCGACAGTGCGAGTGCGAGCACCGCGACCACACTCGCCACCGGGGCGGCAACGGGCTTCGCTCTCGGCGAGTGTGCGGGTGTCGTCGTCGTGTGTGCGGGCGGCATTGCATCACGGTCCACAGCTGAGTCGTCCACAGCGGAGTCGTCGAGGCCTGTGTTGTGGCGGACCCGTCTGGTGTCGGCAACGATCACGTGCAGTGAGTGAACGGGGAGCCCCGTCATGAACTCCACCTGCTCGTTCACATCCCGCTGTAGGCGACTGTCGAGAACATCCAGTCGGCACGGCCATTCGACGGCCACATAGAGATTGATGGCGACAGCTCTCGCGCCGATCGTCACATCGGCGCGTGGCAGATCTCGGTGGGTGAATCGAAGAAGACTGCCGGACGCCCGGACGACACCCGGGACTCTCAGGGCCGCGGTGGTCGCGATCCTGGCGATCACCCGTTCCTTGATCGCCAACTGCCCACGGCCGCCGGGTTCGTCCGTGCTCGGCGCTTCCGACACAATAGTTTCCTCCGCCTCGCCTACCACTACAGCAACAGTAGTGACCGTCGCTTTCCTCGATCCCGCCGATTCGCTCCTCGCCCATAGGGGAGCTAACACTTCTGGTGCCCCGTTTGGTAAGACGGAAACCACAAAACTGTGACGACGCCCAGAATTCCGGGCGAGTGTGGTCGACGACTCGTCGTCAGGCGAGGGTAACGGGATGGGGTACCGATAGTGCAGCGAGCAGTGATCGTCGGGGCCGGGTTGGCCGGATTGCGGGTGGCCGAAGAGCTCAGGCGTGCCGGGTTCGGGGGTGAACTGGTGTTGGTCGGTGGCGAAACACACCTGCCATACGACAGGCCGCCGCTGTCGAAAGAGGTGGTGCGCGGCGAGCGGGACGACACCACGCTCAAACCCCGCGAGTTCTTCGACGAGGAGAAGATCGAACTTCGGCTCGGGTCTGCTGCTGTCGGTCTGGACACCGTGACACGAGAAGTGAAGCTCGAGGGCGGCAGTGCGCTCGGCTACGACGAACTCGTGATCGCCACGGGCCTCACGCCACGCAAGATCGCAGGTCTTCCCGACCTCGGCGGGGTCCACGTACTTCGCTCCATCGACGAGAGCCTGGCGCTGCGCGAGGAGTTGGCTCCCGGCAAGAGGGCGCTGATCGTCGGAGCCGGATTCATCGGCTGCGAGCTGGCCGCGAGTATGAACTCGGGCGGTGTTCACGTGTCGCTGGTGGAGCCGCAGTCCGCGCCGCTCGCGTCGGTCCTCGGTGAGCAGGTGGGGGAACTGGTCGGCCGGTTGCACAAGGAAGCAGGAGTCGATCTCCGTGTCGGCGTGGGGCTTGCGGAGCTTCGGGGCGACGGCCGTGTGTCGAGTGCCGTACTGACCGACGGCAGCGAGATCGAGGTCGACGTGGTGGCCGTCGGTATCGGGTCGATTCCGGTGACGGAGTGGCTGGCCGGCTCCGGCGTCGACGTGGACAACGGTGTGCTGTGCGACGAAGTCGGGCGAACGAACGTGTCGCACGTGTGGGCGGCAGGCGACGTCGCGGCATGGCAGGTCGACGTCGGTGGGCGCAAGCGAGTCGAGCACTGGAGCAACGCCGGGGAACAGGCGAAGATCCTGGCAGGGGCGTTGACGGATACATCGGACCCGGATGCGGCCGTCCAGGTTCCCTACTTCTGGAGTGACCAGTACGGCCTCAAGATCCAGGCACTCGGCACCGTCGCTGCCGGTGACACCGTGCACGTGGTCAAGGACGACGGGCGGAAGTTCCTGGCCTACTACGAGCGTGACGGCGTACTGGCCGGAGTGGTCGGAGCCGGCCTGGCCGGCAAGGTCATGAAGATGCGCGGACAGATCGCCGGCGCCGCAGCCATCGGCGACGCGCTGGAGGCTGCGTCGGCGTAGCGGCAGCCGTCACGATAGATTTGTGCCGTGATCGTTGCACTCATCGACTCGGGTCTTGGCATGTTGCCGACGTCGGCGTGGTTGCGGAAGCTGCGCCCCGACCTGGACTTGATGCTCGCGATGGATCCGGACGGTGCCCCGTGGGGGCCGAAACCGGTCGATTGGGTGGTCGAACGTGTCGTCGGTACGGCCGCTCAGGCATTGGACCGGGGTGCCGAGGTGATCGTGTTGCCGTGCAACACCGCCAGCGTCACCGCCTTGGAGCACGTGCGTGAGTTCGTCGGTCCGGACATTCCGGTGATCGGAACGGTGCCGGCCGTCAAACCGGCGGCGGCAGCGTTTCCAGCGGTCGCAGTGTGGGCGACGGCGGCTACTACGGCGAGCCGCTATCAGGCCGATCTCATCGAGCGGTTCGGCAACGGTTCCAGTGTGGTGCCGGTTGCGTGCCTCGGACTTGCCGAGGCGATCGACCGCGGCGAGAAGGAGCGGGTCCGCGAGGCAATCGCGTCGGCGGTCCTGCGCACCCCGCCGGAGACCGCGGCGGTGGTGCTGGGGTGCACACACTATCCGCTGGTGGTCGACCAGATCGCCGAGGCGCTTCCCGACGGCGTGCAATTGTTCGACAGTTCCGAGGCGGTCGCTGCACAGACTCTGCGCCGTATCGATGGACTCGGTCGCCCCGCGGCGGGCGACGGCACGGTGACCGTGTACCTCAGCGGCCGGTTGGGAGAACTGCCGGCGAGCGCGACCAACTTCGACGCTGGACGGATTCTCGCCGCACCGTCGCTGTTGTAGCCGACCTCGCTACTCAACCGAGCTGGAGCATGCCGGCCGCGACGACTCTCGCGACGCTGCCGAGCTCCTCGTCCCTGCTGTCGCCCCGAGTCACCGAGAACGTGGCAGCGACCCAGGCATTGGCGCACGCTCGCAGCGTTTCGGGTCGCACCGGATACGGAACGCTGGCCTGCAGAATCCGCACGGTTGCGTCACGAACGTATGCCCGGAACTGGCGCAGTTGTGCGCGAACCGCGGGCTGAGTTTGCGCCTCGCGCCACAGGATCAGACGCAGCAGCGAGGTGTGGCGATCGAGCATGTTCAGGGCGGTGTCGAGTGCGACGAGGCTCTTTGCCGGGTCACCGGGCGTGACGATCGGCGACACATCCGTCATCGGCTTGGTCGGCAGCCGCTCGGACAGGAGCGCTTGGAGGATCTCCGGCTTGGTCGGAAAGTAGTAGAAGACGAGTCCTTTCGGCACGCCGGCCAGCTTTGCGATGCGTGCTGTGGAGGTGGCGTCGTAGCCGTCGCCGCCGATGAGTTCTTCTGCGGCATCGAGGATGAGTTCACGGGTCTTGCCGTCACGGTTGGGCACATCCTGCTCCCGACGTGAGGGACGGGGCGCGGGTCGGTGCCCGCGCCCCGTCCGGCCGGTATCGATTTCTCGGCGGGTGTCAGTGGTGGGTGGCCAGCCCTCCATGTCCGTGCATTCGGGAACTCATCATCGGTAGTCCGGTGACCGCGACGACTACCGCGAGCACACCTACCACCCAGGCCGTCCAGGCTGCGCCACCCATTCCGGAGAAGCCCATGACCCACGGCGAGAGGAAGAGCAACACACCCATGATTCCCATGGCGTATTCGGCCCAACCCATTTCGGGACGAGCCATGTGGACCAGACCGGACAGTGCCACGAGTGCACCGAGCACGATGAGAGACCACCGAGCGGCGTTGTTGGTGTCGACCCACATCGGGGAGAGCGCCGCGAAGACGCCGATCACCACCGCCACAACATCTTGCATACGACTCCACGACTTCATGTCGAGCCTCCTCGAAAACGGATTGTGTCCACCTCCAGTACATGCCTGATCGACCGACCGATCAATACCTTGGCCCGTTGCATTCGGATAACGCAGGCGCAGGTCAGGGTACATTTGTGACCTTTTCGGTCGCTGTCGGCACCGGGCTTCGGGTCGCGTGGAACAGTATGGGAATGGCGCAGCGAGCGGTTGACGTGCAGCGCGCTCTCGCCGCTGTGGCGGACGAGAACGACGCAGTGAATCTGGCACGGTTCTTCAAGACCGGGCCGCGTGAATACGGCGAGGGGGACACCTTCATCGGGGTACGCGTTCCGAGGACGCGAAAGGTGGTTCGCGATCACATCGGACTACCCGCAAGCGAGGTGATGTTGCTGATGGACAGTCCTGTGCACGAGCATCGGCTCGCCGGGTTACTCATCCTCGTCGAGCAGTTGTCCGCCGCGCAGAAGGCCGGTGACGAGTGTGCTCAGGAGGAGTCGGTGATCCTCTATCTTGATTTCGTCCATCGAGGCCGCGTCAACAATTGGGATCTGGTCGACGCTTCTGCGCCGAACGTGCTCGGCGGCTGGTTCTTCGATCGTCCGCGAGACACCGTGCACCGACTGGCCGAGGACGAAGACCTGTGGCGCCGTCGAGTCGCGCTACTGACCACCTTCGGTTTCATTCGTAGAGGAGACGCATCCACGACCCTCGAACTGGCAGAACGCGTGCTCGCAGACCGGCGTGACCTCACCCAGAAGGCAACCGGTTGGATGCTGCGGGAAGTGGGCAAACGCGTCGACCGGCAGTTGCTGACGGGCTTCCTCGACCACTTCGCTGCGGACATGGGAAGGACCGCACTCACCTACGCGTGTGAGCACCTCACCGCAGAAGAGCGGGCCGACTACCGCGCTAGGCGGTGACTGTCAGCAGTCGTTCCGGGGTGACTCCTTTGCTGCTCGATCAATACGTGACTTCGGTAACGCCGGGAATGATCCAGCACACGCCCTGAGACTCGATCTGTACGCGCACTCTGTCGCCAGCACCCACACCTGGTGTGAGGACTTTCCCACTTGCGTCGACCGTGGCGACGTTGCCAAGCGGAAGAGCCGGAGGAGGCGGAGGAGCTGGAAGGGTTCTGACCCAGGTGACCTTTGCCCCGGTCAGTGTCGGCGCGAAAGTCAGCGTGGGTGGCATCCCGAGCGCCGGGGTGACGGTGGCACCTGTCACAAATGTCGGAAACGGGCACACCCCAATGGCTCCCGGAAACGGGATCGGCCCGGCGCTTGCGACCGGTGCGGGAACCAGTGCGATCACGCCGGCGGAGGCCGCGACGAACACGGCCGCGGATATGCGAAACTTTTTGGTGCTCGACATGGCGTACTCCTTCAATCGTGTGAGATTGCTACATATCGACTATGTGCTCGATTCGTGGATTGGCCACGAGTAGTCGACTACTCGTGTTCCCGTCGGTGACATCGACAGGAAGGCACGTAGTCGTCTACGCGAGCATCTGACGCTCCGCCGTCGCAGACTGGGTGCGTGGACGATGCACTTGATCCCTACGAGGTGGCGCTGCGCCAGCTGCCCACGTCGTATTCGCTGGCCTTGCGTCTTCGGGATGCGCGTGTATCGGACCAGGTGATCTGCGAGTACCTCGCAATCGAGCGGGAGGCACTCCCCACAGTGTTGCGCATCGCCGAGGAGAAGCTCGCGGCAGCATTCGCACGTGGATTGGACCCTGGATGACCTCGCTGTCAACGGAGTAACGTATACAGAATGTCCGGGGGATGGCCCCTTGCGGGCCGTGCGGAAGAGTTGGTCTTCCTCGAAAACGCGTTGTCCGGTAACAAGGACTACGCGGGTGCCGTCATTTCAGGACAGTCGGGAGTCGGCAAGAGCCGTCTCGCCCGGGAGGCATTGACAAGTGCCGAATCCAGGGGCCTTGTTGTGCGGTGGGCAGTGGCCACAGAATCTGCACGGACCATTCCGTTGGGAACATTCGCGGAGTGGGCGAGCGAACCGCACAACAATATGGTGCAGTTGGTGCGTGGGGTAATCGATGCACTGACCGATCGTCTCGCAGCAGCGGAAGTCGTTGTCGGCGTGGATGATGCGCACCTCCTCGACGACATGTCTGCATTCGTCTTGCACCAGTTGGTATTGCGACGTGCCGCCAAGGTGATCATCACCATCCGTAGTGGCGAGCCTGTACCCGACGCGGTACGCGCTCTGTGGAAGGACCACCATGTGGAGATTCTCGAACTTCAAGCGCTGTCGGAAAGTGAGAGTGCCGAACTGGTGTCGTTGGTGCTCGGCGGGCCGGTCGCTGTGGGAGCTGCGCGGCGCCTGTGGAAGCTGACCCGTGGCAATCTCCTCTACCTGAGAATGGTTGTGGACCACGAGCGCGCCGTCGGTCGGTTCCGACGCGAAGGCGACTTCTGGAACTGGGTCGGGGGGCCGGTCGCATCGGCGAGCCTTGTGGAACTGATCGAATGCCGGATCGGGGACCTTCCGCCACACGTCGCAGAAGTTCTCGACATGCTGGCGGTAGGCGAGCCGCTCGAGATCGGGGATCTCGAGCGGCTCACCTCATCGGTCGCCGTCGAGGACGCCGATACCCGCGGCCTGCTTGCGATCTCACCTACCGATACTGGACTGGAGGTGCGAGTCGCCCATCCGCTGTACGCGGAAGTTCGTCGTGCCCGCATTGCCTCCACGCGAATGCGACGCCTGCGGGGCATTGTTGCGAACACGACAGACAGCGTCGACGGAGACGACCCTCGGCGCCTCGTTCGTAGAGCAGCGTTGATGCTGGATTCGGATCTACCCGCAGAACCGGCGCTGTTCACCGCAGCGGCCGCGCGTGCGCTGTGGCTGGCCGACCCAGCTCTCGCCGACAGGCTTGCTGCCGCCGCAATCGACGCGGGTGCCGGTCCAGAGGCGGGATACATACGCGCTCACACTCTTTCGTGGCTCGACCGGGGCCAGGAAGCAGACGCCGTCTTGCGCAGCATCCCCACAGCAGGATTCGGAGACTCGGAGAAGGCGCGGCATGTGTTCCTGCAGGCAACAAATCTGTTGTGGACGCTACGTCGGCCGGAGGATGGAAAGAACCTCGTCGACGAGGCGATGTCGTCGTGCGGACCGGATGGGATGCCGTGCCTTTCGGCTTTCCATGCGTTGTATTGGACGGCAATGGGGTGGCCACAGCGTGCGATCGACGCCGCACAGTCGATCGATCTGACGAAGCTTTCTCCTGTGGTGGCGGCGGTCACCTCGTGGGCATTGGTTGTGGCGCATGGCGAAGCGGGGCATATCGACGAGGCCGTGCGAATCGTCCGGGATGCGTTCGGTCTCGTTGAGAAGCATCTGGAAGCCGCGCGACTGCGATTCGTACTCGCCGACGCGTACGTCGACGTGCTCGTGATGGCCGGCCGAAACAGCGAAGCGCATCAGGTCGCGTGCCAACTGCAAGAACAGGCGATGGATCTTCCAGGCGATGCACAGGTTCTGGGCGACGCCGTGGCCGGCCATGCGGCCCTCGGCACGGGGGATGTTTCCGCTGCACAGCAGTTGCTGACCCGTGCTGTCGATGTCGTCGTCGGTATTCGGGACGCTAACGGATTCGGCTACCGGTACCAGCTCGCGCGCGCTCAGGCCATGGCGATGGCGGGACATCCTGCGGCTTACGACGCACTCGAGGATGCCGGGAGACGACATCATCCGAGTTGGGGGTTACTCGACCCTGCATTCGGGCTGACGAGAGCATGGGTCGCGGCGGCACGTGGTGTGGACTGCGATGCTATCTCCGCGGCTCGTTCGGCAGCCACCCTCGCCGCCGAAAGAGGACAGTTCGCGTGGGAAGTTGTCTGTTTGCAGGCCGCCACACAGTTCGGTGATCGCACCACCGCTCACCGATGCGCCGAGCTGACGTCCAAGGTCCGGGGTCCACGTGCGCCCGCGGTCGCAGACTACTCGGCCGCACTGGCATCCGCCGACGCTTCGGCATTGCAGGGCGCGTCGATCCTGTTCGAGAACATCGGTGATCGGGTCGCGGCAGCTGACGCCGCCGCGCAGGCAACCGTTGCCTATGCGCGCCAACAGAAGCGCGGCTCGGCGTCGATATCGGCTGCTCGCGCTGCTCGTTTGTCAGCGGAGTGCGGTGGAATATCCACACCGGCAACACGTGAAGCAGCGCACCCGTCGCCCCTGACTTCTCGGGAACGCGAAGTGGTTTCGTTGCTGACACTCGGACTGACGAATCGTCAGATCGCCGAGAGGTTGACACTGTCGGTCAGGACTGTGGAGGGCCACCTGTACCAGGCCGCTGCGAAGACCGGCGCCGCCAATCGTGCGGAACTCGCCGCCATCATCTCCGGTGAGTGATCCAGGGCAAAGTCCAAGACTGCGCGGGGCCACTTCGCCCGGGGGTGATTCCTTTCCACCCTTGTGATGATGGTTTTCGGCGCCGTGATCCCTGAAAGTTGTAGGTGTTCAACCGAACACGGAGTCCTCAAACAGGGGAACCGAACTAGGGCGTGTCTGCTAAATATTCGTGGTTCCGTGCGCGATGCTGCGTGAGTGTTGCGTGCTGATGAGATCTCCGACGACCTGTGGGCTGCGATCGAACCCGTCTTCCCTGCGCTGTCCGGTCGCCGGGGACGCCCCTGGAACGACCACCGTCTGACGCTCGAAGCGATCGCCTGGAGATTCCGGACCGGGTCTCCGTGGCGGGACGTACCCGATCATTTCGGGGCATGGCAGTCGATTTGGGAGCGTCATCGTCGTTGGTCCGACGACGGCACCTACGTGCGGATGTTCGCTGCCGTGCGCGCCGCCGCCCCGGAAGACAGCCTGCATCTCGAGCGCCTTTTGTCGATCGACTCGACGATCGTGCGCGCCCATCAGCACTCCGCCGGTGCGCTCACCGATGCTCACACAGGGGGCTCGATCGAATGACAACAATCTCGCCCACGAACCCGCCGACCACGCACTCGGTCGCTCACGCGGTGGTCTGAGCACCAAGATCCACGCACTGACCGACGCGCACTGCTGCCCACTGACGCTGATGCTCTCGGCTGGGCACGCTGGTGACAACCCGTACCCGGCGCCGCTGCTCGAGGCGCACCGCACCCACGACACCGCCGCCTTTCGTCTGCTCGCTGACAAGGCATACTCGCATCCGAGCACTCGAAAGCACCTGCGTGAACGCAAGATCTCGCACACCATCCCAGAGCGCCGCTACCAGATCGCACACCGCAAGGCCAAGGGATCAGCCGGCGGCCGGCCACCCGGATTCGACAAGGCCCGCTATCGCGAACGCAACACCGTCGAGCGCAGTTTCGGTCGACTCAAGCAATGGCGTGCGATAGCCACCCGCTACGACAAATACGCCACCACCTACCTCGGTGGAGTACTCCTCGCGTCGCTCGTCATCCACTACCGCGTCCGCAATTAACAGACACGCTCTAGGGACAAAGCGCTACCCGAGGCGCCCGGCCGGTGGATCGACACCGGCCGGTCGCGTCTGCGCGCTCGCACGGTAGGACGTTCCCGACACCCGGTCGCGTGGCTGAGGTCCGTATTGACGCGGCGCCGCGGGGTGAGCACCCTCCGGCCGGAACCGGTCAGTGTCAATGAGGTGCTCGACCGTATGGTCGCACTGCCAGTGAGTATGTGGCTATGGGTTCGACCACCATTCGATTCGGCACATGGGCCCGATGTCTCAGGACTTCGCGGCCGCTTTCGGGCTCGGCTTCACGGACCGCCGGATCAACATGGTCGATGCCAATGGTGTGTGCATGGCCAGCATCCAGGCCCTGTATCGCAGACTGGCCGAGTTGGAAGCGGAGGTCGCCAAACTACGGCTATGACCCTAGCTGTACCTGGAAGCTAGCTCAGTGGACGAATCCTATCGGCCATCAGCGTCTTGGCGAAGCACATGCTCAGGGGCATGCCCGTGAAAGGTCCGTAATTGTCGATCACCCTGTACCCGGCACGGCGGTACAGGGTGATCGCTTCTGATTGACGGACTCCGGTCTCCAGGACCGCGTGCCGGAAACCTTCTTCACGAGCCCAGACTTCGAGGGCGGTCAGCACCGAACCAGCGATGCCTCGCCCGCGGTGAGAGGTCGCGACAAACATGCGCTTCAACTCGATGTCGCACCCATCGAGGCGGCGGAATGCTCCGCATCCGACGGGTCGGTCGTCGTCGAATGCCAGGACCACCGAATCCGTCGAAGACAACACGTTGTGTTCGTCATACGCGTCCTGATCGTCGCCGTAACGATCATGCAGATCGGCGTCGAGTTGCTGGGCGAGTGCACGGAAGTCGAGGTCCGCGGAGGTAGTACGCCGCAATTCGAGCATGGCCGACATCGTAGCGGGCTCACGCAGCAGGTGGGCGCCCGCTAGATTCGATGGCATGACAGCCTCCGCCCCAGCCCGACGCCGGACCCAACGCAGGCTTGTGGCTGTCGCCGTGCTCTCGGCTCTCGCGTTGATCGTTGCGGGCGTGCTGTGGTGGGCACCGTCGCGATACCTGCCGTGGGACACCGCGAAGTTTCCCGACATCGACACGTCCTCCCTTTCGCCCCTGCAGGCCGATGTGGTGCGACTGATCGAAGAGGAGCACGGCAAGCAGCAGCCCGGCACGCACTACTCCGAGGGCGTGGAAGAGCCGTGGTGCGCGAACTTCGTCAGCTGGATCATGCGCGAGGCAGGTAGTCCGTTGTCGAACCCCAACTCGGGAAGTTGGCGCATCCCGGGCGTCTACACGCTGCAGGAGTACTACGAGTCGCAGTCACGGTTCGAGTCCGTGGAAAGCGGATACCAGCCGGTTGTGGGCGACGTGGTGCTGTACGACAACAGCAGCTGGGTCGGTCAGCACACGAACTTCGTGGTCGCGGTGGACGGTACGACCGCAACCACCGTCGGCGGCAACGAACTCGGAAAGATTCGAGTGCACACCGTCGACTGGGCCGATGATTCGGCGGTCGTCGGGTTCGGACGACTGGTCTGAATCAGAACTCGATCTTGAGGTGGTCGGTGACGGGGCGGGCCTGGCAGCCGAGGATGTAGCCTGCCTCGATGTCCTCCGGGTCGAGGATCTCGCTGTTCTCCATTTCGACCTTGCCCTCGAGGACGGTGCAGGCGCACGATCCGCACTCGCCTTCCTGGCAGGAGTAGGGGACGTCGATTCCCTTGGCCAGCATGATGTCCACCAACGTCTGCTTGCGTGGCCACGACATGCTGTGTGTCTCGCCGTCGAGTTCGACTTCCACGGTGGCGGCGTCGGCGGCTTCCTCGTCGGTCACCTCGACAACTTCGGCATCCCGGAACGGATCGCCGGCAAGGGAATTGAACACCTCGGCGTGGACCTGAGTTCGTGGCATACCGGCGTCGGCGAGTGCCTTGTGGATCGTGTCCATGAACGGCGTCGGCCCACACATGAACGCTTCGTGTCCGAGGTAGGGGGCCGCCACGTTGGCCAGTTGCTCGGCGCTCGGGAGGCCTTGGAGCGTCTCGAGCCAGTGGATGACGACGAGTCGAGACGGATATTGCTGCGAGAGTGAACGAAGCTCGTCCGCGAAGATGACCGACTTCTCGTCACGATTCGCGTAGAAGAGAACGACCTTGCCGGTGCCCTCGGTGAGTGCCGATTTCAGGATCGAGATGACGGGAGTGATACCGCTACCCGCACCGAAAAGCAGGAAGTCGTGGTCGAACGACTTCGGTGTGAAGACGCCGGAAGGGGGCAGGACCTCGATCGAGTCGCCCACGTCGAGGTTGTCACACAGCCAGTTGGAGCCGTAACCCTCCACCGTTCGTTTGACGGTGACCTTCGGCGCATCGTCGGTGAAGGGGGAGCTGGCCAGCGAGTAGCAACGCGCTACCGAGCCGGTCAGGTCGCTGGGAATACGCAGCGTCAAGAACTGGCCAGGCTTGTACTCGAACTTGGCGGACATGTCCGTCGGCACGTCGAAGACGATGGAGTAGGCATCGGGGGTCTCCTCGATCACCTTCGACACGGTGAGCAGCACCGACCTGGAGCTGTGCGGCACCTCGACTGTCGTCATCGCGGCTGTGGTCCTCTCGTCTCGCGTCGGAATCACCGGCGCAGATAGAACGTGTTCTAGTTTCAGCGTAGCAGCAGCAAACCTCTCGCGGTACACCGTAACCATCCGCCCCCTTTTGCTCCGACCAATGTCGCACCGGTTCGCGCGAGCCGAACGCGTGTGACATTCGTCGGGGTCAGCGGGGGCGGTTTGCGCGCCACGCTTCGAGGAGTCGAGGCATCTCGCCGGCGAAGTAGTCGAAGAAGTCGCGGATCGCGGTGATGCGATGGGCTGCGAGGGTATTTTCACCCAGAATTTCGACCCCATGGGATGCCACTTCCGAGAACTCGACGAGCACGCTCTGTCGCTTGACGAAGGCGTTCGCCCACATGTCGGCGCTCACGCGGTAGTGCTGACGACGAGATCCTGGAGCGGGGACTCGCTCGATCAGGCTGACCTGAAGGAGATAGCGAACCGCTCCGGAAATGGCTGCCGGGCTGACGCCGAGGCTGGTTGCGAGTTCGCCAGGTGTGATCGTGTCCGACTGGTCGGACATCATCGCCGCCCAGACGCGGGCGGGCATGGGGGGAAAGCCCATGGACACGAGCACCATCGACAGCTGCTCGACGAAGTGGCGCAGATCGTCGGGGTCGGGAGCGCGCGTGTTGTCCTGGGTGGCCGATTCGGCCGGCGTCGAAGTGCTCAAGGTAGGTGGGACCTCCGTCGAAATATTCCTTGTTCTGAATCTTCACACATTCATGAAGTAAGTGTAGTGTCCGAATCATGGTAGCGGCAATCGCGGTAGAAAACCTCGTCAAGACATTCGGGTCGACGCGCGCCCTCGACGGTCTCGACCTCGAGGTCACCGCGGGCCAGGTGCACGGATTCCTCGGCCCGAACGGTTCGGGCAAGTCCACGACCATCCGGGTGATCCTCGGTCTTCTTCGAGCCGATTCGGGCTCCGTCCAGATGTTGGGTGGCGACCCCTGGCACGACGCCGTCTCGCTTCACCGCCGGCTCGCCTACGTACCGGGCGACGTCAATCTGTGGCCGAACCTGACCGGCGGTGAGGCCATCGATCTGCTCGCCGGATTGCGTGGCGGCCTGGACGAATCGCGCCGACGCGACCTGCTCGATCGGTTCGAACTCGATCCCACGAAGAAGGCCAGGACTTACTCGAAGGGCAACAGGCAGAAGGTGGCTCTGGTGGCCGCATTCGCATCCGACGTCGACCTCTACATCCTGGACGAACCGACCTCCGGTCTCGATCCGCTGATGGAGTCGGTGTTCCAGGATTGTGTCGCGGAGGCATCGGACGCCGGCAAGACGGTTCTGTTGTCGAGTCACATTCTCGCGGAGGTCGAAGCGCTGTGTGATCGCGTCAGCATCATCAGGGAAGGCAGGACCGTCGAGTCGGGGACCCTCGCCGAATTACGTCATCTCACGCGCACGTCCGTGAGCGCCGAGACCGAAAGGCCGGTCACCGGGCTTGCCGAACTCGCCGGCGTGCACGACGTTCGGGTCGACGGACTGCATGCCACCTGTGAGGTCGACACGAGCGAGATAGCAAGGGCTCTCGAACATCTGCTTCCCTTCGGGGTGCGGTCCCTGACGTCCACCCCGCCGACGTTGGAGGAACTGTTCCTCCGTCACTACGGCGACGAACTCGAGCGCGAAGGCCGGAACCACGCTCACGCCGAAGCAGAGGTGTCGTCATGACCGCCGCAACGGTTGCTCGCCCGGCGAGGTACGCGCCGGCCCGCTCCGGCGCGTACACGGGAACTCGAAGGCTGATCCGATTGGCGTTGCGCCGGGATCGTATTCAGATCCCGATCTGGCTGATCGCACTTACGGCTTTGATGGCGGTCTCCGCATCCAGCGTGATCGGGCTGTACCCGACCGCAGCGGAGCGCCGTGAGTTCGCCGTCACCACCGCGAAGTCTCCGGTGGCACTGGCAACCAACGGTCTGATCTCCGGCGACAGTGTCGGTGCGGTCACGGCGAGTCAGACGGTCATGTTGATGTCCGTTGCTGCCGCGCTGATGAGTATCCTGCTGGTGGTGCGTCACACCCGGCAGAACGAGGAGACCGGTCGGGCCGAGCTGATCGAAGCAGCGGTCCTGGGACGCAAGGCCTTGCTCACGGCGGCGCTGGGCGTTGCCGTCTGCGCGAATCTTGTTCTCGCGTTTCTGATTGTGGGAGTGCTTGTCGCCCAGGGATTCGCGCTGGGCGGCTCCGTGCTGCTCGGCCTGGGCGTCGGCGGAGCAGGCATCGTCTTTGCCGCGGTAGCGGCGGTCGCAGCGCAGGTCACCGACGGTGCTCGCGTCGCGAACGGTGCAAGTGGTGGCATCCTCGGTGCCGCGTTTCTGTTGCGTGCGATCGGGGACATGTCGGGCAGCGTGTCGGACGACGGAATTCGGGTCACGGCCGGGTGGGTGTCATGGCTGTCGCCGATCGGTTGGGCCGAACAGACCCGGCCGTACGACGTCGATGCCTGGTGGGTTCTCGGTCTCTTCGTGGCCGCGGCGGCGGTGGGAATTGCGGCAGCATTCGCGCTGACCGAAAGACGTGACTTGGGGGCAGGTCTCTTCGCGACCAGGCCGGGCCCCGCCCGGGCTGCTTCCTGGCTGCCGACCGTGCTCGGGTCTGCGTGGCGAATCCAGCGCGGAACGCTGCTGTGGTGGGGATTCGGAATCGGCGTGATCGCACTTGCCTACGGGGCGATCGGGGACCAGATCGACGACTTTCTCGGGGAGGGCGACGAAGCCGCCGACCTGATGGCGAAGCTCGGCGGCGGCACCTCCGACATGGTCGATGCGTACTTCGCCGCCATCTTCGGGATGATGGCGATCGGGGTGGCCGCGTACGCCGTGCAGGCACTGTTGCGAATGCGCGGAGAGGAATCGGCGGGCCGTCTCGAATCGGTCCTCGCGACGGCAGTCGGAAAGCCGCGGTGGGTGCTGGCGCACGTGTCCTTGGTGGTCGGGGGAGTGATCGCTCTTCAGGTACTGGCCGGTGTCGCAACAGGATTGGCATACGGCCTCGTGGTCGGCAACCCGTTGGGGGAGATGGGCGACTTGACGGTCGCTGCCCTCGCCTATACGCCCGCGGTTTTCGTCGTTGCCGGCGCGGCGGTGCTTCTGTTCGGTGCGGCGCCGACGCTCAGTTCCGCATTGTCGTGGGCCGTTCTGGCCGTCTGCCTGATCACGGGTCTGCTCGGTTCTCTGCTCGGGCTACCCGAGGCGGTGAAGGAGGTGTCGCCGTTCAGTCACGTGCCCGCGGTACCCGCCGCGACAGTCACCGCGGCGCCTCTCGTCTGGCTCACGCTTGTTGCCGTAGCACTGGCGGCAGCGGGAATCGTACTGTTCCGCCGCCGGGACCTGTCGACGTGATCAGGTCACTTGTCGGCGTGGATCACCAGCCAGCCGCCGTGGTGGTCGAAGACCTCGAAGGGGCGCCGCGTGCTCGCACCGAGCTTCTCGAGCACGCCGCTGTCGAATGTGCGGACGTGCCCGTGACAGGCCTGCGCCTCGTCTTCGTACGGAACCGCGACGATCACCCGCTCACGGGCGATGCGGAGAGCCTCGGTGAGGACGGAGTCACCCACGGTTTCGTCCACGTGCTCCATCAGATGAACTGCGGTCACGGTGTCCACGCTGCGATCCGGGACGGGCACCTCGGCGGCGTTGCACACGAGGGTTTCGATCGTGAGTCCGAGCCTGGGTGCCACGGCGTCGAGCAGTCGCATCGCGCCGGGGAGGATGTCGGTCGCTGTGACCCGAATGCCGTTCTGGGCCAGTCGTAGTGGCAGGAACCCGAAACACGAGCCGAGGTCGAGGACCGATCCGCGTACCAGTTCGGCGGCCTTGTCGTGAATGGGTGCGAAGTCTGCCGAACCGTCCAACAGCTCCCGTAGTGAGTTGCGGTAGTAGATCTCCCACGAGTCCAACGGTTCGGGAACGGTCGAGCGGACGAGTCCGACCATCGTCGACTCGAATTCGGCCTGACCGAACCGTGCGTCGGCGATCGAAGACGTCACTTCGGCGACGAGGCGTTCGCCGAGTTCCTCGGCGCGGAGCGAATGGGTGACCAGTAGTTCGCCGCCCGTGCGGGTGAGGGTGATCGGTCCGCTCTCCACGTGCCGAACGGTGACTCGGCCATCGGTCCACCGGCCCGGCGGGCAGGGGGCAAGTGAATCGAATGCTTCGGGTGTGGTGGAAGTCGTCATCTCGGCACGCTCTCGTCGAGGGTTCGCAAGCCGTCCGACAGCTGCTTCATGCCGGAGGCGAGGAGATCGGTGAGTTCGAGAGTAGCGTCCGCGAGCCACTGTTCGTAGGCGGACATGGCAATTCCGAGGAGAAGATATCCGGTCGTGCGTGGTCCGTGGTCCGTAGGGCTCACGCCGAGCCGTCCGGCGACATACTCGGCCACCACCCTTCGCCAACCTTCGTACATCACCGACGAATATGCTTGCAGCGTAGGTGTTTGCAAGATGAGGCGCATACGTTTTCGGTGCATGGCCGCGGCATCGGCAGGAACGGTGTTGAAGTGCAGCAGTGCCGACGTCAGCGCCTCGGCCATCGGCATGTCGGCGGGAAGCTCGGCAAGTTCCGCTCGCATCATTGCCAGGTGGTCGTCGAAATCTCCCCAAGGTATGGCGTTCTTCGACGGGAAGTAGCGGAACAGTGTGCGGCGTGCGATACCAGCTGCTTCGGCGACCTCGTCGACGCTCGTCTCCTCGAATCCCTGCGCGGCGAAGAGCTCGATCGCCACCGTGGCGATCCGATCCTGCGTAGTGGATGGGTGCCTACCTATCCGACTGGACGGTTTACGCCGACTACTCATGCAAATTTCACCTCCACCCCTGTCATTATGCACTCAATGCCATTACAGTGGTGAACCAAGTCACAAGAGGTGGAGGTAGTGGCCCAGATCGCGTGACTCACATCATCCGATACATCGATGCAGGAGGACCCCATGTCCGATCGTGACAACAACGCCGTGGACACCGAGCTGGTCGAGGAATCCCTCGTGGAAGAGGTGTCCATCGACGGCATGTGCGGCGTGTACTGATCGTGATCGATCTCGATGTCGGTTGGAAGATCAATCCGCAGGTGGCGCTGCGCCCCGAACCGTTCGGGGCGCTGCTCTACCACTTCGGAACACGAAAGCTGTCCTTCCTGAAGAACCGCACGATCGTCGCCGTGGTCGAAGCACTTCCCGACCATCCGAGTCTTCGGTCGGCACTGCAGGCCCAGGGGATCGACGACGCCGGAGTACCCCGGTACGCCCGCGCATTCGGCACGTTGGCCGAGTCGAACATGATCGTCCCCGACTGACCCGACCGACACGAATAATTCGTGAGCTCAACCGAATTCGTATCCTCCCAACCGTGCAACGGGGACCCTTCATGACCTCAGTACTCGAACAGTCCGCGAGTCCCGCTCCGGTCGGCCGATTGGTCGACCAGTTCGAGCTCGGGCTCGACGCACCGATCTGCCTCACCTGGGAACTCACCTATGCGTGCAATCTCTCGTGCGTCCACTGCCTGTCCTCCTCGGGGCGACGTGACCCGCGTGAGCTCAGCACCGAGCAATGCAAGTCGATCATCGACGAGCTGCAGCGCATGCAGGTGTTCTACGTCAACATCGGCGGCGGCGAACCGACTGTGCGCTCGGACTTCTGGGAGCTCGTCGACTACGCGACCGAGCACCAGGTGGGCGTGAAGTTCTCCACCAACGGCGTGAAGATCGACAAGAAGGTGGCCGCGCGTCTGGCGGCGAGTGACTACGTCGACGTGCAGATCTCTCTGGATGGCGCAACCGCCGAGGTCAACGACGCGGTGCGCGGCCCCGGCTCGTTCGACATGGCGGTTCGAGCGCTCGAGAACCTGTCGGAAGCGGGTTTCCGGGACGCGAAGATCTCCATCGTCGTCACGCGGCACAACGTAGGTCAGCTCGACGAGTTCAAGGATCTCGCGGACCGGTACGGTGCCACTCTGCGAATCACCCGTCTGCGGCCGTCCGGTCGTGGCGCGGACGTGTGGGACGACCTGCATCCCACCCAGGAGCAGCAGCGCGAACTGTACGACTGGCTCGTGGCGCGGGGTGAAGGTGTGCTCACCGGCGATTCCTTCTTTCACCTTTCCGCATACGGCGACGCCCTTCCCGGCCTCAACCTGTGTGGTGCCGGCCGCGTGGTTTGTCTGATCGACCCCGTCGGTGACGTGTACGCCTGCCCGTTCGCGATCCACGATCAGTTCCTCGCCGGCAACATCGTCTCGGACGGTGGGTTCCAGCGGGTGTGGCAGCACTCGGATCTGTTCCAGGAGTTGCGGTCTCCGCAAACCGGCGGGGCATGCGCGAAGTGCGATCACTACGACTCCTGCCGCGGCGGCTGCATGGCGGCCAAGTTCTTCACGGGCTTGCCGATGGACGGCCCCGACCCCGAATGCGTGCAGGGCTACGGCGAGAACCTGCTCGCGGATTCGCGCGGCGAGATCCCGAAGTCGAGTGTCGATCACTCGCGTACCGGTAAACGAAAGACCCCGAGGGCTCCTGTTCCGCTGACGCTCATGACGCGTCCGCCGGCAAGGATCTGTGACGAGAACCCGCTTGCGGGAATGAAGTAGAGGAATTCAGTGATGGGCAAGAACGCCTGGTTCGAAACGGTCGCCGAGGCGCAGCGACGCGCCAAGAAACGCCTTCCCAAGTCCGTGTACTCGGCTCTGGTCGCAGGATCCGAGGCCGGACTCACCACGGACGACAACGTGAAGGCGTTCTCGGAACTCGGCTTCGCGCCCCACGTTGCGGGCCTGTCCGACAAACGCGATCTCTCGACGACGGTGATGGGGCAGCCGCTGTCCTTCCCGGTGATGATCTCGCCGACAGGTGTGCAGGCCGTCCACCCGGACGGTGAGGTCGCGGTGGCGAGGGCGGCAGCTGCTCGCGGAATCGCCATGGGGCTCAGCTCCTTCGCGAGCAAGCCCATCGAGGAAGTCGCGCAGGCGAACCAGCAGACCTTCTTCCAAATGTACTGGGTGGGGGACCGGGAGCGGTTGGTCCAGCGAATGGAACGCGCCCGCGCCGCAGGTGCGACGGGTCTGATCATGACCCTCGACTGGTCGTTTTCCAACGGTCGGGACTGGGGCAGCCCCGCGATTCCGGAGAAGATGGACCTCAAGGCGATGCTGAAATTCGCCCCGGAAGGCATCACCAGGCCGAAGTGGTTGATGGAGTTCGCCAAGACCGGCCGTGTCCCCGACCTGACCACACCGAACCTCACCCCGCCCGGTGGTGATGCACCCACCTTCTTCGGCGCCTACGGCGAGTGGATGGGAACGCCACTGCCCACTTGGGAAGACGTGCAATGGTTGCGTGAGCAGTGGGGCGGCCCCTTCATGCTGAAGGGGGTCATGCGGGTCGACGACGCGAAGCGTGCCGTCGATGCGGGTGTGACAGCCATTTCCGTCTCGAATCACGGGGGCAACAACCTCGACGGAACTCCCGCCCCGATCCGGGCGTTGCCTGCCATCGCGGAGGCCGTGGGTGACCAGATCGAGGTGACCCTCGACGGCGGTGTCCGCCGCGGAAGCGACGTGGTGAAGGCGGTCGCACTCGGCGCGAAGGCCGTCCTGATCGGTCGCGCATATCTGTGGGGTCTCTCGGCGAACGGACAGGCCGGAGTCGAGAACGTTCTCGACATCCTGCGTGGCGGCGTCGATTCGGCGCTACTCGGATTGGGGCGCTCGTCGATTCACGATCTCGTGGCGTCGGACGTCGTGATCCCACCCGGTTTCGAACGACGGCTCGGAGTCGATTCCTGACAGTCGGCGCGACATGAGATCCGAGGTGCCGACATGATCGCGCGCCTGACGACAGCATTCACCCTGGCTGGGCGGTCCGCCCAGTCCAGGGTGCTGTTCGGTCCGCACGAGACCAACCTGGGCGAGGGACGTGCTCTGTCGGCTCGTCACGTCGCGTACTACGGGCGGCGTGCCCGCGGTGGGGCGGGCATCGTCGTCACCGAGAACGCGTCGGTGCACGATTCCGATCATCCTTACGAGCGTGCGCCGCTCGCCGCACTCTGTGAGCCTGGATGGGGGCGCGTCGTGGATGCATGCCGGCCGCACGGCACCCTCGCTCTCGCCGGGTTGACACACCACGGCGCCCAAGGCTCGACGGCATACTCGCGGTCTGCGCTCTGGGGTCCGTCGCGGGTAGCGAATGTCGAAACGCGTGAGATGCCGATGATGATGGCGCGAGCCGAGATCGACTTGCTCGTAGAAGGTTTCGCATCGAGTGCACGACGTGCGATCGATGTGGGTATGGACGGAGTGGAACTGGACGCCGGCCCACGATCGGTGCTCCGTCAGTTTCACTCCAGCCTCACCAATGTCCGGACGGACGCCTACGGTGACGATCGCCTGCGTCTGTCCCGTGAGGTCCTCGCGGCGGTGCGCGCCGCTGTCGGGAACGACCACGTGGTGTCCCTGCGACTGAGTTGTGACGAACTCGCTCCGTGGGCGGGGATCACTCCGGAAGAAGCGGAGATACACGCCCGCGAACTCGCGCCGTGGCTGGATCTTCTCGTGGTCGTTCGCGGTGGACCGATGTCGACGAGCTCCTATCGCCCGGACTTCCACGAGGAAACCGGATTCAATACGACACTGTGCGCCCGGATACGCGAAACAATTCCTCGTGGTGTCGCGGTTGCCTTGCAGGGAAGTGTCACGGAACCCACCTCAGCGCAAGCCGCATTGGGTGCCGGTGTTGCCGACGTGGTCGAGATGACCCGCGCACAGATCGCCGACCCGAACCTGGTGAACGCCGTGCGCGCCGCGCAGAGTCCGCGGCCGTGTGTTCGTTGCAATCAGGCATGTCTCGTCCGTCATCCCCGCAATCCGGCCGTGTCGTGCATCGTCGATCCCGACACGACGCTCGGGTTCGAGATGACCTGGCAAGAAACGGGAACCGGGCCGGCGCTCGTCGTCGGCGGCGGCCCGGCCGGACTGGAAGCCGCGCGCGGTCTGGCACTGCGCGGATTCGATGTGACCCTTGCCGAACGTTTGGACACGCTCGGCGGCATGATCCGAATCGCAGGAGTCGCCACACCGAGTCTGCTACCGATCGTGGAGCACCTGGAGGCCGAATGCCGTCGTCTCGGTGTGACGATCCGTACCGGTTTCGAGGTGACGGAACAAACCATCGGTGAACTCGCCCCACGCGGGCCGGTTGTCGTCGCGACGGGCAGTCGAGCTCGGCCGCCGAGCTTCCCGGTGGACGCCGGGTACGTCGGTTCCGTCGAGGTCTTGC
Source organism: Rhodococcus sp. NPDC058521 (assembly GCF_042719695.1). Lineage (NCBI taxonomy): Bacteria > Bacillati > Actinomycetota > Actinomycetes > Mycobacteriales > Nocardiaceae > Rhodococcus > Rhodococcus sp. NPDC058521. Next base: position 241,139 of record NZ_JBHXNL010000001.1, read on the forward strand.
GGGGCATCGGTCTTCGGCCAGGAGCAGTCGTGGTGTTCGATCCGGTCGGTGGACCGGCAGGTACCGCCATGGCCGGATGGCTGCACCGGTCCGGCCGCGACGTGTCGATCGTGACTCCCGACCCGGTGGTCGGGCGAGACCTCGACCGCACCGGTGACCTGGTCGGCGCGAACGTTCGCGCCCAGCGGGCGGGGATCCGGCGCTATCTCGACGCGCGGATCACGCAGCTCCGCGACCAGGAACTGCATCTCGTCGACCGCTTCAGCGGGGAGCAATCGACAATCCCGTGTGCGGTTCTCGTCGACTGCTCCCTACGTCTTCCGGACCTGCCCGAGCTCGCTCCCGGTTCGGTTCGGGTCGGCGACTGCGTGGCACCGCGCACGGTACTCGAGGCAATCCGTGAAGGCCGCGAGGCAGCGCGTGCAACAACGAGTTTCGACATCGAATCCCTTACGAGACAGGAGAACTGATGGGACAGCTGGACGGCAAGGTCGCCTTCGTGACCGGAGCGGCACGTGGTCAAGGACGAAACCACGCGATCAGGTTCGCGCGCGAAGGCGCGGCCGTCATCGCCCTCGACGTGTGCGGTCCCGTGTCGGACTACAACGCCTACGAGGCTGCGACGTCGAGCGACTTCGAAGAGACGGTGCGCCTGGTGGAGGCGGAGGGCGGAAAGATTCTGGCCGAGAAGGCCGACGTTCGAGACAGTGCGGCGGTCCAGGCCGTCGTGGACGAAGGCGTCACGCAGTTCGGGCGGCTGGACATCGTCGTCGCAAACGCCGGCATCTGCAACTGGAACCGATTCTGGGAGATGCCCGACGAACAGTGGGAAACCCTCATCGACATCAACCTGACCGGAACGTGGAAGACCCTGAAGGCAGCAGTGCCCGCCATGATCGAGGCCGGTAACGGGGGCTCCATCATCGTCGTCAGCTCGGTCGCCGGAATCAAGCCGCTGCCCGGCCAGTCGAATTATGCGGCCTCGAAGTTCGGGCTCGTCGGCCTCACCCAGGCGGCCGCGAAGGAACTGGGCGAGTACAAGATCCGGGTCAACTCCATTCACCCCTACGGAGTCAAGACACCGATGGGCACCGACCCGGGGAGTCTGAAGATGCTGGAGAAGCACCCGCACTACCTCTCGAGTTTCGGCACGATTCTGACCGACAGCCCCCTCGCCGAGACGGACGACATCACCGACGCCGTGATGTGGTTGGCCGGCGACGGGTCACGGACCGTCACGGGTAGCCAGTTGGCGATCGACATGGGCAACACCAAGGTGTGACCGAGTACCCGCACCTGTTCGCCCGGTTGCGCCTGGGTCCACTCACCCTGCGCAACCGGGTGGTTTTCTGCGCGCACCTCACGGGATATGCCAGAGGCGGGCGTCCCAGCGACCGACACGTGGACTACTACCGTGCCCGCGCTGCCGGTGGAGCCGCGCTGATCATCACGGAGGAGTTTTCGGTCCACCCTTCGGACCGCCCCTACGAGAGGATGATTCGGGGTTACGAACGGTCGGTGATTCCGGCCTGCCGCACACTCACGGACGCGGTGCACGCCGAAGGTGCGAAGATTCTCGCCCAGTTGAATCACAACGGTGGCCAGAGTTCGGGTTTGTACAGCCACAGTCCGGTATGGGCGGCAAGCGCCGTTCCGGACCCGATGTTCCGCGAAGTACCCAAGGCGGTCGACGGCGCCGAGATTCGGGAGTTGATCGACGGATACGTGCGTACTGCCCACAACTGTGTGGAAGGGGGATTCGACGGCGTCGAGATACAGGCATCGCAGGCGTCGATCGTGCGCGGGTTCCTCGCGCCGAGCACAAACCTGCGGACCGACCGTTACGGAGGATCGCTCCGGAATCGCGCGCGCCTTCTCCTCGAGGTCGTGTCCGAGGTCCGAGCTTGCATCGGTCCCGACCGAGTTCTGGGAGTGAGGATTTCGCTGGGGGATTTCGTGGCGGGCGGAATCGAACTGGTGGAGGCGACCGCGGTCGCACAACTGCTCGACGCATCGAGGGCGATCGACTACGTCAGCACCTCGCTCGGTGTGGCCACGGAGACACTCCACCTGGTGGAGCCGTCCATGGGAACCGAACCCGGCTACAGCGCATCCATGACGCAGGCGGTCCGCGGTCGGACTGCACTTCCGGTCATCGGTGTGGGCAGATTCGACGAACCTGCCGTTGCCGAACGGGCGTTGGCGCGAGGTGCCTGTGATCTGGTGGGAATCGTTCGTGGCCAGGTCGCCGATTCGCAGTTCGTGCGCAAGGCTCGCGAAGGTGTCGCCGACCGACTCACCTCGTGTGTCGCGTGCAACCAGGACTGCTCGGGCCGTGTGGGTTTCGGGCTCTCTCTGGGGTGCACGGTCGAGCCCGGGGTGGGAAGAGTCGGCGTGGGCACCGACCTGGCGATGCCGACGGTGTGGCCGAGAAATGTGATCGTCGTCGGAGGTGGCCCGGCAGGGTTGGAAGCGGCGGTCACCGCTGCGCAACGCGGCGACCGGGTAACCCTGTACGAACGCGGGGACATGCTGGGCGGCCAGCTTCGTGCTGCAGCGCATGCCCCCACCCGCGGCAAGCTGCTGTCGATCATTGCCGAGCGCGTCGGCGCATGTCGCCGGTTGGGTGTCGAAATGCACACGGGAACAGAGGTATCCGAGGAGATGGTCGCTGCGTTGCGGCCGGACCTGGTGGTGATCGCGACCGGCGCACGTCCCACCCGCCCGGTCTGGGCGACGGGAATCGACGCGATCTCCGATGTTCGAGAAGTTCTCGAAGATCGGTCGAAGCCGTCTGGTCGCGTTCTCGTCGTGGACGAACTGGGCTTCCATCAGGGCACCGGTGTGGCCGAGTATCTGGCCGACGCCGGCTGCGCTGTGACGATCTGCACCAGCGCGATGATCGTGGGGCAGGATCTGGGAATCACACTCGACCTGGTGGGGTGGCGGACGCGGGCGCACCGCAAACACATCGAGTTGGTCACCGACACGGTGGTCGTCGGGTGTCGATCTGCCGGAACTGCTGTGGACGTGACACTCGGTCACCACCCGACGGGTGACACGCGGACGGTTCGTTACGACCACGTCGTCGTGTCGGTGCATCCCGAACCCGAGGACGGTTTGTGGAATACGCTGTCCGGCAGCGGTTTGCAGGTGGTCAGAGCCGGAGACGTCGTGGCGCCACGACGTATCGATGCCGCTGTTCGCGAAGGCCGAAACGCGGTGGAGCGACAGAGTGCAACGGCCGCGCCCGGTGGCTCGATAGCATCGACGGATGCCTGACGATCGTGAGTTGGCCGGACTCCATTGGCCGGACATCGGCAAACCGACGGTCATCGTCCCGGTCGGTTCGCTCGAGCAGCATGGACCACACCTTCCCCTCGACACCGATACCCGGATCGCGGCCGCCGTGGCGGAATCGTTGAGCTCGCGCGCGAGTGGTGACGTGGTCGTGGCGCCGGCGCTCGCGTACGGAGCGAGCGGCGAGCACGAGGGGTTTGCGGGAACGATCTCGTTGGGGCACGAGGCGCTGGAACGGATCCTGGTCGAATACGGCAGATCGGCGTGTCGTTGGGCTGCTCGAATCCTTTTCGTCAACGGGCACGGCGGTAATGGTCCCGCACTGGTCAAGGCAGTGCCCTTGCTTCGCTACGAAGGTCGAGATGCTGCATGGTTGCCGTGTGCGATTCCAGGGGCTGATGCGCATGCCGGTCGAGCGGAAACTTCGCTGTTGCTACACCTTTCACCTGGGAAAGTGCGTCTGGATCGAGCGGAGCCGGGCAACCTCAATCCGATTGCGAGCCTGATGCCAAGTCTGCGTGAAGGCGGTATGGTCGCCGTATCCGCCAACGGCGTCCTCGGAGATCCGATGGGAGCCTCGGCAGACGAGGGAACGCACCTCTTCGAAGGATTGCTGACGAGTGTCGAAGAAGCTGTCGCTAGGTGGCAGCCGGGTGACGATGGGAGGCTCCGATGACCCGTACGGGCGTACTGCGACCGTTCCGGGCAGAAAATCTCGCCGAATGTGCGTCAATTTTCGAGCATGGGCTGTTATCGCTCGCCGATCCGCTTACCATCGACTGATGCGCCAAGCTCGACTTCCCGATGGATTCGGGATACGTATCGATCCCAAGGTGCGTACATATTCGGGGGGTCGCGTTCTTATCGGTGGTTCGCCGACTCGCATGCTGAAGCTCGCTCCCAATGCAGCCGCCATGATCGGCGACGGCTACCTCGAGGTTGTCGATCCGCAGTCGGCCGTCGTCGCGCGGAGACTGCTCGACTCGGGTGTTGCCAACCCTCGCCCCATGAGCACACCGTCGCCCAGTGACGTCACCGTCGTGGTTCCGGTTCGAGACAACACGGCCGGACTCACGCGTCTGCTGGCAGTGCTCCGCGGACTCGACGTCATCGTGGTCGACGACGGCTCCGAGGTCCCCGTCACGGAGTCCACGCTGCCCAACGATCGGTGCCACGTCACCGTTGTCCGGCACGATCGTTCGCGTGGCCCGGCAGCTGCCCGAAACACCGGCTTGCGCCGTGCCACAAAGTCTTTCGTCGCGTTCCTCGACTCCGACGTCGTCCCCAGGACGGGTTGGATCGAGGTGATGCTCGGACATTTCAGTGATCCGTCCGTGGCCCTGGTCGCCCCGCGCATCGTGGCACTCGAACCGGATGTGTCGACACTGGCGCGATACGAACACGCACGTTCGTCGCTCGATCTCGGTCGCAAGGAATCCGCCGTCCAATCGGGCGGCGCCGTGTCCTACGTGCCCAGCGCAGCCATCATCGGCCGACGCGAAGTGTTGCAGGAGTTCGGTGGGTTCGACGAAACGATGCACGTCGCGGAAGACGTGGACCTCTGCTGGCGCCTTCAGGAGAACGGTTGGCGCCTGCGCTACGAACCTGTTGCTCATGTGGCCCACGATCACCGTGTGACATTCGGCGACTGGTTCGGTCGGAAGAAGTTCTACGGAACTGGTGCTGCACCCCTCGCCGAGAGACACGCGGGCATGGTGCCTCCCGTGTCGATGTCACCGTGGACGCTGTTCGCGTGCCTTGCGGCCGCGTCGGGTACGCGCTTCGGTCTGCTGGGCGCGTTGGCCACTCTCGTCACGATGTTGTTTCGGCTGCGCCGGCTGTTCACCGGCCTCGATCAACCGACCCGCATCGCGGCGGTACTCACCGCCCAGGGGTTCGTGGCAGGCATGTGGCAACTCGCTTCGGCGCTGTGCCGCCATTACTGGCCCATCACGCTCCTTGCGGTTCTGTTGTCGAGTCGAATTCGACGGGTTGCGTTGACTCTCGCTGTTGCCGAGGGCGTGGCCGATTGGGTCACGCACCGCGAGCCGGGCGGTTTGGGTCCGGTCCGCCACACCGTGTTCAAGCGTGTGGACGATCTCGCCTACGGGACCGGCCTGTGGCAGGGAGCTATCGAGTCCCGCGACGTCGAGGCACTGAAGCCGCGATTGAAGTCATAAGTGGATCGAGTGGCCGACGTAGTGGTGGTCGGCGGCGGGTCCAGTGGGAGTGTGGTCGCCGCGCGACTCTCCGAGGATCCGGCGATGTCCGTCGTCCTCCTCGAGTCCGGTCCCGGATACGGTTCGATCGAGGATTGTCCGGTGCGAGACGCCACGGTTCTCCAGGTGGGACCGGAGAGCCCGTGGGCGTCCCACTATCCGGTCGAGTTGACGGCCGGAAACCGGGCGGTGGCGGTCCGCGGGCGCGTCCTCGGTGGTTCCGGGGCGGTGAACGGAGGCTATTTCGTTCGCGCACGCAAAGAGGACTTCGCGGCGTGGCCGGCGTCGTGGTCCTATACCGACGTTCTCCCGTACTTCGTGCGCTCGGAGCGCGATCTCGATTTCACCGGTCCCGAGCACGGTGCCGCAGGCCCTGTTCCCGTGGCCCGCCGGTCGGCTTCGGCACTCTCGGATGTCAGTTCCGCTTTCGTCGACGGCGCGGTGGAGACGGGGTATCGAGTGGAGGAGGACAAGAACGCCGATGGTGTTGCCGGCGTGGGCCCGGTCCCGCTGAACATCACGGGAACGACCCGGGTGAGTACTGCTATCGCGTATCTTATTCCGGCACTGAGTCGTTCGAATCTGGACGTCGTTTCAGAGGCAACGGTCAATCGGGTGATCGTCAACGGTGCCAAGGTTTCCGGAGTCGAAATGATCCGACACGGTGAGCGCACCACCGTTCACGCCGAACGTGTGGCGCTTGCCGCAGGCCCGATCGACACACCATTGTTGCTCATGCGATCGGGTATCGGTGACTCGAAAGAGCTTTCCGAACAAGGGATTGCGACGATTGTCGACATACCGGGAGTCGGACGATCAGCCAGCGATCACCCCGAAGTGCTCATACCCATACATACGTTCGCACACACCGCTCGGCCCGACGGTTGTCCGGCGCTCGAGGTTGTCCTGAACACCGCGAACATCGAAATACGGCCGTATACAACAGGATTCGATCGGTTGATACCTGGATCGGAGGCGGTCGGACGGTATATCGGTGTTGGTCTCATGCACGTCGAGAGTCGCGGAAACATACGTATGGTGTCGCAGGACCCGCGGGGCGCCCCCAGGATCGAATACCACTACCTCGAGTCGGTCGGCGACCGCGCCGCGCTTCGCCGGGGAGTCGCCGAGGCGAAACGCCTTCTCGAATCCCCGAGCATGCGCGCTGTCCTCGAGGCCCCGCGAGTGGAGGCAACAGACGAGTGGGTACTGCAGCACCTCGCCACCTCTTCGCACTTGTCGAGTACCTGTCGTATGGGCGCCGACGCTGACCCGACCGCTGTCGTGGACGACCGCTGCCGCGTCAAGGGCGTGGACGGACTGTTCGTCGCGGACTCGTCCGTGATGCCGTGTGTACCCAGTCGCGGACCGCACGCGACGACCGTGATGATCGCCGAGCGCGTCGCCGACTTCCTCCGCGACTAGGGCGTGTCGCCCCCCGCCCCCGCCCCTGACCAATGTCACACCGATTCGCCTCACGCGAACCGGTGTGACATCGGTCGAGGGTGTGGTTCGCGCGGCCCGGTCGCATCTAGGACGTCGCGGAGCGTTCACTCGACGTGGTGCGGTCCGTTGACCTACACCTTCCGAGGGAAGGTGACACCCGCCGACGTCATATGTGATCACGGTTACAGTGGATGGGTAATCGTGGAGGTGTTCGATGATGAATGGGCACGGACCGGATGTGCGGGACGGCGGCAACCCCTGGGTAGCCGTTCGTCCGGGTGAGGATATCGATGTCCTACGCCGCCGTCTGTCGTCGGCCCATCGCTCCTTCGTCGACCGGTTCTCGGACAGCGATGACGTACTGCCTGCCGACGGCCCGCAATCGGTCCGTTCGGTGGTGTTCGACTCATGGTTGCGGAGTCGGCGTAAAGGGGTGAGTCCCGACGGTCCGGTCAAGTCGGGGGATCTCGGTGACGTGGGCTTGGCGGAGTATCGCGCGGCTCATCCCATGTCGATCATCGAGCCAGTAGTGCACAAGCTCCTCGTCGAGGACGCAGAGGAGTCGGGTCTTCTCATCGCCATGTCCGACGAGCAGGGGCGACTCCTGAGGGTCGACGGTGATCATTCGGCGAAGGACCGGGCGCTCGGGATGAACTTCGTGGAGGGCGCCGACTGGAGCGAGGCGACGGTGGGCACCAACGCGCCGGGCACCGCGCTCGAACTCGACCACTGCGTACAGATATTCGGGGCCGAACACTTCAGCCGGTCCGTTCACGACTGGAGTTGCACGGCGGCGCCGGTTCACGATCCGATGACCGGGCTCATCGTCGGGGCGATCGACATGACGGGTGGTCCTCGGGTTGCGGTCCCCGAGGTGCTCTCGCTCGTACGCGCGACGGTCGCAGCCGCAGAGGCCGAACTACGTCTGCATTCTCTGTCGTCACCGATGCAGCGGCGGGTTGGAGTTCAGAGGCTGGAGGTGCTGGGCGGCTCACGTCCCGTTCTTGTGGTGAACGGCGTCCGCCAGACTGTGTCTCGTCGGCACGCCGAGATCCTGTTGCTGTTGTCCGAGTACCCGGAGGGTCTGACGTCCGAGCATCTCGCCGTGCTGCTCGACGAGGGAGAGTTGGACTCCGTCACCATTCGCGCGGAAGTCTCCCGTCTGCGAAAGGTGTTCGGGGCCGACAGCATTGCCTCCCGTCCCTACCGACTCGTGGAGGGCCTGGACACAGATGTTCACGACGTGTGCTCGGCGCTCGAGCGTGGGGACGTGGGTCGGGCGCTGCGAATCTTCGTCGGGCCGGTGCTTCCGGAATCGATTGCTCCGGGGATCGTGGAACTGCGCGACGAACTGTGGGTTCGCGTGCAGGCCGGTCTGCTTCGGCAGGGCGACCAGCGGCTGCTCGCGAAGTGGACCACGTCGGTGCACGGCCGAACGGACCCCGCCGCGTGGGAGGCGTACCTCGCCGGCCTCGATCCCGACTCGCCGCTGTACTCGCAGATCGAAGCCCGTATCGACCTGTTCGACCGGCAACTCCGCTGAGCCCCGCCCAGACCGATGTCGCACCGGTTCGCCCGAACTGAACGTGTGTGACATTCGTCGGGGGGAAGGGGTGGGGAAGACGCAACGGTGTTGCAACGTTGCACCCCCTAGTGTCCTGGATCACACCCCTTTGTGGGAGAACCAGAAACGAGGGAGCAATCGATGCCTGTGTTTGCACGTCCGGGTTCCGCGGACGCCAAGATGTCGTTCCAGTCTCGCTACGACAACTGGATCGGCGGAGAATGGGTGGCCCCGGTGAAGGGTCAGTACTTCGAGAATCCGACGCCGGTCACCGGTCAGAACTTCTGCGAGGTTGCCCGATCGACGTCGGAGGACATCGAGGTCGCGTTGGACGCAGCGCACGCAGCGGCGCCAGGATGGGGCAAGACTTCCGTCGCCGAGCGCGCCGTCATCCTCAACAAGATCGCCGACCGGATCGAGGAGAACCTCGAGTCGATCGCTCTCGCCGAGTCCTGGGACAACGGCAAGCCCATTCGTGAGACGCTGAACGCCGACATTCCTCTCGCCGTCGATCATTTCCGCTACTTCGCGGGTGCCATTCGTGCGCAGGAGGGGTCGCTGTCCGAGATCAACTCGGACACGGTGGCATACCACTTCCACGAGCCGCTCGGCGTGGTCGGACAGATCATTCCGTGGAACTTCCCGATTCTGATGGCGGTGTGGAAGCTCGCGCCCGCGCTGGCCGCAGGCAATGCCGTCGTACTCAAGCCGGCCGAGCAGACGCCGGCGTCGATCATGTACCTGATCTCGGTCATCGGTGATCTGCTGCCGCCCGGCGTCGTCAACATCGTCAACGGCTTCGGCGTCGAGGCAGGAAAGCCACTCGCCTCCAACCCGCGCATCAAGAAGATCGCGTTCACAGGCGAGACCACCACCGGTCGCCTGATCATGCAGTACGCCTCGCAGAACCTCATTCCTGTCACCCTCGAACTCGGCGGTAAGAGCCCCAATGTGTTCTTCTCCGACGTACTTTCCGCGAACGACGACTTTCAGGACAAGGCGCTCGAAGGCTTCACGATGTTCGCCCTCAACCAGGGTGAGGTGTGCACGTGTCCCTCGCGTTCGCTGATCCAGGAGGACATCTTCGACGAGTTCCTCGCCTTGGCTGCGATCCGAACCAAGGCGGTTCGTCAGGGCGACCCCCTCGACACGGACACCATGATCGGCGCCCAGGCCAGCAACGACCAGTTCGAGAAGATCCTCTCGTACATCGAGATCGGCAAGGGCGAAGGCGCGAAGGTCGTGACCGGTGGCGAGCGCGCCGATCTGGGGGGTGACCTGTCCGGTGGCTACTACGTCCAGCCGACGATCTTCACGGGCCAGAACAACATGCGGATCTTCCAGGAGGAGATCTTCGGTCCCGTCGTATCGGTGACATCGTTCAAGGACTACGAGCAGGCCATCGAGATCGCCAACGACACGCTGTACGGACTCGGTGCAGGCGTCTGGTCGCGAGACGGCGGTGTCGCCTACCGTGCCGGTCGCGATATCCAGGCCGGTCGCGTGTGGACCAACACGTACCACCAGTACCCCGCGCACTCGGCGTTCGGCGGGTACAAGCAATCGGGCATCGGGCGCGAGAACCACCTGATGATGCTCGATCACTACCAGCAGACCAAGAACCTACTCGTGAGCTACGCACCGAAGGCACAGGGATTCTTCTGATGAATTCGGGTGCAGCAGTTCCACTGCGCCTCATGGCAACCGCGGGGGCGGCGGATCTTCTCCGCCGCCTCCGCAGCCTCCACGGCGCGTTGATGATGCACCAGTCCGGCGGATGCTGCGACGGCTCCGCGCCGATGTGCTACCCCGACGGCGAGTTCATCGTCGGCGACCGTGACGTCCTTCTCGGGGTACTCGATCTGCGGCTGAGCGCGGGAGAGGTTCCCTCCGATCTGCCGGCCGGCGACGACGCGGTGACCGTGTGGATATCCGGATCGCAGTTCGACGCCTGGAAACACACGTGCCTGGTCCTCGACGTCGTTCCTGGTCGTGGTTCCGGGTTCAGTCTCGAGAGTCCGGAAGGTATGCGCTTCCTCAGCCGCGCACGCGCTTTCAGTGCCGACGAAAACGAGGCACTGAACTCCGAGCGGCCACTCACGGGGGAGGACTGGGAGCGTGGGGAACGCCCCGACCCTCCCACGTCACCGCAGATAGTGACGGAAGCGGTCGAGGCATGCCCCGTTCCGGGTACGTCCTCCACCTGATTGCCCATCCCATCCGACCGCGCGGCAACCAGTGCCTGTGCTGCGAGGCGTAACTGCGCCGAGACCGAACGACGAAGAGGTCACACGTGACTCTCGAAAAATCGACCCCTTCGCAGAGCGATGCCGTACACGATCGCCCGGAAAGTCACGGCGTGGACTTCCATGCCGAAGGTGCCGACTACCTGGAAAAGCGCACCCTCAGAAAGGGTTCGGCCGGCTGGATGCTGCTCGCCGGTGGGTTCGCAACCGGAACAGCGATTCTGATCGAGTACGCCATCGCGCTCGTCGGATTCGTCGTCTTCGCGGTATCCGCGGTCGGGTTGTTCGACGTCGGGAATCTGTTCGACATCGCATCGACCGATGCGGCCGGGGCCTCGTCCTTCCTGCCTTTCGGTCTGATGGGCATCTGGGCGGCGGTGGTGGCCACCTTCCTCGTCGACCCGATCGCTGCGCTGTGGACGTCCATCGCCTTCTGCGGCTTCATGGTCTACTTCGCCGTGTACAGCCGCCACCACCTCGTTGCCAACTCGCCCGACGAAGAGTTTGCTGTATTGGCAGAGGCGGAAGAAGAACTCGAATGACGACGTTCAACCAACAGGTCCGCGGCGTGAACCACACCTTCGACGGTCTGGTCGATCTGCTCGCGAAGGCGACACCCGCACGCAGCGGCGACGAGCTCGCCGGGTGTGCGGCGAGCTCGGACGCCGAGCGGGCGGCGGCACAGTGGGCACTCGCGGACGTTCCGCTCACCACCTTTCTGAACGACCTGGTCGTGCCATACGAGGACGACGAGGTCACCCGGTTGATCATCGATACTCACGACAAAGTCGCCTTTCAAGCGGTGTCCCACCTGACCGTTGGTGGACTTCGGGACTGGCTGCTGGGCGTCGCGGTGGAACCGGACGCCGCACGGACGCTCGCGGCAGTGTCGCCTGGCCTGACCCCGGAAATGGTCGCCGCCGTCAGCAAGATCATGCGAAACCAGGATCTGATCGCAGTCGCCCGAGCTATCAGGGTCACCGCAGGGTTCCGGACGACGATCGGGCTGCCCGGGCGATTGGCGACGCGGCTGCAACCGAATCACCCCACGGACGATCCGCGTGGCATTGCCGCAGCGACTCTGGACGGGCTGTTGCTCGGCTGCGGAGACGCGGTGATCGGCATCAACCCCGCCACCGATTCACCCCACGCGACAGCGGATCTGCTGCATCTACTCGACGAAGTGCGCACGCGTTACGACATACCCGCGCAGTCGTGCGTGCTGTCGCACGTGACGACGATGGAACTGATCGAGTCCGGCGCACCGGTGGATCTGGTGTTCCAGTCGATCGCCGGGACCGAGGGTGCCAACTCCGGTTTCGGCGTCGATGTCGCCCTGTTGCGGGAGGCGAATGCGGCCGGTCGGTCGTTGGGGCGGGGAACCGTCGGCGACAACGTCATGTACCTCGAAACGGGGCAGGGTTCGGCGCTCAGTTCCGGAGCACACCTGGGAACGGGCGGACGCCCGGTGGACCAGCAGACCCTCGAGACCCGCGCCTACGGTCTCGCGCGCGATCTCGAACCGCTCCTCGTCAACACCGTGGTCGGGTTCATCGGGCCGGAGTATCTGTTCGACGGCAAGCAGATCGTCCGCGCGGGATTGGAAGATCACTTCTGCGGAAAGTTGCTCGGCCTGCCGATGGGTGTCGACGTCTGTTACACCAACCACGCCGAGGCTGATCAGGACGACATGGACTCGCTGCTCACTCTTCTCTGTGTCGCGGGGACCGCGTTCGTGATCACGGTTCCAGGAGCCGACGACGTGATGCTCGGTTACCAGAGTCTGTCCTTCCACGATGCGCTCTATGCGCGGCAGGTGCTGGGACTGCGCCCCGCCCCCGAATTCGAGGACTGGTTGCGCAGGCTCGGCATGGTCGGATCGAACGGCAGGATCGTGCCGGTGGACGCGGCATCTTCGCCGCTGCACGAATTGACGGTGACCTGAGTGACGAATCGACTACCGGAAGAAGTGTTCTGGAACGAACTGCGACGCAGTACGCAGTCACGTATCGGGCTGGGGCGGGCCGGTGATTCGCTTCCGACGTCTCGGGTCCTCGAGTTCAAGGCAGCTCATGCTGCGGCGCGGGACGCGGTGCACCAACCGCTGGACGTCCGCTCGCTGAGCGAAACGGTTGCCGCGGTGGGGATCGGGGCTCCGGTCACGGTCGCCAGCCTTGCGGCAGACCGGAGCGAGTATCTGCGGCGCCCCGATCTGGGCAGGTTGCCCGCAGACCTCACGCAGGTATCTGCGGCCAGCTCGGACGTCGGATTCGTTCTCGCCGACGGGCTGTCACCCCACGCGCTCGCGGAGCACGGCACTCCGTTGCTGACCGCTCTGGTGGACGAGTTGTCCGATCACTACACCTTGGCGTCGCCGGTGATCGCCACCGAAGCCCGTGTGGCCTTGGGAGACCACATCGCGGAGGCAATGGGAGTCCGCACGCTCGTCCTGCTGATCGGGGAGCGGCCCGGATTGTCCGTAGCCGACAGCGTCGGCATCTACCTGACGCACCTTCCGCGTCCGGGCCGCGCGGACTCCGAACGCAACTGCATCTCCAACATTCATCCCCCGGAGGGTCTCGGATACCGACGGGCTGCGCAGACGGCGGCGAGCCTCCTCGCCGCGGCGCGCCGTCTGGGCAGGTCGGGGGTGGCCCTCAAGGACACCTCTCGTGCCGTCGAACTCCCGGACCGGAACGACATTCTCGAGCTCTGATGGTGTTCGATGACTGTGAAAGAACCGTCGGGTATCACTAGGAGAGATCAATGGCCTTCGCAGGCAATGTGGACGAGCTCGCGCTGCTGCAAGCAGTGCGTCTGAAGGAGAGGGTCGGTTCGGCCGTGCTCGCGGAGCACCTCGGCGTGAGTGCTTCGTCCGGTCAGGCTGCGTACGACGCGCTGATCACGCAGGGCAAGGCAGAAGAGGTGGCCGACGGGAAGATCTCGCTCACCGACGCAGGTCTGAAGGAACTCGAAGACCAGTTGGATGCGGAACGCGTCTCCATCGACGAGGACTCGATCGCGGAGGTGTACGAGCGATTCGAACCTTTGCACGAGCAGTTCGTCGAGGTCGTCGAGGAAGCCGACGTCCCCGGGTTGAAAGTGTTGGACGCGAAGGCCGCCGACGTGTTCGACGACCTGTCCGCGTTCGTGCCGCGTCTGTCGCGCTATCAGGATCTGTTCGCCGACGCCCTCGCCAAGGTGGATGCCGGCGACACCAAGTGGATCGCCGAACCGGTGATCGACTCGTACGCCACGGTGTGGAACGAACTTCGCCAGGAGATGATCGCCCTCGTCCCGTGAGTGGTTGACGAGTCCCTGGACTCGTCAACCACTCACGGGGGCGGAGCCCCCATTCGGGGGTAGCGGGGTAGTGATGCAGATCACTACCGTTCTCTTCGGCTGACCGATGTACCCAGGAGAGGACGACCAAGATGAGTGCACCACTACCCAGCTACGCCTCCGGCGTGTGGGACGCCCCGATGCTCGGCGATACGATCGGCGACAACCTCGACCGCACGGTTGCTGCGCACGGTGACCGTGACGCTCTAGTCGACCACCAGAGCGGGCGGCGTTGGACCTATGCCGAGTTCGGTGAGCAGGTGAACGCACTGGCCGCCGGACTGATCGAGTCCGGTGTCGCACAGGGGGATCGCGTCGGCATCTGGGCGCCCAACTGCCCGGAGTGGACGTTCGCGCAGTATGCGACCGCGAAGATCGGCGCCATTCTCGTCAACATCAATCCGGCGTATCGAGAACACGAACTGAAGTACGTGCTCAAGAAGTCGGGAATCAGCTTTCTGATCTCCGCGCCGAAGTTCAAGGCGTCCGACTACGCGAGCATGATCTCGGCGGTCCGTCCCGAATGCCCGGAGCTTCGGTCGGTGATTCTGCTCGAGTCACGAGAGTGGGAGTCGTTGTTCGCGGACGGTGCGGCGGCGCTGTCCTCCGATCGGGCACTCGTTCGTCGAGCGCAGTCGGCGCTGTCCTCCGACGATCCGATCAACATTCAATACACCTCCGGCACCACCGGGTTCCCCAAGGGCGCCACGCTCAGTCACCACAACATCCTCAACAACGGATACTTCGTCGGCGAGCTGTGCCACTACACCGAGGAAGACCGCATCTGCATCCCGGTGCCGTTCTATCACTGTTTCGGAATGGTGATGGGAAACCTCGCCGCCACCACTCACGGTGCGGCCATGGTCATTCCGGCTCCCTCGTTCGACCCCGAGAGTGCGCTCGCGGCGGTCGAGGCGGAGCGTTGTACTTCGCTCTACGGCGTTCCGACGATGTTCATCGCCGAGCTTGCGCTGCCGAACTTCGATTCTTACGACCTCTCGACTCTGCGAACCGGAATCATGGCCGGCTCGCCCTGCCCGGTCGAGGTGATGAAACAGGTCATCGACCGAATGGGGATGTCGGAAGTCTCCATCTGTTACGGCATGACCGAGACGTCCCCGGTCTCGCTCCAGACCCGCTCCGACGACACGATCGATCAGCGCGTGTCCACGGTCGGCCGGGTGTGCCCACACCTCGAGGTCAAGGTGGTCGACCCCGTGACCGGCCTGACGGTCCCACGCGGTGAGCCCGGTGAACTGTGTACCCGTGGGTACTCCGTGATGCTGGGTTACTGGCAGAACGAAGAGAAGACCGCCGAGGCCATCGATTCGGCCCGGTGGATGCACACCGGCGACATCGGCGTCATGGACGACGACGGGTACGTCGCCATCACCGGCCGCATCAAGGACATGGTGATCAGGGGCGGCGAGAACGTGTATCCGCGTGAGATCGAAGAGTTCCTCTACACGCACCCCGACATTCTCGACGCCCAGGTCATCGGGGTTCCCGATGCGAAGTACGGCGAAGAGCTCATGGTCTGGGTGCGCCTGAAGGAAGGCGCCGCCCCGATCGACGCGGACACTCTTCGCGCGTATTGCACCGGCAAACTCGCCCACTACAAGATTCCGCGTTATGTGCACGTCGTCGACGAGTTCCCGATGACAGTGACCGGGAAGGTGCGCAAGGTGGAGATGCGCGAGAAGTCGCTCGATCTCATCGGAGGGGCCTGAGAGTCGCTGTTCGTCGCTACCGGGGTCGTGTGACGGTTCCTTCAGCCGGGTGGACCAGGGTTCGGTGTACGCGGAGTGATCGAGTATCGACCCGGCTGGCGGCGGAGTCGGTGGAGGCGCGGCTCCCATCGGCTCCGCAGCTGCGCCGTCAGACGGGTGTTCCGAAGACGATGATGTTGTCGCGGTAGCCGAGTGGCGGCCCCACGAACGTGCCGCCACACGTCACGAGCGCCAGCGTTTCCGGCCCGTCGAGGCGGTTCAGTTCGTCGGTGGAAAGCCCGGTCTTCTGATCCGGGCTGGACTTGTCTGTGGAGCACCCACCGCGACCACGGTGCGGATCGGGCCGCGACCAGCGAGGCCGTGTCGTTCTGATCGATTCGATAGCCAACGCATGGCAGAACCTTCCGCGAGGCAGCGGCGGACGGATGCGGCGCTGATGAATGCCATACCGCTGGTTCGGCCGATTCTGTTACCGAAGCGAAGATGTCGATCAGGCCTCGGGTCCCGTGGCCGTCGTTGACGAGGTATGTCCGTCTATGGTTGTCGTGTCGCAACCCAATTGCTGTTGGGACGGTGAACCGTTCGGCAACAATCTGCACAAGCGCACGCACGAGAGACCCAAGAGGGTTATGTTCAACCAGAGCGGAAATGTCCGCTCGTACGTTCGAACGATATGCGTGGAGAGGAGAGCCATGATCGGCAGCATTATCGGCACGATCATTTTCGGTGCGGTCATCGGTGTGCTCGCACGTTTGGTGATCCCCGGCAAACAGGCCATGGGATGGGTCATCACCGTGGTTCTGGGTATCGCCGGTGCACTGATCGGTTACTGGGTTTGGGAAGGCCTTCTCGACAAGGGCGATACGGGCGGAATCGACTGGATCCGATGGATCATCAGTATTGCCGCCGCAGCGGTACTCGCCCTCGGCTACACATCACTCACCAGTAAGAAGGCTTGACCGGCGAGATGTGATTCTCGATCCACCATGGCAGAAGCCCCGCCCGATTCGGGCGGGGCTTCTGCTGTGTCTCGGCCGGTTCGGGTCGTCGGGGCCGGTTCAGGCGTTCGGGGGCGCAAGTGCGGCAAGGCACATGGCGCGCAGGATGCGTCGAGTGTTCGCGGGCGTCGACGGGTTCGCGCTGTGCGGCGTGGAGTTCATGAGTCCGAATATCGCGTGCGCTTTGGTGCGTGCGTCCGTTTCTTCGAGGTCGCGGTCGAGGTCGACGAGAACTCGCACCCACGTTTCGACATATTGTCTCTGCATGAGGCGCACTCGACGTTTCGCGTCTTCCGGGAGCGATTGCAGATCGCGATCCTGAATTCGAATGAGGTCCGGTTCGGTGAGCGTGAAGTCGAGATGAAAGTCGACGAGCCGTTCCAGCGCCGATCGTGAGGTGGTCGCGTCCGATACGACCGAGGTTCCGCCGTCGAGGAGTCTGCGGCTGATGCCGACGAGGAGTTCGACGAGTACGGCGTCCTTGTTGGGGAAGTGGCGGTAGACGGCGGGACCGCTGATGCCCACGGCCGATCCGAGATCTTCGAGACGGACGCCGGCGAAGCCCCGTTCGGCGATGAGCCGTGCTGCCGCCTGCAGCAGTTGTTTGCGCCGGTCGGCCTTGAGTTGGGTGCGCCGCGTCGGTGCGCCGACCGGGCTGTCGGGGCCGGTCGTGGATGCGTCTGTCATACCCGCCACTTCCCGTACGTCGTGTGATCTGGACAACTCAGTTAATCACGGTTATCTTGATTTCAGTTATTCGATATTAACCAATGACGAGGGTGGCGGCATGAAAGGCGGCGGTATGACTGTCCGTGAGGCGAATCGGGCCGAACACACGCGACTGGTGACAGAACTGCGCGACAAGCTTGCCGAGGCCGCGCTCGGTGGCAGCAAGAAGTCTCGCGAACGCCACGTGAGCCGTGGAAAGCTCCTGCCTCGCGATCGAGTAGATACGTTGCTCGATCCCGGCAGCCCATTCCTCGAGATTGCACCCCTGGCCGCCAACGGCATGTACGACGGCGAGTGCCCCGGAGCCGGCGTCATCGCGGGCATCGGCCGGGTGTCCGGGCGTGAATGCGTCATCGTCGCCAACGACGCAACGGTCAAGGGCGGCACCTACTACCCGATGACCGTGAAGAAGCACCTCCGTGCCCAGGAGATCGCGCTGCAGAATCGGCTTCCATGCCTGTACCTGGTCGATTCGGGTGGGGCGTTCCTGCCACGTCAGGACGAAGTCTTCCCCGACCGCGACCATTTCGGCCGGATCTTCTACAACCAGGCCACCATGAGTGCCAAGGGGATCCCGCAGATCGCGGCCGTGCTCGGATCGTGCACCGCCGGTGGCGCCTACGTCCCGGCGATGAGTGACGAAGCCGTGATCGTGCGAAACCAGGGCACAATCTTTCTCGGGGGCCCGCCGCTCGTGAAGGCTGCGACGGGCGAAGTCGTGACCGCCGAGGAACTGGGTGGTGGTGACCTGCACTCGAAGATCTCCGGGGTGACCGATCATCTCGCCGAGGACGACCAGGATGCCCTGCGCACGGTGCGCAACATCGTCGCCACGTTCGGGCCGCGCTCCGAGAGTCCGTGGACGACCTCGGCGAGCGCGGATGCCGGTGCACCCCAAGAAGAGTTGTACGACGTGGTGCCGACAGATCCCCGCACCCCGTACGACGTGCACGAGGTGATCGACCGTGTGATCGACGAGGGCAGCGGTGGCAACCCCGGTTTCCAGGAGTTCAAGGCCGAGTACGGCAAGACTCTCGTCACCGGTTTCGCTCGTATTCAGGGCCATCCGGTCGGCATCGTCGCCAACAACGGCGTGCTGTTCGCAGAATCCGCCATGAAGGGTGCGCATTTCATCGAACTGTGTGACAAGCGCAGCATTCCGCTCGTGTTCTTGCAGAACATTGCAGGCTTCATGGTCGGTCGCGACTACGAGGCAGGCGGCATTGCCAAGCACGGCGCCAAGATGGTCACCGCCGTCGCCTGCGCGCGGGTCCCCAAACTCACTGTCGTGATCGGCGGCTCGTACGGTGCCGGCAACTATTCGATGTGCGGCCGAGCGTATTCACCCCGGTTCCTGTGGATGTGGCCGAACGCGCGCATTTCGGTGATGGGCGGTGAGCAGGCCGCGTCGGTGCTCGCGACGGTCCGTGGGGACCAGGTCGGTGACGAATGGTCTGCCGAGGACGAGGAGGCATTCAAGGCGCCGATTCGGCAGCAGTACGAGGACCAGGGCAATCCGTATTACTCGACGGCACGACTTTGGGACGACGGAATCATCGACCCGGCCGACACCAGAACTGTTCTCGGACTGGCTCTCTCGGCGTGTGCGAACGCGCCGATCGAGCCGGTCTCCTACGGCGTATTCCGGATGTGAGAGACATGAGAGAAATCGATACCGTCCTGGTCTCGAACCGTGGTGAGATCGCGGTTCGCGTGATCCGCACCCTGCGCGAAATGGGGGTCCGCTCCGTCGCGGTGTTCAGTGAAGCCGACCGCGATGCGCGCCACGTTCTCGAGGCCGACACCGCGGTGCTGCTCGGACCTGCGCCAGCGCGGGAAAGCTACCTGGCCATCGACAAAGTGATCGCAGCAGCTGAGTCGACCGGGGCGAAGGGCATTCACCCCGGATACGGGTTCCTCTCGGAGAACGCGAAGTTCGCCGCAGCCTGTGCCGACGCCGGCATCGCGTTCCTCGGCCCGTCGGCACACGCCATCGAGGTGATGGGCGACAAGATCACCGCCAAGAACGCGGTGGAGAAGTTCGACGTGCCGGTCGTGCCCGGCATCGCCCGTCCCGGGCTGTCCGATGCCGACCTGATCGCAGCAGCCGAAGACATCGGGTACCCCGTCCTGGTCAAGCCTTCGGCCGGTGGTGGCGGTAAGGGCATGCGTCTCGTCGAGGACCCCGCAGGACTGCCGGAAGCGCTACGGAGCGCGCGGCGGGAGGCGGCGTCGGCGTTCGGGGACGACACCCTGTTTCTGGAACGGTTCGTGCTCCGGCCGAGACATATCGAGGTGCAGATTCTGGCCGACGAACACGGCAACGTCGTCCACCTCGGCGAGCGTGAGTGCAGTCTGCAGCGTCGACACCAGAAGGTGATCGAGGAAGCTCCGTCGCCACTGCTCGACGAGGCAACCCGCGCTCGGATCGGTGAAGCGGCCTGCAACACGGCCCGCAGCGTCGACTACTCGGGCGCCGGCACGGTCGAGTTCATCGTCTCGGCCGACAAGCCGGAAGAGTTCTTCTTCATGGAGATGAACACCAGGCTGCAGGTGGAACATCCGGTGACGGAACTGGTTACCGGCCTGGACCTCGTCGAGTGGCAGGTTCGGATCGCCACCGGCGAACCGCTCGGGTTCGCCCAGTCGGACATCTCACTGACGGGACACGCCATCGAGGCCCGGGTGTACGCAGAGGACCCGACCCGGGGATTCCTGCCCACGGGTGGCACGGTCGTCGATGTCATCGAGCCGAGTGGGCCGGGCGTCCGTGTCGATTCGGGCCTGCGGGCCGGGACCGTGGTCGGCAGCGATTACGACCCGATGCTCGCAAAGGTCGTCGCACATGCGCCGAACCGTACGGGCGCTCTGCGCACACTCGACCGTGCCCTTGCCGGCACCGGTGTTCTCGGTGTCGTCACCAACATCGACTTCGCACGGTTTCTTCTCGCCGATCCGGACGTCGTGGCCGGGCGTCTCGACACCGGTCTTCTCGATCGGCGCGTGGACGACTTCGACCCCGCCGACACCCCGGACGACGTGTTGATCGCGGCTGCCGCGTACATGTGGGTCTCGCGCTGGCCGAACAGGAGTGGCTCGGGGGTCGTCGATCCCTGGGATGTTCCCAACGGGTGGCGGATGGGTGCCCCTGCACGGACCAGTATTCGACTGGCATCCCCCACGTCCACCGCACACGTACACATCACGGGCACTCCGGCATCCGGCCAGGCCCTGATCGAGGACGGTGAGCCGCACGAACTCGTCGCGTCCCGCAGTGGCGCGGACCTGTCGGTCGTGATCGACGGACGGCGCCGGACGTACCGCGTGGCGGATTCGGACGGTCACCTGTGGTTGTCGAACTCCGTGGGTACCTGGATGCTTCGCGAACTTCGTGAGGTCGGCGTCCGGGCCGGCGACGCACACGCTGGAGACGCCGAGATCACCAGCCCCATGCCGGGTTCCGTCATCGCGGTGGGCGTCGAGGACGGACAGACGGTCCAGGCCGGTCAGGTCGTGGCGGTCGTCGAGGCGATGAAGATGGAGCACTCGCTCACGGCCCCGATCGACGGATTTGCCGAGGTTCTGGTCTCGGCCGGAGACCAGGTCGTCGTCGATCAACTGCTCGCACGAATCACACCCGAAACCCCGAATGCCGAGACGAAAGAAGACGCGTCATGACCGACTACCTCGCAACCGGACAACTTCCCGACGAGTACCAGCAGCTGGCGAAGACCGTCGCCGACTTCGCCGCGAACGTCGTCGCACCCGTGTCGGCGGAGCACGATGCCAACCACACGTTCCCGTACGAGGTCGTGAGCGGGATGGCCGAGATGGGCCTGTTCGGCTTGCCGTTCCCCGAGGAGTACGGCGGTATGGGCGGCGACTACTTCGCGCTGTGCCTGGCTCTCGAAGAACTGGGCAAGGTGGACCAGTCGGTGGCCATCACCCTGGAGGCGGGTGTTTCTCTCGGTGCCATGCCCATCTACCGGTTCGGCAACGAGGACCAGAAGCAGGAATGGTTGCCGAAACTGGCCTCGGGAAAGGCACTCGGCGCCTTCGGTCTTACCGAGCCCGGCGCGGGCAGTGATGCGGGCGGAACCAAGACGACCGCGAAGTTGTCGGACGGTGAGTGGGTGATCAACGGCAACAAGCAGTTCATCACCAATTCCGGTACCGACATCACCGCACTCGTGACCGCAACGGCCGTCACGGGTACCACGGCGGGTGGAAAGAAGGAGATCTCCACGATCATCGTTCCCACCGATACTCCTGGCTTCACGGCGGAACCCGCATACGACAAGGTCGGCTGGAATGCGTCCGACACCCATCCGCTGAGCTTCGTCGATGCCCGGGTGCCCGAAGAGAATCTGCTCGGTGAACGCGGCCGCGGATATGCGAACTTCCTGCGCATCCTCGACGAGGGGCGTATCGCCATCGCAGCTCTGAGTGTCGGTGCGGCGCAAGGGTGCGTCGACGAGTCGGTCAAGTATGCGAAGGAACGTGAGGCGTTCGGTCATCCGATCGGCCACAATCAGGCCGTGGCATTCAAGATCGCACGGATGGAAGCACGCGCGCACACTGCTCGTGCGGCGTATTACGACGCGTCAGCGGCGATGCTCGCAGGCAAGCCGTTCAAGAAGCAGGCAGCGGTCGCCAAACTCATCGCCTCCGAGGCAGCTATGGACAATGCCCGTGACGCGACACAGATCCACGGTGGTTACGGCTTCATGAACGAGTACGTCGTGGCCCGTCATTACCGGGACAGCAAGATCCTCGAGATCGGCGAGGGCACCACGGAGGTGCAGCTGATGCTGGTGGCGCGGGAGCTCGGGCTGTGACCGAATCGAAACGCATCACCCAACGTGGCCTGTGGTTCGAGGAGTACGAGCTGGGCGCCGTGTACGAGCATCGGCCGGGACGCACGCTGACCGAGGCGGACAACGTCCTGTTCACCACCCAGACGATGAACACCCAGGCGCTGCATCTCGATGCGGCCTACGGTGCGAACACCGAATTCGGTGAGCGCCTGATCAACTCGATGCTCACGTTGTCCACGCTGGTCGGACTGTCTGTCGCACAGCTCACACAGGGCACCATCGTCGCGAACCTCGGTTTCTCGGAGATCTCCTTCCCGAAGCCGATGCGGCACGGTGACACCCTGTACGCGGAAACCGCGATCGAGGACAAGCGCGAGTCGCGGTCGCGACCGGGGCAGGGAATCGTCACGCTCGAACACACCGGACGAAACCAGCACGGTGAGGTGGTTGCCGTGGCCGTACGCAAGACCCTGGTACTGAAGAGGCCCTCATGACGTGGAGTGCTCCCGGGCCGGTGTGGTTGTTCTGCCCGGCAGACCGACCCGAGCGGTATGCGAAGGCAGTTGCTGCGGCGGACGTGGTCGTTCTCGACCTCGAGGACGGAGTCGCAGCTGCCGACAAGGAAGCGGCGCGGACCGCCCTCATCGACACACCGATCGACCCCGAGCGCACGGTCGTCCGGATCAACCCGGTCGGGACGGAGGACCACGAACGTGATCTGCTCGCGCTCGACGGGACTCACTACACCCGACTGATGCTGCCCAAATGCGAATCTGCCGAGCAGGTGTTGTCACTGGCGCCGCACGAGATCGTGGCATTGATCGAATCGCCGTTGGGCGCGCTCGCGGCGGGCGAGATCGCGTTGGCGGCGAGCACGGTCGGTGTGATGTGGGGTGCCGAGGACTTGGTGGCCGGACTCGGTGGCAATTCGAGCCGGCACTCCGACGGGACCTACCGGGACGTGGCACGCCACGTTCGTTCGCAGACTCTGCTCGCAGCGAAGGGGTACAACCGGCTCGCGTTGGACTCCGTGTACCTCGATATCGCGGACCTCGACGGGTTGCGAACCGAGGCACTCGACGGCGCCGCTGTCGGATTCGACGTCAAGGTCGCCATTCACCCCAGCCAGGTGCCGGTGATTCGCGAGGCGTTCATGCCGACCGACGAGGAGATCGACTGGGCGCGAAGAGTGCTTGCAGCTGTCGACAAGGAGCGCGGAGTGTTCGCGTTCGAAGGGAAGATGGTGGACGCCCCCGTACTGCGTCACGCCGAACGCGTGCTGCAGCGCGCAGCCGAGAAGGAATCACGTAAATGAACCGTTCCCACAGCCCCGAACCTCAGTGGACGCCGTCGGATTTCGCGGTCGCCCGCGCCGCGATCACCGATTTCTCGAACTTCGTCACTCGGCGAACCGGTAACGAGTTCGGTGGGTACCGGGAGCTGTGGGAATGGTCCACCGCAAAGACCGGCGAGTTCTGGCAATCCGTGTGGGACTACTTCGCCGTGCAATCGGACACCGATCCGGGCCCCGCTCTCGCCGAGTCGAAGATGCCCGGCGCGCAGTGGTTTCCCGGCGCATCGGTCAATTACGTGAACCAGGTGTTGCGCGGCGAACGTGACGACAGACCGGCAATAGTCGCGCTCGGCGAAGACCGTGACGATCGCGAGATCGGCTGGAGTGAACTGCGCGATCGTGTCGCGGTGCTGGCGCGAACGTTGCGGGAGAACGGCGTCGGGATGGGGGACCGGGTCGTCGGATACCTGCCCAACATCCCGGAGGCGGTCGTGAGCTTCCTCGCGACGGTCAGCCTCGGAGCCGTGTGGTCCGCGTGCGGCCAGGACTACTCGGCACCTGCGGCGTTGGATCGGCTCGGCCAACTCGAACCGAAGGTTCTCGTGGCCGCGAGCGGGTACCGTTTCGGAGGTAAGTATCACGACCGATCCTCGGAGATCGCCGCACTGCGCGAAGGGCTGCCGAGTGTGGCTCTCACCGTGCTCGTGCCCACCGATGGAGAAGCGCCGGAAGGTGATTCCGGCACCGTCACCTGGGAAGCGGCGACCTCGGGAACGGCGCCGCTCGATCCCGTCCCGGTGCCCTTCGATCATCCGTTGTGGGTGGTGTTCTCCTCCGGCACCACCGGTCTGCCCAAAGGCATCGTGCACGGCCACGGCGGCGTCCTGCTCGAACACCTGAAAGCACTGTCCCTGCAAACCGACATCGGGCGCGACGACACCCTGTTCTGGTACACCAGCCCGAGTTGGATGATGTGGAACTACCAGGTAGCAGGTCTGCTCGTCGGCGCCACCATCGTGTGTTACGACGGAAGCCCGTCCTACCCCCGGCGTGATTCGCTGTGGGAGTTGGCTTCCCGCACGCGGTCGACGCTGTTGGGAACGAGCCCCGGATACGTCCTCGTATGCGAGAAGGCCGGCTCGGCGCCCTCGCGCGAACACGACCTGACTGCGCTACGGGCCGTGGGCATCACCGGGTCCACGCTGCCGGCTGCATCGTCGTTGTGGTTGCGGGACAACGTCGGGCAGGACGTACAGGTCACGTCCATCAGCGGCGGCACTGACGTGGTCTCCGCGTTCGTCGGCGGTGTTCGTACGGTTCCTGTGTGGCCGGGGGAGTTGTCCGCGCCGTACCTCGGAGTGGCACTCGATGCATACGACGAGTCCGGTGCGTCCGTGCTCGGCGAGGTCGGGGAGTTGGTCGTCACCGCGCCGATGCCGTCGATGCCTACGCGGTTCTGGAACGACCCGGAAGGGGAGTGGTACCGGGCGGCGTACTTCGACACCTACCCGGGTGTGTGGCGGCACGGTGACTGGATCACGATCACCGAGCGGGGCTCGGTGATGATGCACGGGCGGTCCGATTCCACGCTCAACCGCAACGGCATCCGAATGGGTAGCGCCGACATCTATCAGGTCGTGGAGAAGCTCCCCGAAATTGCCGAGGCGTTGGTCCTGGGAGTCGACCGCGCGGACGGCGGCTATTGGATGCCGCTGTTCGTCGTATTGACCGACGAGGCCGAGCTCGACGAGGAGTTGCGGAGACGGATCCGCGACGCGATTCGCGAGCAGGCTTCACCGCGGCATGTTCCCGACGACATCCTGGTTGCGCCCGGGATTCCGCACACACGAACGGGCAAGAAGCTCGAGGTGCCGTTGAAGCGGATTCTGCAAGGAGCGGACCCGGTGCGTGCCGTGGATCCGAGCGCTGTGGACTTCCCGGAGTTGATCGACTGGTACGCCGCCCGGCTTCCGGAGGACAACTGACACGGATCGAGGCAGGCCGGGGGTGGGATGGTGTGATGAATATCCCGTTCGGTCGGTTTGGATGCCCCGGTCGTCGTGCACTCACCCCACGCGGCCGACAAGGCCTCGCTTCCGGATGGTGAGATCGGCGGGATAGCTGAGTGGGTGCTGCGCACCTCCTGAGGACGCGGGATCCGAGTGCGGGCCTGTTCAGCTGGCGATTGGCGCAGCGCGGTTCGACAGCCCACAATTCTGGACGCGCGTCCAGGCTCGCGCCCGACTGATGTTCGGTTCAACTTTCGCATGTGATGGGGGCCGTCTTGTGGCACAGTCGTGCTCGAATTTCTCCGTTTGAGGCGCCATGGGGGGCTTTGGTAGACAGTACGAATACTCGGAGGATCCGGTATTGCTTGCGATCGACACTCGAGGGGCTGAGGGGTTGCGGATGTCGTGTTTGCCGGAAATCTGCCGTTCCGTAAGGAAATTCGACAGCTCATTCGGCACCGGCGTGTCGACGACCTGCGCGTCGTCCGATTCTCGGGTTCTGAATCTGCGAGGATCGGTGCCGTGTTCGCTCGAGGCGAAACGGGCCGCCACGGGTAACGCATACGGTCGGGTGTTCGATACAAAAGTGGTACTCGCGAGTAAGGATTCACGTCCTTGCTGGTCGGGACGTAGTAGGCGACGAACTCGGAACAGGGAGGTCCAAAGTAATGAACACCAATGTGCTTCGGGCCACCGTCGCGGTCATAGAATCGGCCAGTGATCCCGCACTGCCGGGGTCGCCGTGTGGTTCGGCCGGAAATTCGACCCGCGCGGACGAACACCGATTGGATGGGCGCTTGTTGCATCGATGAGAGAACGGAGCCACGTATGAACCCCACGATGAGCTTGCATTCGGGGGAGCGAGAGCCTGACGGCATCGCGACGTGTGGCACACCTCGTCGACCGGCGCGAACACACGGTGCATCCAGAGACCATGCCGAAACCACAGATTGCTCCCGCGTATGACGCCTTCCGTCGACGACAGACCATGCCCACAGGCCAGCAGACGGTGACGCGGTTGTCCGCGCGTTCGAGAATGGAGTAACCCTTGGGGTCGGGACTTGTAGCAGATAACGCGGGGGCTCCGGATGGAGCCTTCCCCTTGTCGGCTGCACAGCGCGGCATCTGGTTCGCGCAGCACGGGATGGGTGACGTCCCGCTGTCGATCGCTCAGTACATCGAACTGCGCGGCGACATCGACCTCGATGTTCTCACCGAGGCGAGCAAACGCACCGGACGCGAATTCGGTTCCGGATTTCTGCGGCTCGTCGAGGTCGACGGAGTTCCGTACCAGTATGTGGACAAGGCGCTCGACGATGCGATCACGTACGTCGACTTCCGTGAGGACTCCGACCCCGCCGAGTCCGCGCAGGAGTGGATGCGCAGTACGTACAGTGCGCCCGTCGACCTGATCGAAGATCGGCTGGTCGTCGTCTACCTTGTGCACCTCGGCCCGGACCACTACTACTGGTTCTGCCGCATTCATCACATCGCGATCGACGGATTCGGCGCGATGGCACTGGTGGCACGAACCGCCGAGATCTATTCGGCGTTGATCGAGGGCGAGGAGCCGCCGGCAGGCAGGGCCGAAGATCTCGTGAAGATCGTCGAGGACGAGCAGCGGTATCGGTCTTCCGAGCGATTCGTCAAGGACCGCGAATACTGGGCCGAACGTACGGCTCACCTGCCGGATGCGCCGAGCCTTGCCGGGCGTGCGGCACGTGTGGGCTCGTTCGCGAGGGTTTCGTCCAGGGCGCTTCCGGAGGCCACCTCGGATCTGCTGGACTCTGCCGTCGCCGCACGGAACTCGAGCTCGGCACCCGTCACCGTTGCGGCGTTCGCTGCTTATCTGTCGCGGATGACCGATACCACCGACGTGGTGCTCAGTCTTCCGGTGTCCGCGCGTACGACCGCTGCACTGCGGCGCTCCGGCGGCATGGTGTCCAACATCGTTCCGCTTCGACTGCACATCACGCCGGAGATGACGGTGTCCGATCTGGTCACCAGCGCCCAGATGGAGCTCACGGGTGCACTGCGGCGTCAGCGGTACAGGCACGAGGACATCCGGCGCGACGCAGGTGCCGGGCAGGGACAGCGTGGACTGTTCGGACCGTCGGTGAACATCATGATGTTCCACAACGAGATCAAGCTCGGATCCGTGGTGGGACATCAGAACGTTCTCACCACCGGGCCCGTGGAGGATCTTTCTCTCAACATCTATCAGGGTGTCGCCGGTAGCAAGATCCACATCGACTTCGAGGCCAACCCGAACCTCTACACGACAGACGAACTCGATCGGCACCATCATCGGTTCTTCGAGTTCTTCTCCCGGTTCCTGTCGGCAGGAGACGACACCCCGGTCGCAGCTCTCGCCGGAATGAGCGAGGAGGAACACGAGCAGGTCGTACACGGCTTCAACGGTGCGGCCGTGGATGTTGCGGACACCTCGGTGGGCTTCGCCGAGGCGACCGTACTCGACGCGTTCGATGCGCAGGTCGCACGGACCCCAGCAGCAACGGCGCTCGTGTTCGAAGGTGAGCGGCTCGACTATGCGGCCTTCGACCGCCGGGTCAATTCGCTTGCCCGCACACTCATCGGAATGGGTGTCGGGCCCGAGGTGAAGGTCGGACTGTCGATCCGGCGGTCCATCGACCTGCTGGTCGCGATGTACGCGACCCTCAAGGCCGGCGGCGCATACGTCCCGCTCGATCCGGACCACCCTGCTTCGCGCACCGAGTACGTACTCGCGAGCGCTGCGCCGCTGTGCGTTCTCACGGTCGGCCGTGACGGATCGACCTTCCCCGAGGGCGTCCGGGTGATCGACCTCGAGATGCTCCCCGCAGGGGCCGACGACAGCCCGATACGTGCCGGCGAGCGCCACGCGCCGTTGCATGCCGACAATCCGGCATACGTCATTTACACCTCTGGATCCACCGGCCGACCGAAGGGTGTTGCGGTCAGTCACGCCGCAGTGCTCAACCAGGTGGCGTGGGTCGCGGATACCTACGGGCTCGACACGAACGACGTGGTGCTGCAGAAGACTCCCGTCACGTTCGACGTATCGGTGTGGGAACTGTTCTCCGCGTTGGCGTCCGGATCCACCCTGGTGATCGCGTCCCCGGACGGTCACCGCGATCCGGATTACCTCGCGAAGACCATTCAGGACGAAGGGATCACGGCGACGTCGTTCGTCCCTTCGATGTTGAGCGTGTTCGTCGCGCACGCGAACCGCGATCAACTCGCCGGTCTTCGTGTCGTCCTCGTTGCAGGCGAAGCGTTTCCCGCTGCTCTCGCCGCGTCGTTCCGGGCAGTGTGCGACGCCGGCCTGCACAACCTCTACGGGCCGACCGAGTTCACGGTGCATGCGACCGCGGGTGAAGTGGAAGCCGGCAGTGAGGCAGTGCCCTCCATCGGCAGGCCGGTCTGGAACACTCAGGCGTACGTGCTGGACGGCCACCTTCAACCCTCACCGATCGGTGCTGCGGGTGAGCTCTATCTGTCCGGAGCCCAGACCGCACGAGGGTACGAAGGCCGCACCGATCTGACTGCGGAACGATTCGTCGCAAACCCGTTCGCCGAGGACGGTTCCCGTCTGTACCGCACCGGTGACCTCGTGAAGTGGCGGTTCGACGGCAACATCGAATACATCGGCCGCACCGACTTCCAGGTGAAGGTTCGCGGTCTGCGTATCGAACTCGGTGAGATCGAGGCTGCGTTGGTGGCCGACGCCGCCGTCTACCAGTCGGTTGCAGTGGTGCACGACAGCCCGCTGGGGCAACGACTCGTCGCCTATGTCGTTCCCGAGGCAGGAAACGACGTCGACGTGTCCGTGCTCTCGGAGTCCGTCGGCCGCGCAGTTCCCGAATACATGGTGCCGGACGCGATCATGGTCATCGACGAGATGCCCGTCGGCGCCAGTGGCAAGCTGGACCGAAAGGCCTTGCCGGAACCGGTGTTCGCCGGCAACGACGACGAGTTCATCGCACCTCGGACCGTGATGGAAGAGACCATCGCAACCCTGTTCTGTGAGGTTCTCGGGATCGAACGCGTCAGCGTCGGGTCTTCGTTCTTCGCGCTCGGTGGTGACAGCATCGTCTCGATCCAGTTGGTCTCGCGGGCGAAGGAAGCGGGTGTCCTGTTCAGTGCCCGCGAGGTCTTCGAACGCAAGACTGTCGCTTCGCTGGCCGAGGTCGCCGTGTTCAGCGCGGATGCCGCACCCGCTCACGTCCTCGAGGAACTGCCGGGGGCAGGAATCGGAACGATGCCCCTGACGCCGGTCGCGCACTGGATGACGGAACAGGGCGACGACTTCCACCGCTTCTCCCAGTCCGTGCTGCTGGCTCTCCCCGACGGAGTGGATCGTGAGGGCCTGCTCCGAACCCTCGCCGCGGTCATCGACCGCCACGACGCGCTCCGGCTCTCGCTCACCCGTGACTCCGACGGCGAGTGGGTGCTCGAAACGGCCGCCGCCGGTTCCGCCGACATCGCCGACCTTCTCGAGCACGTGGAGATCGAAGGCGGCGCTGCGTCGGACGAGTTCGAGCGAGAGCTTTCGTCCGCGTACGAGCGGACCGTCGACCGACTGAATCCCGCAGCGGGGGAGGTCGTTCGATTCGTCTGGTTCACCGGCGCCGATGGGGAAGACCCGTTCGCGCGACTGCTCGTCGTCATCCATCACCTCGCGGTGGACGGTGTCTCGTGGCGCATCCTGGTTCCCGATTTCGGTGCCGCGTGGATGCAGGTCGCCGCCGGCCGCAACCCGGCCCTCGCCCAGAGTGGAACGTCGCTGCGCCGCTGGGCGCACGGACTGCTCGACGACGCGAACCACGATGCGCGCAAGGGTGAACTCGACTTCTGGCGGGACACTCTGACCGGGGCGGACCCCGTGATCGGTGACCGCGCACTCGACGAGCGTGACGTCGTCGGAGCCAATTCGCGGGCCGAGGTCGAGTTGTCCGCCGAGGTCACCGAAAAGCTCCTCACCGTCGTGCCCGCCGCGTTCCACGGCGGTGTGAGCGACGGTCTTCTGGCCGCCCTGGCACTGGCCGTCGCGCAGTGGCGTGCGACGGCCGGAACCGTGCACGACTCTGCTCTCGTTCACCTCGAGGGACACGGTCGTGAGGAGTCGGTGCTTCCCGGCGCGGACCTCGCTCGTACGGTCGGCTGGTTCACGAGCATGTACCCGGTCCGCCTGTTCACCGACGGGGTCGATCTGCGCGATGCGCTGGCCGGCGGCACTGCGGCCGGCCAGGTGGTCAAGTCGGTCAAGGAACAACTCGCCGCGATACCCAATCGCGGTATCGGATTCGGCCTGTTGCGCTACCTGAACCGCGAGACCGCAGAAGTTCTCGAGGGCCTGCCCACTCCGCAGATCAGCTTCAACTACCTCGGACGTGTCTCCACCGGGGACATCCCCGAGGCGTTGCGTGACGTCGCCTGGCTGCCCGACACCGACGCGATGGAGCTGACCGGTACTCGAAACGATTCGATGCCGATGCGGTTCGCGCTCGACATCAACGCGATGGTCGGTGACGTCCACGGCGAGCAGCGGCTCACCGCGACCGTCGACTATCCGGCGGGCGCTCTGGGGCGCACCGACGTCGAATCCTTCGTCGCGCTGTGGACCCGCGCGCTCGAAGGAATCGCCGAGTATGCGGCCAAGCCCGGTGCCGGTGGGCGAACTCCGTCCGATTTCGATCTCGTCTCGGTGGATCAGAACCAGATCGACGAACTCGAAGTGACGTACCCGGGGCTCGTCGACGCGTATTCGCTCGCGCCCCTTCAGTTCGGTTTGCTGTTCCACGCGTCGCTCGCGGGCGCCGAGACCGACGTGTACACGACTCAGCTTGTGATGGACCTCGGCGGCGTCATCGACGCGGACCGATTGCGCAGTGCTGCAGAAGGACTCGTCGCGCGGCACCCCAACCTGCGCACGGCGTTCCTGCTCGACGAAGCCGCCGCAGGCGTGCAGATCGTCGTGGACGATGTGTCGGTTCCGTGGCAGGACGCGGACCTGCGCAGCTTGTCCGCAGCCGAAAGGGATGCGGAGCTCGACCGGCTGGTCGAGAAGAACCGCACCGATCGGTTCGACATGACTGCGCCGCCGTTGGTCCGATTCCTGTTGGTCCGCTTGGACGAGGACCGGTACCGGCTTGCGATCACGAACCACCACATCCTGCTGGACGGATGGTCGCTTCCCATTCTCATCCAGGACCTGCTGACCCTGTATGCGGCAGGCGGAGATGCGCGGGCGCTGCCGCAACCGCGCCCGTACCGCAGCTACCTGGAATGGCTCTCGGAATTCGACGTGCAGAGCTCCGTCGACGCCTGGGCGCAGGCCATGGACGGTGTGGAGGGCCCGACTCTCCTGTCGGACGGCGTCGAGACTAAGGCGGCCCGCGAGCACGCGGTGGACGACGAGTCCGGCGACCTCACCGTCGACCTCTCCGACGAGTTGCTCGACGCGATGACCGAGCGGTCACGCGAGCTGGGCGTCACGCTCAACACGATCGTGCAGGCTGCGTGGGGCATCGTTCTCGGGCGACTCACGGGCCGCGACGACGTCGTGTTCGGCACAACGGTCTCCGGTCGCCCGCCGCAGGTTCCCGGTATCGAAGCGATGTTGGGTCTGTTCATCAACACGCTGCCGGTCCGAGTTCGTTTCGATGCAACCGTCACCGTCGCGGAGCTGCTCGAGCGGATCCAGGGTGAACAGACCGGGCTTCTCGATCACCACTACGTCGGCCTGACCGACATCCAGCAGGCGATCGGGCAGGGCACGCTGTTCGACACCCTCATGGTCTACGAGTCCTACCCGCTCGATCGTGAGGCGCTCACGAAGGGTGGCGACATCGAGGGCCTTCGTGTCCTCGACGTCACGTCGAACGACGCGACTCACTATCCGCTCGCGATCGTCGCCATGACCGATCCGCGCCTCCATCTCACCGCCAAGTTCCGCAAGGACATGTTCACCGCCGACGAGGTCGAGCGAGTCATGGCCCGAGTGGTGCGGGTACTCGGCGCGATGGTGGCCGAACCGGCCGCCGCCGTGGGCTCCATCGACATCCTCGAGTCGCAGGAGCGAGCCGCACTCACCTCCGTCGTCGGTGTCGAAGACGCCGAGACCCTGCTGCTGCACGAATTGTTCGCGAAGTCCGTTGCTGTCGACCCCGAACTGGTGGCGATCGTTGCGGACGGCACGCAGCTCACCTACCGCGAACTCGACGAGCGGTCCAACCAGCTCGCCCGAGTCCTGATCGACCGCGGTGTCGGCCCCGAAGTGTCGGTGGCGCTGGGCATCACGCGTTCGCTGCAGTCCGTGATCGCGATCTGGGCGGTCGCGAAGACCGGCGGCGCATTCGTTCCCGTCGACCCGCGTTACCCGTCGGACCGCATCACTCACATGGTCGAGGACTCGCAGGCACTGTTGGGCCTGACCGTCCGCGGTCTCGAGGACGAGCTTCCGGGCAGCGTCGAATGGTTCGCCGTCGACAGCGAAGCGGGCATTGCAGAAGTCGAGTCACGATCGGCGGCTCCGATCGAGGCAGCAGACCGCATCGCCGAGCCCACCGTCGACAACACGGCATACGTCATCTATACCTCGGGCACGACCGGTCTCCCCAAGGGTGTGGTGGTGACCCACTCCGGTCTTGCGAACTTTGCTGCGGAACAGCGCACCCATTACGACGTGGCTCCTGCGTCTCGCGCACTGCACTTCGCTTCGCCGAGCTTCGACGCCTCGATCCTCGAACTGCTTCTCGCGTTCGGTTGCGGCGCAACGATGGTCGTCGCTCCGGCTGATCTGTACGGCGGCGACGAACTGAAGGAATTCCTTCGGGACGAGCGGGTCACCCACGCTTTCGTCACCCCGGCTGCATTGGCCTCCGTCGATCCCGCAGGCCTGGACGACCTCGCAGTGGTCGTTGTCGGTGGCGAGGCGTGCCCGCCAGAACTGGTCGAGCGCTGGGCTCCGGGCCGGCGTATGTTCAACGGCTACGGCCCCACCGAGGCCACGATCATGAGCAATGTCAGCAACCCGATGATTCCGGGTGCTCGCATCGAGATCGGCGGCCCGGTTCGCGGCGTCACCGTCTACGTTCTCGACGACATGCTCCGACCTGTTCCGGAAGGTGTGTCCGGTGAGCTGTACATCGCAGGACCGGGTCTGGCCCGCGGATACCACGCGCGTCTGGCCCTGACGTCCGAGCGCTTCGTCGCAGACCCCTTCGGCGGCAACGGGTCTCGGATGTACCGCACGGGTGACGTCGTGCGGTTCGTCGACGATTCGCACCACCGGTCCGGTTACGGCGTCGAATACGTGGGACGCAGCGACTTCCAGGTGAAGGTGCGCGGCTTCCGCATCGAGCTCGGGGAGATCGACGCAGCCCTGGTTCGGCATCCGAACGTGGAATTCGCGGTCACCGTCGGTGCGAAGATGCCATCCGGAGCGACCGCTCTGGTCTCCTACGTGCTGCCCGGATCGGCCGCTGCCTTCGACGACTCGGACGTCAGCCGTTTCCTCGGCGAGAGCCTGCCTTCGCACATGATCCCGAGCGCGATCCTCGCCCTCGACGAGATTCCGCTGACCACTGCCGGCAAGCTCGATCGCAAGTCGCTGCCCGAACCCGATTTCGGTTCGATGCAGGGTGAGGTCGTCGGGCCTCGCACGGCCGAGGAAGAACTGGTGGCGGCAGCGTTCGCCGAGGTGCTCGGGTTGAGTTCGGTGAGCGTCACGGAGTCGTTCTTCGAACTCGGTGGCGATTCACTTCTCGCAACGAAGGTGGTGGCACGCCTCAACGCGACGGGTGGAATGCGGCTCGGTGTGCGCGAACTCTTCGAGGCGCCCACCACGGAGGGCCTGGCCCTCGAAGTCGCCGCACGTGCGGGCTCCGGTTCGGATCGGCCGGCACTCGTGGCCGGGCCGCGCCCGGATCGGGTGCCGTTGTCGATGGCGCAGCAGAGCATGTGGCTGATGAACCGGTTCGACACCTCGTCGTCGGCCTACAACATTCCGCTCGCAGTGCGTCTGTCCGGCTCGTTGGACATCGAGGCGATGTCCGCCGCCGTGGTGGACGTCCTCGAGCGCCACGAATCGCTGCGTACGGTCTTCCCGGACTCCGAGGACGGGCCATACCAGGACGTGCTCGCAGCCGACGCCATCAGCTTCGACCTCACGCCGGTGCGGGTTGCCGAGAGCGAACTGCAGTCTCGCCTCGTCGAATTCGCCACCGAGGGATTCGACGTCACGGCGGCCCCGCCGCTGCGCGTGCGACTCTTCGCAACCTCGGACACCGAGTACCTTCTCGTCCTGGTCGTGCACCACATCATCGCGGACGGCGCTTCGATGGGGCCGCTGGCACGCGACGTCATGGTGGCGTACAGCGCGCGCACCGCCGGTGCACCGCCCGCGTGGTCGCCGTTGCCCGTCCAGTACCCCGACTTCGCGCTCTGGCAGCGTGAGGTGCTGGGTGATCCTACCGAGAGCGAATCGGTTGCCGCACAGCAGATCGCGCACTGGGCGGACACGCTGGCCGGTGCCCCGGAGATCATCGGCCTCCCGCTCGATCACGTTCGGCCCGCGCGGCAGTCGATGATCGGTGACTCGATCGATTTCGAGATCTCCGCAGAACTGCGCCGAGGGCTCGAGTCGATCGGCAAAACCGCGGGTGCATCGCTGTTCATGGTGACCCATGCGGCGTTGACCACCTTGCTGTCCCGGATCGCGAGCACCGACGACGTCACCATCGGTACGCCGCTTGCGTCTCGTAGCGATCGGGCTCTCGACGATCTGGTGGGCATGTTCGTCAACACGCTGGTGTTGCGAACCTCGGTCGCGGCCGGCGATTCGTTCGAACAACTTCTCGCCCGCGTGCGGGAAGGCGACCTCGCGGCCTTCGGTAACGCCGACGTTCCGTTCGAGAAGATCGTCGAAGCTCTTCGTATTCGGCGTTCGTCCGCGCACTCGCCGTTGTTCCAGGTCATGCTGTCGTTCCAGAACAACCCCATCGGTGCGCTCGAACTGCCGGGCCTGACCGTGCGGGTGATCGAGGACATGGCACAGGGCGCCAAGTACGACCTGACGCTGACGATCACCGAGAAGAACGACGAGAACGGTGCGCCCGCAGGACTCGGTGCCCGATTCACCTTTGCCACCGATCTTTTCGAACGCGCCACGGTCGAAAGGATCTCGGAGCGATTCGTACGCATTCTCGACTCCGTCGTGAACGAGCCTTCCGTCGCTGTCGGCGACATCGACATTCTCACCGAGCACGAGAGAGCCAAGTTGAGCGAAGCAAGGCCTGCCCGAACGATGACCGTGCGCGAGCTCCCGCAGCTTCTCGCCGCAGCCGTCGACGTCGCACCCGATGCGGTGGCCGTTGCGCACGACGGCATGCAGGTGACCTACCGCGAGTTCGACGAGCGGCTCCGCATGATGTCGGGACCGCTCGCCGAGCGCGGTATGGCGCCCGACGCAATTGTTTCCGTGGTGTTGTCCGGCCTGGTGCCCACCATCATGATGGCCCCGCCGTCGGCGGACGGAAAGGACGGTTTCGGAGCGATCCTCGACAAGGTGATCGCCGGCGCCCACGCTCTCGTGGGTGACATCGAGATCGCGGCTCCCGAGCCGGCGCCCGTCGCCGTGGCCGAGCAGGGCCCAGGTGCCTCGGGATGGCCACTCGAATTCTTCATGGTGCTGTGGCAGCGGTCGGTGGAGGCGAACCCCGAAGCTCCGGTCGTCGTCGCCGGTGGCGTCACCACGAGCCGAGGTGAGCTGAACCGTCGCGCCAACCAGCTCGCCCGTGAACTCGCGATGCGGGGAGTCGGGCCCGACGATGTCGTCGCACTTCTGGTGCCGCGCTCGGTCGAGTGGGTCGTGGGCATGATCGCAGCCTGGAAGCTCGGCGCCGCATACTCGCCGTTCGATCAGGAGTGGGGACTCGATCGGATCGTCGGTCTCGTCGAGGACAGCGGCACCAAGGCCGTCGTGGCGACGAGCGGGTGGGCCGGGTTGGCCGAAGCGCCCTTCGGTAACGAGGTTCTCGACGGAGTCGTGGTCATCGACGATGCGACCACGATTCGTCGCCTCGAGGAGCACGACGGAGCGAATCCCGACCACGATCCTTGGCAGGATCCGCAGGCCGGCTCGCGGCTCGCTTACGTGATCTCGACTTCCGGTTCCACCGGGCGGCCCAAGCCGACCATGGTTCCGATGATCGGTGTGTCCAACACGTACCAGTGGTATCGCCGCGAACTCGATTTCGCCGAGGGCACAGGCGTTCTCGTCGCGAACTCGCCGCTGTTCGACCAGACACAGAAGAACATCTGGTTGTGTGTCGCCTACGGCGGAGTCATGCACCTCGCGGAGCCCGGCTTCGACCCGCTGCCGATCCTTCGTCAAATCGGCGCGGGCGGAATCCAGATCGCGAACATGGCTCCCAGCGCTTTCGAGGTGCTGAGCGAACTCGACGCGGACCGAGTACTCACCGCCCTCGACATCGTCGTCGTCGGCGGCGAGCAGCTCCGGCCGGCCGCGTGCTCCGCACTCGTCGGAACAGGTACACGCCTGATCAACACGTATGGTCCGACGGAAGCGTCGGCGACCGACTCGTCCTACGAACTGGACCTGTCCACCGCGGACGCCGAGGAGTGGCCGGTACCCTTCGGGGCCGCGTTCGAGGGCGTCGAGTTCCATGTTCTCGACGGTCGCCTGCGGCCGGTCCCGCCGGGGGTGACCGGCGAGCTGTACATCGGTGGTCAGGTTCTCGCCCGTGGCTACGGCGGCATGTTCGGGATCACGGCATCGCGCTTCGTGGCAAGTCCGTTCGGCCCGGCCGGTGCACGGATCTACCGCACCGGTGACCTGGTGCGTGAGCGCGCCGGCGGCAAGCTCGTCTTCGTGGGTCGCAGCGACTTCCAGGTCAAGATCCGTGGTTTGCGCATCGAGCTCGGCGAAATCGAGGCGGCACTGACCTCACACGAGGACATTCTGCAATCGGTCGTCGTCGTTCACGAGAGTGAGCAGGGACCGAGGCTCGTGGGGTACGTGACCGCTGCCGCCGGCTCGGAGATCGACGCTCCGGCCACGCTCGCCGGTCTGCACGACGTGCTGCCCGAGTACATGGTGCCGGACACGTTGATGGTGCTGAGCGCGATGCCGCTCAACGCGAACCTGAAGATCGACCGAAAGGCGCTGCCGGAGCCGGTGTTCGCCACGAGCACCGTCGAATTCGTCTCACCGCGAACTCCCCTGGAGGAGGTCGTCGCCGGAATATTCGGTGACGTCATTGCAGCCGATCGGGTGAGTGTGAACGAATCGTTCTTCGATCTGGGTGGTAACTCTTTGAGCGCCACCCGAGTAGCGGCGCGGGTGACGTCCGCGACCGGTACGGAGGTCGGAATCCGAGATCTGTTCGAGGCACCGACAGTTGCCGAACTGTCTGCGGTCGTGGAGGCGCGTTCGCACGAAGGTGCGCCTCGCCCGGCTCTCGTCGCCGGCGAACGCCCGGATGTGCTGCCCCTGTCGTTGGCTCAGCAGCGGATGTGGTTCCTCAACAGGTTCGACCCGAGTTCGCCCGCCTACAACGTCCCACTGACCGTGCGCTTGCGCGGTGACCTGAACGTCGACGCACTGGCCGGGGCGCTGTCGGACGTGGTTGCCCGGCACGAGGTCTTGCGCACCGTGTTCCCCGATTCCGACAGTGGGGCGCATCAGGTCATCCTGCCCGCCTCACAGGCGCAGCTGACCCTGGAGCCGGTCGAGGTCGCCGAGTCGGACCTGAAGTCGAAGATGTTCGAGTTCGGCGCCACCGGATTCGACGTCACGCAGACCATGCCGATCCGGGCCCGGCTGTTCCGTGTCGACGAGCGTGACCACGTTCTCGTGCTGGTCGTCCACCACATCGCTTCGGACGGCGCTTCCACGCTCCCGATGGCTCGCGACGTGATGCTGGCCTACGCCGCACGCCAGGACCGGACGGAGCCGGCCTGGCCTGCTCTGCCCCTCCAGTACGCGGACTACGCCCTGTGGCAGCGGCAGGCCCTCGGGTCGGAGGACGATCCCGAGTCGCTCGGTGCCCGCCAGATCGACTTCTGGTCCACGACACTCGCAGGGCTGCCGGACGTCTTGGAACTGCCGACCGACCGTCCGCGTCCGACCGTCCGCACGATGGCCGGAGGCTTCGTCGACTTCTCGGTGGACGCCGAATTGCATCGCCGGATCGGCGAGGTGGCGCGTGCCCACAACGTGTCGACGTTCATGGTTTTGCACGGCGCCCTCGCGGTTCTGCTCGCACGACTGAGTGCGACAACCGACATAGCGATCGGAACGGCGGTTGCAGGCCGCGGGGACGAAGCCCTCGAAAACCTCGTCGGCATGTTCGTCAACACGCTCGTTCTCCGTACCCAGGTGGAGCCGGCGACGACCTTCTCGAGTCTTCTCGAACAGGTCCGTTCGCAGGATCTCGCGGCGTTCAGCAACCAGGACGTACCGTTCGAACAGCTCGTCGATGCACTGCAGCCCACGCGGTCCACGTCCTACTCGCCGCTGGTGCAGGTCGTTCTCACCCACCAGGTCAATGGGATTCCGGCCCTCGAGTTCGCTGGATTGGAGGCCACGCCCGGCGCGGTCGACGTCGAGTTCAGCAAGTTCGATCTCACCGTCGATCTTCGTGAGTTGTGGTCCGAGGACGGTGCTCCCACCGGTATCACGGGTGTGCTCGGCTACGCGGCCGAGATCTTCGACGCCGACACGGTGCGCGGCTTCGCGGACCGTTACCTGCGCATCCTCGAAGGCATCGCCGCCGACACGGACGTCGCCGTCGGAGACATCCCGATTCTCGATGCGCAGGAGACTGCCGAGCTCACCCCGGTGCGTGGCATCGAGGGTGTGTCGCCGGCGACTCTGCCGGAGATCCTGGCCGCTGCGGTGGCTGCGAACCCGGACGGGATCGCGATCGTCGACGGCGACGACACGATCACCTACCGCGAGCTGGACGAGCGTTCCAACCGGATCGCACGTCTGCTTCTGAGTCGTGGTGTCGACGCCGAGACTTTCGTGGCACTCGGCATCACCCGTTCGATCTCGTCGATTCTCGGCATCTGGGCGGTCGCCAAGAGCGGCGGAGCCTACGTCCCGATCGACCCGCAGTATCCGCCCGAGCGCATCGAGCACATGGTGACCGACTCCGGTGTCGCACTGGGCCTCTCGGTCGCCGCCGAGATGGACCGGCTGCCGGGTGACGTCGAATGGCTCGTTCTCGACAGCGAAGAGTTCCAGGCGTCGTGTGCCGGGTACTCCGCCTCTGCGATCACGCCGGACGAACTCCGACGCCCGGTGGTACCGGCAAACAGCGCATACGTGATCTACACGTCGGGAACAACAGGTAAGCCGAAGGGGGTCGTCGTCACCCACCGCGGACTTGCGAACTTCGCCGCGGAGCAGCGTGCTCGATACGGCGTGACCACCCAATCCCGCACGCTTCACTTCGCGTCACCCAGCTTCGACGCTTCCGTCCTCGAACTGCTTCTCGCGTTCGGTGCGGGCGCGACGATGGTGATCGCACCCACGGACGTGTACGGCGGACCGGAGTTCGCGAAGTTCCTGCGGGAGAAGCGCGTCACGCACGGCTTCGTCACCCCCTCTGCGCTGGCTTCCGTGGACCCGACGGGCCTCGACGACTTCCAGTACGTCATCGCGGGTGGCGAGGCGGTTCCCGCAGAACTCGCAGTGCGTTGGGCGCCGAACCGCAAGCTGTTCAACGGCTACGGTCCCACCGAGACCACGATCATGACCAACATCAGCGATCCGATGGCGGCTGACGGCCCCGTCACGATCGGCGGACCGATCCGCGGCACGAGCGCGCTCGTGCTCGACGACCGTCTGCGACCTGTCCCGGTCGGAATCGCAGGTGACCTCTACCTTTCGGGCCTCGGTGTGGCACGCGGATACCACCGCCGCACCCCGCTGACGGCAGAACGTTTCGTCGCCAACCCACACGGCGATCTCGGTGAGCGTATGTACCGCACCGGCGACGTCGTCCGGTGGCGCAAGGACGAAAACGGCGGGCTGACCGTCGAGTACGTCGGCCGTTCCGACCAGCAGGTCAAGGTCCGTGGTTTCCGTATCGAGCTCGGCGAGATCGACGCCGTCCTCGCCAGGCACCCGGACGTGGACTTCGCCACGACCTCGGTCGTGGACGGGCCGTCGGGTGACAGTGTCCTCGTTTCCCACGTCCTGCCCGTGAACGGCAGTGCCGTCGACGTCGACGGTCTGCTCGATCACGTGGGGGAGTTCGTCCCCAATTACATGGTTCCGGCGACGATCGTTCCGCTCGAGTCGATTCCGCTCACACCGGTCGGCAAGTTGGATCGCCGCGCTCTGCCGAAGCCCGAGTTCGTTTCGGAGACACGGGAGTTCAGGGCTGCCGGTACGGTCACCGAGCAGCAGGTGGCCGAGGTGTTCGCCGACGTGCTCGGAGTCGAGCGAGTCGGTCTGGATGATTCCTTCTTCACTCTCGGCGGCAATTCGCTCGCCGCAACCAGGGTGATGGCTCGGATCAACGCGGCGTTGGGTGTCGACGCTTCTGTGCGCGAGATCTTCGAAGCTCCCACCGTGGGGCAACTCGCTCGGCGCGTCGATGCTCTCGGCGTCGGCGGTGCGCGACCTTCCGTGACCGCTGGTGTCCGTCCGGAGCGTCTTCCGCTGTCCCTTGCGCAGCAACGCATGTGGTACGTCAACCGGTTCGACCCCGCGTCGGCGGAATACAACATTCCGCTGGCGCTGCGGCTCACCGGGCGACTCGACGAGGCCGCTCTTCGCGCCGCCGTCGCGGACGTGGTGGCACGACACGAATCGCTGCGCACCGTGTACCCGGACTCGGTGGACGGCCCTTACCAGGTGGTACTCGCCCCGTCGGATGTCGAGGGAAGCCTCGACACCGTTCGCGTGAGTGACGATCAGGATCTGCGCGAGCGCATCGTCGTATTGGCGTCGGAGGGCTTCGACGTCACCGCCGACGTTCCGATCCGTGCCGCCTTGTTCGAGTTGGGCGAGCAGGACCACGTGCTCGTTGTCGTGGTGCATCACATCTCGGCGGACGGTTCGTCGATGGCGCCGCTCGCACGTGATCTGTTCGGCGCCTACAGTGCCCGCGTCGATGGCCGCGAGCCCGGTTTCGCTCCCCTCGAGGTCCAGTACCCCGATTTCGCATTGTGGCAGCGCAAGGTCCTCGGTTCGGAGGACGACTCGAGTTCGTTGGCTTCGAGGCAGCTCGCCTACTGGACCGAGAAGTTGGGCGATGCACCAGAGGT
Organism: Rhodococcus sp. NPDC058521; assembly: GCF_042719695.1. Lineage (NCBI taxonomy): Bacteria > Bacillati > Actinomycetota > Actinomycetes > Mycobacteriales > Nocardiaceae > Rhodococcus > Rhodococcus sp. NPDC058521. The sequence continues at coordinate 283,141 of NZ_JBHXNL010000001.1, forward strand.
GCTGGATCTGCCCACCGACCGTTCACGACCGACGGTGCGCAGTGCGCGCGGCGGACTGGTCGAGTTCGAGATCCGCCCGGACGTGCACGCTGCCCTGAACGACATGGCTCAGGAGCATCGAGCGTCGCTGTTCATGGTCGTGCACACGGCACTCGCTGTGCTTCTCGGACGACTGAGCAACACCGCCGACATCTGCGTCAGCACGCCGGTGGCCGGTCGCGGCGATCGCGCGCTCGACGACCTGGTCGGCATGTTCGTCAATACCCTCGTACTCCGTACCGACGTCCAACCGAATGCACGCTTCGGTGAGCTCGTCGATCAGGCTCGTGAGGTGGATCTGACGGCCTTCGGCCACGCAGACGTGCCGTTCGAGCAGGTCGTGGAGTTGCTGCGACCCAAGCGCACAGCGGCATACGCACCACTTGCACAGGTGATGCTGAGCTTCCAGAACCTCGAGCGGCCCAAGCTCGAGCTCGACGGTCTCGAGATCGAGGTTCTCGACAGTGGTCTGACGACGAGCAAGACCGATCTCGGTGTCGCCATCGAGGAGCAGACGGGGGCGAGTGCCGACGCGAACGGGATGAGCGGCTACTTCTCGTATGCCACCGACCTTTTCGACGAGGCCACCGTGCAGGGCTTCGCGGAGCGGTTCGTTCGGGTCCTGGAAGCGGTGACCGCAGACGGTGACGTCGTCGTCGGTGACATCGACATCCTCACGGACGCGGAGAGGTCTTCACTCGCCGCGCCTGCGCAGGACTCGGCATCGAGCCTGATGTCTCAGGAAATCTCCGAGGAACTGGCGGCAACGAAGTCTCTCCCCGAACTGCTCGACGGTGCCGCCACCATCAACCCCGATGGTGTCGCGGTGTCGCACAACGGCATCGAGGTCACCTACCTGCAGCTCAGGGACAAGTCCGTCGAACTCGCCCGCACCCTGGGCAGTGTCGGCGTCGGGCCCGAGGCCGCGGTGACGGTTGCCCTGTCCACGCTGCTGCCGGGGCTGCTGGACGGAGCCTCCGGTGAAGGGTTCGCAGATTCCTTCGCGGGCATGCTCGCCGGAGTCATTGCCGACGCGACAGCAGCCGGCGCAGCGGCAGACACCGATTCCGGTGGAACCCTCGTCGACATGTTCGACGCCCAGGCAGCGCGCGCCCCGCACGCGGTGGCCGTCACTGCGGCCGACGGGACCCTGACCTACGGCGAACTCGACGCACGCGCCAACAAGTTGGCTCGGCTTCTGATCTCTCGTGGCGCACGCCCCGACTCTCTCGTGGCGGTAGCACTCGATCGGACCACCGACCTCGTCGTCGCACTTCTCGCGACCGTGAAGTCGGGTGCCGGATATCTTCCGGTCGACGTGACCTACCCGGCCGATCGCCTCGAGTTCATGCTCTCGGACGCGAAGCCCGTTGCCGTGCTGTCGTCTCTCGCGCATGCCGGCGACGTGCCGGATGCCGGTGTGCCCGTGGTGATGCTGGACGCGCAGGACACGGTCTCCGATCTCGAGGGACGTGACTCGGGGCCGATCACGGCGGACGAACGTCCGTCGCGGCTCTCGGCGCAGAATCTGGCCTACGTCATCTACACCTCCGGTTCCACAGGACGCCCCAAGGGCGTGATGGTTCCGCACTCGACCGTCGTCCAGTTGTTCGACAGGACCCACCCCGAGTTCGGTTTCGACGAAACGGACGTGTGGACGTTGTTCCACTCATACGCTTTCGACTTCTCGGTGTGGGAGCTGTGGGGCGCCCTCGTGTACGGCGGCAGGCTGGTGGTCGTCGACTACCTCACCTCGCGTTCACCCGACGAGTTCCGGGCCCTGCTCGCCCGCGAACAGGTGACGGTGCTGAACCAGACGCCGTCGGCGTTCTATCAGCTGTCGGCAGCCGACCGGGCTCAGGACCAAACCGACGATCTCGCACTGCGTTTCATCGTCTTCGGTGGTGAAGCCCTCGACCTCGCGCAGCTGTCGAAGTGGTACGAGCGGCATTCGGATCAGTCGCCGCGGCTCGTGAACATGTACGGCATCACCGAGACCACCGTGCACGTCACCCACATCGCGCTCGACCGCGAATTCGCGGAATCGGCTGCCGCTTCGGTGGTCGGCGTCGCGATCGACGGTCTACGAGTGCACGTCCTCGACTCCCGCCTGCGTCCGGTGCCCACCGGCGTCCAGGGTGAGCTCTACGTATCGGGTGGCCAGCTGACGCGTGGGTACCACGATCGTCCCGATCTGACAGCCGGAAGATTCGTCGCGGATCCGTTCGGTGCGCCCGGGGATCGCCTATATCGATCTGGTGACATCGCGCGTTGGAATTCTGCAGGGCAGCTGGACTACCTGGGACGCAGCGACTCGCAGGTTCAGCTCCGCGGGTTCCGAATCGAGATGGGAGAGATCGAGTCCGCGCTGCTGCGTGCCCCCGGCGTCGCCGCATCCGTGTGCCTCGTTCACGTCGACCACGACGCGGGCGACAAGCTCGTCGGCTACGTGGTCCCGGAAGCAGGGGCCCACCTGGTGCCTGCCGACATCAAGGACTTCGTCGGCGGATTCCTGACCAGCTACATGGTTCCCGACGTCGTCATGGTGCTCGGTGCGATGCCCATGACCGCGAACGGAAAGCTCGATCGCAAGGCCCTTCCGGCGCCGGTGATCGATGTCGCGCACGCAGAATTCGTCGCTCCCCGCACATCGACCGAAGAGGCCGTTGCGGGAGTGTTCGCGGATGTTCTCGGTGCCGCACAGGTCGGCGCACTCGATTCGTTCTTCGACCTCGGTGGCAACTCGATCAGCGCCACCCGACTGACGGCCCGGCTGCGTGCGGCCACGGGTGTGAACCTCTCGGTCAGGGAGTGCTTCGAGCGACCGACGGTTGCGGAACTCGCGGAACTTCTCGACCAGAATTCCGACGCGGGCGAAGCACGTCCGGAGTTGGTGGCCGGTCCTCGGCCCGATCGCATTCCGCTGTCGCTCGCTCAGCAACGAATGTGGTTCATCAACCAGTTCGACACCACATCGCCCGCGTACAACCTGCCATTGGCGGTGCGGCTGAAGGGGTCCGTCGATCTCCCGGCGCTCGGCCTGGCCTGGGCCGACGTGGTGGAGCGCCACGAGTCCCTGCGAACCGTGTTCCCCGTCGCAGGCGACGATGCCCACCAGGTGGTGCTGCCGTCCGCCGACGTGGTGTCCGGTCTCACGCCGATCGCCGTGGACGGTGAGGCGGATCTTCGCGATCGTCTGGCGGAGTTCGCGACCGGAGGTTTCGACGTCACCCGAACCGTCCCGATTCGGGTCGGATGCTTCGAGTTGGGCACCGACGAATACGTGCTGATGATGGTGGTGCACCACATCTCCGCGGACGGCGCCTCGCTGGCACCGTTGTTCACGGACTTCATGACGGCTTACGCGGCTCGTGCTGCGGGCGATGAACCCGGTTGGGAGCCGCTGCCGATCCAGTACGCGGACTACTCGCTATGGCAGCGCAAGGCCCTCGGTGACGAGTCCGACTCGACGTCGCTCGTCGCACGACAGTTGGATTACTGGGCGAAAGCCCTCGATGGCGTGCCCGAACTTCTCGAACTGCCCACGGACCGGCCGCGGCCGCCCGTGCAGTCGTTGCGCGGTGCTTCGACCAGTTTCACGATCGATCCGCAGACACATCGAGCACTCCTCGACATCGCCCGAGACACGCATTCGACATTGTTCATGGTCGTCCATGCAGCTCTCGCGGTACTGCTCGAGCGTCTGTCCTCGCAGTCGGACATCGCGATCGGCACGCCGGTCGCGGGACGCGGTGAGGAGGAGCTCGACCGTCTCGTCGGCATGTTCGTCAACACCCTTGTGCTCCGCGCTTCGGTGAACCCGGACGACACGTTCACCGATCTGCTCGCTCAGGTTCGGAAGACCGACCTGGATGCGTTCAGCCACAGTGATGTTCCGTTCGAGCGGTTGGTCGAGGTCTTGGACGTCCCGCGTTCCACGGCGCACCAACCGCTGTTCCAGGTGGCGTTGTCGTTCGACAACAACGAGGACGTCGAGATGGCGTTCCCGGGCCTGGAGATCTCGGCGATGGAGGCGCCACTGGGCGTGGCGAAGTTCGATCTCCAGCTCAGCCTCGGAGAGCGGTTCGAGGATGCGGAGCCTGCCGGGATCGCAGCCCAGTTCGACTACTCCACGGACATCTTCGAGGAGAAGTCGGTACGTACGTTCGCCGACCGTTTCTCGCGAATCCTGACGGCCTTGGCTGCGGACAGCGACCTCGTTCTGGGTGACATCGAGATTCTCGATGCGGGGGAGAAGGCAGCTCTCGCGCCGGTCCGTGGCCGTAGCTCGGTCGACCCGCAGACGTTGCCGGACCTGTTGCGGTCGGGCGTCGACATCGAGCCGAATGCGACCGCGCTCTCGTTCGAGGGACGTGAGCTCAGCTACCGGGAACTCGACGAGCAGTCGAATCGGTTGGCACGAACTCTGATCGATCACGGTGTCGGGCCCGAGAACTATGTCGCACTGGCAATCACGCGGTCCATCGAATCCATCGTCGGTATCTGGGGCATAGCGAAGTCCGGTGCCGCATACATGCCGATCGACCCGAAGCTTCCGGTCGAACGCGTCACCGAGATGCTCGAGGACTCGGGCACCGTCATGGGCCTCACGGTTCGGGCCGTCCACTCGAAGCTGCCGACCACGGTTCCGTGGCTGGTGCTCGGAACCGACGAGGTCGAATCGGAGGTCGCGCAACAGCCTTCCGGCCCGGTCACCGACCTCGACCGGGTTGCGACGCTGTCGGTGGATCATCCCGCCTACCTCATCTACACCTCCGGATCGACGGGCAAGCCCAAGGGTGTCGTCGTCACCCATCGCGGCCTCGCGAACCTGACGGGTGAGGTGCGCGAGCAGTACGTGGTGACGGCGCAGTCGCGCTTCCTGCACGTCGCCTCGCCCAGCTTCGACACCTCCGTCGGTGAGCTGCTCGCCGCATTCAGTGCCGGTGCCACACTTGTCATTTCACCCGCCGATGTGTTCGGCGGCGACGAACTGGCCGACCTCATCCGCCGTGAACAGGTCGACAACGTCGTCATGACGCCCACCGCACTGATGACGGTCGATCCGGAGGGACTCGACTCGGTCAAGTCCGTCGTCGTCGGTGGTGACACCTGCAAGCCAGAACTGGTTGCGAAGTGGGCGCCCGGGCGAGAGATGCGTAACGCCTACGGTCCCACCGAGACCACCGTGATCGTGACGATCACCGACCCGCTAGTCGTCGGTGAGCGCATCACCATCGGTTCGCCGCTTCGTGGCGTCGAATCGCTGGTTCTCGATTCGCGGCTGCGCCCTGTCCCGGTGGGAGTGCCGGGTGAACTCTACATATGTGGACCGTCCGTCACCCGCGGCTACCACAACCGCCCGTCGGTGACGTCGGAGCGGTTCGTCGCCAACCCCTACGGCGAGGCGGGCGCTCGCATGTACCGGACCGGTGACGTGGTGCGGTGGACCGCGGACCATCAGGTCGAGTACGTGGGTCGCTCCGATTTTCAGGTGAAGGTCCGCGGATTCCGCGTCGAACTCGGCGAGATCGATGCGGCTCTGACCGCGCAGCCCGAGGTCGAGTTCGCGGTGACGGTCGGGCATCCCGACCCGGCAGGACAGACCGCGCTCGTCGCCTACGTCGTGCCGACCACAGGCTCTTCGGTCGATGCCGAGGCGCTCCAGACCGTGGTTGCGGAATCACTGCCGCCGTACATGGTGCCCTCAGTCATCGTGGCATTGGACGAGATCCCGCTGACCGCGATCGGCAAGCTCGACCGCAAGCGACTGCCCGAACCCGAGTTCGTCACGGCGAGCACGGAGTTCCGTGCACCGTCGACGCCGACGGAGAAGATGATCGCCGACATCTACGCCGAGGTGCTCGGCACCGATTCGGTGAGTGTGGACGACAGCTTCTTCGACCTCGGCGGCAACTCGCTCAGCGCGACGCGAGTGGTCTCTCGCATCGGCCAGGCAGTCGGCACGCGCGTCGGTGTGCGCGAGCTGTTCGAGGCGCCGTCCGTCGCGGCGCTGGCGCGTCGCGTCGCCGAGATGACCGGCGCAGACAACACCCGTCCTGTGCTGAAGGCGGGTCCGCGACCCGATCGGATCCCGCTCTCCTTGGCACAGTCTCGAATGTGGTTCATCAACCGCTTCGATCCCGACTCCGCGGCATACAACATTCCGATGGCCGTGCGGCTCACCGGCCGATTGGACTCGCAGGCACTGCAGGCCGCGGTGTTCGACGTGGTCGAGCGGCACGAGACCCTGCGCACGGTGTACCCGGATTCCGCGGAAGGCGCCCATCAGGTCGTCCTTCCGATGGAAGGGCTACCGCTCGACGTCTCGCCCGTATGCGTGAGCGAGGACGAGTTGCGAGAGCGACTCGTCGCCATGGCCACCACCGGATTCGACGTCACCGCAGTCGTCCCACCGGTGCGCATCGGACTGTTCGAGCTCGGCGCCGACGACTTCGTGCTCGCCCTGGTCATCCACCACGTATCGACCGACGGTGAATCTCTCGCGCCGTTCGTTCGTGACGTGATGACGGCCTACCTGGCACGAGTCGCCGGAAATGCGCCCGAGTTCGAACCACTGGCCGTGCAGTACGCCGACTACGCAATTTGGCAGCGCGAGCTGCTCGGTAGTGAGGACGATCCGGACAGCCTGCTCACCCAGCAGGTGAACTTCTGGCGCGAGACTCTCGCCGGCGCACCGGATCTGCTCGAACTGCCGTTGGATCACCCGCGTCCGCCGCAGCAGACGCTGCGCGGATCACGGGTCGAGTTCACCGTCGGTTCCGAACTGCATCAGCAGCTCGCGGCCATCGCCAGGGCACACAACGCCAGCGTGTTCATGGTCGTGCATGCAGCCTTCTCCGTGCTCCTCAGTCGTCTGTCCGGGTCCGAGGACATCGCGGTCGGCACACCCATCGCGGGACGTGGCGAGCGCGAGTTGGACGGCGTCGTCGGCATGTTCGTGAACACGCTCGCTCTGCGGGTTCAGGTGGACGGCGGATTGGCGTTCGCAGAGATTCTCGATCGGGCCCGCGAAAGCGATCTGGCCGCCTTCTCGCACGCGGACGTGCCGTTCGAGCGGCTGGTCGAGGTGCTGAACCCCGTGCGCTCGATGGCCCACCACCCGATCTTCCAAGTGGGCTACTCGTTCCAGAACACGACGAAGGCAACTCTCGAGCTGCCGGATCTGACCGTGGCACCGCTCGAGGTCGGCAACGACGCCGCTCAGTTCGATCTGCACCTGATTCTCAGCGACAGTGCCGAAGACCAGGACATGACCGGTGTGTTCACGTTCGCCACCGATCTGTTCGAACAGAAGACCGTGCAGCGGTTCGCGGATGCGTTCGTGCGCGTGCTCGGAGCTGCGGTGGCGGCACCGAATGCTCCGGTCGGTGATCTTCCGTTGCTGGACGCCGAAGACCACGCCCTCGTCGTCGATCGTTGGAACGCGACCGAACACGACCTGCCGGAAGCGACGCTGCCGGACCTGTTCGACGCCGCCGTCGCGGCTGCGCCGGAAGCACCGGCCATCGTTTTCGAAGGCCAGCGCCTGACCTACCGCGAGTTCGACACGCGGGTCAACCGTCTCGCCCGCTACCTGGTCTCGATACAGGTGGGCCCGGAGACGATCGTCGGTCTCGCGCTTCACCGTTCGGTGGATCTCCTCGTCGCGATGTATGCGGTCGCAAAGACCGGTGGCGCGTACCTGCCGATCGATCCGGATCATCCGGCCGAGCGCACCGCATACGTTCTCGAGAGTGCGCAGCCGGTGTGCGTGCTCGCCACCTCGCAGGTCGCTTCGGCCCTGCCGGGCGGCGCGCAGACGGTCACCCTGGACGAACTCGATCTCACCGGGTTCGACGATGCGCCGATGACCGCAGGGGAGCGAATTTCTCCGCTGCGCCCGGACAACACCGCCTACGTCATCTACACGTCGGGTTCGACCGGACGCCCCAAGGGCGTAGCGGTTCCGCACGCCGCGATCACCAACCAGCTCCGCTGGAAGCAGGGCCAGTACCCTCTCGCCGGGGACGACGCGGTGCTCCTCAAGACCCCCGCGACGTTCGACCTTTCGGTCTGGGAGTTCTGGTGGGCTCTCACCGCAGGCGCACGACTCGTCGTCGCCACGCCCGACGGTCACAAGGATCCGGCGTATCTGGCGAACCTGATCGAGAACGAGTCGGTGACGACTCTGCACTTCGTGCCGTCGCTGCTGTCGGCGTTCCTGTCGGTTGCGCAGCCGCAGCAGATCGAGTCGGTCAGGCGGGTTCTGTGCATCGGTGAGGCACTGCCCGCCGACGTCGTCAACCGGTTCCGCGCGGTCAGCGGCGCCGAAATTCACAACCTGTACGGACCCACCGAGGCTGCCGTCAGCGTCACGTACTACGAGTGCGGCGACGAGATCGCCGGTTCGGTCGCCATCGGCCGGCCCGAATGGAACACCCGCACCTACGTTCTCGACACCAGGCTGCACCCGGTTCCCGTAGGAGTTACAGGTGAGCTGTATCTCGCGGGTGACCAGTTGGCACGGGGATACTTCGGCCGGTTCGACCTCTCCGCCGAGCGATTCGTCGCAGACCCCTTCGGTAGTGGCGATCGCATGTACCGCACCGGTGACCTCGTTCGGTGGAATCGCGACGGCGACCTCGACTACATGGGTCGCAGCGACTTCCAGGTCAAGGTTCGTGGATTCCGCATCGAGCTCGGTGAGGTCGAACGCGCCCTCGTCGCGCATCCGTCCGTTGCACAGGCAGTTGCGGTCGTTCACAGCGACCGGCACACCGGCGACCAGCTCGTCGCCTACCTGGTCGCGGAGTCGGATTCGACGCTGGACCTGCGCGACGTCGCGTCGTTCGCAGGCAAGTCGGTCCCCGGTTACATGGTGCCCGCCGCACTGATCCCGCTCGACGAACTGCCGCTCAACATCAACGGCAAGATCGACCGCAAGGCGTTGCCGGAACCCGAGTTCGGCACGACGGGAGAGCATTACAAGGCGCCGCGCACGCCGGTGGAGGAGATCGTCGCATCGATCTTCGAGGACGTGCTCGGTCGTGAGCGGATCAGCGTCGACGACAGCTTCTTCGACCTGGGTGGCAACTCGCTGATCGCCACCCGTGTCGTCGCTAGGGTGAACTCTGCCCTCGACGCGACGATCGGTGTCCGTGAACTCTTCGAGGCACCGACTGTCGCCGCGCTCGCGACCCGGGCCGAGCAGTCGTCGTCCGAGTCGGTTACGCGTCCGCCGCTGGTTGCTCAGCGACGGCCCGCGCGAATCCCGCTCTCGCCGGCGCAGTCTCGCATGTGGTTCATCAACCAGTTCGACAAGGCCTCGGCCGCGTACAACATTCCGCTCGCCATCAGGTTGAGTGGCGACCTGGACGTCGATGCTCTGCGCGGTGCGCTCAGCGACGTCGTCGAACGTCACGAGACTCTGCGCACGACGTATCCGGACAACGGGTCCGGCCCGGAACAGGTCGTCGTGTCCCGTGTGGACGCGCCGATCGAGCTGCTCACCGAGAACGTCGCGGACGAGCAGGAGATGCAGGCCAGGGTTGTCGAGCTCGTCACGCGCGGGTTCGACGTCGCCGCCGAGATTCCGGTGCGTGCAGGACTGCTGCGGTTGTCCGATTCGGAACATGTGCTGGTCATCGTGATCCACCACATTTCCGGCGACGGTGCGTCGACCGCCCCGCTCGCGCGTGACGTCGTCGTCGCCTACAGCGCGCACGTGGCGGGAACCGAACCAGGTTGGGCTCCGCTCGAGGTCCAGTACGCCGACTTCTCGCTGTGGCAGCACGAACTGCTGGGTGACGAGAAGGATCCGGAGTCGCTGTCGGCGAAGCAGATCGGATACTGGCAGAAGACTCTCGCCGGTCTGCCCGACGTGTTGCCGTTGCCGACCGATCGCCCGCGTCCGCAGTCGCAGTCGCTGCGCGGCGCCAACTTCGAGTTCGAGATCGATGCGGACCTCAGAACGCACCTCACCGACCTCGCTCGCGAGAACAACGCCTCGTTGTTCATGGTGGCGCATGCGGCACTCGCCGTACTGCTCGCGCGTCTGAGCGCAACCGACGACATCGCGATCGGCACCGCCATCGAAGGCCGTGGCGAGTCCGCGCTCGACGACATCGTCGGCATGTTCGTCAACACGCTCGTCCTGCGTACCCAGGTCGACCCGGACGTTCGTTTCGCCGATCTGCTCGCATCCGTGCGCCACGACGACCTCGGAGCGTTCACGCACAAGGACGTCCCGTTCGAGCGTCTCGTCGAGATCCTGCAGCCGGAGCGATCTACGGCGTTCACCCCGTTGTTCCAGGTGGCGTTGGCGTTCCAGAACGTCGAGCAGGCGCACCTCGAACTTCCGGGCCTGACGATCCAGGGACTCGACGGTGGCGTGAGTTCGTCCAAGTTCGATCTCCAGCTCACGCTCGCCGATCAGAGCGACCCCGACCGGGGTGAGCACATGCGAGGCGTGTTCACCTACGCGACGGATCTGTTCGACGAGGAAACGATCGCCGGATTCGCCGATCGCTTCCGGTGGATCCTGCGTGCCGTCACAGCCGATGCGTCCGTGGCCGTCGCCGACATCGACATCCTCTCCGCCGACGAGCGTCGCGTGCTGACACCGGTGCTCGGTGCCGAGACCGCGACCCCTGCCACGCTGGTTCAGATTCTCGAATCGGCAGCCGCGCAGGACCCCTCGGCGACGGCAATCGTGTGTGGCGACGAGATCGTCACCTACGGCGAGCTCGACGAGCGGTCGAACCGGTTGGCACGCGTGCTGATCGATCGTGGCGTGGGTTCGGACGACTTCGTCGCGTTGGCACTGACACGATCCGTCGAGTCGGTGCTGTCGATCTGGGCCGTTGCCAGGACCGGTGCCGCGTTCGTGCCCGTCGACCCGAGCTACCCGTACGAACGAATCCTGCACATGGTGACGGATTCGGCTGTGGCACTGGGCCTCGTCACCATGCCCCATGTGGCGGACCTCCCGGACACGGTGAACTGGCTGGTTCTCGACGATCCGGAGTTCGCCGACGTGTGCGCCAAGGCTTCCGGCGACGCCATCACCGAAGACGAGCGGCTACGTCCGATCCGGCTCACCGATGCGGCGTACGTCATCTACACATCCGGCTCGACCGGTATGCCCAAGGGCGTCGTGGTGACACACGCCGGTCTTTCGAACGTGACCACCGAGCAGCGTGAGCGGCTCGGCGTCACCCCGCAGTCCCGGGTTCTGCATTTCGCGTCGCCGAGCTTCGACGCCTCGGTGTTCGAACTGCTCTTCGCCGTGGCAGCCGGTTCGACGATGGTGATCGCGTCCGGATTGGTCTACGGCGGTGAAGAACTGGCGCGCCTGCTACGGGAACAGCAGGTCACTCACGCCTTCATCACCCCGGCGGCCCTCACCACCGTCGACCCGGCCGGACTCGAGAACATCGAGGTCCTGTCGGTCGCCGGCGAGGCCTGCCCACCCGAACTCATGGCGCGTTGGGCGCCCGGACGGCGGATGTACAACCTGTACGGACCGTCGGAGGCAACGATCTGGAGCACCTCCAGCACACCGATGCAGGCCGGAAAGCCGGTCACCATCGGCGGTCCCACGAGAGGCGTGGACGTCGTCGTTCTCGACTCGAGGTTGGCGCCGGTGCCGGTGGGTGTGCCGGGTGAGCTGTACGTGTCCGGGCCCAGCGTTGCACGCGGCTACCACAACAGGTTCGGGCTGACGGCCGAGCGATTCGTCGCCAACCCGTTCGGCGGACCGGGGGAGCGGCTGTACCGCACAGGTGACGTGGTCCGGTGGGTGACCGACGGAGACGAACTCGTTCTCGACTACGTCGGCCGTAGCGACTTCCAGGTCAAGGTCCGCGGGTTCCGTATCGAACTCGGGGAGATCGACGCGGAACTCGGTCGGCATCCTTCGGTCGACTTCGCGGTCACCATGGGCCATCACCGCGAGAAGACCGGGCAGACCGTCCTCGTCTCGTACGTTCTGCCGGCGGCCGGTGAGACGATCGACGTCGCACAGTTGTCGTCCTTCGTGGCCGAGACACTGCCCGGATACATGGTGCCGTCCTCGATCATGCCGATCACCGAGGTTCCGATGACGCCGGCGGGCAAGCTCGACCGCAAGGCGCTGCCCGAGCCGCAGTTCGTGTCGATGTCCTCGGATTTCCGGGCTCCGTCCGGTCCGATGGAGGATGCCATCGCCTCGGTGTTCGCCGAGGTTCTCGGTGTCGATCGGGTGAGTGTCGACGACTCCTTCTTCGAACTCGGTGGCGACAGCATCGTGTCGATCCAGCTGACCACGCGGGCCAAGGCGGCCGGTGTGTTGTTCGCTGCGCGCGACGTGTTCGAACGCAAGACGGTGGCTGCGCTCGCCGAAGTCGCTGTGTGGACGTCGGATTCGGAAGCCGTCACCCTCGAAGAGCTGCCGGGCGGCGGTGTGGGTCCGGTCCCGTTGACCCCGATCGCACACTGGTTGCTCGACACGGCGGGTAGTTTCGACCGGTTCTCGCAGGCGGTGCTTCTCACGTTGCCGGTGGAGGTTACCCGCGAGGACGTGGTCACCACCGTGGACGCGGTGCTCGCACAACACGATGTGCTGCGTTCGCGGCTGACCGGTTCGGGTAAGGACCGGGTGTTCGAAACGCTGCCCGTCGAAGAAGCCTTCGGTGCGGAGGATCTTCTCGAACGCATCGAGATCACCGATCTCCCAGGAACGCCCGAGTTCGCCGAACTCGGACGCGAAGCCATGAACCGCGCCGCCGACCGTCTCGATCCGGCGACCGGACGCATGATGCAGTTCGTCTGGTTCGATCCCGCTTCGCCGACGGACGGCACGGGCGGTCGACTGCTCGTGCTCGCTCATCACCTCGTCGTGGACGGTGTCTCCTGGCGAATCCTGGTGCCCGACTTCGTCACCGCAGGTTCACAGGTGGCGAACGGTGAGGTGCCCCAGCTCCAGGCGACCGGTTCGTCGATGCGGGCATGGGCGAACGGCCTCGTCGAAGAAGCGCGATCGGAGCATCGGGTTGCCGAACTCGAATTCTGGCAACGGGCTCTCGCGGGAGACGATCTCCTCCTCGGCTCGCGGGCGCTCGACCCGAAGCGGGACGTCGTGTCGACCACTTCGCGCACGAGCATCACGTTCTCGACCGAACTGACCGACGCACTTCTGACGCAGGTGCCGGAGGTCGTGCAGGGCGGGGTCAACGACGGACTGTTGACGGCGCTCGCTCTCGCAGTGTCGTGGTGGCGTGCAGGACGTGGCATCGCGGACAGCTCGGTCCTGATCAACCTCGAAGGCCACGGCCGTGAGGAAGAGACGGTTCCGGGTGCGGATCTCGCGCGCACGGTCGGCTGGTTCACCACGCTGTTCCCCGTCCGGCTCGATGTCGGACGGGCAGACCTCGACGACGCCTTCCGCGCCGGTCCCGGTGCCGGTATCGCACTGAAGGCCGTCAAGGAACAGTTGCTGGCGATCCCGGACCACGGCATCGGATACGGACTGCTCCGCTACCTCAACGAGGAGACCGGGCCGGTTCTCGGCAAGCTTCCGACCCCACAGATCGGCTTCAACTACCTCGGTAAGGCCGGGGCGGTCGAGGTGCCGGAAGAACTGCGTGCTCTCGGCTGGATGCCGGATTCCGACAGCGGTGAGTTCGGCGGCGCGATGGACGACGACATGGTGGCCCCGGCAGTCCTGAGCATCAACGCGGTGACCTCGGATACGGCCTCCGGACCGGAGCTGTCCGCGAGCTTCGCGTTCGCCACCGACATCCTCGGTGCGGACGAGGTGAACGAGCTGGTTCGGTTGTGGCACACCGCCGCAGCTGCTCTGGCTGAGTACGCCACCACTCCGGGCAGCGGTGGTCTCACCCCGTCGGACGTCCCACTCGTCTCGATCGGACAGTGCGAGCTCGAGGCCCTCGAGGGTCGCTACCAGGGTGTGAGCGACGTGTGGCCGCTCGCACCGCTGCAGTCCGGCATGTACTTCCACTCGGTGCTCGCAGCGGAATCGGTCGACGTCTACACCGCTCAGGTCGTGCTGGAGCTGGCGGGCACGGTGGACGCCCAACGGCTCCGAGCCGCTGCGAACGGGTTGGTTGCAAGACACTCCAACCTGCGGACCGCGTTCGTACAGAACGAAGCGGGTGCGCCCATCCAGGTCGTGCTCGACGACGTCGACGTGCCGTGGCAGGAGGTCGATCTGCGGTCGCTGACCGACGCCGAGCGAGAGGACGAGATTCGCCGGCTTCTCGCCGAGCACCGCACGGCTCGTTTCGACATGGCCGAGCCGCCGCTCATGCGGTTCCTCCTGGCGAGGGTTGGTACGGACGAGTACCGCTTCTCGATCAGCAACCACCACATCCTTCTCGACGGCTGGTCGATGCCACTGCTGATGAAGGACCTGTTGGTCCTGTACGCGACACACGGCGACGCCACCCACCTGCCTCGGGTACGCGGATACCGTGACTTCCTGAGCTGGCTTGCAGACCGGGATGCTCCGGTGTCCAGAAACGCCTGGGCACAGGCACTCTCGGGTCTGGGGTCGCCGACCGTCGTTGCCCCCGCGCCTGCCCCGAGCAGTACGGACCGTCCCAAGCCGATCAAGTACTCGGTACAGGTGGGGCAAACGGTCAGTGAGGAACTGGCCCGCGTTGCCCGCGATCGCGGCGTCACGATGAACACCATCGTGCAGGGTGCCTGGGGCCTACTCCTGTCCCGGATGACGGGCTCCGACGACGTCGTGTTCGGCGCCACGGTGTCGGGTCGTCCACCGGAGGTCACCGGCATCGAGTCGATGATCGGTCTGTTCATCAACACGCTTCCGATCCGGGTCCGGATCGATCCGAACGAGTCGATGGTCGGTCTGCTCGAGCGGCTGCAGGCCGAGCAGTCCGCACTGCTCGACCACCACCACGTCGGGCTTCCGGAGATCCAGCAGATCGCCGGAATCGGCGGGTTGTTCGACACCTTGACGATCTTCGAGTCGTACCCGATCGACCGCGCCGGACTCACCGAGAGCAGTGACATCGACGGACTGCGAGTGTCCGGCGTGTCGATCGCCGACGAGTCGCACTACCCGTTGACGCTGCTGGCGCAGTCGGATTCGGAAGTGTCGTTGGTGCTCGAATACCTCCCGGACGTGTTCGATCGTCAGACGATCGAACGGATCGGAGCGCGGCTCGAGAAGGTCCTGAACACCATCGCGGAGGGCAGTTCGACCCTCGTCGGTCACCTGGATCTTCTGACCGCAGCCGAACGCGGCCTGGTCGTCGACGAATGGAACGACACTCATCACGACGTGCCGGGGAAGACGGTCCCGGACCTGTTCTACGCGCAGGTCGCGCGCACCCCGACGGCCACAGCCGTGGTCGCGGACGGTGTGGAGTTGACGTACGCAGAGTTCGCGGACCGGGTGAACCGACTGGCTCGACACCTGATTTCGATCGGGGTCGGCCCCGACATGGTGGTGGGCGTTGCGATGCCCCGTTCGGTCGAAATGGTGGTCGCTCTGTACGCGATTCTCGAGGCCGGCGGCGCCTACGTGCCCATCGATCCGGAGCACCCACGCGAACGCATCGAGTACGTGGTGGCCAGTGCGAAGCCGGCGTGCATCATGACCGCGGACGAGGAGTTCTCGGTGGGGGACACCCCGGTGCTGCGCCTGGGCGACTTCCGAGCGAAATCGTTCGCAGGCGCGCCTCTGCAGCCGGACGAGCGACTGAGCGAGCTGAGCACGGACAACCTCGCCTACACGCTCTACACGTCCGGATCGACCGGGCGCCCCAAGGGTGTGCAGATCACGCACCGTGCACTGGTCAACCAGCTGGCCTGGCTGCGCGAAGAGTACGAGATCGGTGCGCAGGACGTGCTTCTGCAGAAGACACCGTTCACATTCGACGCCTCGGTGTGGGAACTGTTCCTGCCCTTGACCGTCGGTGCGAGGCTCGTGGTGGCAGGCCCGGACGGTCACCGCGACCCCGGACACATGGCGGAACTCGTTTCCGCCCGGTCGGTCACGATCATCCAGTTCGTTCCGACTGTTCTCGACATGTTCCTCGATGTCGCGGATCCGCAGCGGTGTGGATCGTTGCGCTACGTGTTCGCCGGTGGTGAGGCACTACCGCAAGTGACTGCAGGACGGGTCGAGAAGCTCGGCGGTGCCAAGCTGGTCAACCTGTACGGCCCCACGGAGTCGACGATCAACTCGACCGCGTACACCGTGGACTCCGGTGAAGCACACACCATTGCGCCGATCGGTTCACCGGCGTGGAACACCCGCGCGTTCGTTCTCGACGGACGCCTGAACCCGGCACCGGTCGGCGTTCCGGGCGAGCTGTACCTGGCAGGCACGCAGTTGGCACGTGGCTACGTCGGTGGCCCCGGGGCGAGTGCGGATCGGTTCGTGGCCAACCCGTTCGCCGCAGACGGGTCACGTATGTACCGCACCGGCGACCTCGTGTTCTGGAACGAGAACGGTGCACTCGAGTTCGTGGGCCGTACGGACTTCCAGGTGAAGATCCGAGGCCTGCGTATCGAACTCGGTGAGATCGAGTCGGCGCTGGCGCGGCACGAGGACGTGTCGAAGGCCGCCGTGATCGTGCACGAGAGCGAGGTCGGTTCGCGATTGGCCGCCTACGTGGTGCCGCAGCCGGGTGCATCTACGGACGTGACCGAGCTCGGCGAGTTCGCTGCAAAGTCGTTGCCCGAGTACATGGTTCCGGATGCGATCGTCGTGCTGAGTTCCCTCCCCACGGGGACCAGCGGCAAACTCGATCGGCGGGCACTTCCGGTTCCCGAGTTCGCGGCGACCACCGAGTTCCGGGAACCGCGCACGGCAACGGAAACCACCCTTGCGGCGCTGTTCGCAGATCTCCTCGGACGCGATCGTGTCGGCATCGACGACTCGTTCTTCGAATTGGGTGGCGACAGCATCGTGTCCATCCAGCTCGTGGCTCGGGCGCGAGCCGAGGGAATCCACTTCACTGCGCGGGACGTGTTCGAGCGCCGCACGGTTGCTCAGCTGGCCGCAACGGTGGAATCGGGTGACGTCGCGACCCTCGAGGAGTACTCGGACGGCGGAGTCGGAATCGTTCCGCTCACCCCGATCGCTGCGAAGATGGTGGAGCGCGGCGGTGACTACAACCGCTTCGTGATGCCGATGACCCTGGTGTTGCCCGAAGGTATCGATCGCACGCAGATCGTGGAGACGATAACCGCGGTGGTCGACACTCACGACGTGTTCCGCTCGACGCTGATGGACACGGACCGGGGCCTGCAACTCGAGATCGCGCCGGCCGGATCGGCGTCCGTGGATCGTTGGATTCACCATGCGCAGTTCGATCCAGCGGCCGAGTCGGGGCCGGAATCGCTCGCCGAGGTGATCAAGGTCGAGTTCGGGAAGGCTCTCGAGACTCTCGATCCCCGTGCCGGTGACATGCTGCGGTTCGTCTGGCTCGACCCGGCTGACCCGTCGGTACGCGGACGACTCGTCGTGGTCCCGCATCACCTCGTGGTCGACTCCGTGTCCTGGCGAACGTTGGTACCGGATTTCGCGATCGCCGGTGCACAGGTCGCCGAAGGGTCGGCGCCTTCGCTGCAGCCCATCGGTACATCGCTTCGGCGGTGGACGGACGGATTGATCGAGGCGGCTCAGCTCCCCGAACGGGTTGCCGAGCTGGATCTGTGGCGCGGCATTCTCGACGAGCCGGACCCGTTGCTCGGTTCGCGTCCGCTCGATCTCGACGTCGACGTGTTCCACACGCTCACACGCACCCGGGTGGACGTGCCCGTGCAGGTCACCGAGGCTCTTCTCGGTGATGTGCCGAGGGCACTGGGTGGCGACATCGGTGACGTGCTCGGCGCAGCGCTGGCCATGGCGGTCACGGAGTGGCGTCGAGCCCGCGGAGTCGATCACGCGGCCACGCTGGTGACCCTGGAAGGCCACGGTCGTGAGGAGTCCGTCGTACCCGGTTCGGACCTTTCGCGCACGGTTGGTTGGTTCACGACGATGTACCCGGCGCGGCTCGATCTGACCGGTATCGACGTGTCGGACGCGCTGATGGGTGGTACGTCCGCGGTCGATGCGGTACATGCCGTCCGCGATCAGTTGTCCGCGATTCCGGACAAGGGCATCGGTTACGGCATGCTGCGGTACCTCAACGAGGACACCGCACCTGCCATGCGGGAGTGGGCCGAGCCGCAGATCGTCTTCAACTACATAGGCCGGGTCAGTGCCGAGGAGATTCCCGAAGGCCTCCGCGAGCTGGGGTGGATACCTGTCCTCGACTCACCGGAACTCGGTGGTGCGGACAAGAGTGCCCTCCCGGCTCAGGCCGTGCTCGACATCCAGTCGGTCGTCGCGGATACCGCGGAAGGCAGGCAGTTGTCGGCCTTCATGGGCTTCCCGTCGTCGATCCTGGCGAAGAGTGACGTCGACGAGTTCGCGGCATTGTGGATCACGGCGCTGACGGCACTCGTGGCGACCGGCGAAGACCTCTAGGGAGGCTCGACCAAGCGGTCGGGGGTTCAGGACCAGTCGAATTCGATCAGGTCGTGAACCCCCAACTGCGTGCACAGTCTTTCGATTCCGCTGAAGTCCTGGACCAGCCGCCGGCGGTCGCTCGCATGCGAGACGTCGTCGATCAATGCCCGACCGCGCGGGACCCCTTCGAGATTGACGATGGCACGCCACACCGTGAAGTCGTTGCTGCTGAACGTGTTCATCGCTTCGGCCAGACCGTTCAGATAGTGGCGTTGCTCCGAGGCGTTCAAGGAGTCGTACACGATCTCGGCTATGTCGTCGGTGATCGCGGCATGAGCACGCTCGTCCCTGTTGTGGACGCGCACGGTGGCCCGGTTGACGGGCTGCACCTCCGGGTCGTCCGAGATGAGATCCAGGTATGCACTGATCGAGATCTCGGCCACCGTCGTGTAGGCGAAAGTGGAGAGTGCCCGCAGTCTCGGGTCGACCTCGGCAAGCGTCGTGCGGCGCTGTGTACGCACCGTGTGCACCTCGGGCAGCGCATTGTTCGGCATCGCCCATCCCCGTCTGCGTCGCATCACGGCGCTGGCGTTGAGATGCATCAGGGTGTGGTACTGCTCGTCGACCATCGCCTGGTGAACCGCAACCGACACGGAGTCGCCGATTCCGGAGTCGAGACCGTCGTGTGCGATCAGATCGAACCCGGGATTGACCACATACTCCTCGATGTCCATCACGTTCTTGTTGAAGGCAATCCACGCCCACGACCGGAGTCGATCCTTGAGGTGCTCGTCCAACTCGACGAACCCGTCGTGGTCGGCGAAGGGGAGAAGGGCGTCGGGGTAGTCGGTCTTGTCGAGATCGAAGAGTGCGTCCAAGTCGGGTTCGGCCTTCTTCACCGCAGCGCGACGGCTCCACGATCGTGCGAGTCCCCGGACCACGGCGGTTTCCGCCGCGTTGCCCTGTTCGGCGACGATCATGTCTCGTCCTTTCTCCGCAGATCGGCGAACAACTGCCCGCACAGGTCCCGGAATGCATCCGCGTGCGCACCCAACGCCGACGATGCCCTCGTCATCAGCGCCGCGAACGTCTCCTCGTCACCTCCCTCGACGGTGTCGTCGAGGAGTGCCAACGCATCCGCGAGTCGGCGCCGTGCGTCCGGTGCTGCGGGATTACCCGCTTGCACGTCCCAGTACACCTCGGGAGTTCCGCCGGTCACCCGGGCGAGCAGTGCAAGCGACGTCAGATGTGGAGGCGTGCCCAGAGCGGCCAGTTCGGATCCGTTCGCACCGGCATCGGCGAGGGCGAGACCGAACGCAAGGATCGACGCATGGGTGAGGGCCTGCGTGAGGGCCGTGAGTTCGTCGTGCTCACCCGCAGCCAGCGGAGTGACCACGGCGCCAGTGGACTCGAGGGTCCTCACGGTGGCGTCCACACCCGGTCCAGGGCGATAAGTCACCGCCGCGATGGGCCGACCTTTCGGGTCCAGCGACGGAGCGAACATCGGGTTGACACCGAGTGCGGCGCACGAGAGTTCGGATGCGCCGACCGCATCGGCGAACCGAGACTTCACCGACAGGGTGTCGACCAGAACGGCATCGGCATCGAGCAGATCGGCAATCCGCGGCAGGGCGGCGACCGCGACCGTCTCCGGCACCGCGAGGAGGACGGTGGCAGCCGAGCGAAGAAGTTCCCGCAGGGCGGGTCCGGGCGCGGTGATGTCACCGTGAACGTATCGCCCGACCGTTTCGGGGTCTGTTCGATCGACCACGACGACGTTCGCCCCGGTACAACGGTACAGGTCCGCCAGCATGGTCCCCACCGCACCGGCACCACCGACGACGACCGTCGGCTTTCGCTCGGCAACGGGGGCCACCGTCACGCCCCGAATTCGCCTGGGCGTTCCGCTGACACCGAGACCGCTCGGAGCATGGTTGCGGCCTTCACCATCGCTTCGTCGAACTCTTCCTCGGGATCGGACAGTGCCGTGATGGCGCCGCCGATTCCGAACGTCACCTCGGTGTCGGTCGCGACGATCGTCCGAATGACGATCGACAGATCGGCCGTCCCGGTGAGCGAGAAGTATCCGATCGTCCCCGAATACACACCACGCGGGCCCTCTTCGAGCCGGTCGATGATCTCCATCGTCCGAACCTTGGGTGCACCGGTCATCGAACCCCCGGGAAACGCCGAGCGCACGCAATCGACCGCCGACGAATCGGGGCTGAGCGTGCCACGCACGGTCGAGACCAGTTGGTGCACGGCCGCATACGTTTCGACGTCGAACAGTGAAGGAACGTGCACCGAGCCCGGCACGCACACGTGCGCGAGGTCGTTGCGGGTGAGATCGACGATCATCAGGTTCTCGGCGCGGTCCTTCTCGCTGTCGAGAAGATCCTGACGAAGTGCAGCGTCCTCGGCGGGTGTCGCGCCGCGCGGTCTGGTGCCCTTGATCGGCTTCGATTCGACGATGCGGTCGGCGCCGATCCGAAGGAACCGTTCGGGAGAGGCACTCAACACTGACAGTCCGGAGAAATCGAGGAAAGCGCTGTACGGGGTGGGGCTGATCGTGCGCAGGTGTTCGAACGTGGGCAGCGGGTCGATCGCTCTCCCGACTCGCGCCATGTTGGTCAGGCACACTTCGTACGATTCACCCGCTCGGATCTCGGCGAGCGACTGCCCGATCCGATCCAGGTATGCATCGTGGTCGTGGCGCAGTTCGAGTTCCGCGTATTCGACGTTCCGGATGACCGGGGCATTCTCGGGGCCCGGATCCGGCTCGGCGAGCAGGCGCAACGAGTGCTCCGTCTCGGACAGCCAGCGCTGCATTTCCGGGTCGTCGGCGTAGTCGCTCAGACACAGGGCATACGAGCAGTCGGTGGTGTGGTCGATGACGACGGCCCGGTCCGCGAACACGAACGCCGCATCCGGGGTGCTCGCGGAGTGCGTTCGACGCCCACCCGTGTGGGCCTTCAATTCGTAACCGAGGAAGCCGACGTACCCCAATCCGAACGGCAGGCCAGGCATTCCCGGCACCGCGCGGGCCTGTAGCTGTCGTTCGAGGTAGTCGAAAATCGACGTGTGGACCTGCTCGACCGGTAGCCCTTCACGGGTGATCTGCACGGTCGCTTCGTCCACGTCGTACGTGATGTACTCGGCTCGTGGGCCCCCGGAATTTCCCATGATGCTGAATCGCGATTCCGGATCGGACGCCGACGTGCCGTCCAGCCAGAAGGCATTGGGGCCGCTCGCGAACAGGCGCTCGAACGCCGCGCTCGGATCCACCTCGTGATCGACCCGAACCCGCGAGACCACATACGGCGGATGCCTGAGCGGAATCCGGATCGTGGACCGCGGCGATGCGCCGCCGCGAGCCGTGGGAGTCAGATCCCGGAAATTGGCGAGCAACTCCCTCCCGTACGCGGTGCTGATCGATTCCGGATGGAACTGCACACCCCACAGTGGCCGTGTTCGGTGCCGAACCCCCATGAGCAGTCCGTCGGTGGTCCAGGCGGTGGCTTCGAGTTCGTCCGGCAGTTTGTCCGCGATGAGGGAGTGATATCGCACGGCAGGGAACGGGGACGGAACGCCGGCGAACACGTCCGAACCGTCGTGCTCGACCATCGCCACTCGGCCGTGCATCGGCGCGGGTGCGAGTCCCACCTCGGCACCGAACGTCTCACATACTCCTTGGTGGCCGAGGCACACCCCCAGCACCGGAAGCGCGGAGTCGGTGATGGCCCGGCGGCTTATCCCGAAATCACGTACGCGATCGGGGCGCCCGGGCCCCGGGGAGATGACGATGTTGTCGTACCGGTCCCAATCGATCGACTCCCACGAAACGTCGTTGTGCACGACGGTAGGCGGCTCTCCGTTCACCTCGGCCAACAACGTGAACAGGTTGTAGGTGAAGGAGTCGTAATTGTCGATCAGCAGGGTCCTGGTGTTCATACGGCTACTCACTGCGGCTCGTTCGGAGAGTCGATGATCTGTTCCTCCAAGCGGCATGTTTCGGCGATCAGGATGTCGTACAGGGCGTCGAAGAATTCCGGTGAGAGATCGTTACGAAGGGCGAAGTCTCGCGCACGTTCGTGCACCTGCTCCATGCGCTTCGGCTGAACCACCGCGATGTCGGCCACGCTCTTGAGATGCCCGATCCGGGAACAGAGGTCGAGACGTTCTCGGACCGCGTCGAGCAGGCGCGAGTCGACCGCATCGAGTTCCGATCGAAGTCGCTCGAGTTCTCGTCTCGCCGCGTCGCGCGTCCCTGCGCGGTTGCTGTTCGGCTCTTCTACGGAGATGTACATTATCGCCCCACTGTTCGACGTCGGCCGAGCGATGCTCGGAAGTGCCCTGGTCTCCACCACCCTGTAGTCTCAATGTCAGGTTTAGACTTTTCTTCTCACCCGGGTCCGATGAAGTATTCTTCTCATCGGCCCTCTGGGTCCAGAATACGAGGGAGTTGGGTATGTCGTTGGGCAGAAGAGGCGTCGTTCTTTCGCTGGGCGCGCTCGTGTCACTACTGCTTGCCGCGCCGGTGTCGGCGCAACCGGCACCCGGAGTTCCCTCCGGATCGAGTGATCCCGCCGCGCCCGTGGAGCAGGCCCCGCCGTCGGATCGTCCGCTCGAAGGCGCCAACGACTGGTCGTGCAAGCCGTCGCCGGAGCATCCTCGGCCTGTGGTGCTCGTCCACGGAACGTGGGTCGGAATGACCGAGACCTGGGACGAGCTGGCACCCGAGCTGGCCGCAGAGGGCTACTGCGTGTTCGCCCTCGAGTACGGGCGCCCCGCGAACCCGAACGACGGAAATGCTCTCGGATTGCTCGGTGGTGCAGACATCGCCGAATCCGCACATCAGCTCGCGGGCTTCGTCGACCAGGTGCGGGAAGCAACCGGGTCGCCGCAGGTCGACATCGTCGGCCATTCGCTCGGCGGGACGCTCTCCCGTCAGTACCTGCGGTTCGAGGGCGGCGCCGACCTGCTCGACCCGACGAAGAACAAGGTCCACCGGTTGATCACGCTCGGTGCCACCAATCACGGAACGAGCTTCGGTGACGTACAGGCCCTCGGCGGACTGGCGCAGGCGTTGGGCGTGCCGGTCACGCCGCTCTTCGGAATGACGGTGGGGCCCTCGTACGTGCAGCAGATGGCGGGGTCGCCGTTCCTGCACGTGCTCAACGCCGGAGGCGATACCGATCCGGGCGTCGCCTACACAGTCGTGGCGAGCCGAAACGACACCGTCTCCACGCCGCCGGAGAACACGTTCCTGACTGCCGGCCCCGGCGCCATGGTCGACAACCTGTGGATTCAGGACGGCTGCGACTCGAACACCACGACCCACGACCAACTCACGACCGACCCCCGGGCGAAGCACATCGTGCAGACCGCGCTCGATCCCACCTACGGGGAGCGTGTCCCCGCGCCGTGCCCCGCGGGCTGAGGCCGAAAGATCAGGGGGGAGTGCCGGCAGCGCGCCGGTACCCCCGGATCGCGGGATAGACGAAGATGAGTAGTGCCCCTCCGCACCAGATCAACGTCTTCATCAGCGGTTCGTAGACCGGCCCGCCCATCGACAGGCCGCGCATCGCTTCGATGACACAGGACATGGGCTGGTTCTCGACGATCGGCTGAAGCCACGTCGGGTAAGCCTGCGTCGGGACGAATCCCGAATTGAAGAACATCATCAGGGTGCACAGCAGCGAGAGCAGTTCCACGAGGGGCGCCTTCGCGGCATTGACGGCGAGCGCCGTCACCAACGTGGCGAACGACATGCCGAACAGCAACGGCAGTAACAGCAACCCGAGACCGGCGAGGATTCCCTGCTCGAAGCGGAATCCGAGAGCGAAGCCCACCGCCACGATCAGCACGGTTGTCAGGAAGATGCGCACGCCCTCGGCGAGCAGTCGGCTGATCATTCCCGACGCCCGGTGAACGGGCAGGACCCAGAATCGGCTCAGTAGACCGTCAGCCCATTCCCTTTTCAGCGACAGTCCGCTGGCGATCGAGCCGAACATTGCGCCGACGAGAGTGATCATCGGGACCTGCCCGTAGATCGCCTTGATGTTGGTGCCCTCGGTGATGGTGACACCGAGAACCACCCAGAACATCACCAGCATCAGCGCGGGATAGATGACCGCCTGCAGCATCGTGTACGGATCCCGCGTCCAGCGGAGCAGCAGACGCCCGGTCTGCAGCAGGCTGTGCGACACCAGCGCACCGAACGACTTCTCCGAGCGCGATTCGGTGGCGGGCGGGAAGGTGAGTGCCACGTTCGGCACCTGCTGTTCGATGGTCATCCACGCCTCACATTCGCCCAGATGGACAGTGGGATGAACACGAGAGCGAGTCCGCCGCACCACAGAAACGAGGGCATGAGTTCGGTCATCGTGATCGTTCCGTCGGTCATGCCACGCAGGGAGGTGGCGAACTGCGAAATGGGTTGGTTGCGCACGAAACCTTGCGCCCACTCGGGGAAATTCGACACCGGAACGAATCCGGACGAGAACATCCCGAGAATCAGCTGCGGAATGGTGAGCGCCTGGCTCGTCACGGTGGGGCTCTTCGTGAGCGTGCCGAGTGCGTCGGCTCCGGCGGTGAGCGTGAATCCGATCAGCATCGCCATCGCACAGAAGGCGATCGTGAGGCCGACGCCCGCCTGGAACCGGAATCCGATCACGTGGCCGTATCCGATGGCACACGCGAGCGAGAGTGCGGAGTGGGTGAAGCAGGCGGTCATCCGCGACGCGAGTGGTACCGCTGCGGCAATCGGCATCGTTTGGAACCGTGCGTTCATCCCGTTCGACGCCTCGGTGGCGGCGCGGTGGGCAGCGGAGACCGCCGTGAACGCCATCGCCTGCAGGACGATGATCGGCATGACGAACTGCGCGTAGTCGATGCCTGCGGTGAGTCGCATGACCAGCTTGAGGGGCAGGTAGAAGCCGATGGTGAAGATGAGTGGCGCGAGAACCGCGATGAAGAACTGGCCGTAGACCCACATGGTGTGCAGGTTCCTGCCCGAAAGTGCCAGCCACTGTCCGAAGACGGTCGGGCGGGGCCGCGAGTGTCGGCCGCGGTAGTTCGCCGCGCGACGCGAACCTTCCGCGGAGGCCGCGCGGGCGCCGGACGACTTCGTCACCGAGGTCACAGTGGCAGTTCCTCTCGTCGCTGCGCCTCGGCTTCACCGGGATGGCCGGTGATGGAGAGGAACACATCGTCGAGAGACGGACGCCGCAGTGCGATGTCGGCGAGCTCGATCTGCGCGATGTCGAGCCTTCGGAGTGCTTCGGCCAGAGTCTGAGCGCCGTCGTCCGCCGGGATGGAGAGTCGATCGGCCCCGGCCTCGGTGACCTTGTCTGCAGAAGTGAGCGACGAGAGGATCTCGCGGACCTTGGGGATGTCCTCGAGCCGAGCCGGCACCACCTCGCAATAGTTGCCGCCGGTGCGTGCCTTCAATTGATCCGCGGTGCCCTCCGCGATGACGGTGCCCTTGTCGATCACGACGATGTTGTCGCTCAGCAGATCGGCCTCTTCGAGGTACTGGGTGGTGAGCAGGATCGTGATGCCCTGCTTCTTGAGCGTCGATACCAGCGACCACACACCCTGGCGACTACGCGGGTCGAGGCCGGTCGTCGGTTCGTCCAGAAAGACGACTTCGGGGCGGGTGACGAGGCCACACGCGATATCCACACGTCGGCGCATGCCGCCCGAGTACTCGATGACCTTCCGGCCGCCGGCCTCCACGAGATCGAACTCTTCGAGAAGTTCCTCGGCGCGAGCCTTCGCGTCCTTCTTCTTCAATCCCATCAACCGGCCGAAGAGCACCAGATTCTCGCGCCCGGACAGGGATTCGTCCAGCGCGGCGTACTGGCCGGTCATCATGATCGCACGGCGGACGCCGGCCGCATCGGACGTGACGTCGTGTCCGGCGACCGAAGCGCGACCCTTGTCCGGGCGCAGAAGAGTGGACAGCACGTTGACCGTGGTGGTCTTACCGGCACCATTGGGCCCGAGGATGCCGAGCACCGTGCCCTTGGGGACTTCGAAACTGACGCCCCGTAGGGCTCTCACCTCGCCGAAGGACTTCTCGATTCCCTCGACGAGAACGGCAGGTTGGGGCGCAGTCATGTTCCCGAGTATGTCACGATCACGCCGACACGAAAGCCGAGCTACCCACCGGTAGACCCAACGATTCGGTATCTGTAACGGGACACTGGACTGCGGCGATAACCACGGGACGAGTCCGTGGTTTCGCAACCACGAGGTCAGTGATGTGGCTCATGTCCCGTCCCCGCGGGCACGGTTTGAAGTATCTGCCCACGTACGGCATACTGGTCGGGTTGCCTTGCACGGGACGTGATGATTTGCGGCCCGAACCCGGCAAGGCGAAGTGCGTCGTAACCAGGTATCCACCTGGTCGCGGCCATGCAAGACGGAAGCAGTACCTACCGAGTGCCCGCACAGGGCGCCACCGGTACGCGTTCACCGCCGATGCGACAGAAATGTCTGCGGGCGGAGAATGAGCGAGTGGGCGACACGCCCGACCGCGTGTACCGGAGAACCATGACAGATGAACAGCGGCAGCGGATCGGGTGAGTCCCGATCGCCCAGGCGTTCTGACGGTTGCGGTCGGCAAGGACTGTGCAGACGAGATGGTTCGGCCCGACTCGGGTCGAACTGTGAAACGCGGCAAGAAAAGGACACCAAGCGTGGCGGGACAAAAGATCCGCATCAGGCTCAAGGCCTACGACCATGAGGCGATCGATGCGTCAGCACGCAAGATCGTCGAGACGGTGACCCGTACCGGGGCCCGTGTCGTCGGACCCGTGCCGTTGCCGACCGAAAAGAACGTGTACTGCGTCATCCGCTCGCCGCACAAGTACAAGGACTCGCGCGAGCACTTCGAGATGCGTACTCACAAGCGGCTTATCGACATCCTCGACCCGACGCCCAAGACGGTTGACGCTCTCATGCGCATCGACCTTCCGGCCAGCGTCGACGTCAACATTCAGTGAGCGCGGCGGAGACAAAAACAATGACTGATATCAAGATCAAGGGAATCCTGGGCACCAAGCTCGGCATGACCCAGGTCTTCGACGAGAACAACCGGGTCGTTCCGGTCACCGTCGTCAAGGCCGGTCCGAATGTCGTGACCCAGATCCGTACCGAAGAGCGTGACGGCTACAGCGCCGTGCAGCTTGCGTTCGGCGCCGTCGACCCGCGCAAGGTGAACAAGCCGGTTTCCGGGCAGTTCGCCAAGGCCGGCGTCACCCCGCGTCGCCACGTCGTCGAGATCCGCGTTGCGGACGCCGCCGAGTACGAGGTCGGCCAGGAGCTCACCGCCGAGCTGTTCGAGGACGGCGCATACGTCGACGTCACCGGCACCAGCAAGGGCAAGGGCTTCGCCGGAACCATGAAGCGCCACGGCTTCAAGGGGCAGGGCGCATCGCACGGCACCCAGGCTGTTCACCGCCGCCCGGGTTCCATCGGTGGCTGCGCCACACCGGGCCGCGTGTTCAAGGGAATGCGCATGTCCGGACGCATGGGTAGCGACCGCATCACGACGCAGAACCTCTCGGTCCACAAGGTGGATTCCGAGAACGGCCTGCTGCTGATCAAGGGCGCGATCCCCGGCCGCAAGGGCGGCGTCGTGATCGTCAAGAGCGCAGTGAAGGGTGGTGCGCACGCATGACCAGCACCGAGACATCGACCAAGTTGACGCTGGACGTCAAGGCAGCCGGTGGCAAGACCAACGGCACCGTCGATCTCCCCGCCGAGATCTTCGACGCGCCCGCCAACATCGCGTTGCTGCACCAGGTCGTCGTTGCGCAGCTCGCTGCCGCACGCCAGGGCACGCACGCCACCAAGACCCGCGGCGACGTTCGCGGTGGTGGCAAGAAGCCGTACCGCCAGAAGGGCACCGGCCGTGCTCGTCAGGGCTCGACCCGTGCACCGCAGTTCGCCGGTGGTGGCACCGTCCACGGCCCGCAGCCGCGTGACTACAGCCAGCGCACCCCCAAGAAGATGAAGGCCGCCGCCCTGCGCGGAGCCCTCTCCGACCGGGCTCGCAACGAGCGCATCCACGTGATCACCGAACTGGTTGCCGGACAGACTCCGTCCACGAAGTCGGCCCGCAGCTTCCTCGGTGAGCTCTCGAGCCGCAAGAAGCTCCTGCTCGTCGTCGGCCGCGAGGACATCGCAGCATGGAAGAGCGTGCAGAACCTGGACGGCGTGCACCCGATCGCACCCGACCAGCTCAACACCTACGACGTGCTGGGAAGCGATGACGTCGTCTTCAGCGTCGAGGCGTTGAACACGTTCATCCACGGGCCTGCCGAGACCGCCCAGGCACAGGAAAAGGAGGAGGGTAAGTGAGTACCATCGCCGACCCCCGCGACATTCTGCTGGCCCCGGTCATCTCCGAGAAGTCCTACGGACTGATCGAGGAAGGCACCTACACCTTCCTGGTGCACCCGGACTCGAACAAGACGCAGATCAAGATTGCCGTCGAGAAGATCTTCGGCGTCACCGTGACCAGCGTCAACACCGCCAACCGTCAGGGCAAGCGCAAGCGGACCCGTTTCGGTTACGGCAAGCGCAAGGACACCAAGCGCGCGCTCGTGACCCTCTCGGCCGACAGCAAGCCCATCGAGATCTTCGGAGGACCGGTCGCCTAGGCGCCCGGGACTCGAGAGATATAGAGGACGAGAAGACTCATGGCAATCCGTAAGTACAAGCCGACTACCCCGGGCCGTCGTGGCTCGAGCGTCTCGGACTTCGCCGAAATCACTCGGTCGACCCCCGAGAAGTCGCTGATTCGCCCGTTGCACGGACGCGGTGGACGCAATGCGCACGGTCGTATCACCACTCGCCACAAGGGTGGTGGACACAAGCGTGCCTACCGACTGATCGATTTCCGTCGCAACGACAAGGACGGCGTGCCGGCCAAGGTCGCTCACATCGAGTACGACCCCAACCGCACCGCCCGCATCGCGCTGCTGCACTACGCAGACGGCGAGAAGCGCTACATCATCGCCCCCCGTGGTCTGACCCAGGGTGCGCCGATCGAGTCCGGCGTCGGAGCCGACATCAAGCCCGGCAACAACCTGCCGCTTCGCAACATCCCGACCGGTACCACGATCCACGCTGTGGAGCTGCGTCCCGGTGGTGGAGCGAAGATGGCTCGTTCCGCCGGCTCCAGCATTCAGCTGCTCGGTAAGGAAGGCACCTACGCCACGCTGCGTATGCCTTCCGGCGAGATCCGTCGCGTCGACGTGCGCTGCCGCGCAACCGTCGGCGAGGTCGGCAACGCCGAGCAGTCGAACATCAACTGGGGCAAGGCCGGCCGCATGCGCTGGAAGGGCAAGCGCCCGACCGTGCGTGGTGTCGTGATGAACCCGGTCGACCACCCGCACGGTGGCGGCGAGGGCAAGACCTCAGGTGGTCGCCACCCGGTCAGCCCCTGGGGTACCCCGGAAGGCCGTACCCGCAAGAACAAGCCCAGCGACAAGCTGATCGTCCGCCGCCGGCGTACCGGCAAGAAGCGCTAGGAGGGAGTTGTAAATGCCACGCAGCCTCAAGAAAGGCCCGTTCGTAGACGACCACCTCCTTGCGAAGGTGGACGTTCAGAACGACAAGGGCACCAAGCAGGTCATCAAGACTTGGTCGCGCCGTTCGACGATCCTTCCGGATTTCATCGGACACACGTTTGCGGTCCATGACGGCCGTAAGCACGTCCCGGTGTTCATCTCGGATTCGATGGTCGGGCACAAGCTCGGCGAATTCGCACCGACCCGCACGTTCAAGGGTCACATCAAGGACGACCGGAAGAGCAAGCGTCGATGAGCACTGAAACGAAGAACCCGACAGCAAAGGCTGTTGCGCGCCACGTGCGTGTGACGCCGATGAAGGCACGTCGTGTCGTGGACCTCGTTCGTGGGCGCTCGGTCGAAGACGCCCTGAACATCCTGAAGTTCGCGCCGCAGGCCGCGAGCGAACCGGTCGCCAAGGTGATCGCGTCCGCAGCAGCCAACGCCGAGAACAACCTCGACCTGGACCCGAGCACGCTCGTCGTCGCGACGGCGTTCGTGGACGAGGGTGCCACCATGAAGCGGTTCCAGCCGCGTGCACAGGGACGTGCGTTCCGGATCCGCAAGCGGTCGAGCCACATCACAGTGATCGTGGAGAGCCTGCCGAAGGCCGGAACTTCGACCCGTAATCGCCGGAAGGGAAGTGCTCAGTAGTGGGCCAGAAAATCAACCCGCACGGCTTCCGACTCGGCATCACCACCGACTGGAAGTCCCGCTGGTACGCAGACAAGCAGTACTCGGAGTACGTCAAGGAAGACGTCGCGATCCGTAAGCTCCTCGCCACCGGCATGGAGCGCGCGGGCATCGCGAAGGTCGAGATCGAGCGCACCCGTGACCGTGTTCGTGTGGACATCCACACCGCACGCCCGGGCATCGTCATCGGTCGCCGTGGCGCCGAGGCAGACCGTATTCGTTCGGAGCTCGAGAAGCTGACCGGCAAGCAGGTTCAGCTGAACATCCTCGAGGTCAAGAACTCCGAGGCCGAGGCTCAGCTCGTCGCACAGGGTGTGGCCGAGCAGCTGTCGAACCGTGTTGCGTTCCGTCGAGCCATGCGCAAGGCCATCCAGTCGGCCATGCGTCAGCCGAACGTGAAGGGAATCCGCGTTCAGTGCTCCGGTCGTCTCGGCGGCGCCGAGATGTCCCGGTCGGAGTTCTACCGCGAAGGCCGTGTGCCGCTGCACACGCTTCGCGCGGACATCGACTACGGCCTGTACGAGGCCAAGACCACCTTCGGCCGCATCGGCGTCAAGGTGTGGATCTACAAGGGCGACATCGTGGGTGGCAAGCGTGAGCTCGCCGCCAACGTGGCCGCACCGGCAGGGGATCGCCCCCGCCGCGAGCGTCCGAGCCGCCCCCGTCGCAGCGGTGCCACCGGCACCACCGCGACGAGCACCGAGGCCGGCCGCGCAGCGACCGCCACCGCCGATGCACCCGCCACGACGCAGCAGAAGGAGGGCTGACGCATGTTGATCCCGAAGCGGGTCAAGCACCGCAAGCAGCACCATCCGAGCCGTTCGGGTGCCGCCAAGGGTGGAACCCAGGTCACGTTCGGTGAGTGGGGCATTCAGGCTCTCGAGCCCGCCTACATCACCAACCGGCAGATCGAGTCTGCTCGTATCGCCATGACTCGACACATCAAGCGTGGCGGCAAGATCTGGATCAACATCTTCCCGGATCGCCCGCTCACCAAGAAGCCTGCCGAGACTCGCATGGGTTCCGGTAAGGGTTCGCCCGAGTGGTGGGTCGCGAACGTCAAGCCCGGTCGCGTGATGTTCGAGATGACCTACCCCAACGAGGAGATTGCTCGTGAGGCTCTGCGCCGCGCGATGCACAAGCTCCCGTGCAAGTGCCGGATCGTGACTAGGGAGGAGCAGTTCTGATGGCTACTGGAACCCCAGCCGCAGAGCTCCGCGAGCTCACCGAAGAAGAGCTGGTCACCCGGCTTCGTGAGTCGAAGGAAGAGCTGTTCAACCTTCGTTTCCAGATGGCTACCGGCCAGATGGACAACAACCGCCGACTTCGGACCGTTCGTCACGAGATCGCGCGCATCTACACCGTCCTGCGCGAGCGTGAGCTCGGGCTGGCCGTCGGGCCGGACGCAGGTGACGCGGCATGAGTGAGGAAAAAGCATTGAGCACGCAAGAGCGCAACAGCCGGAAGGTCCGGACGGGATACGTAGTCTCCGACAAGATGGAGAAGACGATCGTGGTCGAGCTCGAGGACAGGGTCAAGCACCCCCTCTACGGCAAGATCATCCGCCGCACCAGCAAGGTCAAGGCGCACGACGAGAACAGTGTCGCCGGTGTCGGTGACCGCGTTCAGCTGATGGAGACCCGTCCGCTGTCCGCCACCAAGCACTGGCGTCTGGTCGAGGTCCTCGAGAAGGCCAAGTAAGACGGCCGAGCAGGACCCGAGCGTCAACGCACGACACGATGCGGCCCGTTCCCTTCCTGGGAGCGGGCCGCATCTGTGTGTACGGGCAGATTTGTAGTTGACCTGCATTTTCGCCTACACTGGTGCGGTTGCTTGTGGGTATGTCCCACAGTTCGGCCGCGAACCCACTGTGATTTCGAGAGTTTTCGCAGGCAGGCGCGTGCCCGAGCAGTGACACGACCATGCTCGTCGGGTCGGTATCCGGCGTGCACCTATTTCCAGGTCAAGGAGAAGTAAGTGATTCAGCAGGAGTCGCGACTGCGCGTCGCCGACAACACGGGTGCCAAGGAGATTCTCTGCATCCGCGTTCTCGGTGGTTCGTCTCGTCGCTACGCCGGGGTGGGCGACACCATCGTCGCCACCGTCAAGGACGCCATCCCGGGCGGCAACATCAAGAAGGGCGAGGTCGTCAAGGCCGTCATCGTCCGCACCGTCAAGGAGCGTCGTCGTCCCGACGGCTCGTACATCAAGTTCGACGAGAACGCTGCCGTTCTCATCAAGCCGGACAACGACCCCCGCGGTACGCGTATCTTCGGCCCCGTCGGCCGTGAACTGCGCGACAAGAAGTTCATGCGGATCGTCTCGCTCGCCCCGGAGGTGCTGTGATGAAGGTGCACAAGGGTGACACGGTGCTGGTCATCGCCGGCAAGGACAAGGGTGCCAAGGGCAAGGTCATTCAGGCCTACCCCGCAACCGAGAAGATCCTCGTCGAAGGCGTGAACCGCATCAAGAAGCACACCGCGCTTTCCGCGAACGAGCGTGGCGCCTCCTCCGGCGGCATCGTGACGCAGGAAGCCCCGATCCACGTATCCAACGTCGCGGTCGTCGACTCGGACGGCAACCCCACTCGCGTGGGTTACCGGACCGACGAAGAGTCCGGCAAGCGCGTTCGGATTTCCCGGAAGAACGGGAAGGACCTCTGAACATGACTTCCACCGAGAACAAGACCCAGCCGCGTCTGAAGACCCGCTACCGTGCGGAGATCAAGGATGCGCTGAACAGCGAATTCGACTACGCCAACGTGATGCAGATCCCCGGCGTCGTCAAGGTTGTCGTCAACATGGGTGTCGGCGACGCCGCTCGTGACGCCAAGCTCATCAACGGCGCTGTCAACGATCTCGCTCTGATCACCGGTCAGAAGCCCGAGATTCGTAAGGCACGCAAGTCCATCGCGCAGTTCAAGCTTCGCGAAGGCATGCCGATCGGTGCGCGCGTCACGCTGCGCGGCGACCGCATGTGGGAGTTTCTGGACCGCCTGGTGTCCGTGGCGCTGCCCCGCATCCGCGACTTCCGTGGCCTCTCCGGCACGCAGTTCGACGGCAACGGAAACTACACGTTCGGCCTCAACGAGCAGTCGATGTTCCACGAGATCGACGTGGACAAGATCGACCGCCCGCGCGGTATGGACATCACCGTGGTGACCACGGCGACCAACAACGAAGAAGGCCGTGCACTGCTCAAGCACCTCGGCTTCCCGTTCAAGGAGAACTGAGCTCATGGCTAAGAAGGCATTGGTCAACAAGGCCAACAAGAAGCCGAAGTTCGCGGTTCGCGCCTACACCCGCTGCCAGCGGTGCGGTCGCCCGCACTCGGTGTACCGCAAGTTCGGCCTGTGCCGTATCTGCGTTCGCGAAATGGCACACGCGGGCGAGCTGCCCGGCGTGCACAAGAGTTCCTGGTAACAGCACTCTCGTAGAACGGGTGGTTGTCGGACGACGCTTTCGGGCGGTCGTCCGACAACCACCCGTTCTTTTGTGTGTGTGAGGGCCGAATTCTCGAGATTCGGCTGCACCGACCGGTTTCGAGGGTCACGCTTGGGCAGGGACCAACGTGAGGGGCTGTGCGATGACGGCGTCGGAATCGGATGTGCAGACCGATGAGCCTGCCGAACTGAAGAGGGTTCTCGGTCCGGGGCTGCTGCTGCTCTTCATCGTCGGCGACATTCTGGGGGCCGGCGTATACGCGGTGACCGGAGACATGATCCAGCACGTCGGTGGAATCGCCTGGGTGCCGTTCGTGGTGGCGTTCGTCGTGGCGACGCTCACCGCCTTCTCCTATCTGGAATTGGTCACCAAGTACCCGCAGGCTGCGGGCGCGGCGCTGTACACCCACAAGGCATTCGGTCTGCACTTCGTGACGTTCCTGGTTGCCTTCGCGGTGATCTGCTCGGGTATCACCAGCGCATCGACGTCGTCGAACGTGGTGGCCGGCAACCTTCTGGTGGGCCTGCACGAAACGTTCGGCACCGAGGACGGACTCGGCTGGTTCGACATCGACGACGGCGGAATGGCGCAACTCTGGATCGCCCTCGGTTTCATGGTGTTGCTGGCGTTGATCAACCTCAGAGGCGTCGGCGAATCCGTGAAGTTCAACGTCGTGCTCACCCTGATCGAGATGGCTGCGCTGGCGATCGTCATCGTGATCGGATTCATCGCCGCGGGAACGGGTGCGGGGGAGGGGGACATCGCCAACCTGGTGATGTTCGAGGATGCGAACGACAAGGGCTGGTTCCTGGCGGTCACGGTGGCCACGGCCGTCGCCTTCTTCGCGATGGTCGGCTTCGAGGACTCGGTGAACATGGTCGAGGAGACGAAGAATCCCGCGAAGATCTTTCCCAGGATGATGCTCACGGGACTGGGCCTGGCGTGTTTGACGTACGTGCTCGTCATCGTCGCGGTCATCGCGGTCCTGCCGTTGGACTACGACTCCGGTAGCGAGGGCATTCTGCTGCACGTGGTGAGGATCGGTGCACCGTCCATCCCGATCGACGAGATCTTCCCGTACATGACGGTGTTCGCCGTGGCCAACACCGCGCTCATCAACATGCTCATGGCCAGCCGGTTGGTGTACGGGTTGGCGCGTCAGCGAATCCTGCCGACCGGTCTCGGCGCAGTGCTTCCGGGGCGCCGATCGCCGTGGACGGCGATCGTGTTCTCCACCGCGTTGGCGTTGATCCTGATCGTCGTGGTGAACCGCATGTCGGGCAACAATGTGGTCGGGGCACTGTCCGGGACCACGGCACTGTTGCTGCTGTGCGTGTTTGCGGTCGTGAACGTCGCGTGCCTGGTCCTCAAGCGACGGCCGGACAAGACCTTCTTCCGAGCGCCGGTGTGGGTGCCGGTCGTCGGCGCCGTGATGTGCCTGTTCCTGGTCGGACCGTGGGCTCGAACGGACGAGCAGATGATCCAGTACAAGATCGCTCTCGCCATGCTCGGGGTCGGCCTCGTGCTGTGGGTCATCACGTATTTCCTCAACAAGGCCGTCGGAGCGCGCTCGCGATTCACCGACATCGACCACCTCGCAGAAGGCGAGGAGCCGAATCCGTCGCATCGGTACGACCCATGAGGAAAGCAATTTGGCTCTAGCAGGGACTTTGTCTACACTGGAGCAGTTGCCTGGCACAGGTGTGCCCGCAGGTGACGAACTCATCCCGGTCGACAACGGTCGTCCGGGCCAGCCGAATTGCTGAAGGCCCACCATCGGCGGGCTCCTTCGGGAGCCTGCTCGTGCTGTATGGGAACCGCAGCGAGAAAGGTGTCGAGGTCTAACCATGACCATGACCGACCCCATCGCAGACTTCTTGACCCGTCTGCGCAACGCCAACACGGCGTACCACGACGAGGTGAAGCTGCCGCACTCGAAGATCAAGGCGAACATCGCCGAGATCCTCAAGCGCGAGGGCTACATCTCCGATTACCGCACCGAGGACGCCGAGGTGGGCAAGACCCTCGTCGTCGACCTCAAGTACGGCCCGAGCCGTGAGCGCAGCCTCGCCGGCGTGCGCCGTGTCTCGAAGCCCGGTCTGCGTGTGTACGCGAAGTCCACCAACCTGCCCAAGGTTCTGGGCGGCCTCGGCGTGGCGATCATCTCCACGTCCACCGGCCTGCTCACCGATCGCCAGGCGGCCAATCAAGGAGTGGGCGGGGAAGTCCTCGCCTACGTCTGGTAAGGGAGGCCACCAAAATGTCGCGTATTGGAAAGCACCCCATCACGGTTCCGGCCGGTGTCGATGTGAACATCGACGGCCAGAGCGTCGACGTCAAGGGACCCAAGGGCACCCTCGGACTGACGATCTCGGATCCCATCACCATCTCGAAGGCCGAGGACGGCACTCTCGTCGTCGCTCGCCCCGACGAGGAGCGTCGCAGCCGTTCACTCCACGGCCTGTCGCGCACGCTGGTGCAGAACCTCATCATCGGTGTCACCGAGGGTTACACCACCAAGATGGAGATCCACGGCGTCGGTTACCGCGTCGCGCTCAAGGGCACGAACCTCGAGTTCTCGCTCGGGTTCAGCCACCCGGTCGTGATCGAGGCCCCCGAGGGAATCACCTTCGCAGTCGAGACCCCCACGAAGTTCTCGATCGCGGGCATCGACAAGCAGAAGGTCGGACAGATCGCTGCGAACATCCGTCGACTCCGTCGTCCCGACCCGTACAAGGGCAAGGGCGTGCGGTACGAGGGTGAGCAGATCCGCCGCAAGGTCGGAAAGACGGGTAAGTGATATGAGCCAGACTGCAAACCAGAAAGCCAAGCGCATTCCGCTGGGCAAGGACGCATCCACCAAGCGTCGCCTGTCGAAGACGCGTCGTCACTTCCGTCTTCGCAAGAAGATCTCCGGCACGCCCCAGCGTCCCCGCTTGGTCGTCAACCGGTCGTCGCGCCACATCCACGTTCAGCTCGTGGACGATCTCGCAGGCCACACGCTGGCAGCGGCATCGACCACCGAAGCCGACCTGCGTGGCGGCGAAGGCGACAAGAAGGCCTCGAGCGCAAAGGTCGGTCAGCTGATCGCCGAGCGTGCGAAGGCAGCCGGAATCGAAGCCGTGGTGTTCGACCACGGTGGGCACGGCTACCACGGCCGTATCGCCGCTCTTGCGGACGCAGCTCGCGAAGGCGGGTTGAAGTTCTGATGACCAACATTGCAAACGGAAGGACAGCCTGATGCCGGGACGTCAAAGGCGTGACGGCGGCAGCGGACCCGCCGGACAGAATGGACCCAACAGCGGTGACAACCGTGGGGACAACCGCGGAGGCCGTGACCGCCGCGACAACAATCGGGGCGGCAACGCAGCCGAGAAGTCGAACCACATCGAGCGCGTCGTCACCATCAACCGTGTGTCGAAGGTCGTCAAGGGTGGTCGTCGCTTCAGCTTCACCGCTCTGGTGATCGTGGGCGACGGCAACGGACTCGTCGGCGTCGGTTACGGAAAGGCCAAGGAAGTTCCCGCGGCCATCCAGAAGGGCGTCGAGGAAGCACGGAAGAACTTCTTCCGCGTTCCGATGATCGCCACGACCATCACGCACCCTGTCCAGGGTGAGGCCGCAGCCGGCGTCGTCATGCTGCGTCCGGCCAGCCCCGGTACCGGTGTCATCGCCGGTGGCGCGGTGCGTGCTGTGCTGGAATGTGCAGGCATCCACGACATTCTGTCGAAGTCGCTCGGTAGCGACAACGCCATCAATGTTGTGCATGCGACCGTCGCTGCTCTCAAGGGTCTGCAGCGTCCCGAGGAAGTTGCCGCACGTCGTGGCCTCTCCGTCGAGGAAGTTGCCCCGGCCGGCATGCTGCGTGCGCGCGCACAGGCAGGGAGCGTGAAGTAATGGCTGATCTCAAGGTCACCCAGATCAAGAGCACCATCGGTACCAAGCAGAACCAGCGGAACTCCCTGCGTACCCTCGGCTTGAAGGGCATCCGTCAGACGGTTGTCCGCGAGGACAACGCGCAGAACCGCGGTCTGATCAACGTGGTGCGCCACCTCGTCACAGTTGAGGAGGTCTAACCATGACCATCAAACTGCATCACCTGCGCCCGGCGCCGGGATCCAAGACCGAAAAGACTCGCGTCGGTCGTGGTGAAGGCTCCAAGGGTAAGACCGCGGGCCGCGGTACCAAGGGCACCAAGGCACGTAAGAACGTGCCCGCCGCCTTCGAGGGTGGACAGATGCCGCTTCACATGCGTCTGCCCAAGCTCAAGGGATTCAACAACCACTTCCGCACCGAGTACCAGGTCGTCAATGTCGGTGACATCGCCCGTCTGTTCCCCGAGGGTGGACAGGTCACGGTCGAGGACCTCGTTGCCAAGGGTGCCGTCCGCAAGAACCAGCTCGTGAAGGTTCTGGGCGACGGCGATCTGAACGTTGCAGTTCAGGTCACGGTGAACAAGTTCACCGGCTCCGCCAAGGAGAAGATCGCCGCTGCCGGTGGTACCGCCACCGAGCTGTGAGCAATCACGCTTGATCGGCAATGGCCGCAGCGCAGCGTCGACGCTGTGCTGCGGCCATTCGTCGCTCTGCCGGGTGGAGGACTGAGAGGTCTCCCATCCGGGTTGTTCAATTGTCACTGTTAGAGTTCTAGAGTTCGCTCGTTGTCGGATCGTGCTCGATTCGACACTTCCCTGCCAGACTTCATCGCCAGCCAGGAGGATCTTTGCTTTCCGCCTTCGTCTCGGCCCTCAGGACCCCGGACCTGAGGCGGAAGATCCTCATCGCCCTCGGCCTCGTGGCGTTGTATCGCATCGGTGCTGTCGTGCCGTCTCCGGGCGTCGACTACGCGAACGTGCGCGGGTGTATCGATCAGCTTTCCGGAAGCGACTCCGCCGGCATCTACTCGCTCATTAACCTGTTCTCGGGTGGTGCACTGCTCCAGCTGTCGGTGTTCGCGATCGGCATCATGCCGTACATCACCGCGAGCATCATCGTGCAGCTGCTCACCGTCGTCATTCCCAAGTTCGAGGAATTGCGCAAGGAAGGCCAGTCGGGCCAGGCGAAGATGACGCAGTACACGCGTTATCTCGCTGTCGCCCTCGCCGTTCTGCAGGCCACGGGCATCGTGGCGCTCGCCGCTCGCGGCCAGCTTCTGCAGGGATGTGAGCAGGAGATCCTCGCCGACAAGAGCGTGTTCGGTCTCGTCATCATCGTGCTGGTGATGACCGCCGGCGCGGCCCTCGTCATGTGGTTCGGTGAGCTCATCACCGAGCGCGGTGTCGGCAACGGCATGTCGCTGCT
The DNA here is from genome assembly GCF_042719695.1 of Rhodococcus sp. NPDC058521. NCBI lineage: Bacteria > Bacillati > Actinomycetota > Actinomycetes > Mycobacteriales > Nocardiaceae > Rhodococcus > Rhodococcus sp. NPDC058521. The sequence continues at coordinate 322,694 of NZ_JBHXNL010000001.1, forward strand.
GATCTTCGCCGGTATCGCTTCGCGACTGCCGTCCGAAGGCAAGTCGATCCTCGACAGCCGCGGTGGCCTGACCTTCACCCTCGTGTGCGCTGCGGCGCTCGTGATCATCGCCGGCGTCGTCTTCGTCGAGCAGGGCCAGCGCCGAATTCCCGTCCAGTACGCCAAGCGCATGGTGGGCCGGAAGATGTACGGCGGTTCGTCGACTTACCTGCCGCTGAAGGTCAACCAGGCCGGCATCATCCCGGTCATCTTCGCCTCCTCGCTGCTGTATCTGCCGAACCTGATCGCTCAGCTCACCGGTGCAACATCCGCCGCCGAGCCGAGTTGGTGGCAGCGAATCATCAACGAGTACCTGGTGAATCCGAACAACCCGGTCTACATAGCGATCTACTTCTCGCTGATCGTGTTCTTCGTGTTCTTCTACGTCGCGATCACGTTCAACCCGGAAGAGCGCGCCGACGAGATGAAGAAGTTCGGTGGCTTCATCCCGGGTATCCGTCCGGGTCGGCCCACCGCCGAATACCTCAGCTATGTCCTCAACCGCATCACCGTGCCCGGCTCGATCTACCTGGGCCTGATTGCAGTTGTGCCTCACTTCTTCCTGTCGGGAAGTCAAACAACCAGCAGCATCTTCGGCGGTGCGGCAGTGCTGATTCTCGTCAGCGTTGCCCTCGACACGGTCAAGCAGATCGAGAGCCAGTTGATGCAGCGCAACTACGAAGGGTTCCTCAAGTGAGACTTGTTCTGCTTGGTCCTCCCGGTGCCGGTAAGGGCACTCAGGCGGCGATCCTGTCCGAGAAGCTCGGTGTCCCGCACATCTCGACGGGTGACCTCTTCCGCGCCAACATCGGGCAGAAGACCGCCCTGGGAATCGAAGCCAAGTCCTACATCGACGCCGGCAATCTCGTCCCGAGCGAGATCACCAACAACATGGTGAAGGCACGCGTCGCGGAACCCGATGCCAAGAACGGTTTCCTACTCGACGGATTTCCGCGAACGGTCGATCAGGCGCGTGCGCTCGAAACGATCCTCGCTGATCTGAACACCAAGCTGGACGCAGTGCTGTCGTTCGTGGTCGACGAGGACGTCGTCGTCGAGCGCATGCTGGCCCGCGGACGTGAGGACGACAAGGAAGACGTCATCCGGAACCGCCTTCAGGTGTACCGCGACGAAACCGCGCCGCTGTTGGATCACTACAAGGATTCACTCGTCTCCGTCGATGCGATCGGCGAGGTCGACGAGGTCAACGCGCGGGCGTTGGCTGCACTGGGCAAGTAATGGCATTCGGCCGTAAACGCAAGGTCGTGCCGTTCCGGACGGCCGGGGAGCTCGATGCGATGGCTGCCGCCGGCGCCATCGTCGGAGCCGCCCTTGTCGCCGTGCGGCAGGCGGCGAAGCCGGGCGTGAGCACGCTCGAACTAGACGAGGTCGCCGAGTCGACCATTCGAGACGCCGGTGCGGTGCCGTCGTTCAAGGGCTACCACGGTTTCGCGGGCTCGATCTGTTCGTCCGTCAACGATCGCGTGGTGCACGGGATCCCGTCGGTCGACGACGTCCTTGCCGACGGGGATCTCATCTCCATCGACTGCGGGGCCGTTCTCGACGGTTGGCACGGCGACTCGGCGTGGACCTTTGGCGTCGGCGACCTGATCGACGCAGATCGTCAGCTCAGTGAGGCCACGAAGTCGTCCATGGAGGCCGGCATCGCCGCGATGCTGCCCGGGAACAGACTCACCGATGTGTCACACGCGATCGAGTTGGGCACCAGGGCGGCGGAGAAGGCACACGGCCGCACGTACGGGATCGTCGACGGCTACGGCGGACACGGCATCGGGCGTGAGATGCACATGGAACCGTTTCTCGCCAACGAGGGGGCGCCCGGAAAGGGCCCCGAGTTGGTGGTCGGTTCGGTCCTGGCGATCGAGCCGATGCTCACCCTCGGCACCGAGGACACCCTGGTCCTCGAAGACGACTGGACCGTTGTCACCACCGACGGCACCCGTGCCGCGCACTGGGAGCACACCGTTGCCGTCACCGAGAACGGCCCGCGGATTCTGACCCAGCGCCCCGAGTAGGCAATTCACACTTCGACGAGCAGCGAGATCGGTCCGTCGTTCACGGACTCGACGTGCATGTGCTCACCGAATCGTCCGGTCTCGACGGTGGCGCCGAGATCCAGGAGCGCAGCGGCTACCGATTCGACGAGTGGCTCGGCGACCGGTCGGGGCGCGGCTTGCGTCCACGAGGGGCGACGGCCCTTCACCGTATCGCCGTACAGCGTGAACTGGCTGATCAACAGAATCGGTGCGCCCAGGTCCGCGGCTGATTTTTCGTCCTCGAGGATTCGCATGTGCCAGATCTTGCGTGCGAGAAGTGTCGCCTTCTCGTCGTCGTCCGAGTGAGTGACGCCCACCAGAACGAGTAACCCGTGCGAGCCTGTCGGGGGATGGATTCGTCCGACTACGCCGTCGCCGACGCGAACCGACGCGGACGTTACTCGCTGGACGAGTGCGCGCACTCACACTCCTTCGAAGCGCATTTGGCCTGGTAGTGAAATTCCCGTAACATGGACCAGCGGTGCGCTCTGCGTGCCGGTTTTTCGTGTGCTCAGGCAGGCGAGGCCGGTGACGAAACCAGTGTGCGTCACGGTAACCACCGATGCAATAAGCACGTCAAACCACATGGAACGCGGAGGATATGGCTAAGAAAGACGGGGCCATCGAGGTCGAGGGACGAGTCGTCGAGCCGCTGCCCAATGCAATGTTCCGCATTGAGCTGGAGAACGGCCACAAGGTTCTCGCCCACATCAGCGGAAAGATGCGTCAGCACTACATTCGCATCCTCCCGGAAGACCGTGTCGTCGTAGAGCTGTCGCCCTACGACTTGACGCGTGGACGCATCGTTTACCGGTACAAGTAGGGACTTCCCGGATCTGACCAGTTTCGGGAGAACGAGGTCCGTCGCGGAAGATGGCGATGGGCAGCCACAAAACAGGAGATCAGAAGACGTGAAGGTTCAGCCGAGCGTCAAGAAGATCTGCGAGAAGTGCAAAGTGATCCGCCGTAACGGGCGAGTCATGGTGATCTGCGACAACCTGCGCCACAAGCAGCGTCAGGGCTGACCACAGCTTTTCGAAGATCTGCTTGGCAACAAGCAAAGAAGACCTTCCAGCACCAGCCAGCACTCACGGCCGCCGGATTTCACCATCCACAGGCAGGTACTGGTCTACCCCCGGCACGGAGGCCGGGGCCCCACTGAGTTAGTCGATGTGTCGCGGGTCGAAAGACCGGCGGTGCTTGAAGAGGCACAGGGGACGGACTGGGAGCAGACCTCCGCACACCGATAGGAATGCCACATGGCACGTCTCGCAGGTGTCGATCTTCCTCGCGAAAAGCGCATGGAGATCGCACTGACATACATCTACGGCGTCGGCCGTACCCGCTCCAAGGAGATCCTGGACGCCACCGGCGTTTCGGCCGACCTGCGGAGCAAGGACCTCACCGACGAGGACCTCTCGAAGCTCCGTGAGTACATCGAGGAGTCCCTCAAGGTCGAGGGTGACCTCCGTCGCGAGGTCCAGGCGGACATCCGGCGCAAGATCGAGATCGGCTGCTACCAGGGCCTGCGCCACCGTCGTGGTCTGCCCGTGCGTGGTCAGCGCACCAAGACCAACGCCCGCACCCGTAAGGGTCCCAAGCGCACCATTGCCGGCAAGAAGAAGGCGAAGTAATGCCCCCCAAGTCACGTAGCACCGGTCCGAAGAAGACCCAGAAGGCGCGTCGCAGGGACAAGAAGAACGTCCCCCACGGCGCCGCACACATCAAGAGCACGTTCAACAACACGATCGTGTCGATCACCGATCCCACGGGAAACGTCATCTCCTGGGCGTCCTCGGGACACGTCGGATTCAAGGGTTCGCGCAAGTCGACCCCGTTCGCCGCTCAGCTCGCCGCTGAGAACGCTGCCCGTAAGGCGCAGGAGCACGGCGTGAAGAAGGTCGACGTATTCGTCAAGGGTCCCGGCTCCGGCCGTGAGACTGCGATCCGCTCGCTTCAGGCTGCTGGCCTCGAGGTCGGCACCATCTCTGACGTCACTCCACAGCCGCACAACGGCTGCCGCCCGCCCAAGCGGCGTCGGGTCTAGCGGGAAGGATAGGTAGAAGAAAATGGCACGTTATACCGGACCCATCACCCGCAAGTCGCGTCGTCTGCGCGTCGACCTCGTTGGAGGCGACCAGGCGTTCGAGCGTCGTCCCTACCCGCCGGGCCAGCACGGCCGCGCGCGGATCAAGGAGAGCGAGTACCTGCTCCAGCTGCAGGAGAAGCAGAAGGCTCGCTTCACCTACGGCGTCATGGAGAAGCAGTTCCGCCTGTACTACAAAGAGGCGAACAACCGCCCCGGCAAGACCGGCGAGAACCTGCTGCGCATCCTCGAGTCGCGTCTGGACAACGTCGTGTACCGCGCCGGACTGGCACGTACCCGTCGCCAGGCCCGTCAGCTCGTCACCCACGGGCACCTTCTCGTGAACAACAAGAAGGTCGACATCCCGAGCTACCGCGTCTCCCAGTACGACATCATCGATGTCAAGGAGAAGTCGCTGAGCACGCTGCCTTTCCAGGTGGCGCGTGAGACCCAGGGCGATCGCCCGATCCCGGGTTGGCTGCAGGTCGTCGGTGGACGTCTCCGTGTGCTGGTTCACCAGCTGCCCGAGCGTGCGCAGATCGACATTCCTCTGCAGGAACAGCTCATCGTCGAGTACTACTCGAAGTAAGGCGCTCCGCGCCTGTGAGTGGTTGACGAGTCTCTGTACTCGTCAACCACTCACAGGCCGAAGGCCTTTCCCATCGTGGGCGTCAAATAGCGGACGCCCGTACAGGAGGAAATCGAATGCTCATTTCTCAGCGACCCACGCTGACCGAAGAGGTCATCGCTGACAACCGCTCGAAGTTCGTCATCGAGCCCCTCGAGCCAGGCTTCGGGTACACCCTCGGCAACTCGCTTCGGCGCACGCTGCTCTCGTCGATCCCCGGCGCTGCTGTCACCAGCATCCGTATCGACGGCGTTCTGCACGAGTTCACGACCGTTCCCGGTGTGAAGGAAGACGTCACCGACATCATCCTGAACCTCAAGGGACTCGTCGTGAGCTCCGAAGAGGACGAGCCGGTCACCATGTACGTCCGCAAGCAGGGCCCCGGCGCTGTGACCGCAGGCGACATCGTGCCCCCGGCCGGCGTCACGGTGAACAACCCGGATCTGCACATCGCCACCCTGAACGACAAGGGAAAGCTGGAGATCGAGCTCGTCGTCGAGCGCGGTCGCGGCTACGTTCCTGCCGTCCAGAACAAGGCGTCCGGCGCCGAGATCGGCCGTATCCCGGTCGACTCGATCTACTCGCCGGTGCTCAAGGTCACCTACAAGGTGGAGGCCACCCGTGTCGAGCAGCGCACCGACTTCGATCGGCTCGTGCTCGACGTGGAGACCAAGAACTCCATCACCGCTCGGGACGCGCTCGCTTCTGCGGGCAAGACCCTGGTTGAGCTCTTCGGCCTGGCCCGTGAGCTGAACGTCGAAGCAGAAGGAATCGAGATCGGACCCTCGCCCGCCGAGGCCGACCACATCGCTTCCTTCGGACTCCCCATCGAGGATCTGGACCTCACGGTTCGTTCCTACAACTGCCTCAAGCGCGAGGGTGTTCACACCGTCGGTGAGCTTGTCGGCCGTACCGAGTCCGATCTGCTCGACATCCGCAACTTCGGACAGAAGTCCATCGACGAGGTGAAGGTCAAGCTGCACTCGCTGGGCCTCGCTCTCAAGGACAGCCCCGCGTCCTTCGATCCCACCACCGTTGCCGGCTACGACGCCGCCACCGGCACGTGGAGTGACACGGACGCCGGTTCTTTCGGCGACGCCGAGGGCACCGAGGACTACGCCGAGACCGAACAGCTGTAGCAGCTCACAGTCCTTACTAGGAGATACTGATCATGCCCAAGCCCAAGAAGGGTGCCCGCTTCGGCGGGTCGGCTTCGCACCAGAAGGCGATCTTCGCCAACCTGGCCACCGCGCTCTTCGAGCACGGCCGCATCACCACCACGGAGGCCAAGGCGAAGGCGCTGCGCCCCTACGCCGAGAAGCTCGTCACGCACGCGAAGGCCGGCACGCTGGCCAACCGTCGTGAGGTGCTGAAGGTCATCCGCAACAAGGATGTCGTGCACACCCTGTTCGCGGAGATCGGACCGTTCTACGCGGATCGCGACGGCGGTTACACCCGCATCGTCAAGACCGTGCCCCGCAAGGGTGACAACGCTCCGATGGCCATCATCGAGCTCGTCAAGGAGAAGACCGTCACCTCCGAGGCCGATCGCGCTCGTCGCGTGAAGGCTTCGAAGGATGCACCGGCTGCTCCCGCTGCCGACGAGAACGTCGTGGAAGCCGTCGAGGCCGACGCGACGGAGGCCGAGGTCGAGAACGCAGACGCGGTCGTCGAGGGAATCGAAGACGAGAACGCTTCTGCCGCAGACGCGACCGAGGCCGACGAGGCCAAGAAGGACTAAGTCCACTTGGTTTCGGCACACGCTGAATCGAACGGGCCCGTCGTCCCCGCTGGGGACGGCGGGCCCGTTTCGTATGAGACCCGTCGTCTGAGGCTGGACATCGCGTACGACGGCACCGACTTCAAGGGGTGGGCGCGTCAGAACGATCTCCGCACCGTGTGTGGGGAGATCGAGGACAAGTTGGGCGCGGTTCTGCGAACTCCTCTGCAACTCACCGTTGCCGGACGTACCGACGCAGGCGTTCATGCCGACGGTCAGGTTGCGCACGTCGATGTACCCGAAGACCTGGTTCCCGAGGATCCGTCGTTCCTCGTCCGTCGGCTGGCTCGGTTCCTGCCCAAGGATGTTCGGGTCAAGCAGGTGTCGTTCGCCCCCGAGCATTTCGACGCCCGGTTCTCTGCTCTGCGTCGTCATTACGAGTATCGGCTGACCACGGCGCGGTACGGGGCCGATCCGTTGCGGGCTCGTGATGTCGTGTCGTTCCCGAAGACGTTGGATCTCGGTGCGATGCAGGAGGCCTCGTCGCGCTTGGTCGGTCTGCACGACTTCGCCGCGTTCTGCAAGAGGCGAGAAGGTGCAACCACGGTGCGCGACCTACAGCGCTTCGACTGGGAGCGTGACGGGCACCTTCACACCGCATTCGTCTCTGCGGATGCCTTCTGCTGGTCGATGGTCCGCAGTCTCGTCGGGGCCGTCCTTGCAGTGGGGGAGGGTAGAAGGGAAGTGAGTTGGATCGAGCAGTTGCTTCGCGAATCTTCCCGGTCCAGTTCGATTCTGGTCGCGCCTGCGCATGGACTCTCTCTCGTACAGGTGGACTACCCCTCCGATGACGAACTCGCTGCGCGTAACGTGACGACCCGTGACGTGCGAACGCTCGGAAACGGCTGCTGTTGACGGGACCGGTTCGGTGCGGTTGCTCCTGATCTCGGGGAGCACCAGGTCCGGGTCCACGAATACTGCGGTCCTCAGGTCGGTGCAGCAATGTGGGGCCGTGGAATCCGAGCTGTACACCGAGTTGGCAGCACTGCCGGCCTTCGACCCGGACGAGGACCGTGATCCGCTTCCCGAGGCGGTGGATCGCCTGCGTAGGGCTGTCGCTGCTGCGGATGCAATCCTCTTCTGCACGCCTGAGTACGCTGGTGCACTGCCCGGTAGCTTCAAGAATCTGCTGGACTGGCTGGTCGGTGACGTGGTGCTCACCGACAAACCGGTCGCCTGGATCAACGTGTCCTCGGTGGCTGCTCCGACAGGGGGCGCCGGTGCGCACAGTGAGCTACGCACCGTCCTCGGGTACGTACAGGCCAGAGTGGTCGAGTCTGCGTGCCTCCGGGTTCCGTTGGCGCGTACGGATGTCGTCGATGGAGAAGTCGAATCGGAAGCTCTGCGCGCCGAGTTCGTCGCTGCTGTCCGCGAACTGACGTCGGCCCTGGAGTCTTGACCTCAACAAAGGTCGAGGTCGTAGCGTCCCTTCCACGGTAGAAACCTATGGAGGGAAACGCGATGACCACCACTTTCGACCTGGGTCCCATCGGGGTCGCACTTCCGCTCACGCCCGATGGCTCGCACCTTTCCGACGCCAAGGACCTCGAGCGAATGGGCTACGGCACGATCTGGTTGGCGGGCGGGCAGTTGCAGAGTCTGGACCCGGTTGTGGATCTCGTGGGCGTCACGACGGCCGCGAGAATCGGTACCGGGATCATCTCGCTGGACGTGCACGACGACGAGAGAGTCCGGCGCCTGTACGGCGACCTCGAGCGAACTGCCCCTGGCAGGTTCATCGTCGGCCTGGGTGCGCCACAGAGCGCCCCGAGTCCGCTGCGTGCGATGAACGACTTCCTCGATCGAGTCGACGCCTCGGCGAACCCGATCTCTCGGCAGCGCAGGATTCTCGCGGCGCTCGGCCCGAAGAAACTCGAGCTTGCCCGTGAGCGATTCGGAGGTGCGATCACGTTGCTGGTCACGCCCGACCACACCGCTCGTGCCCGCGAGATTCTGGGGCCCGATCGCGCACTGATCGTCGACCAGATGATGGTGCTCGACGACGACCCGGTGCGGGCTCGCGCTGCCGCGCGAGAGCCCCTTCGCTTCCTGCTGGGCAACGTCCAGGGATATCGACTGAACGCTCGACGAATGGGATTCAGCGACAACGAGATCGCCGATCTGGACGACAGGCTCGTGGACGAACTCGTCGTGTGGGGCGACGCCGACACACTCGCGGCACGGGTGCTCGCGCAGCAGCGTGCCGGCGCCGATCAGGTGTCGTTGCGCTTCCTGAGGATCGAGGACGGCCGAAACCTCGTGGACAGCGCCCGCGTGCTGGCCGAGCGGTTGATCGAGGTGCAGAACTAGCCGGCCAGCGAGCGGGCGATCACAAGGCGCTGAATCTGGTTGGTGCCCTCGAAGATCTGCGTGATCTTGGCTTCCCGCATGTACCGCTCGACGGGGAAGTCGCGCGTGTAACCGTAGCCGCCGAAGACCTGCACGGCGTCGGTGGTCACTTTCATTGCGGCATCTGTTGCGATCAGTTTCGCGACACTGGCCTCACGCGAGTAGGGGAGGTTCGCGTCCCGTCGACGTGCCGCGTCGAGATATGTCGCGCGAGCGGAGCCGACGGCGGCGGCCATGTCGGCCAGGACGAAACCGAGCCCTTGATGGTCGATGATTCGTTTGCCGAAGGCGGAGCGTTCCTTCGCGTAGGCGACCGCGTCGTCCAGTGCGCGCTGTGCCAAACCGACTGCGACGGCGGCGATACCGAGGCGGCCGGAGTCCAACGCACTGAACGCGATCGCCAGGCCGTCGCCTTCGTTGCCGATGAGACGGTCCGCCGAGACGAGCGCGTCGTCGTAGAAAGCCGACGCGGTGGGTACTGCGTGCAACCCCATCTTCTCCTCGGGCTTACCGAAGGTCAGGCCGTCCGTGTCCTTGTCCACGAGAAAGCACGAGACACCTTTCGAGCCTTCGCCCGTTCGCGCGAAGAGCGTGTAGAAGTCGGCGTTGCCGCCGTTGGTGATCCAAGCCTTGGTGCCGTTGATACGGAAACCCTCTGGAGTACGGGTTGCTCGGCAGGTGAGTGCGGCGGCATCGGAGCCGGCTTGGGGTTCGGAGAGGCTGTAGGCGCCGATCGTGTCGCCGCCCAGCATGTCGGGCAACCACCGCTGCTTCTGGTCGTCGGTGCCGCGAGTGGTGAGTGGGAAACACGACAGGCTGTGGACGCTCACGGCAACCGCGGCCGCGGCCCATCGCGACGCGAGTTCTTCGATGACCTGGAGGTACACCTCGTAGGGCTGGCCACCGCCGCCGAACTCCTCCGGGTACGGAAGGCTGAGGAGGCCGGCTGCGCCGAGTTTCGCGAACAGTCCTTCCGGCAGTGTTTCGGTGCGCTCGGATTCGACGACCGCTGGTTCGAGCACTTTGTCCGCGACGTCGCGTGTCAGCTCGATGAGTGCGTGGGCTTCGGGGGTGGGGAGGAGGCGGTCGACGGCCATTGTTGCTCCGATGTCATAGCGGACAGTACTGGGGGCGATACTGCAGTATCATTCTTGGTGTGGCAAGAACGGACCGGCGAGATGGCCTCAGCGGGCGACAGACGGCACTGCTCGACAACCTGGTGGAGTTGTTTCTCACCGAGGGGTTCGCGCACCTGACCCTCGACGACATGGCGAGTGCGGTCCGTTGCTCCAAGACCACCCTCTATGCGTTGGCCGAGGGCAAGGACGAACTGGTGCGGGTCGTGGCGATCACGTTCTTCCGGCGTGCTGCCGAGGCTGTAGAGGAATCCCAGGCGGGCATCGCCGATCCCGCGGAGAAGATCACCGGCTACCTGTCGGCGGTCGGTGACCGCTTGGGTTCCGCGTCGGCCCAGTTCATGAACGATCTGGCCACGACTCCGGCCGGTCGCGACGTCTACGCACAGAACACGCGAATCGCCGCCGAACGTGTGCGGGAACTGATCGACGATGGGGTTGGCAGCGGTAAGTTCCGTTCGGTCCATGCCGACTTCGTTGCGGACGTCACGGCGAGCACGATGACCAGAATTCAGCAACGCGACGTGGCAAGGTCGACCGGGCTGGACGATGCGCAGGCCTATCGTGAATTGGCTGCACTCATCACTGCAGGGTTGAAATGCTGACCTTCGACAGGGGAGGAATCGAACCATGACCGACCGGCAGTTGCGCATCGAAGTTGTCATCGGGTCGGTACGGGAAGGACGGATCGGTCCACGCGTGGCCGAATGGGTCGTCGACAGGATCGAGAGGTACTCGGCGGCGGAACGCGACGGATTCGATCACGGACTCATCGATCTAGCCGAGATGCGCCTACCTGCCGATCTCGCACCCTCGACAGAGACCGAGGCGTTTCGTAGCCGTGTCGCTTCCGCCGACGCGTTCGTGGTCGTCACCCCCGAGTACAACCACGGATATCCGGCCGCTCTGAAGACGGCATTCGATTCCCTGAAGTACGAATGGCGCGGAAAGCCGATCGGATTCGTCTCCTACGGTGGGCCGGCAGGGGGAGTGCGCGCGGTCGAGCAGTTACGCCAGGTGGTGGCAGAACTGCACATGGTGTCGGTACGGCAATCCGTCGGATTCCAACGCGCCCGGCGGCAACTCGATGCCGCAACGATCGACGAGATGGTCGAGGACTCGATGCAGCGAATGCTGGGCCAGTTGGCCTGGTGGGCGCGAGCGACGCGCACACACGGAGCGACAACCGCCTACCCGGGCTGACCCGAGCGAGAGCCCGGCTCAGTACGCAGGCTGGTAATGCTCCAACGTCCGTGGCCGACCGATGTACGCCGATTCGGACGAGATGGTGACGAGCATGAGTTCGATGCTCGTACCGGCCGTGGACAACGTGATCCGGTCACCGATCGCGTTCGGCTGGTAGAGCGAGAGGTCAGGTTCGGCGGCCGGCCACTGGCTCGGATCGCCGAACAGGTAGACCGCCGTGACTCCCGCGCGGGACGGCAGTGCGTTGACACCGTCGAACACCACTGTGTTGAAACGGTTCTCGGTCTGTGGGTGCTGCCCGGCCAGGCGCAGACGATCGTGGGTGGCGATCGAATTGATGAACGGTGCCCACGCGTCGGGACGATCCGTGTGGATGAGGACGCGCGCGCCCGTGGCAATGGCTCGGAACAGTAGCTGTTGTGCCAGGTAGAGCTCACCTGCGACGTACACGGTCGAGATCCCCAGACCGGCGATGCGTGCCGTGATGCCGTGGCCTTCGTCGTCCGAGCCCACGAGCTGGCCGCAGCCGGACGGTGGAAGCGTCAGCGAGTCCAGCGTGTCCAGTGACATGTCGCGGAACAGCGAGCGGTCGTCTGCACCGTTCACCGCGATCGGGAGATGGGCGAGAAGTCCGTCGCGGTGGCGACCGGTCATCGACACCAGCCCCGGAATGTTGAGCGAATCGATGGGAGTGCGAGTGGTGATACGAAAGCCTGCTCCCACTTGGACGTGGTCCGCAATCGAACCGGGACGCAGTCGAACGGTCACCGTGGTCCCGAGGCTCGACGGAACCCACAACTTGGCGAGCAGCTCACGGCTCAGGACCTTCGGATCGATCTCGTAGCCGGTGTTGGACACACCGGGAAGCGTGACCTCGTGCCAGGTCTCCTCGAAGGCGGTGGGCACCACTCCGCGGCTGACCTGAAGTGCCGCCGAGTCGACCTCCGGTGCGGTCAGGATTCTTGCGCTGCAGTTGTTGTCGGCCAGGGTGCGGACGATGCGGTTCGCGGCCATCGTGATGGAGCGGGCCGCACCTTCACGACCGCCGCCACGGCGGTCGACGGCGTCCTTGGCAGCGAGTGCGTCGAAGCGCAGCACCAGCCACACGGTGCGTGTCGCGGTGGCCGGAAGCGGGCCCACGAGGCGGTCGTACACGTCCGTCGCCGGACTGCCCGAGGCTGCGCGGTAGCCGTGGCTGACGATGTCGATGCCGCTCAGCGAAATATCGTGCTGGGTGAGACACGAGGCGATGGCAGCGGTCGGAAGCAGGTGCGTCGACTTGAAGCTGCCTCGTGAGATCTGAGTCAGATTGCCGTGCGGCGGAAGTACCTCGACGAGCGCGACCACGTCGGTGCCGTCCCATCGAAGCCCGATGGACTGATCGGTCGGCGCTTCGTAGTCCACCGCCCGGGTGATCTGATACTCGCGCTTGGTGGAGTAGCGCCATGCCGTGCGGATCCAGTCGACGGTGGACCAACCGCCCACCCGGATCAACGCGACAGCCATGAGAACGAGACCGATCGGCAGACAGATCCAGAAGGACAATCCGCACAGACCCGCGACGAGCGCGAAGAACAACCCGAAGACCTGAGCGATCACCAAATCCGTGATGGTGAACCACACTGACGACGCACGTTTTCTACGAGACCGGTCCACGGTTCCCCTCCCCGACTACCCGAACCCAGCAGACCGGCACCCCGTCCACTGCAATGACGTTTGAGGGAACTGTACTGTGTCACGTCGAGAGCCGTGCAGTACGGGGGAGGAACTATGGCTGTAACACCCACAACCAAGTGGCAGGTCAACGGATATCGCTTCTTGGTTCGGCGTATGGAGCACGCGCTCGTTCGTCGTGATGTACGGATGCTTCACGACCCCATGCGATCGCAGTCACGCGCTCTCGTGGTCGGAGTCGTGGTGGCGTCGCTGGGTCTCGGTGCGTGCGGAGCACTCGCCCTCTTCCGTCCTCAGGACAAGCTCGGCGACTCGTCGATAGTCGTCGGCAAGGATTCGGGCGCCATGTTCGTGGCCTACGACGACACACTGCGTCCCGTGCTGAACCTGGCGTCCGCGCGGTTGATCGCAGACAGCGCGGACAAGCCGGCCGTGGTGAAGGAGTCCGAGCTGGACACCCAGCCCCGTGGCGCGCTCGTCGGCATCCCCGGCGCACCTTCCGACCTGTCCCAAGGCTCGCAGTCGCCGTGGAGCGTGTGCGACACCATTGCGAGCGGAAACGGCTCGGTGACGACGTCCGTCCTGGTCGGTGACACCGAGATGCACGACGGTGTCGGACAACTCGGCGAGTCCGACGCGCTGCTCGTGTCGAACTCCGACAAGACCTACCTGGTGTACGACGGGAAGCGCGCCCGGATCGACCTGTCGAAGCCCTCGATCACCCGCGCGTTGGGAATCGACGATGCGAAGCCGCGGCCGGTGAGCAAATCGCTCGTCAATTCGATCCCCGAGGTCACGCGAATCGAAGCGCCCGCGATACCGAGTTCCGGTGGACGGCCCAACTTCTCGTTGGACGGCAAGAAGATCGGATCGGTGTTCCAGGTGCACATCGGTGGTGACACCGAGCATTACGTGGTCCTGAAGGACGGTATTCAGAAGATCAGCAAGGCCGTCGCCAGCCTGATCTTCTACGACAACGCGCAGGGCGACACCGAGATGGCGAGCGTGAGCGCAGACGCCATGGGTGACATTCCCACGACCACGCGGGGTCTGCCCGTCGACGACTTCCCGAGCGACGTCGCGGAGGTGAAAGGCCAGGGCGAAAACCCGGTGAGCTGCATGACGTGGCGGCCCCTCGGTGATCCGTCCGAGTCCTCGGACGGGGTTCCCGGTGCGACACTCGAACTCGTTGCCGGGCGCAATCTTCCCATCGCGTCCGATGCGCGCCCGGTCCGACTCGCTCAGGCCGATGGCGGCGGCGACAACGCCGACGAGGTTCTCGTGGCCTCCTGTACCGGAGGCTTCGTTCAGGCGACGGGTCTCGAACCGGGCAGCACTCGACGTGACGGCATCTTCTACATCGCCGACACCGGTGTGCGGTTCGGAGTGAAGGATGCGGATACGGCAAAGAAGCTGGGACTCGAGGACGAGCCCTCCCGCGCGCCGTGGCCGATGATGGAACTCCTCGCTCCGGGTCCCGCATTGAGCCGTGATGCGGCGCTCGTCGCCCACGACGGGGTAACCCCCGACTCCGAGGGCGCGAGGCCCGACTCGGGGAGCTGAGTAGACGATAACGTCTCGCAGGGGACGTCTTTCATAGGACAGCAGTGAGGGCGGGCACCAGATCGGTGCCCGCCCTCACTGCTGTCGTGGTGGTTTCGGCTCAGTCCTTGCGGTCCTTGCGGCTGTCCGCAATCACCTGGAGCCTTCTGCGCAGCGGGAACGAACCGAGGACGCCGAGCACCAGCAGGGCGGCCAGGGTACCGACCGATGCCAGGGCCACCTTGCGCGGCCGGGGATCGATTTCTTCGGGAGGCGTGGGTGCGGCGATGTTCACCGACTGCGGAGCGTCGTCCGGCACACCGCCCGGCGGAACGTCCGCCGTGACGGCCGCCAGGGGATCGACCACACCGTGGCCGACAACGGGATTCCAGCCCTCTGCGGGTGCGTGTGCGGTGGCCTCGATGCGCGCAATCACCTGCGGTGCGGTGAGTTCGGGGAAGCGGGCACGGACCAAAGCCGCCGTCGCGGCGACGAACGGTGCCGAGAAGCTCGTGCCGCTGACGGGATTCGTGTTGCCGTTCTGCCCGTAGGTCCCGTTGGTGAGTCCGTCGGATCCGGGCATGAGAGAGACCAGATCGGTTCCGGGAGCGGCGACGTCGACCCACGGGCCGGCGAGACTCTCCTCGCTGGGCGTGCCGTCGGCATTGACGCGACCGACCGTCAGGACGTGTTCGTCGTGCCATGCGGGGCTGGCCAGCGTCAACACCCTGTTCGAAGTGTCGTCGGCCGGGTCGAGCGGGTCGAGGGCGGGATTCTGGTTGTCGCAGCCTCCGCCGCCGACGTTTCCAGCGGCGGCGACGACAACGGCGTCGTGGACGGTGGCTGCATAGTTCACGGCAGCGCCGAGGTACCTGTCGTCACTACCCATGCCCATTGCGGCGCTGCGGCAGGCGACTTCGGAGATGTTGATGACGTCGGCGCCCTTCTCGGCGGCCCGGCGAATCGCGGCCGCAAGGGTGAGGACGTTTCCGGCCCCTTCCGAGTTCGCGGCCTTCTCCGGATCTTCCTCCGTTCGACCGGCTGGGCCGTACATCGCACTCGATTGGCGGATGCTCATGATGTGCGCGCCGGGTGCGCCACCGGCGAAACCGGAGCCCTCCTTCGGCTGAGCTGCGATGAGCCCGGCCACGAGGGTTCCGTGCATGTCGCAGTCCTCGGTCCCGTCGGTGCTCCCGACGAGATCGGCCTCACCGGTGAGATTGGGCAGGCGGGGATGGTGGGCGACCCCGGTGTCGATCACCGCAACGGTCTGACCTTCACCGCGCGTGAATTTCCACGCGGACTGGAAGTCCAGGGCGCGTTGGGAAGTCGGAACCTCCGGGCCGTCCGATGCTGCCACCGCACCGTTGCACGGCACGTTGTTCTTGCGCTCGACCTTCGTAGGGTCGGGTGGCGGCACCATAGACGGGTCGTTGGGAAGCGGTTCCGCGGCCATGGCTCCCGGCTGGCCGAGCGCAGAACTCAGCGCGACGACGACAGAGACGATGGCAACGCGGGCGGCGGCGCCCCTCACAGTCCGCGCATCATCGTGTACAGGTTGGTGACCCAGCACACCAACGGCACGATCGACGCGATGAACGCAAGGTCGATCAGTTCGGCGATTCGGCGCATCACAGGGGAGAACGTCTGCTTCGGCGCGAGAATGCCGAGGGTCAGCGCGGCGACGACGAAGACCATCGCGATGGCGAAGACGGCGATGGACCAGCCCGACACGGTAACGGCCGCTGCGGTCGTCAACAGCACCAGAATTGCGGAACCGCCTGCGATGAGCGGTGCCGCCTGATGAATGCTGCTGTAGGTACGCCCGCGGAACATGAGGACCGCGGCTGCGGAGATCGCGAGCGCGGTTCCGGGCCAGTACGTTCCGCCGGACGCTGTCGACTGTGCACCGACGAGGGCGCAGCACACGGTCGTCAGAGTCATCGCGACGACGAGGCCGGTCAGATACTGGCGTGCGCGAGTGGACCTCGTCAGGAGCTCGTCGTACGACAGCCGTGCGACCTGATCGTCCGGGTCGTCCTCGGACGGGTCGACAGACGTGCCAGGTGCGGGCACGGGTGGCAGCGGCAGTTTGGCCATCAGCATCGAGAGGCGTGCGGAGAAGGCAAGGCCGATGAGACCGACCGCCAAGGTTCCGGCCGCGATCTCGTGAGCGTTCGCGTCGGTCAGCGTGCCGACGAGAGCGGACGGCGTCGCGACGACCGCGACCGATGCGGCGGCAGTGAACATCGACAGTCCGACGCCACTGACACGAAGTCCCAGGATTGCGGTCGCACCGGTGAGAGCAGACCCGAGAAGTAGGTGGGGAGCTCCGAAATCACCGGGCACGATCAGGGCGCCTCCGGTGAATGCCAGTGGAAGCGAGGCGCCTCCGAGGACGATTGCGCTTCGGACGTCTCCGTAGATGCGGCTCGTCAACGCTCCAGCGACGAGGAACAGCAGCGCCATGAGCAGCGCGAAAGCCGCGCCGACCAGATTCTCGCCGTCTCGTGCCGACCACAGTAGGGCGAAGGATCCGACGAGAGTGGCCAGCAGACCGACGGCCGAACCCATCACGCGCGCCGATTCCGGCGTCCACTCGCTGTCCTGTTCGGACCCTGCGGTGGCGACGTTGTACATGATGTCGTCGAACAGGGGAGCGGGTGCGCTGGCGCGTGCGCTCTCGAGCACCAGGAGGTCCCCGTCGCGGATGCCGTGCTCGTTCAGAGTCAGCGTGGAGGACAGAGGCGCCTGACCGATCTTGGCCAGCACCCATTCACTCGGCTCGTACTCTTCGACGACGTCGTCGAAGTCGTTGCTCCCGCGGTGGCTACGGATCGTGTCGACGATGCCGGGAACCAGCAGTGCGAGCGGAATGGTGGCGGGTACCGCCATGTCCACCTGGGAGTGTGTCGACAGGACCGTCAGCCTGCACAGATCGGTCGCCGCGCTGGTCCCGGAAGTGCGGGTGTGGCGCGAGTCGCCGCTGGTGATGGTCAATGCATTTCCCCCAACTCTGCGACGCACAGCCCCACCTGCGCCGATACGTTACTGATGAACATCCGTCGGATACTCCGTGATTCGGACCAGGGGCACTCTACGACACGGGGGTCTCGCGGTGCACGCGCGGTGCGAATCGGACGCGTGAAACCCTCGCTGTACCGAACCACCCGTCATGGGCTAGCCTTTGTTGCTGCGAGACCCGCCCTGGGGGGTTGCCGGGAATTCCGGATACGGGTCGTGAACGTCTCGAGGGGGTCGATTACACGTGAGCACCAGTCGGTTCGTGCGTAAAGCACGGCGTGAGGTTCCACGGATCCCCGGCGGTGAAGTGAGCCTGCAGGCCCCGCCCGAGATCCCGCGGATGGTGCCGGGCAACCTCATCACCAAGCTTCTTCCCCTCGTGATGGTCGTCGCGATGGTCGGAATGATGGCGTTGATGTTCACCTCGGGCATGGCCCGCAGTCCGATGTCGATGCTGTTCCCGCTGATGATGATGGTCTCCATGCTCGGCATGCTGGCGGGTGGCGGCAAGGGCGGTCCCAAGGCGTCCGAGGCGAACGAGGATCGCAAGGACTACCTGCGCTACCTCGATCAACTTCGCAAGGACGTCAACGAGACCGGTGACCAGCAGCGCAAGTCGCTCGAGTGGAGTCACCCCGAACCGCGACTGCTGTGGACCCTGGCGGGAACGTCGCGCATGTGGGAAAGGCGCACCAACGACCCCGACTACTGCCACGTCCGGGTCGGACGCGGCAGTCAGCGCCTCGCGACGAGGCTGATCGCACCCGAGACCGGCCCGGTGGACGATCTCGAGCCGGTTGCTGCTGTGTCGCTGCGCCGCTTCGTGCGCGCACATTCCGTGGTGCAGGACCTGCCCACCGCGGTATCGCTTCGCGGATTCGCGTCCATCGCGATCGAGGGCGAGCGCACCATGGCGCGCTCGCTGGTCCAGTCGATGCTCATGCAGCTGTGCACCTTCCACGGTCCCGACAATCTGCTCGTCGCCGTGGTGTGCGGTCCTGACACCGAGAACGAATGGGAATGGGCGAAGTGGCTTCCCCATGCCCAACATCCCGAGGTCGCGGACGGCGTCGGAACTTCTCGCATGGTGTTCGGCTCGATCCTCGAGCTCGAAACCGCGCTGGGCCCGATGCTGACGATGCGAAACCGCTTCTCGCGCAATGCGCCCTCGACGCCGGGGGTCCCGCAAATGGTGATCGTCGTCGACGGCGGTGTCCTCGACGGTGAATCGGGAATGATCACCGACGGCGGAATCGAATCCGTGACCGTTCTGGACATCAGTGGATACTGCCCCCGGTTGACGGCCACTCGTGGGCTTCAGTTGGTCGCGGACAACGGATCGCTCGGCGCCCGAAGCGGCAGCGGAGTCGAAATGTTCGCAACGGCCGACCTGATGAGCGCGGCCGACGCACAAACTCTCGCACGACGGCTCGCCCCGTTCCGGACGCCGAGTCAGACGGCAGTCGATGCCGCGGACGACGACGATCAGCCGATTCAGTCGTGGGGTCAGATGATCGGCGTCGGGTCGGTCGGGCGGCTCAACCCGGAACACGCTTGGCTACCGAGAACAGCGCGTGAGCGCCTTCGTGTCCCGATCGGCGTGGGTGTCGACGGCAGTGTCGTGGAGATCGACCTCAAGGAGTCCGCCGAGAACGGTATGGGCCCGCACGGGCTCTGCATCGGTGCGACCGGTTCCGGTAAGTCCGAGTTCCTCCGAACACTGGTTCTCGGTCTCGTCGCAACCCATTCACCGGACGCACTGAACCTGATTCTCGTCGACTTCAAGGGTGGTGCAACGTTCCTCGGACTCGAGGGCGCACCGCACGTGGCAGCGGTCATCACCAACCTCGCCGAGGAACTCGACATGGTCGACCGCATGAAGGATGCGTTGGCCGGCGAAATGAACCGCCGTCAGGAGCTACTCCGCTCGGCCGGAAACTTCGCCAACGTCACCGAGTACGAGAAGGCTCGACAGGCCGGAGCGGCACTCGATCCGTTGCCTGCGCTGTTCATCGTGGTCGACGAGTTCTCCGAGTTGCTGAGCCAGCACCCTGATTTCGCCGACCTGTTCGTTGCGATCGGGCGTCTGGGACGCTCGCTGCACATCCACCTGCTTCTCGCCAGTCAGCGCCTCGAAGAGGGCAAGCTGCGTGGTCTGGACAGTCACCTGTCCTACCGCATCGGCCTGAAGACGTTCTCGGCGAACGAGTCTCGAAGCGTCCTCGGCGTGCCCGATGCGTATCACCTTCCGCCCAGCCCCGGTGCCGGATACCTCAAGTGCGACTCCTCGGAGATCGTCCGCTTCCAGGCGTCCTACGTCTCGGGCATCTACGAAGGCGATCGCGCCGACCGAATCCAGGAACGTGGCGCCGCAACCGTCGAGCTTCGCCCGAAGATATTCACCGCTTCGCCCGTGGCCGTCGACGTCGTCGAGGAGCCCGAATACCCGGCACTGGCCGAGATCAACTCGGGACCTCCCGAAACGCGAACGACAATCGACGTCGTCGTCGAACGCATCGAGAACCACGGCAATCCCGCACACGAAGTGTGGCTGCCGCCGTTGGATACGCCGTCCACGCTGGACGAGTTGCTCCCGAGGTCGATCCTCACGGAGCCGGTTGCGCCGCTCAGTTCGCTACGGGCGCCGATCGGCATCATCGACCGTCCGTACGACCAGAGGCGCGACCCGCTCGTCGTCGATCTTTCCGGCTCCACAGGAA
The DNA here is from genome assembly GCF_042719695.1 of Rhodococcus sp. NPDC058521. Classification (NCBI taxonomy): domain Bacteria; kingdom Bacillati; phylum Actinomycetota; class Actinomycetes; order Mycobacteriales; family Nocardiaceae; genus Rhodococcus; species Rhodococcus sp. NPDC058521. Next base: position 342,935 of record NZ_JBHXNL010000001.1, read on the forward strand.
ACATGGCCATCGTCGGTGGTCCACAGTCCGGCAAGTCGACAGCCCTTCGTACGTTGATCATGTCGATGTCGATGACACATACCGCAGAGCAGGCGCAGTTCTACTGCCTGGACTTCGGTGGTGGCACCTTGGCGGGCCTCAACGGTCTGCCACACGTCGGTTCGGTTGCCAACCGCCTCGACGTCGACCGCGTGCGACGGACCATCGCCGAGATGACCACGATCGTGCGCCAGCGAGAGTTGATGTTCCGTGAACTGGGCGTCGAATCCATGGTCGAGTTCCGGCGCAGGCAGGCCGACCAGGCCTACGAGGGACTACCTCGCGACGACGGCTTCGGTGACGTGTTCCTCGTGATCGACGGCTACGCCAGCATCCGGCAGGACTTCGAGAATCTCGACCAGTCGATCAACAACCTTGCTGCACAGGGGTTGTCGTACGGCGTACACGTGGTCATTTCCGCCGCGCGGTGGGGTGAGATCCGCCCGGCGCTCAAGGACCAGCTCGGTACACGAATCGAACTTCGTCTCGGTGATCCTTCGGACTCCGACCTCGGCCGCAAGGTCGCCGCGCTCGTTCCCGTGGGCCGTCCCGGTCGCGGTATGACTCGTGACAGCCTGCACCTTCTGATCGGATTGCCACGTGTCGACGGCAGCCCGAACCTCGAAGATCTGTCCTCCGGGGTCGGACATGCCGTCGCCGAGATCGCAGCAGCCACGCCAGGTCTTGCCGCTCCGCCCGTTCGCATGCTGCCGACCGATCTGTCGTACGACGATTTGTTGTCTGTCGTTGGCGAATGGCCCGCACCGAGCAACGAGAGCCGGAAGTGTCTCGAGGTTCCGATCGGTTTGGACGAAGCCGAACTTGCGCCGGTGTTCCTCAATTTCGCCGAGCACCCGCATTTCATCGTGTTCGGTGATAGCGAGTGTGGCAAGACTTCTTTGCTGAAGAATATCTGCAAAGGCATCGCGGACTCGAATGCCGGGGCGCAGGCGAAGTTCATCATCGGCGATTACAGGCGAACAATGCTTGGTGTTATCGGCTCCGAGCATTTGGCATCCTACGCCCCTTCGTCAGACCTGTTCACCGCCAATATGTCCGACCTGGCTTCGATCTTGAAGAACCGGATGCCGAAGGCAGACGTGACTCAAGAGCAGCTACGAACGAGATCGTGGTGGTATGGGCCCGAGATCTACGTAGTCGTTGACGACTATGACCTGGTAGCTACATCGAGCGGTAATCCGCTGAGTCCGATCCACGAGTACCTGCCACACGCCAGGGATATTGGATTTCACCTCATCATTGCTCGGCGTTCGGGTGGCGCAGCCAGAGCGCTCTACGAACCGATCGTTGCTCGCCTCCGCGATCTGGTTTCGCCAGGTTTGGTGATGAGTGGTAGTAGGGACGAAGGCAATCTATTGGGTACTGTGCGCCCGAGTGCCATGCCGCCGGGGCGTGGAATGCTGGTTTCACGCAAGGGTGCCGGTCTGATTCAGCTTGCGACGACGCGAGATTGACAGATGACTGCCCTGCATCTTGCGGAGAACGGCGTTTGGTGCTCGCACCAAAGTAAGACTTGGAAAGCGTCGTCGGCTGTGCTCGGCGGCCTCGACGGGTCGATGCGGGTGGTTTCTTCTGGCGAAGCGTCCGTAGCGCCATTGCAGTACATGGATGACGACCATGTACTTGTCGGCGACCGCCCGGTCAGCTTGCACTCGTTGCTGCTGCTGGTGATCGGGAAGGCTCTCGAATCGGCATCCGACAATCAACCCGCAGATCTGGTGAAGTTTACGTATCCGTCGGAGTGGGGTGCGGCCAGGGTTGGTCGTGTGTCAGCAGCGCTCAGAGAGATGGGAATTGCGCCTGAGGGTGTGGCGACCTCGATAGAAGTTGTAGCCCATCGCCGTGGAATCGAGAGTGTCCCGGATCGATCGCCACGTGTGGTGATCGAGCCTGGTGCGGACTCGGTGACTGTAACTCGGGTGGAACCGTCCTCGCTCACCAGTGGACCGAAGATGCTCGCGCTCAGCGCGTGCGAATTTGTCTCTCCTGGCGAGGTAGCAGACGCGGTTGAATCTGTGGTCGGCGATGGGAGTATTCGTGAAGTAGTCGTCACCGCGGGTATGGATGAAAGCCGCTTTTCGCTCTTCCGGGACGCCATCGTGGAACGTCTCGGTCCGGTCGATGTCGTGCTGGTGCACGAATCGGATATCGTGAGTGCTCTTGACACGGATGATTCTGTGCCGCAAGACTGTTCGCGCCAAGCGGGGACAGTCCTCGAAATGAGGTCTCGTAAGGCTGATTGGCTTGGCGACGCGGCTCGGTCGGAACGACTTAGTGGGCGGTCGTGGGTCCCAGTTGCGGCCGGATCAGCTGTGGCAGCTGTATTGGTGGTGGCTGTTGGATTCTGGACATGGAACGGACTCAGTCGCAGTAACGGAGTGGACACCGCAGCGTTAAATCCTCCGGTCTCCGCGACGGCGGACCCGACGCCGTCAGTGACGGTATCGCCTAATCCGCACAGCGTGGGCGGCCTTCAGTTCGACTTGCCGGCAGGCTGGGTCGAACGGGAGCCCAGTCGAGTTGATTCAGGTGAGAACACCCGGTTGGAACTCGTGCCCATTGAACATCTTCCGCTGCGGATAGTTGTCGTAGAGAATCGCTTACGTCACGGGACAGGCTTCGACGAGGTGGCGCAGGTCCTCGCGCAGAAGGCGGCTGCGAAACCCAAGTCTTTCGTCGATTTCGACCCCTCGTCAGAGTTCGCGGGAAGGTCTGGAGCGTCTTATAGTGAACTCCCTGACGGCGGTTCGGAAGTGCGTTGGTTCGTAGTTGTCGACGCCGGCATTCAGATTAGTGTTGGATGTCAGGCGGCGCCGGACGATCGTGACGATCTGCACGAAGCATGTCAGAGTGTTGTGCGATCTGTCGGTGCTCGGACATGACGGAGAAAAAAGACTTCCACAGGAGTGGAACCGATTGGCCGATACGTGCGTCCAATCGTGTGTAAGGGGTAGTGGACCAAGGTGGTCTTCAGTGCCCGGATCGGAAATAGGAGGGGAATATGTCAGGCGGAAGTACCAATGTCGATACCGCGGCGGTGGCCCAGGCTTCAAGCAACGTCCGTCAGGGAGCCGAGGACATGCAGGCCACGGTCAAGATGGTCGATGGTCGAGTCCAGGACATCAAGACGGCGTGGGGCGGCCGTGCCAGCGGGAGCTTCCAAACGCTGATGGATGAGTACCGGTTGAAGTCTCAGAAGCTCCACGCTGCGCTGGACGAGATTTCGTCCTCACTTGATACTTCTGGGAAGACGTTTGATGACTCTGAGGACACCGTGGCAGCTTCTGTCAGCGAAGTAACCAGCTCCTTGGGTGATCTGCGCTGAGGCTTTCGCTGTATCCGACATCTGCATCGACGAGTAAGGACTTCACATGACTGACCCCGGCCAGATCAAGTATGAATTCGGGCAAATCCTCGCTATGGCTGACGCCCTCAAGGGCGACGCCGGAACCTTGGACAATTCACACGAAACATTGCAAGGGCATATCAACACACTCATGAACACGTGGGACCCGGAGAGTGACTCGGCGCAGGCGTTCCAGGGCGTTCAAAACCGTTGGAATCAGTCCAACAGGGAAATGATCGAGCTCCTGGGGCGGATCAGCCAGACAGTCCGGGAGGGCGCGGAGAGGATGAACGAGACGGAGCGCATGAACGCGGCGAGGTTCGCGGGCTGACGTCTTCTGTGCAGAGGGGCCTCGTAACCGTTTGGTTCGAGGCCCTTTTCTGTGTGCTGCGACGCAAATGGGGAAGGGCTGCATCCTGGTTTTGACCGCACCGTCGCCCGGCCGGTATCGTTTCTCGGTGGCGTGCCGTACGCCGCTGCATTCACGTGTCGCAGTGGCAGGCGGTTCTCGGGTCTCAACTGGCCGCCGAGAATCGCTCGAACGATACGCAAGGCCAGCAGCGATTGAACAAGACGAGGAAGTTCTGTGTCTACGTACACCCCGAAGGCCGGAGATGTGACCCGCACGTGGCACGTCATCGACGCCACTGACGTGGTGCTCGGCCGCCTTGCCGTCCAGGCAGCAAACCTGCTTCGCGGCAAGCACAAGCCCACCTTTGCCCCCCACGTTGACGGCGGCGACTTCGTCGTCATCATCAACGCAGAGAAGGTCGCCATCAGCGGTAACAAGCGCGATGGCAAGTTCCTTTACCACCACTCCGGACACCCGGGTGGCCTCAAGTCCCGCTCGGTCGGCGAGGTTCTCGAGAAGAACCCCGATCGTCTCGTGGAGAAGGCCATCGTCGGCATGCTCCCCAAGAACAAGCTGGGACGCGCCATCAGCAGCAAGCTGAAGGTGTACGCAGGACCGAACCACCCCCACGCCGCGCAGTCGCCGGTGCCATTCGAGATCAAGCAGGTGGCCCAGTGACGGCGCCGGAGGAGCAGAACGTGTCCAACCCCGAAGAGATCACCGAAGCCGTCGAGGTTGCGTCGGACGAGTACGTGTCCGTCGAGGAGCCCGGCGTCGTCGAGGACATCGAGGCTGCCGCTGCTACGCAGGCCCCGATCGTCATCGATCGCCCCATCCAGGCCGTCGGTCGCCGTAAGGAAGCCATCGTTCGCGTTCGGCTCGTCCCCGGCTCCGGCGAGTTCAAGCTGAACGGCCGCACCCTCGAGGACTACTTCCCGAACAAGGTGCACCAGCAGCTCATCAAGGCACCCCTGGTGACCGTCGAGCGCGACGCCGCATTCGACATCACCGCCCTCCTGACCGGTGGCGGACCCTCCGGCCAGGCCGGCGCACTGCGTCTCGCGATCGCTCGCGCACTCATCGAGGTCACCCCGGACGACCGTCCCGCTCTCAAGCGTGCCGGCTTCCTGACCCGTGACGCCCGCGCCGTCGAGCGCAAGAAGTACGGCCTCAAGAAGGCCCGCAAGGCATCGCAGTACTCCAAGCGCTGATGTGCCGCCGAGGTCACCTCGCGAAGAGGTAGATCTCGGCACCTGTTCTCCTCGAGGGCAGGCGTCCAGAGTTACCGGACGCCTGCCCTCGAGGCATATGTGTGGTGTTCGAACGAAGTGTGAAGGATTTGGTTGATGGGTCGGATGTTCGGGACGGACGGCGTTCGCGGATTGGCGAACGCGGATCTGACGGCAGAACTGGCGTTGAAGGTGGCCGCAGCGGCTGCGTCCGTCCTGACTGTTCCGGGAAGCACCCGGCCCACGGCGGTGGTCGGACGGGACCCACGTGCCAGTGGTGAGATGCTCGAGGCCGCGGTTGTTGCCGGTCTCACCTCTTCCGGAGTCGATGTCCTGAACGTCGGCGTGCTCCCAACCCCCGCGGTTGCCTACCTGACCGCGAACCTGGATGCGGCGCTCGGAGTGATGATCTCCGCGTCCCACAACCCCATGCCGGACAACGGCATCAAGATCTTCGCGGCAGGCGGCCACAAGCTCGACGACCGGGCCGAAGACCGTATCGAGGCCGCAATCGCCTCGGGTGAGCGTCCACTGTCCCCGACAGGCGCCGGGATCGGCCGGGTACGGACCGTCGCGGATGCAGGCGAGCGCTACCTCGCGCATCTCGCTAGTGCGTCCACTCGCTCTGCCGAAGGGCTCACCGTCGTGGTCGACTGCGCACACGGTGCAGCATCGGCCATAGCTCCCGCCGCGTACGAGGCGGCAGGTGCGCGCGTCATCGCGATCAACGCGGAGCCCGACGGACTGAACATCAACGACAACTGTGGCTCGACGCATCTCGAGATGCTTCAGAAAGCAGTCATCGACAACAGCGCCGACCTGGGCTTCGGACACGACGGCGATGCCGACCGCTGCCTCGCAATCGACGCGACCGGGTCCGTCGTCGACGGTGACGCGATCATGGCGGTACTCGCCGTGGGCATGCGCGACGCAGGTGAACTGACCGACAACACCCTCGTCACGACGGTGATGAGCAACCTCGGTTTGCACATCGCCATGAAGGAAGCCGGGATCACGCTGGCCACGACCGCGGTGGGCGACCGGTACGTCCTCGAGGCGCTGCGCGACGGGGGTTTCGCGCTGGGCGGCGAACAATCCGGACACATCGTGCTGCCCGCCTTCGGTACGACCGGCGACGGTGTGCTGACCGGCCTTCGACTCATGGACCGAATGGCGGAGACGGGTACGGCGATCGCCGACCTCGCCGCCGTGATGACGACGCTGCCCCAGGTCCTCGTCAACGTGCGCGTCGCCGACAAGGCTGCAGTCGCCTCGGATGTCTCCGTGCGGACAGCGGTCGAGGACGCCGAGCGGCGACTCGGCGACTCCGGCCGCGTCCTGCTGCGCCCCTCCGGGACCGAGCAGTTGGTCCGAGTGATGGTGGAGGCCACCGATCTGGACGTCGCTCGCGGCATCGCGGAAGAGTTGGCCGCCGCTGTGTCGGCTGTGTGAACTACCGTATGAGCTGATCGATGGCCGGGGTGGAACCGAATCGGATGCCGGTGCGTCCAACCCGGTAATCGGATCGGTGAGTCGGATTTGAAGGGTGGGGGATTCGAATGGAACTCGATGTCGAAGCGGTCAACGGGGTGGGGGCGGGTTTCGTCGACGTAGCGGAGGCACTGTACGACGCCGCCGCGAAGACGAGAACGCTGGAATTCACGGGTGCGCGCGCAGGCCGCGAGTATGCGAGCGAAGGCACCGCCCTCCACGAGGGCATGCTGCGAATCGCATCGGTGCTGGATACGTGGTCCGCGAGTTCGGGTGCATTCGGTGAGTCGGTGCTCAGTGCAACGGCACGAGTGGTCGACACGGACCGGGCGCACGCCGACGACGTGAATCGAGTCGATCGGTGACCGATCGGGACATCGCAGATCTCGAACCAGCCGCGGGGTTCCTCCTCGATCCGGAACAGGCACTCGATCGGGGTGCCGTCGGGCTGGAATACTTCGAACAGTTCCTCCCCGCCGCACGGCGAATCGGTGTCGAGCACCGGGAGTACCCCGACTACTGCGCGAAGTACGACGTGGAGCGGGGTCTGGACCTGAGCACACTCGAAGGTGACGCTGACATCGTCGAAGCTGCCGCAGGGGCCGCCCGGTCGGCAGCCGACGAACACGGCGTCGCCGTGTATGCGCTGTCTTCGGCGTGGTGGGACGGTGCCGGCGCCGAGGCATCCGCCTTCGCCGCGCGGATTCGTGACAGAGCTACCGCTTCTGCCGAACAGCTCACCTCCACGGCCGAAGCGTTCGCCGAATTGCCGAACACGCTTGCCCAGGCAGTGCAGACGAAGGCATTCGAGGTGGCGTCCCTGCACGAATCGACCGTGGCCGGTTACACGGCACCCCAGGTCGACGTGCTCGTCGAGATAGCGGAGCTGGCCGAGGGCAGTCCGTCGTACCGCGTCGAGAGCCTGGTCGCCGACGCCGCGCGGTGGTGCCCGGCAATTGCCACAGCCGCGGCCAAGGCCAACTCCGATGGCGGCGACCTGTCCGTTGCTGTTGCCGAAGCTGCACGGGGATGGCTCCGAGATTCGTTCGCGCCCTGCTACATCCGCGTGCGGGACCTGTTCGACGATGCGTGCACACGGTGCACCGAAGCCGTTCGATCCGCGTATCGAGCCGTGTCCGACGAAGCGCAGAAGATCGCACTCGAGGAGTTCCCGGTGCCGGGGAGCTTCGTACAGCAGCCGTCGGCTCCCCCCACAGTTTCGGCACCCGAGCCGTCTCCTACGGTGCCTTCGTACCGCGAGATGCCGACGAGCCCCGAGAGCGCGGGCGCGCCCACCACACAGCCCACCCCACCCGGTCCAGCTGGACCGGGTTTCTCACACAACGCCGAATCCACCGCACCCGCTGCGCACGACGCTCAGCCGCCCACACCGCCGTCGAGTCCCGGCACGACGCCGGGAAGCGTTCAGCCCGGCGGTGGATACAACAACCTCGATGGGATCGGTCCTCTGCCTGGCAACGCGGGACTGTCGGGGTTGTTGGAAAACGGCCTGCTGAACGGTGGGTTTCCCAACGTAGGATCCTTCGGGACCAGCGGACTCGGCGATCTCGGTTCCGTCGGGAGCGGCCTGAGCAGCCTCATCGGTGACGTCCGATCGCTTGTCGAGCCGGTTATCGGCGACGTGGTCTCGGCAATCACCACACACGGTGAGGACGAGTCGGAGAACGATGTCGATGCGGACGACGACTCCGCGGCAGATGAAGGGGACGCGCCCGAGGATGCCGCTGGGCACCGGTCCGAGGACGTGAAGAGCCTCGAGCTGAAGTCGGACGGAAAGACGTGGACTCTGGCCCTCGAAGATGGCGGGATTTCGCTGAAGATCGACGACGTCGACGGTGAATCGACGGAGTACGGCATCGAACTCGGTCCGGACGGTGTACCGCGAATCGTCGTATCGAACGAGTCGGACTGCGCGGCTGACGAATCCGGCGACGCCGAGGTAGCGAATGCCGACGGAGGACACACGGGTGTCGGGGAAGGGAAGGTCGTCGAGGAATCGATCGGCGCGCCCGCTCCGGTCGACGAGCCCGAGGTCGCCCACGACGCCGGTGTTGCCGAACCGCCCATGCCCGCTCAGCAGACTTCCGAACCTCCGCTGCCCGAGACGCCCATGCCCGAGACACGCGTGCCGGATGCGCCCGTCGATGATGCCGCCGAACCCGAGCTGGCGACGGTGTCGCCCGAACCAGGCGCTGCGGCGGAATCGCCCAGTCAGGTGGCCGGAAACTCGGAGACCGCGGGACTCGAATCGACTCCGGACGATGACGGCGATTCAGGTGCGGAGTTGGCCGAGGCAGGGCCCCTGTGAGTTGTGAACCGAGCGCACTGAGCGTGCTGTGACGTCCGGTGCGGAGAGGTTGCGTGAGCTCAGGGCGCTCATGGATGCGGACCTCGAACGATTCCGCGAACGGCTGGCCGAGGCCCGGCAACTCTCCGAGGACCTCGCCGGTGCGAATCCGGCCGTCGACCAGGCACTCACTCGCTCGTCGTATCCACCCGACCAGGACGAGGCACCGGACTACCGGCCGGCCACCTGGCTGGTCTGACGGATCAGTCCTGGGGAAGCGGGGTGGTGAGTTCCGAACCCGGCTCGGTGTCGTGATCGAACGGGTCCACCACCGTGCTGCGCGGGATGTCCGAATCTGCCTCCGCGAACGCACTGTACGTCTTGTCCTCGGTGAGCACGTTCAGGAGGAAGCCCGTGAGAAGTGCACGCGTGGTGGTTTGCGTCTTGTGTTCCGCACTTGCCACACCGACGGCGCCGAGCAGGCGGCGTCCCTCGATGAGTCCGGAGGACGATGCGCCGTCCACGGTGCGAAGGATCGCGTCGCCACCCCATTCGGTTGCGAGGGCCGTGGCATTGCAGCTCATCGAGTCGATGTCCTGTTCACCGGCAAGGATGAGCGACGGTGCGGAGACGTTGGGGGCGTACTTTTCCGCCTTGGGGGCGGTGGGAGCCGGGAACAGCGCGGCAACGGCTCTGACGTCACGCTGCGCGGCGGCGAGCACCGCGGCTCCCGCGCCCATGCCGTGGCCGACGAACGCCACACGATCGGCCTGCACACTCAGCTGCCCCGGGCCGAGGCGCACGCCGAGGCAGATGTCGAGAGCGGACTGCAGATCGGTTGCGAGACCGAGGTGGGAAGGTACGGGGCCCCGTTCACTGTCGGGTGCGGCAACGATGATGCCCCAGGACGCGAGGTGCTCGAGCGTCTTGGCGTAGTGACCGGCGCCGTTCATCCACCCGTGCGCAAAGGCCACCGCGGGCAGATTGAAGCCCGATTCGGGGGTGTACACCACGCCGGGCTGTCCGGCGATGGCCAGGTTTCCGCGCAACACACGGTGCGGGCCGCGCTTCGAGAGAGCGCGGGCGAGGGACTTCAGTTTCGGAGCCACGTCCAAGACGTTAACCGATTTGCCGTAGAGCGTGAGGAAGGGCACGCACGAAGCTGGTCGGGATGCGCGCTGTGCACCGTCGGAGTTCGCATGGCAGGCCGATCCAAGTAACCTGTTGAACCATGTGCGGAATCGTGGGATACGTCGGTCACCGGCAGGCATTGCCCGTGGTGGTCGAAGCGCTCAGAAGGATGGAATACCGCGGCTACGATTCCGCCGGAGTCGCAGTCCTCGACGGCAAAGGGAGCATGGCCGTCGAGCGTAAGGCCGGGCGCCTGTCCAATCTGGAAGCCGAACTCGCGGAGGTGGGCACGGACAAGTTCGTGGGTACCACGGGGATCGGTCACACCCGTTGGGCGACTCACGGTCGTCCCACCGACCGCAACGCGCACCCGCATCGCGATTCCGCGGGATCGGTGGCGGTCGTCCACAACGGCATCATCGAGAACTTCGCGCCGCTGCGCGCCGAACTCGAGAACGACGGTGTCGATCTGCACAGTGACACCGACACCGAGGTCGCCGTGCACCTCGTCTCCCGTGCGTACGCGTCCGGGCCGACGGCCGGTGACTTCGTGGAGAGTGCACTGAGCGTGCTGCGGCGCCTCGAGGGCGCATTCACCCTGGTCTTCACCCATGCCGATCATCCGGACACCATCGTGGCGGCTCGTCGTTCGACTCCACTGGTGGTCGGTGTCGGTGAGGACGAAACCTTCCTCGGATCCGATGTCGCCGCGTTCATCGAGCACACCCGCGATGCCGTGGAGCTCGGTCAGGACCAGGTCGTGATCATCACGGCCGGCGGATACCAGATCCTCGACTTCGATGGTTCCGAGGCGCAGGGGCGTCCTTTCCGTATCGACTGGGACCTCGCGGCCGCCGAGAAGGGCGGACACGATTACTTCATGCTCAAGGAGATCGAGGAGCAGCCGGTCGCGGTCGCCGACACCCTCCTCGGGCACTTCGCCGACGGCAAGATCGTCCTGGACGAGCAGCGTCTGTCGGATCAGGAGCTACGCGACGTCGACAAGGTGTTCGTCATCGCGTGCGGTAGCGCCTACCACTCGGGCCTGCTCGCGAAGTACGCCATCGAGCACTGGACGCGACTGCCCGTCGAGGTTGAACTGGCCAGCGAGTTCCGCTACCGCGACCCGGTTCTCGATCGCTCGACGCTGGTCGTCGCCATCTCCCAGTCGGGGGAGACCGCAGACACGCTCGAGGCCGTCCGTCACGCGAAGGACCAGAAGGCGCGTGTCCTGGCCGTGTGCAATACCAACGGCGCGCAGATCCCGCGTGAGGCCGACGCGGTCCTCTACACGCGGGCCGGTCCGGAGATCGGTGTCGCCTCGACCAAGGCGTTTCTCGCGCAGGTCACGGCGAACTACCTGGTCGGCCTTGCCTTGGCGCAGGCTCGTGGCACCAAGTACCCGGACGAGGTAGCTCGCGAGTACGCGGATCTCGAGGCCATGCCGGAGCTGGTGAGGCGGGTGCTCGAGACCGTGGAGCCGGTGCGCGAATTGGCTCGCGAACTGTCCTCGTCGAGCACGGTGCTGTTCCTCGGCAGGCACGTGGGTTACCCCGTGTCACTCGAGGGTGCGCTCAAGCTCAAGGAACTCGCGTACATGCATGCCGAGGGCTTCGCCGCGGGTGAGCTCAAGCACGGACCGATCGCCCTCATCGAGGACGGTTTGCCAGTGATCGTCGTGATGCCGTCGCCGAAGGGTCGTGCGGTCCTACACTCGAAGCTGCTCAGCAACATTCGAGAGATTCAGGCTCGTGGAGCGCGCACGGTCGTCATCGCGGAAGAGGGCGACGAGGCCGTGCGGCCGTTCGCCGATCACCTCATCGAGATTCCGGCCGCGCCGACGTTGCTTCAGCCGTTGCTGTCGACGGTTCCGTTGCAGGTGTTCGCGGCGGAGGTTGCGCAGTCTCGGGGTTACGACGTCGACAAGCCGCGCAATCTGGCGAAGTCGGTCACGGTCGAGTAGAGCGGCACGGCGTCATCGGACGACGATGGTGCCGTGCATGTCCGGGTGCAGCGAGCACGTGTAGTCGTACGTGCCGGGGTCGGTGAACGTGTGCGTGAACGTTCCCGTGCTCATGAGCGTGCTCCGCAACTCGGTCGCGGCATTGCCGGTGCCCACCACGTCGTGTGCGATTCCTCGGTCGTCGAACTCCCAGGTCACGGTCTCGCCTGCGTCGATGGTGAGGGTGGCGGGGGAGTAGGCCATGCCGGAGACCTCCACGACCGGTCCGGTCGGTGCGGCCGCGGACGGGTCTTCGTCCGATGAGCACCCGGCGAGGGCGGCGAACGTGAGAGCCACGGCCCCGGCGCTCGCCTGGATCCGCGTTCTTCTCGGGTGGGTGTGGATCGTGCTGGTGCGCCCGTTGTGCATGGTTGCGAGCGTAGTCTGACGGCGATGTCCGCCCGAGCGTCGACGGGGGAAGGGAGCGAGATGCGCTGCTATTACACGTCGGACGAGGTGCGTGCTGCCGAGGCGCCGCTGATGGCGGCTCTGCCGGATGGAACGCTGATGCGACGTGCCGCGTACGGGCTCGCCCAAGTGGTTGCCGGCGAACTGAAGAGCCTGACCGGTGGTGTGGTCGGACGCTCGGTCACCGTGGTGGCCGGTTCGGGTGACAACGGTGGCGACGCCCTGTGGGCCGGTGCCCTGCTCCGGCGTCGCGGTGTGGCGGTTCGGGCGGTTCTGCTGGCCCCCGACCGGGCGCATTCGGAGGGCCTCGCCGCGCTTCGCAGCGCCGGTGGCCGAGTGGTGTCCGAGGTGGGAAACCCGGACCTTGTGATCGACGGCATCGTCGGCATCTCGGGGCACGGAGCCCTGCGTCCGGACGCCGCCGAACTGGTAGGGACCGTGCGTGCACCGATCGTCGCGGCGGATCTCCCCAGTGGGGTGGACCCGAACACGGGCGCAGTCGTCGGTCCCGCGGTCACCGCAACCGTGACGGTCGCCTTCGGGGCGCTGAAGCCGGTTCACGTCCTCGCGCCGGCGAATTGTGGCCGAGTGAAACTGATCGACATCGGCTTGCTGCCGGGCGAGTCCGAACTCGCGGCGCTCGATGCGGCGGACGTCGGTGCTGCCTGGCCGACACCGGGCACGGCGGACGACAAGTATTCACAAGGGGTCGTCGGCGTCGTTGCGGGAAGTGCCGGTTATCCCGGGGCGGGAGTCCTGTGTACCGGAGCCGCAGTTGCTGCCACCTCGGGAATGGTGCGCTACGCCGGTCCCTGTGGGCCCGAGGTACTGGCGAAATATCCCGAGGTGATTGCCACCGACGACCACGACAAGGCCGGCCGAGTGCAGGCATGGGTCGTGGGGCCGGGGATCGGCACCGATCCGGATGCGGACAGCATCGTTCAGTCGTTGCTGGCGGCACCCGTTCCGGTGTTGCTCGACGCCGACGCGCTGACACTGGTTGCCGGGTCACCCGAGATCGTTCGTCGTCGAACCGCACCGACCGTGCTGACACCGCACGCCGGCGAGTTCGCGAGATTGACGGGAACGGATCCGGCCGCAGATCGGGTCGCCGCCGTTCGGGAACTGGCGGGGTCCTGGGGCGTCACCGTATTGCTGAAGGGGCATTCGACGGTGATCGCGGACCCGTACGGTCGAACCCTGGCCAACGACGCGGGCGGGTCGTGGGCATCGACGGCCGGAGCGGGCGACGTACTTTCCGGCATCATCGGCGCATTGATGTCGGCCGGAGTCGACCCGCTGAAGGCGGCGGGGATGGGCGCGAGGGCCCACGCGTTGGCTGCGAACGTGGCAGCGCATGGCGGGGGTCTCGACCTGACTGCAGGTCGAGGGACGGCTCCCGTGTCGGCAGGTGTCCTGTTGTCGCAGGTCAGGGAGTCGATTCGAATTCTTCGTGCGGCACCGGGACCCGAACAGGGGGTTCTCGGTCTCGCAGTGGCAGGATCGGAACAATGATGCTTGCTCGACCCGTCCCGTCGGGACACCTGCCTCGGCCGCACGCCGAAACTCGGACGTCGCCGCAGGCGGAAGCCGTGGTCGACCTTGCCGCGATCGAGCACAACGTGCGGGTTCTTCGAGAGCACGCGGGCGATGCCGCCGTGATGGCGGTGGTCAAGGCGGACGGCTACAACCACGGCGCGGTTCGCGTGGCGAAGACGGCCCTGAACGCGGGAGCCCGCGAATTGGGCGTCACGACCCTGGCCGAAGCATTGGAGTTGCGGGCCGCCGACATCGAGGCGCCCGTGCTGGCCTGGTTGCACATGGTGGACGCCGATTTCGGTCCTGCGATCGAGGCCGGCGTGGAACTGGGAATCTGCTCGCCGCGGCACTTGGAAGCCGTCGTTGCGGCAGCTCGTGAAGTCGGGACCACAGCAACGATCACCGTGAAGGTCGACACCGGCCTCAACCGAAACGGGGTGTCGCCCACGGAATGGGCCGACGTCGTCGCCGGAATCGGGAGGGCACAGGCGGAAGGGGCCGTGCGTCTGCGCGGGGTGTTCTCGCATCTGGCGCACGCTGACGAACCACACCACGCGGTGATCGATTCTCAATCCGAGCGCCTTGCCGGTGCGGTCGCAGATGTGAAGCGGGCCGGAATGGCGCCCGAGGTGGTTCACCTGTCGAACTCGGCGGCCACGTTGACCCGCCCGGATTTGCGCTTCGACATGGTCCGCCCCGGGATCGCCGTATACGGGTTGTCGCCCGTCCCCGAGCAGGGCGAGTTCGGATTGCGTCCGGCGATGACTCTGCGAACCAGAGTGGCACTCGTGAAGAAGGTCGCTGCGGGTGAAGGTGTCTCGTACGGGCACCAGTGGATCGCCCCGCGGGACACGACGGTCGCATTGTTGCCGTTCGGGTACGCCGACGGGCTGCCGCGGATCTTGAGTGGACGCTTCGAGGTTCAGCTCGGCGACGACAGGCGCCCGGGCGTGGGGCGGGTGTGCATGGATCAGGTCGTGGTGGACCTCGGGCCCGACGGCGGCGGCGTTCGGGAAGGTGACACGGCAGTGTTCTTCGGCAACGGCGATCTGGGGGAGCCGCATGCCCAGGAATGGGCGGACAAGCTCGAGACCATTCACTACGAGGTGGTCACGGGTGTGCGGGGTCGAACGGTGCGCACTTACGTCGACGCGAAGCAGGAGACGTGAGCCTCTCGGCTCGCCGTGTACTGATCGGCGGCGCGGCCAGCGCGGCGGCACTCGGAGCCGTGACCGGCACGACCGTGTGGCGGAGCGCGACCAGGTCTCGTGGCGACCGGAGGCGGCGCAATGCCCGGAGCGAGGACTTCACGGCGATGTACCGGGACCGACGCAGCGTGGTCCGGTCGGACGACGGAACACCGCTCGTGGTCCGAGAGGTCGGCCCCGACGACGCTCCCGTGACGGCAGTCTTCGTCCACGGCTTTTGCCTGGAGTCGCGGTCGTGGCACTTTCAACGCCGCGATCTGGAGGAGCGTTGGGGCTCGGACGTCCGGATGGTGTTCTACGACCAGCGCGGACACGGCGCGTCGGGAATGCCGGAGAAGTCGTCGTGCACCATCGGACAGTTGGGCGAGGATCTGGCCGCCGTCGTCCGGGCGAAGGCCGTGACGGGTCCGCTCGTGCTCGTCGGGCATTCGATGGGTGGCATGTCGATCCTCGCGTTCGCCCGTCGGTACCCGATCATCGTGTCGACGCGGGTCGCCGGTGTCGGGCTGGTGTCGACGACCGCCGCGGGTCTTGCCGAGAGCGGTGTGGCCCGGAACCTGCAGAACCCGGTGGTCGACGCTTTTCGATTCGCCGTACGAACGTCTCCCGAGCTCATTCAGTCGATGCGCGCAATGGTGCGCGCACTGATCAAACCGGTGCTTCGGGCCGCGTCGTTCGGCACCGATGTGAGTCCCGCTGTGTACCGCTTCTCGGCGTCGATGCTGGACGCGACGTCGGTGGTGACGGTGGTGAACTTTCTGCGGACGCTGGAACTGCACGACGAGTCGACGGCATTGCCGGTGCTGGCGCACACGCCGGCGGTGGTGATCTGCGGAGACGACGACATGGTCATTCCGTTCGGGAGCTCACGTGAACTGGCGGAGGGTCTGCCCGGATCGGAACTCGTGCGGGTACCGGGTGCCGGTCACCTCGTGCAGTTGGAGTTCCCGGACGTCGTCACCGACGCGGTGGATCGGCTGATGCGTCGTGTGCGGCCGACGAACGAGGAAGGAAGACGCGATGTCGGTTGACCCGACGACATTTCCGCCCACCGGAGAAGTCGTCCTCGGCACCGTCGAGGACACCGAGGCGTTCGGCCGTAGGCTCGCGGGCTCGCTGTCGGCGGGCGATCTCGTGGTTCTCGCGGGCCCGCTCGGGGCAGGTAAGACGGCGCTGAGCCGCGGTATCGGGGCGGGCCTCGGTGTGACGGGTCGGGTGACGTCGCCGACCTTCGTCATCGCCAGGACACATCAGCCCGGTAGCCGACCGGACGGGGGACCGGCAGTCGGAATGGTGCACGTGGACGCGTACCGGCTGGGTGGCAGTGGTCCGCACGCACTGGACGAACTGGATGCGCTCGATCTCGACACGGATCTGGCGTCGGCGGTGGTCGTCGTGGAGTGGGGTGAGGGGCTCGTCGAGCAGTTGGCCGATCGGCACCTGCGTATCTCGCTGCAACGCCAACCGGACTCCGATGTGCGTAGTGCCCGGTGGGAGTGGGTTTCGTGAAGGGGTCCGGGCGTAGAGCGCTACCTCGACGGCGGTAGTCTCGGATACCGTGCTTGTTCTCGCTATCGACACTTCCACACCCGCCGTCACCGCCGGTGTGGTCGACGTGTCGCCCGATTCCGTGCGAGCCCTTGCGACACGTGTCACCGTCGATGCCCGGGCGCACGCGGAGGTGCTCACCCCTCGGATCATGGACTGCCTCGGCGATATCGACGCCGCACCGGTGGATCTCGACGCAGTGGTCGTGGGTGTCGGCCCCGGTCCGTTCACCGGTTTGCGGGTGGGCATGGCCACCGCGGCGGCTTTCGCGGATGCCCTCGGACTTCCGGTGCACGGTGTGTGCAGCCTCGATGCCATCGCCGGGCAGGTCGGCGGCGACCGGGATCTTCTGGTCGTGACCGATGCGCGTCGCCGTGAGGTGTACTGGGCTCGCTATTCCCGGGGTGCGCGGGTGGAAGGGCCAGGTGTGGTCAAGCCGACCGATCTCGAATCGGCGCCGTCGGAGTTCATCGCCGGCTCGGCATCGCACGTGGACTTCTTCGATCTGTCGGTCGAGCCCGTGGAAACACCGTCTCCGGAAGGCCTGGCCACGGTGGCCCGCGCGGCATTGCTGGCCGGCGCCGAGCCGGAGCCGCTCGTGCCGCTGTATCTACGCCGACCGGACGCCGTCGCGCTCGCGGATCGGAAGAAATGACCTTTCGGATGGTTCCGATGACACCGGCCGATGCCGACCGGTGTGCCGAACTCGAGAGCATTCTGTTCGCTGGTGACGGACCGTGGAGCGCCGAGGCGTTCCGTGGCGAAATAGCAGCACCGCACATCAGGTACCTCGTCGCACGAGACGAGAACGATCGTGTGGTGGCCTACGGTGGGATCGCGTTGCTGGGTAACGACTCTCACCCGGAGACGGAGATCCACACGATCGGGGCGGACCCGGCGATCCACCGTCGGGGCGTCGGAGGAGCATTGTTGGGTGAGCTTCTCGGCATCGCGGATGCGCGAGGCGGCCCGGTCTTTCTCGAGGTACGGACGGACAACACCGCTGCCATCGCCCTGTATCACCGCGAAGGGTTCGAGATCGTGGGAACCAGAAAGCAGTACTACCAACCCAGTGGTGCGGATGCATTCACGATGCGACGCCCGGGGACGCAGGAGGACCGATCGTGATCGTCATGGGTATCGAGAGTTCTTGCGACGAGACGGGGGTCGGTGTCGTCCGCTGGAACGACGACGGCACGTGCACTCTCCTCGCCGACGAGGTCGCATCGAGCGTCGACCAGCACGCGCGATACGGCGGTGTGGTCCCCGAGGTCGCTTCCCGCGCGCATCTGGAAGCGATCGTGCCCACCATGCGTCGCGCCCTCGCCGCGGCCGGCATCGAGAAGCCGGACGCACTCGCCGTGACCATCGGGCCGGGGCTCGCCGGCGCACTGTTGGTCGGAGTGGCGGCGGCCAAAGCGTATGCGGCGGCATGGAACGTGCCGTTCTACGCCGTCAACCACCTCGGTGGCCATGTTGCGGTGGACACGCTCGAACACGGTCCGATGCCGCCGTGCGTGGCACTCCTGGTGTCGGGCGGGCACACCCATCTGCTGCACGTCGAAGATCTCGCGAAACCGATCGTGGAACTCGGCACCACCGTCGACGATGCGGCCGGTGAAGCCTTCGACAAGGTCGCTCGACTGCTCGGTCTCGGGTTCCCCGGCGGACCGGCACTCGACGCGGCAGCGCAGGAGGGGGACGCCACGGCGATCACCTTCCCACGAGGCATGACGGGGCCACGCGACTCACGCCACGACTTCTCGTTCTCCGGTCTGAAGACCGCGGTGGCGCGCCACGTCGAGTCGGCCGAGCGCAATGGTGAAACCGTGTCGATTCCCGACGTAGCCGCCGCATTCCAGGAGTCGGTCGCCGATGTGCTCACGATGAAGGCCGTGCGTGCAGCATCCGACGTCGGTGTCGACACGCTCGTGCTCGGCGGCGGTGCGACGGCGAACTCCCGAATCAGGGCACTCGCAGAGGAGCGATGCGCGAAGGCAGGGTTGACGCTTCGGGTTCCCAAGCCTCGTCTGTGCACCGACAACGGTGTGATGATCGCAGCCCTCGGTGCCCACCTCATCGCGGGTGGCGCCGAGCCGTCGCCGTTGACTGCGGGCAGTGATCCCGGGTTGTCCGTCGCTGTCAGCCAGGTCGGCTGAGTTCTGCCGACTATCCGGCGGGCGGCGGCAGTGTCGTCGTCGTGACGCCGGTGCTCTGCTCGCTCTCGGCAGGCTGGTCCTGACCGGACGACGGGGGAACCTGACCAGGTGCGAATCCTTCCGGATCGTTCTGCGGGTTCGGTGCCGGTGCACCGTTGGGCGTCGTGTTGTTCTGCGCCGGCGGCTGCGGCCAGAACGTGGGGATGTCCGGCCATTCGATATGGGGCCACGACGGCTGCGTCGGGTCGGGGCCCGGCGTGCTCGGGTTCTGCGACGACGGTGGCGTAGTCCCGGGTGTCGTCGTCGTGGTCGTGGGTGCGTCCGTCGTGGTGGTCGGCTCTTCGGTTGTCGTGAAGTCCTGGGTCGTCGGCACGGGCTCCGCCGCTTGCGACCGACTGGGATTCGGGATGATCGTCGTCGTCACGATCACGTTCGATTCTCCGCGAGCCGGGACCGGGTCGTGTGACGGAATGTCGGTTGCTCGACTGGTTTCCGGGTTCGCATCGGTCGTCGTGCGAACGACGTCGGTGCTGGCAGGGGAGACGTCCGGATCCGCAGAGGGTGCCAACTCGCGCACGCCGTAGCCCAGCACCAATCCGCCCACGACGAGCGCACCGAGTAGTGCACCGGTGACCTTCGTCGTGGAAGTGCGGCCCGCTGCTTCTCCCGCGCCGACCACCGGATACGCGGCGGCAGCAGCGGTTGTGGCGAGCAGGGCCGCACCGGTCGCGGTGGCGGTGTCCGGTTCGGACAGTGTGACCACGCGGGTGTCGAAAGCATCCTGCATGGCGGCGGCCACAGCAGGAATGCACGCGCCACCGCCGATCAGTGCGATCGCCTGGGGGTGACGTGGCGAATCGATGGCCGTGGTGCGCACGAAATCGGCGAGATCGCGCAGAACCGGCGAGATGATGTTCGCGAACTCGTCGAAGGTGATTTCCACCGGTCCGACGTTCGCGTGATCGATGTCGACCACCGACGTCGAGTCGACCGACAGTTGCTCCTTGATCCCGCGGCAGCGGGCGCGAAGGCTGCGTTCGTCGATGTGTCGCCGGGTCGACGGCAGCAATGCAGCGGAGACGTGTTCGTACACCAGGTCGTCGACCGCGTTGCCGTTCACGGCCTTGCTTCGCTTCGAATGGATCATGGTGCCGTCGACCTGGTCGACGACGGACACGGTGGTTCCGGATGCTCCGATGTCGACGATCGCGACCGTGGTGTATTGAGCGATCTCACCCGTGTGCCGCAGGTATGCCAGGGTCGCATCGGCCTCGGGGACCATGTGGACCTTGTTGGGTCCACGCGTGAGAGCGCTGGCGATTGCCGCACGCTGCTCTTCGGTGCGGTAGGCCACGGCCAGGGCATCGGGCGTGGTGGGGTTGGTGGGTACCTGCGTGGTCATCAACGCGATCGACGACCGCACGAGGTCGCCTGTGTCGGTGTTCGCCTGGTCGGCCGACAGGTAGCGGTACTCGACTTCCTGGGCCCCGTTGCTGTGGCGAGTGAGGAGCGCTGAGCCGACGCCGGCCGAACCTGCCGCCATCCCGAGGGAAATCTTCATCGCTCACCTCCTCACTTCTGTGTGCACTTACCGGTCGTGCGCATTCGTCGCAGCGATACGTGTCCCGTAAATCGGGTGCTGTTACCTGAACGTTACAGAATCTTGTGCCATTTCGCGCCTCCATTACCTTATGAATCCGCCATATTTGTGCTTCGCGTGCAGCGTTACCTGCATGGTTACCGGATAGAATCGAATTTCGGCACGCCGGTCGAGAGAGCGGAATTAGGTCTCGAGTCGTAGTTTGCCCTCGGGGTCGTCTCGAAGATTCGATTCGAATTGGCATGCGTGTGACGTAGAGCGGCAATTCGATCGAACGAGGTTCGAATCACTTGTCGACATTCAATGTGATCCACGACTCTCATTTGTTCATGGCATCGCATGCGGGCGGCTCCCGGTTGTGGTTGACCCCGCCGACCTTGAGCGTTGGCACTCTCACGTATAGAGTGCCAAGTGGCGCCGCTCGAGCTCCGGCACCCGCGACGGCGGAGCTGTGTGGGGTGCCGTATACCGAACACTCAAACAGCAGTCCGAGAACGACTCGGACCGAACACCCCAAAGTGGAGGGCTCATCGTGGCGAGCGTCAACATCAAGCCGCTCGAGGACAAGATCCTCGTCCAGGCCAACGAGGCTGAGACGACGACGGCTTCCGGCCTGGTCATCCCCGACACGGCCAAGGAGAAGCCCCAGGAGGGCACCGTCGTCGCAGTCGGCGAAGGCCGCGTCAACGAGCAGGGCAACCGCATCCCGGTCGACGTCAAGGAGGGTGACACCGTCATCTACTCCAAGTACGGCGGAACCGAGATCAAGTACGCCGGCCAGGAATACCTGATCCTGTCGGCACGTGACGTGCTGGCTGTCGTCTCCAAGTAAGCCATACGTGATCCGCCCCGGTGTCCCGCACAGGATTCCGGGGCGGAGTGCGTTCACGCGCGTAAGCCCGAGATCGTGCTTACCGATCCTGCAGGAGAAGACGGAAACACATGTCGAAGCAAATTGAGTTCAACGAGACCGCACGCCGTGCACTCGAACGTGGAGTCGACCAGCTTGCCGACGCCGTCAAGGTGACGTTGGGGCCGCGTGGTCGACACGTGGTCCTGTCCAAGGCATTCGGTGGACCGACGGTCACCAACGACGGTGTGAGCATCGCACGCGAGATCGAGGTCGAGGATCCGTTCGAGAACCTCGGTGCTCAGCTCGTGAAGAGCGTTGCCACCAAGACGAACGACGTTGCCGGCGACGGCACGACCACCGCAACTGTGCTGGCGCAGGCCCTCGTGCGTGGTGGACTGAAGAACATCGCGGCCGGAGCCAACCCCATCGCACTCGGTGAGGGCATCGCAGCGGCATCGGAGAAGGTCGTCGAGGCGCTCCTCGCCGCAGCCACTCCGGTCGAGGGCAAGAAATCGATCTCCCAGGTCGCGACCGTGTCCTCGCGTGACGAGGAAGTCGGCGAGATGGTGGGCGAGGCCCTGACCAAGGTCGGGACCGACGGTGTCGTGACGGTGGAGGAATCTTCCACCCTTGCCACCGAGTTGGTCATCACAGAGGGAGTCCAGTTCGACAAGGGCTTCCTCTCGCCCTACTTCGTGACCGATATCGACGCACAGAAGGCCGTGTACGAAGACGTACACATCCTCCTGTTCCGCGAGAAGATCACGTCGCTGCCCGACTTTCTGCCGCTGCTCGAGAAGGTTGCGGAATCCGGAAAGCCGCTCCTCGTCATCGCCGAGGACGTCGAAGGTGAAGTTCTGTCGACCCTGGTCGTGAACTCCATCCGCAAGACGATCAAGGCCGTTGCGGTCAAGGCGCCGTTCTTCGGTGACCGCCGCAAGGCATTCCTCGACGACCTCGCGGTCGTCACGGGCGGCACGGTCATCACCTCGGATGCCGGTCTGACGCTGAAGGATGCAGGTCTGGATCTGCTCGGAAGCGCACGTCGGGTCGTCGTCAGCAAGGACGAGACGACCATCGTCGACGGTGCGGGCACCGACGCCGACATCGAGGTGCGTGTCGGCCAGTTGCGTCGTGAGATCGAGAACACCGACTCCGACTGGGATCGTGAGAAGCTCGAGGAGCGTCTCGCGAAGCTCGCCGGCGGTGTCGCAGTCATTCGCGTGGGTGCTGCCACCGAGACGGACCTCAAGGAACGCAAGTTCCGTGTCGAGGACGCCGTCAACGCGGCGAAGGCTGCGGTTGCCGAGGGCATCGTGCCCGGCGGCGGTTCGGCTCTCGTTCAGGCGAGCACCGAGCTGGCCGACGGACTCGGCCTCACCGGCGATGCTGCTACCGGTGTCGCCGTCGTCCGTGAAGCGCTCAAGGCTCCGCTGCACTGGATCGCCAGCAACGCGGGACTCGACGGTTCGGTCGTGACCAGCAAGGTCGCCGAGCTGCCCAAGGGGCACGGATTCAACGCCGCGACCCTCGAATACGGCGATCTGCTCGCCGACGGCGTCGTCGACCCGGTCAAGGTCACGCACTCCGCCGTGGTGAATGCCGCCTCGGTGGCGCGCATGGTTCTCACCACAGAGAGCGCGGTCGTCGAGAAGCCGGAAGAAGACGAAGAAAAGACGGGTCACGGCCACAGCCACTGACTCGCTCCTTGTTCACGAAGAACCCCCGCACGACCGAAGTCGTGCGGGGGTTCTTCGTGATAGCGGGGATCAGCTGGCGATACGACCACGCCGCACGCGGGCATGCGATTCGCGTTCGGTTTCGGACATGCCACCCCAGATTCCGTACGGTTCCGAGACCGCGAGGGCGTGGCTGCGGCATTGCGCGAGGACGGGGCACCGGCGGCACATTTCTTTCGCGCGAGTCTCACGCTGGGCTCGGGCGCGGCCACGTTCGCCGTCCGGATGGAAGAACATCGACGAGTCGACTCCGCGGCACAGGCCGTGCATCTGCCAATCCCAGATATCGGCATTGGGTCCGGGCAGGGTGTTGGGTGCAGGCATGTCGACTCCTTTGCTGCACGCTCGCCTCGGGCCGGCGAGCGGCGGACCGTGAGCGTGTTTCTACCGAGGGATGGTTCCCGGTTCGATACGTGAATCGTTCACCGGCTTCACCGTATGTTGCGCCCGGAAATCGCGTCAACAGTTGTTCAGTGTGGTGATCTCCATATCCTGAAAGACGAAAATTAACCGCGAAAATATTTACTTTTCTGCGGTTTCGTGATTGCTGTTCGCGTTGAAGAAGTGCGGTGTCTGGGTCACCATGATGCGGTGACCCAGTGGCCCGAGGTGCCTAGTTCCGTGCCTGGTGCTTCGTCGTCGCCCGGTCCCACGCTGTCGGTATCTGCGCTGGCCAGAAGGCTCGGAGTGGCGCCGTCCACGCTGCGCACCTGGGATCGTAGGTACGGGATGGGGCCGTCCGTTCACAACCGCGGAAGTCATCGGAGATACACCCCGCGTGACGTGATTCGGCTCGAATGCATGCAGCGCGCATTGGCGGCGGGCGCGAATCACGCAGAGGCTGCGAAGCATGCGATTAACACGATCGCCACACATTCGTCAGAGGGTGGACACAAAAGTGCCGAGTGTACGTTCGAAGACATTTCGGTGAACTCCATCCAAATAGCGTCGTTGTCGATTCGCCCGTTGTTCGCGAAAGCCGTTGCGGAGGGCGGCGTGGTCGGTATGTGGACGACGGTGGGCGGGCCCGCGACGGCGGGCGCGTATGGAGAAGGAATGAAGAAGGCCTTCTCGGAACATGCCACGGGAATGCTGTCGACACTTCTCGTCGACGCGCCGGTCGGTGCAGGGCTTCGCGCGGTGGTGGTCGCCGTGCCGGGACCGGGCCCGTGCGGAATCGAGTGCCGAGCACTTGCCGCTGCGCTCGCTACCGAGGGCGTGAACACCCGCCTGGTCACCGCACTCGACCGACGAGCCCGGACGGCTGTGATCGCGGCGGAACTGCCGGATGTGGTGGTGTTGTGGATCGAGGACGCGAATGCCGATCCGATGGCGGTGATCGGTGCGCTGAAGCGACGCGTTCGAGGGCTGACGTTCGTGGTGGGTGGGTCGAGCTCCGTGCCGGAATCGCTGCCCGGTTCGGTGCACGCGTGCGGGACGCTGCCGGAAGCTGTCGCGACGGTGGTCGCGTTGGCCCGCAGGTCCGGCAGGCGGCCGCGCTGACCGTTACGGTCCGGTGCGAAGATCTCGGAGTGTCGCGTACTCCATCACTCGGTCCAGAGGCCGTCGCCTTCGGTGACAGCCCGGAGGTCTTTCCCGTGCCCGCTTCCGTATATCCCCGAGATCGGTGGTTGTGCGCGGTGGCGTTGGGAGGCCAGGGACGGTACGCGGCCGCGAACGCGATGTTGGCCGACCTTCTTCGTGAGCAGAGGACAGGACCCGTCGCCTCGCAGGCCTGGAGTACTCGCGCATCCCTGCTTCGTCAGACCGGCTGGCATCGGTCGGCCTCGGGGCTGGACGGCCGCGCGTTGGCTCTGTTGTCTCCGGTGCACGTGAACGATCCGGTCGCCGTGGCGTCGGCGCGCTGCGACGCGACCACCGGTCTTGCGGCAGATGCGCTCGGCTGCGGACGTCTCGCGCTCGGGTGGCGGTTGCTGGACCGGACTGGGCACGATCTGTCGATCTACGACGACGGGGTGGGTGCGGACGTGCTGTGGCGCGCCCACGTTCGGCTGAACTGGGTTGCCGCCGAGCTGTCACTTGCCGGAGGGGACTTCGAGGCGGCCGTCCGCCACGCCCGGGCCGCATCGTCGATTGCGGACCGTTCCGATTCGATCCGGCACCGGGTGAAGTCGGACCTGCTCCGTGCAGCCGCTGCCACCGGACAGCCCAATTCGGCGGAAGCGGTGCGGATTGCCCACGATGTGCTGTTGCGGTCCGATATGCACGGACTCGTGCCGTTGAAGTGGGCGGCAAGCATGCTGCTGTGTGGTGTGACGTCCGACTCTTCATTCGAGTTGGAACGGGATGCCTGCAAGTTGCTGATCGAGCAACGCGGCGGACGATTCAACGCCTGAAACACCTGGTTACGTGTTCAATTCAGGAATCGTGGGCGATGCGGACGCGGACCGGACCACTCGGACCGTTATTCTGAACAGGTTCCGCTGAGTGCGGGAGCACACCCATGGGGGGTGCCACTGTAACGCCAGGATATTCACTGACGATGACTAACACGAGCGAGGAGTTGGACTCCGCTGTCGCTGCGGCAACGCAGGGCGATCGGGCCGCTTTAGCTCGGGTCCTGGAAAATATTCGACCTCTGGTTGTGCGTTACTGCAGAGCCAGAGTCGGTGCTGCGGAGAGAGGTCAACTCTCGGCAGACGACGTGGCGCAGGAGGTGTGCCTAGCTGTGATGACTGCCCTTCCGCGTTACCAGGACCAGGGTCGGCCCTTCATGGCTTTCGTCTACGGGATCGCCGCACACAAGGTTGCCGACGCACATCGAAACTCCGCACGTAACAAGTCGGAGCCGATGGCCGACGTACCTGATGTCATCGCCGCAGATGACGGACCAGAGCAGCGGGCGCTCGACTCGGAAGCAGGCCGACAGATGAACAGTCTGTTGGGCACGCTTCCGGAAAAGCACCGGGAGATTCTCATACTCCGGCTGGTGGTCGGAATGTCGGCGGAGGAGACAGCGGTCGCCGTCGGCAGTACCGCGGGCGCTGTACGCGTGGCTCAACACCGAGCCATCGCGAAACTCAAGAAAGAAGTCGCGAGAGCAGGTGAGAGATATGGCTAAGGGGAACAGGCGAGACGGCAATCCCCGTGCCGATCTCCCCGGAGACGACACCCCGGTTGATGTTGCTGCGGTTCGCCGTGACGATGCATTCATCGAGGCGCTCGCCGGTGACGGCCATGTTGCAACGGAGACCCCGGAGCAGTACGAGCTGGCGTTGCTGCTGGCCGACTGGCGTTCGGGCATCGTCTCGACCCCGATGCCGAAGGGTCCGCAACTGGACGAAGTCGTCGCTGCGATCGAAAAGTCGAACCGGACCGCGACCACGCGCAGCCGCATGCGGCTGCTCCGTCCCATCGCCGGGGCAGCGGCTGCCGTCGCCGTCGTGATGGGCGGTGCCACGATCTTCTCGTACAACGCACAGCCGGGTGACCCGCTGTGGAACGTCAAACAGGTGGTCTTCACCCAACAGGCCGACTCCACCGTGGCTCAGATCGAAACCACATCGCAGCTCGAGGAGGCCGAGAGGCTGATCTCGAGCGGTGACACGGATCAGGCTCGGGCGATGCTCGAGACAGCGTCGGCACGATCCGGTGATGTTCGTGACGCGGGAGCGCGCGGCGAGCTGGAGCAGTGGCACGCCAGGCTTGCTACCGAGCTGGAGAAGCTGCAGCCCGTCGTACCGGGTACGGCTGTGCCGCCGGCTCCGGGCACCACGAACCAACCGCCGCCGTCGTCGACGGATCCGACCGTTCCCGGGACGCAGGATCCGGGAACCGTGCCGCCCGGCACCATTCCGTCGCCGTGGCCAGATCTCATTCCGCCGGACCTGCAGATACCGCCGATTCTGCCGCCACCGCCGATTCAGCAGCAGGCGCCGGATCAGTCCACGACCACCGATCCGTCGACGGATCCCTCGACGACAGATCCGAGCACGGACCCGTCGACGAAGCCTGTCGACCCCACCGTGATGCTGCGGCCGGTTCCGGACGACACCACACCGCCGGAAACGAAGCGTTTGAACCCGCCGTCGACCACGACGGAGTCGCCTTCCACCCCTGGTGGCTGACGAAGGCGGGTACGAACCACAGAGTTGTGGCCCGACACCTTCGAGTGTCGGGCCACAACTTCGTTCGTGTCGGTGCGCTCTTCAGGCGCAGGGGTCAGGATTCGAATCCGTCACCGTGCAGGGCGTCGTTCATGGATGCATCTGCGTATCCGCGGCAGTAGTCCCAGGTCACGTAGGCTTCGGGAACCGGGTCGTAGGCCGGCTCGTGCGGGCGGACGGTGCCGTCGACGAGGAGCTGCAACAGGTTGGCTCGGAGCATGTCCCAGTCGTGGTAGTGGTCCTGCTGGCAGTCTTCGCAGCAGACGACGAGGCCACGAACACCTCGGTGGGCGAGCAGGGCTTCGTAGACGGCGAGGTCGGCCAGGTCTTCCTCCACAGCGAGTCGCTCATGGGGATCGAGTGGCTGGCCCGGTTCGATGGCGTCGAGGGCTGCGGACGGGTCGGCGGGGTCGCCGGCGAAGGGGTCCGGGGGCAGACCGGGAGGCAGTTGATCACGCACAGCACCACGGTACGCAGGTGGTGCCGGTCTGCGCCAGCTGTTCGACGTACGTGCAGCGTGGGTGGTGTGACGACTGCGTGACCGTGGCCGATACCATGGAACCCGGTGCCGGGAACATCTCGTCCCGCGCGAGCCTTGTTACACGAGTGGGCCGCGTATTCGGGGAACTAAGGTGAACCGAAAGAAACCGCCGCCACCGAACTCAGTTGCATTCACCTTTTATCTGGAGGGCCCGAACCGCATGACTAGCTCCACAGGGCAGGTACCCACCGGTGGTGACGACCCCAACAAGGTCGCCATGCTCGGTCTGACGTACGACGACGTCCTGCTCCTGCCGGCAGCATCGAACGTCATTCCAGGCCAGGTGGACACGTCGAGTCAATTGACTCGCGATATTCGGCTTCGTGTGCCGTTGGTCAGTTCGGCGATGGACACCGTCACCGAGTCGCGGATGGCCATCGCGATGGCGCGCGCCGGCGGCATGGGTGTGTTGCACCGCAACCTCTCCAGCGACGCTCAGGCCGCGCAGGTCGAGACCGTCAAGCGCTCCGAGGCCGGCATGGTCACCGATCCGGTCACCTGTGCGCCTTCGGACACGTTGGCCGAGGTCGATGCGAAGTGTGCGCGATTCCGCATCTCGGGCCTGCCCGTGACGGATCCGGCGGGCCAGCTGGTCGGCGTCATCACCAACCGCGACATGCGGTTCGAGGTGGACATGAACCGCCCCGTGTCCGAGGTCATGACGAAGTCGCCGCTGGTCACAGCTCAGGAGGGTGTGACGGCAGAGGTGGCGCTCGGACTTCTGCGTCGCCACAAGATCGAGAAACTGCCCATCGTCGACGGCCAGGGCAAGCTCACGGGTTTGATCACCGTCAAGGACTTCGTGAAGACAGAGCAGCACCCGGACGCCACCAAGGACCGCGACGGCCGACTTCTGGTGGGAGCCGCGGTCGGTGCCGGTGACGAAGCGTGGACGCGTGCGATGGCGCTGACCGACGCGGGCGTGGACGTCTTGGTCGTGGACAGTGCTCACGGACACTCTGCGGGTGTTCTCGAGATGATCGCGAAGCTCAAGGCCGAGGTCGACGAGCGCGTACAGATCATCGGTGGCAACGTCGCAACTCGTCAGGGTGCTGCCGCACTCATCGAGGCCGGCGTCGATGCCGTGAAGGTCGGTGTGGGCCCCGGATCGATCTGCACCACGCGCGTCGTGGCCGGTGTGGGCGCACCCCAGGTCACTGCGATTCTCGAGGCATCGGCCGCTGCCAAGCCGCACGGGATTCCCGTCATCGCCGACGGCGGGCTCCAGTTCTCCGGCGACATCGCCAAGGCGCTGGCCGCGGGTGCATCCACGGCCATGCTCGGCTCGCTGCTCGCAGGTACTGCCGAATCGCCCGGCGAACTCATTCTGTTGAACGGCAAGCAGTACAAAAGCTACCGCGGCATGGGATCGCTCGGTGCCATGCAGACTCGTGGTTCCGCGAAGTCCTACTCCAAGGATCGGTACTTCCAGGACGACGTGTTGTCCGAGGACAAGCTCGTGCCGGAGGGCATCGAAGGCCGGGTGTCGTACCGCGGACCGCTCGCCCAGGTCACTCATCAACTCACCGGCGGTCTGCGTGCCGCCATGGGGTACACCGGTGCCACCACCATCGAGGAACTGCAGGACGCACAGTTCGTGCAGATCACGGCGGCGGGCCTCAAGGAGAGTCACCCGCACGACATCACGATGACCGTCGAGGCTCCGAACTACACCGCCCGCTAGTCACACCTGTCACGAGAAAGGGGCGCGCGTGCGCGACCTCGTTGAGATCGGCATGGGCCGCACGGCCCGACGTACCTACGAGCTGGACGACGTGGACATCGTTCCTTCGAGGCGCACTCGCTCCTCGAAGGAAGTGTCCACCGCCTGGCAACTCGACGCCTACCGTTTCGACATCCCTGTCCTTGCACATCCGACGGATGCGCTGGTGTCGCCGGAGTTTGCGATCGAGCTCGGTCGCCGCGGTGGTCTCGGTGTCATCAACGGCGAAGGCTTGTGGGGACGTCACCCCGATGTGGAGGCCAAGCTCGCGCAGGTCGTCGAGCTAGCCGAGACCGACGCCGATTCGGATGCGCCGGTCAAGCTGCTTCAGGAACTCCATTCCGCGCCTCTGCAGCCCGGGCTGCTCGCGGCTGCCGTCACGCAGGTGCGTGATGCAGGCGTGACGACCGCAGTTCGGGTGAGCCCGCAGAACGCGCGTGCGCTCGCACCGGATCTGATCAAGGCGGGTATCGATCTGCTGGTGGTGCACGGCACTATCATCTCGGCCGAGCACGTGGCGCACGGCGACAGTGAACCGCTCAACCTCAAGACGTTCATCTCCGAACTCGACGTTCCGGTCGTGGCCGGGGGAGTGAGCGATCACCGCACGGCTCTGCATCTCATGCGGACCGGTGCGGCGGGCGTCATCGTCGGTTACGGATCGACCGCCGGTGCCACGACGACCGGTGAGGTTCTGGGGATCGGGGTTCCGATGGCGACGGCCATCGCGGATGCGGCAGCGGCTCGTCGTGACTACCTCGACGAGACGGGTGGCCGGTATGTCCACGTGATCGCCGACGGCGACATCGCATCTTCGGGTGACCTGGCGAAGGCCATCGCGTGCGGCGCAGACGCCGCGGTACTGGGTGCCCCTCTCTCGGTTGCTGCCGAAGCTCCGGGTGGCGGTTGGTACTGGCCCTCGGCCGTGGCGCATCCTTCGGTTCCGCGTGGTGCTCTGCTTCCGGTGTCGTTCGGTGAGGATCGGCCCAGCCTCGACCGGGTACTGGTCGGTCCTTCCGACGACCCGTTCGGTTCGCTCAATTTCGTGGGTGGCCTTCGACGGTCCATGGCGAAGGCCGGATATTCGGATCTGAAGGAGTTCCAGAAGGTCGGTCTGACCGTCCGCGCCTGATACGAACTCGGCCTGTTCGGACTCGAACGCCGTACCAGCACGAATATGCTGGTACGGCGCCTTTCTATTTGTGTATGCAACCGCTCGTTACACTTAGGCGACCCTTGTGGCAGTGGTCACAAGAAGGGGGGTGCATACTCACGAGTAGGTTCCGGTCGATTGGTGGAGGTATCCCGACATGAGCACGAAGCGGGCGACGGATTACGACGTGTTGATCGTCGGATCCGGATTCGGGGGCAGCGTGACTGCTCTGCGGCTGGTCGAGAAGGGGTACAAGGTAGGCATCCTCGAGGCCGGTCGGCGATTCGCGGACACGGACTTCGCCAAAACCAGTTGGGATCTCAAGAACTTCCTGTGGGCGCCCAACCTGGGATTCTTCGGCATTCAGCGTGTGCACCTGCTGCGCGACTGCATGATCCTTGCCGGTGCAGGGGTCGGCGGTGGTTCGCTCAACTACGCGAACACCCTCTACAAGCCGCCGACGCCGTTCTTCGAGGACCGTCAGTGGGCGCACATCACCGACTGGTACGACGAACTGAGCCCGTACTACGAGCAGGCCCGGAAGATGTTGGGTGTGGTTCAGAACCCACACATGACCCCGGCGGACGGGATCATCAAGTCCGTCGCCGAGGATATGGGTGTCGGTGACACGTTCATCAGGACACCGGTCGGTGTGTTCTTCGGGGAACCCGGAAAGACTGTCGCCGACCCGTACTTCGGCGGTGCCGGCCCCGACCGCACGGGGTGCATCGAATGCGGTGAGTGTATGACCGGTTGCCGCCACGGGGCCAAGAACACCTTGCTCAAGAACTATCTCGGTCTCGCTGAGAATGCAGGCGCCGAAGTCATCCCGATGACGACGGTCAGCGGCTTGCGTGAGGCGCCGGACGGAACGTGGGATGTGTTCACCCGGCGCACCGGGCCCCTCAAGAGCCGCGGACGCAAGACCTACACCGCAGCCAACGTGGTGCTGGCGGCGGGCACCTGGGGCACGCAGCATCTGCTGTTCCACCTCAAGGACACCGGCGCACTCCCTAAGCTGTCCGACCGGTTGGGTGTGCTCACCCGCACCAACTCGGAGTCGCTTCTCGGTGCCGCGAAGAAGAAGGTCGACCCGAAGCTCGACCTCACGAAGGGTGTGGCCATCACGTCCTCGTTTCACCCGTCCTCGGACACGCACATCGAGCCGGTGCGTTACGGCAAGGGGTCCAACGCAATGGCCCTGCTCCAGACGTTGATCACGGACGGTGGCGGAGACACTCCACGGTGGCGAAAGTTGCTTCGCGAGGTCAAGCGGGATCCCTCGCAGCTTCTGGCCCTGCATCCACGTCGTTGGAGCGAGCGGACCATCATTGCACTCGTCATGCAGAACCTGGACAACTCGATCACCACATACACCAAAAAGGGCTTGCTCGGGCGCCGCACGGTGACGAGCAAGCAGGGGCACGGCCAACCGAACCCCACCTGGATTCCTGCGGGCAACGAAGCCACTCGCCGCATCGCAAAGAAGATCGACGGCCTCGCCGGCGGCTCGTGGGGTGATGTCTTCAACATCCCGCTGACCGCGCACTTCCTCGGTGGTTGCGCGATCAGCGCGGACGCATCGGAAGGCGTGATCGATCCGTACCACCGTGTTCACAACTATCCGACGCTGAGCGTGGTGGACGGCGCTGCCGTATCGGCCAACCTCGGTGTGAACCCATCGCTGACGATTTCGGCGCAGGCCGAGCGTGCGGCGTCGCTGTGGCCCAACAAGGGTGAGGACGATCAGCGTCCGTCACAGGGTGAGCGGTATCGGAGAGTCCAGCCGACCGCTCCGAAGAATCCCGTGGTCCCGGAGAGTGCTCCGGGCGCGCTGGTGTTGCCGATCGTGCAGATCACTGGCGGCACGCAGGAGCGGGAGAAGGACGAGCACGGCGTCGCCTAGTGGCGTCGGAGGGTCGATTCGCGTCCCGTTAGACTGATCCGGTGTCAGATATCGAAGAGCAGCGCCCTGTCCTCGTCATCGACTTCGGAGCGCAGTACGCCCAGCTGATCGCGCGACGGGTCCGCGAAGCGAACGTCTATTCCGAGGTCGTTCCGCACACTGCGTCCGTCGAAGAGATCGTCTCGCGGAAGCCGCTCGCGATAGTCCTTTCGGGCGGTCCGTCGAGCGTGTACGCGGACGGTGCGCCGCAACTCGACGCGGCGCTGTTCGACCACGACATCCCGGTCTTCGGTATCTGCTATGGCTTCCAGGCGATGGCAGGTGCGCTCGGTGGGACCGTGTCGCACACGGGCACCCGTGAGTACGGGCGCACCGATCTGACGGTGAGTGGCGGCCTTCTGCACGGTGGCCTCCCCGAGACGCAGCCGGTGTGGATGAGCCACGGCGATGCCGTCACGGCGGCGCCGGAGGGCTTCGAGGTGACCGCGACCAGCGAGGGTGCACCCGTCGCCGCGTTCGAGGATCGCGCTCGCCGTCTTGCCGGTGTGCAGTACCACCCCGAGGTTTTGCACTCGCCGCACGGCCAGCAGGTGCTCAGTAGGTTCCTGCACGAGGTCGCCGGCATTCAGCCCGCGTGGACGGCCGCGAACATCGCGGACGCGCTGGTCGAGAAGGTGCGCGAGCAGGTCGGCGACGGCAAGGCGATCTGCGGGCTGTCCGGAGGCGTCGACTCTGCCGTGGCTGCTGCCCTGGTACAGCGGGCAATCGGTGACCGATTGACGTGTGTCTTCGTCGATCACGGCCTGATGCGCGCGGGTGAGCGTGCACAGGTCGAGCAGGATTTCGTGGCGGCAACGGGCGCGCGGCTGATCACGGTGGACGCGGCTGACACCTTCCTCGGCGAACTTGCCGGTGTCTCCGATCCCGAAACGAAGCGCAAGATCATCGGACGCGAGTTCATTCGAAGCTTCGAAGGCGCTGTCAGCGATGTGCTCGGAGAGAATGCCGCGCACGGAGAAACCGTCGATTTCCTGGTGCAGGGCACGTTGTATCCGGACGTCGTCGAGTCCGGTGGCGGCACCGGAACGGCGAACATCAAGAGTCACCACAACGTCGGCGGGCTCCCCGAGGATTTGCAGTTCGAGCTCGTCGAGCCGTTGCGGCTGCTGTTCAAGGACGAGGTTCGTGCCGTTGGACGCGAACTCGGCCTGCCGGAGGAGATCGTGGGGCGCCAGCCGTTCCCCGGCCCCGGTCTGGGCATCCGCATCATCGGTGAGGTCACCCAGGAGCGTCTCGACATCCTCCGCCACGCCGATTCGATTGCCCGCGAAGAGCTCACGGCAGCCGGCCTTGACGGTCAGATCTGGCAGTGCCCGGTGGTGCTTCTCGCCGATGTCCGCAGCGTCGGCGTGCAGGGCGACGGCCGCACGTACGGTCACCCCATCGTTCTGCGCCCCGTCTCGAGCGAGGACGCGATGACCGCGGACTGGACCCGGTTGCCGTACGAGGTTCTCGAGCGGATCTCCACCCGCATCACCAACGAGGTGCACGACGTCAACCGAGTGGTGCTCGACGTGACGAGCAAGCCGCCGGGCACCATCGAGTGGGAGTGAGCCGGCGGGAGTCAGTCCTGCTTCTTCTTGCGCCAGTTCGGTGACAGTACGAGAACCGCTCCGATCACCACTGCACCGCCGACGAATATCCATCGAACGGCGTCCGCGCCCAGTGGCGTGAGGCCGAACGGGCCGGCGAGTGCCCAGGCACTGATGATCAGTGCCACAATTCCCGAGAGAATCAGCAGCACCGAGGGGCGACGCCGATCTCCGCTCGTGCCGTCTGCCCGTACGTTGTCGTTACTGTCGTCGGCTTCGTGTCGAGTCTTGTTGTCAGCCACGGCGCACCTCCACGGATCCGAACTGGTTGTCCACGTCGATCGTCAGGACCGGACCGTCTCCGGACCCTGTCACACCGTCCGGTAGACAGATGGACTCGGCCATGACGGTCGTGCAGTCGGTTTGTACTCGCATCTCGGGTGGAACCACGACGATGAACTCACCGAGCCGATTGGTGATGTCGACCGCGGTGTCCTCGGTGAGTTCGAGGCCGGTGAGGTCCAGCTGGAACGAACCGAGGTTGGCGTTGTACTCGGACTGGAGTTGGTCTGCGGCGACCGGTGCCCACTGCTTTTCGCCCACGTTCTCGAAGTCGAGTGGTCCGACCATCGATGCGAGTACTACGAACCCCGCCAGTGGGCCGGCGGCGACGAGTAACCCGTACCCGCGTCGGGTCAGTCCGCCGATGAGGAGCCCCGCACCGATGGTCGCGAGTGCCAGCGCAGCGATGCGACCTGGTGTGAGCCAGTCGGAACCGGTGAGAACTGCAACAGCGGCTCCGGCCGCTGCCGCGAGAATTGCCAGCCCGATGAAGGTAGGCGTCACACGAGAGCGGGTGCGCTCGGGGGCGTCGGGCGTCGGCGCGGTCGGCGCGGGTTCCGGGAGATCCCAGGCGAACGGGGCCACGCCCAACGGATCCCATGCGGGCGGAGCGGGTTGGGTCGGCTGGGTTGTCACGGTGGTGGGCTGCGTCCGATCGGCGTACGACTGCGGTGCGGGCGTGGGGGCCATCGGGTCCTGCTTGGGCGCCGGAGCGGGCTTTTCGGACGGCACGTACGAGTCGGGGAGCTTCGTGTACGGTCCGTAGGCCTGCGGCACGGTAGGGCCGGACTGAGTGAAAGGGCCGGGTGTGTAACGAGATCCGGGGACCGCACCGACCGGGTATGTCGGGGCGGGCAATGGTGGGGGGACCGGAGTTCGTTGGTACAGGAACCAGAGACCGGCGAGCATGAAGAGAAGACTGATCAGGCCGGAGCCGCCCATGCCCACGCCGAACGGGCCGATCGTGCTCACAGCGATGGCCAAGGCGACGAGCAGCACGACCGTTTTGGTGCCGGACTCGGAGCTGCGACCGCGCCCCAGCATCGATTCCGTGGCGGACGCGACGTCACCGGATCGGGTGAGGACCAACCATCCGGCGAGATACAGGAGGATGCCCGCGCCACCGAAGAGGGTCGACACGACGAAGGCGACACGCACCAGGACCGGGTCCACGTTGTAGCGGTATCCGATTCCCGAGCAGAGGCCCGCGACGTGCCCGATGCGTGGGAGACGTACCGGCCGGGTCTGCCACAGGTCGCCGATCTGGTCCTGGAAGCTCCGATTGGTCATGAATCCATATTGGTCGAGCCGTGGGCGCCCGACCATCGGGAACAACCCTGATCTTTCCCCTGCCCCTCCCCTCCCCGCCCCCGCCCGGACGAATGTCACACACGTTCAGCTCACGCGAACCGGTGTGACATTCGTCGGGGCGGGGAGGGGGAAGGTAGCACCCCGAGAGGAACGAAGGGACAACTCAGGGTGTAACCCTGATGCCCAACGTGCGGGTGCGTGCCAGTATCGAGGTGTGCAACCTGTGCCGAACGAAGTCCCAGGGGCGGCCAAGGCTGCCTCGGGCGCCGTGCCGAGCGCGGCTGCGGCCGACTATGTGCCGCTTCATCGCCTCGAGCGTCGTGGGGCCGGCCGGGTCGTGGGCGGTGTCGCCGGCGGTGTCGCCGACCACTTGGGTGTCGACGTCCTCAAGGTTCGCGTCGCGTTCGCTCTGCTCACCGCGTTGGCCGGTGCGGGAGTCGTCATGTACGGGTTGCTGTGGATCTTCACGGCGCCGGGCGACGACGCGCAGCCCGCGAGCGCTCAGGAGCGTCGTCAGGCTCTGGGGCTGATCGCACTCGGGCTCGGTGGTGCGGCCGCGTTGTCCTGGCTGTTCAACGGGGGAGCCGGAGCAGTGATCGGCCCGATCGTCGTGGTGGCGGTGGGCGCTGCGCTGGTATGGCGCGAGTTCGATACCGAAGGTCCGCGCGGCGCGATCGGGCTCCCGCAGCGACCCACTGTTCTCACGTGGGCACGTGTTCTCGGCGGCATCACCCTGATCGTGCTCGGCCTCGGTGTGGTCGTGTTGGCTCAGATCGACATCGACGCACTGCGGTCGTCGTTGTTGGCGGTGGTGGTCACCCTGGTGGGTGCTGGCCTGCTGACGATTCCGTTGTGGTTACGAATGTGGCGTGCGCTCAGCGCTGAGCGTGCTGCCCGGATTCGCAACGACGAACGTGACGAGATCGCTTCGCACCTGCACGACTCCGTGTTGCAGACGTTGGCGCTGATCCAGAAGCAGGCGGGCGATTCCGCGGAGGTGGCGCGGCTGGCCCGGGGGCAGGAGCGAGAACTGCGTCGGTGGCTGTTCGGGGGTGGTGAGACGGATCATTCGAGTCTTGCCGAAGCACTTCGGACGATCGCAGGTGAGGTGGAGGACCAGCACGGGGTGACGGTTCGCCCTGTCACGGTCGGTGATGTCCAGCTGGACCTCGGTCAGGACGGCGATGGTCTTTCGAAGGAGAGCTTCACCGCTGTGCTCGGTGCGACGCGCGAGTCGTTGGTGAACGCGGCCAAGCACTCCGGTGAGAACGAGATCAACCTCTTCGCGGAGGTCGAACAGGAGGAAGTGGGCGTGTTCGTTCGTGACAGGGGCGTCGGCTTCGACATGGATGCGGTGTCTGCAGACCGGCAGGGTCTGGCGAAATCCGTCAAGGCGCGGGTGGAACGGCGCGGCGGCCGCGTGGATGTCAGGTCGGCGACCGGGAAGGGCACCGAGATTCGAATCCACATGCCACGGAACGGGAAAGGCAGCGCGGACGACGACGCATCCGGAACCGTGAGCGATGGTGTGCGCACTGACCTACAGTGGGGCGACACCGTCGCCCACACCGAGGAATCGTCGAAGTGACCTCTCCCGAAGAAACCGCTGCCGAAACATCACCGTACCGCGTCTTTCTCGTGGACGATCATGCCGTCTTCAGGTCGGGGGTACGTGCGGAACTGGGGCGAGAGCAGGACATGAAGGTGGTCGGCGAAGCCGGTGGCGTGGCAGAGGCGGTTGCCGGTATCAACGCGACGGACCCGCACGTGGTTCTGCTCGACGTTCACATGCCGGACGGTGGGGGCGTGGCTGTCCTGCGTGGAATCGGTGCAGGCCCAGTCTGTTTGGCGTTGAGTGTGTCGGACGCTGCGGAAGACGTCATCGCCGTGATCCGGGCGGGTGCGCGTGGGTACGTCACCAAGACCATCTCGGGGTCCGAACTCGCGGATGGTGTGCGCCGGGTGGCCGGTGGCGACGCGGTATTCAGTCCTCGACTGGCCGGTTTCGTTCTCGACTCGTTCACCGGACGCTCCAATGTTCCTGAACCGCAACTCGATCCGGAACTGGACTCGTTGACACCACGGGAACTCGAGGTGCTGCGGTTGTTGGCGCGTGGGTACACCTACCGGGAGATCGCCGAGGAGTTGTTCATCTCCGTGAAGACAGTGGAGACACACGCCTCGAACGTGCTGCGTAAAACCCAGCAGTCCAACCGTAACGCGTTGACCCGCTGGGCACACAGCCGTCGTATCGATTGAGTCGTCGCTTCTACGGTCCGTGATCACTGGGTGAGGTCCACCGCCTGCGATACAGTGGCTTTCTGTGGTGGGAGACATCAGGGGGGCGCGGGCGTCCGAGAAGTCGAACAAGATTGGTGCGAATGCCGAAAGTACTCGTACCGATAGGCGAATCATTCGACGCGTCGCGATCGTCAGCTCGCTTGTTGCCGCTGTCCTGGCCCTGGCCGTGCCATTCTTGCCGGTAGATCAAGAATCGACTTCTCTGACCTGGCCGTCGGGTGGTGAATTGGCCGGTGTCGACGCACCACTGGTCTCCTACGCTCCGCTGTCCTTCGATGTGCGAATTCCTGGTGAGGCGGTCGGCGCAGTCGCGAACTCGGGCGGCGTGGTTGTGTCCTCCGCTCCGGCGGGTGTTGACGGCGCGGACCGGTACGGCTTCTCTGCCCGCGTCGTCATCGACGGTCAGGGCGCGGTCTTCGAGATCGTGCAGCGTAATCGGGTGATCTTCTCCGAGCCTGCCGGCGAAGCTGCTCGAGGTGCGATCTCGGTGAAGTCGACGGCGGAGCGGACGATTGTCATGGCTGGCGACGGCGCCGAAATCGTCGTACCGGGGGACCTGCGTCCTCAGGTGGTCGGGGTCTATACCGACCTGAACGGCCCCGCACCAGCAGGATTGTCGGTACATGCGGACATCGATTCGCGGTTCTCCTCCACGCCGAGCGGCATGAAACTCGCGGCAATGGTTCTCGCTGCGCTGTCTGCATTCATCGCGCTGGTGGCACTGCATCGCCTGGACACGCTCGACGGTCGGTCGGCGCGACGGTTCTTGCCTTCCACGTGGTGGCGGTTCGGGTCGGTCGACGCGGTAGTGATCGGCACACTCGTGTTGTGGCACTTCATCGGTGCCACGACCTCCGACGACGGCTACCAGTTCACAATGGCCCGCTCATCGATCGAGTCCGGTTACCTCGCCAACTATTTCAGGTGGTTCGGAGTCCCCGAGGCCCCTTTCGGCACACCGTATTACGACCTTTTCGGCTTACTGTCGTCCGTGACCACGGCCAGCCCGTGGGTCAGATTGCCGGCGCTGATTCTGGGAATCGTCGGTTGGTTGGTGATCAGCCGAGAAGTCGCGCCACGGTTGGGTGTGGCCGTTCGTCGCAACAAGATCGCGCTGTGGACCGGGGCCCTGATGTTCCTGGCATGCTGGCTCCCGTACAACAACGGTCTGCGTCCCGAGCCTGCGATCGCCATCGGGGTCCTACTCACGTGGTGTTCCGTTGAACGTGCGATCGCAACGAGACGCTTGTTGCCTGCAGCAGTCGCAATTCTGATCGCCGCCTTCGCGTTGACATCTGGGCCGTCGGGGATCATCTGCTTCGGGGCGTTGATCGCAGGGGCGCGGCCGATTCAACAGATCGTCACTGCGAGAGCGAAGAACGTCGGGTACCTCCCCCTTCTCGGACCGTTGCTGGCCGCAGGTCTGGTAGTGCTGGTCGCGTGCTTCGCAGACCAGACGCTGGCCGGCGCGGTCGAGATGCAACGGGTGCATGCCATCGGTCCTGCCGAGCCGTGGTTTCAGGAGTACAAGCGCTACGAATGGCTGCTCAACATCGGCGCCGATGGATCATTGACCCGCCGTTTCGGTGTGTTTGCAATGCTGTTGTCGATCGGCGTGACCGTGGCGATCATGATGCGGCGTGGTGGGCGCATTCCCGGAACTGCGGTCGGACCGAGTCGTCGGCTCGTCGGAATCACGATTGCTGCGGTGGCGCTGATGACGTTCACCCCCACCAAGTGGACCCACCAACTAGGAGTGTTCGCAGGTCTTGCAGGCGCGCTGGCAGTGTTGACTGCGGTGGCCGTGGGACCGACAGTGCTGCGATCGATGCGTAACCGGGCTCTGTTCGCGGCTGCAGTACTCTTTCTGCTCGCCTTGTGCTTCACCGGGGACAACGCCTGGTGGTACGTGTCCGCCTACAGCGTCCCCTGGTGGGACAAGCCGATCAGCATCGCCGGTCTCGGAGTCAGCACGATGCTGTTGGGTGCGTCCGTTGTCGCGTTGGCTGTTGGCGGGTGGCTATTCATGCGTGAACCGTTCGACAAGCGATCACGTAAACCCGGACGGGTGTGGTCGATTGCGCCGTTGACGGTTGCGGCTGCGGTGATTGTCGTGATCAGCGTTCTGTCGATGGCGAAGGGCGCAATCGAGCAGTACCCGGCCTTTTCGCTCGCGAAGTCCAACGTGGGGGCCCTCGCCGGGAGCGATTGTGGACTGGCCGAGGACGTTCTCGTGGAAACTGATCCGAACGCGTCCACGCTGGCGCCGATCTCTGCCCCGCCGGGTGATGCACTTGCCGTGCAGAATTCCGGGTTCACGCCGAACGGTGTCGCGGGAGATCTTCGTGCCGACGAGAAGGCCTCCGACGATGGCATTTCGACGACGCTCTCGGACGATGAGGACAGCTCGTCTGCGAAGGGTGGTGTCGCAGGTACGGGCGGGGGTGTCGGTGCCGTCGGTGTCAACGGGAGTGAAGTTGCACTGCCGTTCGGACTCGACCCTGCCGTGACGCCGGTGCTCGGTAGTTACGGCACATCAGGGCCCGCGCAGATGACGTCGGGTTGGTACGCGCTACCGGGCAACGGCGATCTCGTGTCGATCGCGGCGGCGGGAAGTATTCATTCTGTCGATTCCGATGGTGTGGTGACACGCGGCTCCGACGTCACTGTCGAGTTCGGTTCTCGAACGGGGAACGGGGCGGTCGATACCCTCGGCTCAGCCTTGCCCATCGACATCGGCCCTGCCCCGTCGTGGCGAAATCTTCGTATTCCACTGGATCAAGCTCCCGAGGGGGCCGACACGGTCCGACTCGTCGTGGAAGACAAGGGCACAGGACCGAACGACTGGGTGGCGCTGACTCCGCCACGAGTGCCGCAGACACAGACCCTCGACGATCTCGTTGGGAGCGATGCACCGACCATGATCGATTGGGCAGTGGCCTTGCAGTTTCCGTGCCAGCGGCCGTTCGATCACCGCAACGGTGTCGCCGAGATCCCCGCCTACCGGATTCTTCCTGACCGGCCCGGGGCCATCATGACCACTCTGTGGCAAGGCCGTAGCGGTGGCGGACCACTCGGGTGGATCGATATGTCGACGTCCGGGCGAACAATTCCTACATACCTGAACCACGACTGGGAT
Source organism: Rhodococcus sp. NPDC058521 (assembly GCF_042719695.1). Classification (NCBI taxonomy): domain Bacteria; kingdom Bacillati; phylum Actinomycetota; class Actinomycetes; order Mycobacteriales; family Nocardiaceae; genus Rhodococcus; species Rhodococcus sp. NPDC058521. The sequence continues at coordinate 384,043 of NZ_JBHXNL010000001.1, forward strand.
CGTGATTGGGGCGCTCTCGAGCAGTACGAGCCACGAGATCCGAATACTGTTCCCGCGCAGATCGAAACGACACGTAAAACGCGATCGGGACTGTGGAGCCCGCCGCCTATCATCACTGCGTGGTGAGGGCGATCAGGGTTGTCCGAGTAGGACGATGACGGCCACGATGACTGCGAGTACGAGGATCGAGATCATCACGCCCATGGCGAGTGGCGCCCAGGCGACAATCTGATCTCGAACGCTCGTGGGCTGGCTCTTGCCCTTGGGAGTCGATCCGGGGCGAGGTGGCCATTGCAGTCGGTCGAGGGGCCGCGGAACGCTCGGGAGCGGCGTGCCCTGTTGCACGGCAGGGAGTCCGGCGACGGTGGAGCCGACGAAACGTCCCCCTCGACGCGAGTCGGGGAGCGGTGTGGATCGTTGTGCCCACGCCGGAACTGTTCCTTCTGCGGAGTAGACGGGTGATCCGAGGAGCTGCTGAAAACGCCCCTGCTCGCCGAGGACGGCCTTGGCCAGTTCGTCGCGAGCCTGCGCCATGGTGGGGCGCCTGGACGGGTCCGGCTCGAGCAGATGCAGGAGAACGTCGGTCAGCGGCCCGGCGCGGTTGGGGCGGTAGATCTCTGCTTTCGCCACCCGATGCAGCAGTGCGATCGAATCGGAGTCGATTCCGAACGGTGGTTGACCCTCGACGACGGTGTACAGCGTGGAGCCGAGGGAGAAGACGTCGCTGGCCTCGGTGGGGTTGTCGCCTCGTGCGACCTCGGGGGAGAAGTACGCGGGGGTTCCCGTGATGACGCTGCTGGAGTTGTCGGAGGTGTCGCCCTTTGCGCGGGCGATGCCGAAGTCGCTGATCTTGGCGATTCCGAGTTCCCGGCCGCGGTCTGCGACGAGGACGTTGCCCGGTTTGATGTCGCGGTGAACGATTCCCGCGGCGTGTGCTTCGGCGAGTGCATCGGCGACCTGTGCGCCGATCTGGGCGACTTCGAACGGTGGAAGGGTGTCCGCAATGTTCATCGCCTGCGCGAGGTTGCGGGCGGGGAGGTATTCCATCACGAGCCACGGCTCGCCGCCCTCGAGCGCGACGTCGTACATCGCGATGGAGTGCTTGTGAGTGAGCTTGGCTGCGTTCCGGCCTTCGCGCAGGGTGTTCTCGCGCACTTTGCGGGCCTCGGCAGGGTCGAGTCCTGCTGTGGTGGTGACCTGTTTGACGGCTACGTCGCGGTGCAGGAGTGTGTCTCGTGCGAGCCATACGGCGCCCATTCCGCCGCCGCCGAGTTTGACCTTCAGGCGGTACCGGCCGGCCAGTAGGTACTCGGGTCCGATGCCCCTCTCGCTGTGTTCCTGCGCAGTCACCGGTTCAGGTTAGTGGATGTGGCGACGAGTCTCTGTCTCACGGCCACCACCAGCGATTTTTCGGCCCGCTTGACGTGTGCGCGTGCGGAGGCTTTACTGACAATAGTTCGAAAATATGTTCGAACAATGGTTCGTGTTCGAGGTGTGTTCGAGCCGCGTCTTCCCCGTGGCAACCGACCGCTTGTGATGCTGGTTGTAGGGGTGTCTGTGATTGATGCAGCCGAGGTGATCGATGGCGCTTCGTCGCCGGATCTGTCGGGGTTGTCCCGGCAGGAGAGGCTCGAGCAGCTTCGTCGGCGTATCGCGGCGGTGCCTTCTCGGGGAGAGTCGGTTGCGCCTGCATCCGAGGTGTCCGTGGTGGAGGTCCTGCCGGTTCCCTCTGCGCTACAAGGGTTGCTTCCCGGTGGCGGGTTGGCGCGGGGGTCGGTGGTGTCGTGTTCGGGCGCCACGTCCCTTCTGCTCGGGGTGATCGCGTCGGTGACGGCGAGCGGTGGACATGTGGCGGTGATCGGCCACCCTCGGTTGGGTCTGCTCGCTGCAGTGGAGATGGGCGCCCGGCTGGAGCGGTTGGCGTTGGTTCCCGATCCCGGCTCCGATCCGGTGGAGATCGCCGCGGTGCTTCTCGACGGTATGGATCTGGTGGTCCTGGGTCTCGGAGGCGCATCCGTGGCTCCTTCTCGTGCGCGGGCGGTCGTGGCCCGAGCGCGCAGCAAGGGCGCGACACTGATGGTGACGGACGGTCACTGGGACGGTGCCGAGGTGCGGCTGGAAGCCCGAGTTCAGGATTACGACGGCCTCGGTGAGGGGCGTGGCAGATTGCGTTCGATCGGGTTGGACGTGCGTGCACGCGGGCGGTCGTTTCAGCCTCGGTCGACGAGGGTGGACGTGTCCGCTGCAGACGGGAGAGTCGAGTGGACCGGGGTACGCCCCGATCGACAGAGCGCGTCGATCTGTCCGGCGGAGGTATCGGGCCTGTGAGTGGGAGAGTGCTGGCACTGTGGTGCCCCGATTGGCCCGCCGTCGCCGCAGCTGCGGCCGTGGACCTTTCGCCGATGCATCCCGTTGCCGTCACCTCGGCCAACCGGGTGATCGCCTGCTCCGCTATAGCCAGATCGGAAGGGGTGTCCAGGGGGCTGCGCAGACGTGAGGCGCAAGCTCGGTGCCCTCGGCTCCACGTCACTCCTGCGGACCCGGATCGTGATGCGCGGTTGTTCGAGCACGTTGCGTCCGCCGTCGATGCTGTTGCGCCGGGTACCGAAGTACTCAGACCCGGTCTCGTGGTGCTCTCGGCACGCGGACTGAAGCGATACTTCGGATCGGAAGAGAGTGCCGCAGAACGATTGGTGGACGAGGTGTCCGCCCTCGGTATCGAATGTCAGGTGGGTATCGCCGACGAGTTGTCCACCGCGGTGGTCGCGGCCAGGCATGCAGCACTGGTCCCTACCGGATCGGGTGCGAAGTTTCTGGCGCCGCTTCCGATGCGAGAACTGGCTGCCGAGCCCAGTCTCTCGGATCCGGGGCGCGGAGATCTCGTGGATCTGCTGCACCGGCTCGGGATTCGCACCATAGGCGCGTTCGCGGCACTGCCCGCCTCGGACGTGGCATCGAGGTTCGGGACGGACGCAGTGCTGGCGCACCGTGCCGCGCGAGGCGAACCGGAACGTCCGCCCTCTGCGCGGGTACTGCCACCGGATCTGGACGTCGAGTACCGCTGTGACCCGATCCTCGAACGAGTGGACGCAGCGGCGTTCGCCGGCCGTGCCCTCGCAGAAAAGCTGCATCGAGCGCTGTCGGCGGCAGGGGTGGCGTGTACTCGGCTCACGGTGTCGGCGACCACAGCGAACGGTGAGCAGATGGCCCGTACCTGGCGATGTGCAGAACCACTGACTCCGGATGCGACCGCCGACCGGGTGCGGTGGCAGTTGGACGGCTGGCTCACCGGCCGCACCGAGGCTCGCCCCACGGCGGGCATCGCGGTTCTGCGTCTCGAACCGGTGGAAGTGGTGACGTCGGGAGCGTTGCAGCAAGGACTGTGGGGCGGGGTCGGCGAAGAAGAGGAACGAGCAAGACGAGCGCTGGTCAGGGTCCAGGGACTGCTGGGCGGTGAAGCAGTTCAGGTGGGTGTATTGAGTGGGGGCAGAGGGCCGGCCGAGCGAATAACCTTGCTGCCCTTGGGAGACGAGAGGGCTCCGGCTCGTGATCCGGGTCAGCCTTGGCCGGGGCGACTTCCGGAGCCGTCTCCGACAGCCGTTCTCGAATCCCCACCGTCGGTGTCGATGACAGGTGCACACGGTGTGCCGGTGACGGTCACGGCGCGCGGTTTCTTCGACGCCACGCCCGAACGACTTCGGTGGGGGAGCCGTGAGTGGGCGGTGACAGGGTGGGCCGGCCCCTGGCCGGTCGACGAACGTTGGTGGGACCCTGCCGATTCGCGCACTGCTGCTCGCGCGCAGGTGCTGCTCGAAGAGTCACGAGCATTGCTGCTGATCTGGTCAGACAACGCATGGTCGGTGGAGGGGATCTACGAGTGAAGGGGCAGCTGACGAATTACTCGTTGTCTGCGGCGCCTATCCACTCCGGGTACTGGACAGCGACGGGTTGTGTGGGTGCCCGAAACCCTTCCGGGATGGACACGAGTTCGGTTTCGGGATTTGTCGTCAGTTCCGGAAATTGCGACAACCACCACCTCGTGCACTCTGGAGGAGTCTCTGAGCTTGGAATTGATTCGAACCTGGTGATCTTCCAGGTGCCGAAGACATTCCAAGTCGGTGGAACACTGGCCTCGGGGTTCGCCGCATCGATCAGGTCGTCGGCGATGCCAGGGGGACCGGTTTCTTCGCTCGTGTTCTCGAGTTCAATTCGAGTCGGACCGAACCTCGGTGAGAGCGTGTTGTCACTTTCGTGTGCGTACAACTTGTGAGTGCACAGCGTCGCACCCACAGAGGTGTCGGTGGCTGAAAAATCGGTAATACGACGAACGTTGGTACTTGCCACCGGAGTACCGGCTGGTTCAACGAGACCAACGGAATCCATCTTGTCGGGATCCAGATGGTCGACCGGGCCGCCGATTGCCTTTCGGTAGCCGGGGAAGGAATGGTCGATCCCACGAAAGTAGTTGAGCTCACCTGCCTCGTATGCCGCACGCACGAGTTCTGCGCCGCGGCTGAAGAGGTCGACGGTCGGGTCGGCGGACCATCGAAAAGTGTAAAGGGGGCTAGGTAAAACCTCAGGTTCCGTCGGGGGACCCTGCTCGTCAGAAGCGGTTCCACAAGAGGCCAAGATTGCTGCCAACACTATGGCGGAGGCGGCCTGCCTACGCTTACCCATCATTGCGCACCACATCGTTGTATCCCTGGGTGATTCGGGTTTCGTGTCCGTCATCGTGTCGCCCAAGTCGGTTGAACATTGTGTCGTCGTCACCGCCCCGTTCGCCCGGAAACGTGCCTGGGCGTCGTCCCAGGGAAGCAGATTCCTATCGTTGTCGAGCGCCCAGCCGACGAGTCCAGATAGGAAAGGATACGGACCAACCTGTGATGGCAGAACGTTTCGGTCGGCGTAAGCCCTCGCAGGCATGAAGTGCCATCACTGGCCGCAAGTAGCGGTGAGTTCAACCGCGGACCAAAGGGCCTCCTTTTCTCCTGCAGAGAAGGCATCCTTGTCGATCGCATGATCCGGTACCGTCCCGGCGTCCTTGGTCGAGGACAACGCGTCAGCGACATTGTCGAGTCCTCTTGCAGCCTCTTCGATCTGCTCGCGGGCAGCTTGGTCATCGGCCTCATCGGAGAGCGATCGAACACCCTCTGCGGCACGCGACCATTGAGCTGGGTCGATGCTCGATTTGGTTTCAACGAGGGTCTGGGCAACCTGTTGCGAGGTGGTGCCGCAGGTTTGCTCGCTGCGTCCCGCACAACCGGTGACAAATGTGGTCAGTAACAATGCTGTCACCATGAACCCGAAACGTAGCGTTCTCATCGATCTGCTCCTTGTCGAACCGTCGACCACCCGCGCTGAGCGCACCATGTGTCTAGCCATCCTTTAGGATTACGTCCCCGTATGCGTTTCTCATTCGATTCCCATCTCCTGGCGCCCCAAGTTCATTGAACATAGATGTGAAATTTCCGGTCAGCTCAGAATTGTTTTCTGTAATTGACTTGATTTCACTCCATGGGAGTAGGTTTCCTGTCGAATCAAACGCCCAGTCATACCTAGCTGGCCAATCAGCCGGCGGATGCGGCGTCGCGTTTACGATATTGTATTCCAGGTGGGTGAAATTCGGTCCCCGAAGCTCGGCAGTTTGCGCCGCCTCTGGCGGCTGTCCGATTATTGATTCTTTAAGTGGATCCCCAGCCGCACCCACCATTGCATTTATGAAACTTCCGCCAGGAAGCCTTCCAATGCCCTCGGCTCCTAGGCTTGTAATTGCCCCGTATGCAGTGGACTTGCGGTCGTATTCTTCTTTCGCGCGAGCCGCCTCGTCGTCGTACTCAGCTTGCAACGCCTGCGACAACCCATTGTCAATCAATCCACTCAATCGGCCTGCGCGGTCCAGGTAGTTAGCCGCTCCGTCGGCACGCGGATCGAGCGCGTACTGCCCTTGGGCGGCCAACTGCCCTTCTATCGCAACACGTGTAAAACTTTCGCCGGCCTCGGCATCGGTATTCATGAAAGCAAAGACATTGGACGATCCTGAGAAGCTGTTGTTGTCTTCGGGATCAATCCAGCCAGCGGTATCGAATCCGGGCTTATCTAGTTGGTCACCACCTGCGAGATCTGTCATATAGGGGGCCATACTGTGCGACACTGATCGCAAAAGCTCTGGGTTGAGCTGACCTGCTGACTGACCGTTTGCTTCTGGTATCTCGGACAACTTCTTCCATGCATCGTCGGAACTCACTCCACGTGCGACTGCCTCCATAATATCTCCAGTGCGCGTCGCGGTGGCGACATCGCTCGCATTGTTGGGGTCCTGGACGCTGGAGTCGAGCTCGCCGAACTGGAACATGGTCGAGGCAGCTTTGCCGTCGTCGGACCAGTTGTGCGTCAGTACGTCGCTGACGAAGTCCTGTCCGTGCTCAGGATTGGTGACCGGGTCGTGGACCGCGATCTTGTCGTCGCCCACCGCTTGGAATATGCCTTCGGTGAAGTCGGTGTCCGTGGTTCCCTTGCCGTCCACGGTGAAATAGTTGAACTTGTGGTCGGGGTTCTGTTCGTGCGCCACCTGTGCATCGAGGTACTGGCGACCGACGTCCATCAGATGGTGATCAAGGCTGCTGCCGGCCTTGTACTCAGGATCACCTGCACCGACGATCTCAGCTATGGCCTGATTGTCGGCAACTCCATTGAGCGCAGTGCTCGGGCGGAGCGAGTAGCCGGAGCCTTCGAAGCCGCTCACGACCAGGTCATCTCGCGTCAGCGATTCCTTCATCTTTGCGGGTAGGAGTTCGACGCCGCCCTCGGTCGGCACTTCCGAGTCACCCTTGACCGAGGCGGTCACCTTCTCGTTCGACACAAGTTGGAAGGAGTTCGCGACAGAACGTTGCGTATCCGGCGGAAGTTTGTCGATCAATTGCTGAATTTCCTGGGGACTCTTGCCGTCGAGGGAACGGCTGAGCTGGTTCAGGTACTCCATCTGCGATGCGGGAATCGTGGCAGGAGAGCCACTTTCGAGCGCATCGAGCTGTTCGGGTGTCAGAGTCGCGGCCTCGGTGATCCGCGCAATCTGTTCGGGAGTAAGTGACTCTGGGTTCCCGGCCAGATCTGCTGCATCCGAACGTCCCTGATCTGCACCCAGTGTGGCCACCGACGTGAACTTCGCGCGCAGATCGCCTCTGCCGGCATTCAGCGCGTCCTTGACGGTTTGATCCGCCTGCTGGGTGGCCGTGGCCGCGTCGGTGATCTCGCGTTGCCAGTCCCGCAGGTCCTGGACCCGCTGCTCGTCGGGGTCCGGTGCCGAGTCTGTGACCGTCAGATTCTCCGATACCCGGAATCCTGCCGCCTCCGCACCGGTAATGGCGTGACGAGCCCGTTGTAGCGGCGCGTCCACCTCGTGGAACCCGTCCTTGGCGCGTGTGGCGAGGGCTTCGAGGACATCCACGACGACAACTGCCGTCTTCTTGTCTGCATTGGCCCTATCCTGGGCAGCCTCCGCGGTGACGCCCTCCCAATAGGCGTCGCTGACTTTGGTCACACCGTCGACGTATCTGGTGAAGAGATTCTCGATCTCACTGCCGAGAGACATCCACGCGCTACCGATTTCGGTCAGCCCCGCAGGGTTCCATGAATTGATTTGCGTGCGAGTCATACTCACGGCTGCTCACTCCAGTCACCGGTCGCGTTGGTGTACGCCGTGGCCAGCTTCTCGGCGTTGGATTCGTCTTGGTTCCGGTACTCCGCAGCCGTGTGGACCATAATCTCGCCTGTTTCGCCCAGCCGCTCTTTGATCGCGGGCACGAGAGCCCCGTCGACGAGATCGCCGGAGATGCTCGACGCCTCGATGACCGAACTCATCATCCCGCCAGGCGTCGAGAGGAAAGGGCCCGCGGCCGGCCCGGTCCGCAGACCGCCAGCCTCTTCGGCGAGTTTCTTCAGCACACCCCCCAGCCGGTCCAACTGGTCCAAGTCCGCACTGAACGCTCCCACAGCTTCCCCCCGATCAGTTCGATTAACGCCAAACCCGGTGTCATATTACGTCCCCCCTCCCGCTGCATCACGATTGACCGCGTCACCACGCTCGACGCGGGCGTGGCCTCAGCTGTTGACGCGGGCCAGCGCCTGGGCGGTTTCCTCGTCGGTGGTCAGAGTTTCGGCTACCTGTGCACCGACCATGTCATGGATCGCCCGCAGGCAGGAGATGTGTTCGTCGAGGCGGGCGATGAACTGCTTGGTGGTGTCGGACAGAATCTCGGCGAGTTGGTGGCCACACTCGAAGTTACCCAGCGGAAGGGCCTCGGTCTTCTGACTCATGTTAAACCGCACTTCTTGGAGGGATGCAATGGCTTCGGTGCACGCGTTTGCGCAGTCCTGCGCCACCTCCGGGTCGAGTACCAATTCCCCGGCTTTGGCTTGTGCTGCCAAGGCCATCAACCCATCCGCCCCGGTGACCTGATCGCTCATACGAATTGCCCCCAGTCTCGTTGAAATTGGACCGAACTCTAACTGTCACCTGGGTATCTCGCCAGCGAGAGCGTCACCGACGCGTACCGCCCATTCACACATCGGCGTGGTGTCCTTGGTGAACACCGACCGTGCGACCTGCGTCAACACCAGCCCCTCGTTCTGGAATGGGACCACCAGCCAGCACACCGAATCCGGGGCGTAGCCATCGTCGCGAAATGTGAAGGCCGACCGGCCTGCGACCGTGACGTCCTGGAAGTCGGTGTTGCCTGGGCCGTTGCGAATATCGTCGACCGGCAGGATCGTAGAGGCTGTCATGATCACGCTGATGTCATCGGTGGTCTTCCATCCGCAGTTCTCCTCACCTGGCGCCTCGACGGGGCCCGGACCTTCGGTTGCCGGATCGATCGTCGCGTTTCGCAGTGCCCCGTCCGAAAGGGTGCATGGGTCCCACGGCTGTGCGACGGCCCGTGTCTCCGGAGTGTCGGAATCTTCGCCACCACTACAGCCGGTTGCGGCCATCCCCACCATTGCCAACATTGCCCCGGCGATCGCCGTCCCCCGATTTGTTCGCATGACCGCATCCTCTCACTGCCACCCAATGTGGACGCGACAGCCTCCCAGTCTCACCATGGCCTCACCCGACCTGTGACGCCGTCACCGAGGGATACCTGGGACCAAGATTTCGCTGGCCTGAATCACCATGTCGTCCATTGGCGGTTTCTCCTTGGAGAACGCCGACCGACCGGTGCCGATCGTGACCAGATCTCCGTCCTTCGTCCACAGCTCTATCGAGGCGGTTTCGTCACGACCAGGATCCTCGTCAGGCAAGCTGTCGAATATGTAGCCGTCGCGGCCTGCGACCGATATCTCTCGAAAGATTATGTTCCACGGATTCGCGTGGAGTTGTTTCTGGGTGAGAGTGGATGATGTCACGATCGAGACCGACATCTGATCCTCAGTTTTCCAGGAACAACTCTTGGTTCCGGGCGCGTGTGCCGACATCGCCGGCACCACTGTGCTGGGCACCAGTCCGGCATTCAGCAGGTCTTCCGAAATGGTGCACGGGTCCCATGGTTCCCGCAGAGCGTCCGAGTCCTGACTTGATCCAGCTTGGTCGCTGCTGCATCCGGCAGCGCCGGCGGCCACGACCAGCAAGGTCGCACACAGGGCTGCCCGTACCGCTTTCGTTCTTGTAGTGTTCACGGATTCCGTTCCAGTTCACGGCCGACGGCGCCCAACCGGACGTCCCACGGAGCCGCCCCTCCCTCGCCGTCACCGATATGCTCGTGGTCGATCGTGACAGGGAATGCTCCGTCTCCGCCCGGGCTGTCGGATTCGGATTCCGACGAACTGCAGGCCACCAATGACAATGCGGTAGCGAGGGAGAGAGACGAAGCGAGGGCGCAGCGGCGGAGAGTGACACGGGGGGCTTCGTGAAGTAGGTGTCAGCTCAACTTAGCCTAGCCTCAGCTTCGTGTGGTGACCTCGGGATGGTGCTTGCGTGACCTCCACGGAAGGTGATTGACTGCCGACAACGTCGCGTGTCGATGGCGGACTGCGTCAGGCATGGAGGCGTCGTATCCCCAAAGGGGTTCGTACACATGACAAACTCGCTCGTCACGAACATTTCGTTCAACCACACCATCGTCGCTGCCAAGGACAAGAAGGAATCGGCCTGGTTCCTTGCCGAACTGTTCGATCTCCCCGCACCCGTGGAGGCCGGTCACTTTCTGGCAGTGAAACTCGACGACGGCGTCACACTCGACTACGCCGAGCCGCCCATCGAGTTTCCGCCGCAGCACTACGCCTTCCTCGTCGGTGAGGACGACTTCGACCGCATCTACCGCAAGATCGTCGACCGCGGGCAGAAGCATTGGGCCGATCCGAGGCAGACCGAGGCCGACACTTTCAACACCAACGACGGTGGCCGCGGTGTCTACTTCCTCGATCCTTCCGGGCATTACATGGAGATCATCACGCGGCCCTACGGCGGCTGGTCCTGACGCTGCGCCTACCCTGAAATCTCGTGAAGAGGATCAACACGTCCACCGGTATCGAAATTGCGTATCGGGAGTTCGGGACGCCCACACAGGACGTGCCGGTGATCCTCGTTCACGGGATGGGCGGCGACAGTAGTACTTGGGAGCGGTTCGCGCGAACCCTCGTCCGCCACGGTCGACACGTGATCGCACCGGACCTGCGCGGGCACGGCCGTAGTGCCCGCGCAGTGTCCTACCGTTTCGCGGAGTTCGGCGAGGATCTCGTCGCTCTGTGCAAAGAACTCGGTCTCGACCGGGTCGACATGCTGGGCCATTCGCTCGGTGGTCACGCCGCGACTGTTGCGGAGCAGTGCCGTCCCGGCTTGGTCCGAAGGCTCGTTCTCGAGGAGGCGCCGATCCCGCTGCGCCCGGGTGACCCGGAGCAATCCTTCGCCGGCAGGTTTCCCTCGGTACCGGAACTGTGGCACGCGACCACGAGTCTGGTCCGTCACCCACGTGCGGTGTTCGCGTTCGACCGAACTATGACGGGCACGGCACTGGAACAATTCCGGATGCCGAATCCACCGTGGTGGGACGCGCTGCGAGACATCTCCTCGGACACGTTGATTCTCCGAGGCGGGCCACGGGGCATGGTCGATCCAGACCGCCTCGAAGCGGTGACCGATGTTGTGGCACGCGTTCGCGTCGAGTCCTTCTCGTGTGGTCACAGCATCCACCGTGACCGGTTCCGCGAGTTCGCCGCTGCGGTCGTCCCCTTCCTTACAGAACCCGAAGAGCCGTTCCATACCGAGTCCGCTGATTCGGGTCTCCGCGAGGCCGATCCGGACTAGCGTTGAAACGGAGATCGCGGAGCGGCCTCGGTCGCTTCTGCACGTCGGGAAGAAGGCAGACAATGACGACGATTACTCCGCACAGCGCTCCCGCCGGTTCACACGGTCGGGAAGGATTCAGCTCCCTTCGCTCCGGCGGGCTCAACTGGGACGCGTTTCCGCTCCGGTTGTTCACCAAAGGCAACGCGAAGTTCTGGAACCCGGTCGACATCGACTTCACCCAGGACGCCTCGGACTGGGCCGAGCTCACCAGCGAGCAGCAACGCAGCTCCACCTACCTCTGCTCGCAGTTCATCGCGGGCGAGGAAGCGGTTACCGAGGACATCCAGCCGTTCATGAAGGCGATGGCCGCCGAGGGCAGGTTCGGCGACGAGATGTATCTGACCCAGTTCTGTTTCGAAGAGGCCAAACACACCCAGGTGTTCCGACTGTGGATGGATTCGGTCGGGCTCACCGACGACCTGCATTCGTACGTTGCCGAGAACCCCTACTACCGGCGACTGTTCTACGAGGAGCTCCCCGGTTCGCTCGGTGTGCTCGAGACCGACCCGAGCCCCGCGAATCAGATCAGGGCCAGCGTCACCTACAACCACGTCATCGAGGGAAGTCTTGCGTTGACCGGGCACTACGCCTGGCAGAAGGTGTGCACCACTCGCGGAATCTTTCCCGGAATGCAGGAACTCATCAAGAGGATCAGTGACGACGAGCGGCGGCACATGGCCTGGGGGACCTTCACCTGCCGTCGGCACGTGGCCGCCGACGACAACAACTGGAACATCGTGCAAGAACGCATGGGCGAACTCATGCCGATGGCTCTCGGCATGATCGACTGGGTCAACAACCAGTTCGAGGAGCAGCCCTTCGGTCTCGACGAGGGCGAGTTCCTTGCGTATGCGGCCGATCGTGCCCAGCGTCGGTTGTCCGCGATCGAGTCCGCACGAGGCAAGCCGGTCGAAGAGATCGACCTCGACTACTCGCCGGAGACCTTGGAAGAGAAGTTCGGTGAAGAGGACGCAGCGGCGCTCACGGAGGCAACGGCATAACGATGGCGACCCTCGGAGAGCAACCCGAGAACACTGCGGAGCGGGTGGCACTGTGGCGTGCCATGCACGTGCAGGTGGATGCGCCACCGCACGTGCTCGAAGACGAGGTGGGGCTGCAACTCCTCGATCCGGACGAGAACTGGCGTCAGCGTCCGGACATGAACCCCCAGTTCACTGCCGGGTTCAGGGCGGCGATGGTGGCGCGTGCCCGATTCATCGAAGACTTGCTCGCCGAGCAGGTCGACCGCGGGGTGGACCAGTACGTGATCCTCGGGGCCGGACTGGACACCTTCGTTCAGCGCCGACCGGAGTTCGCCTCTCGCCTTCGCGTGTACGAGATCGATCAGCCCGGCCCGCAGAGTTGGAAGCGTCGACGCCTGGCCGAACTCGAATACGGGACTCCCGGCTGGTTGACGTTCGTGCCCGTCGACTTCGAGGCGAGCGAGGATTGGTGGACGAAGCTGCGTGAGGCCGGTTTCGACGCCGGCCGACCTGCAGTCATCGTGTCGACCGGTGTGACCATGTACCTCAGCACCGAAACCACTGCCGCGATGCTGCGGGAGATCGCCGGACTCGCGGCCGGTTCGACGCTCGCGATGACCTTCCTGCTTCCTCCAGAACTACTCGAGACCGACGAGGATCGGGCCGGGTTGCAGCGTAGTAGGGAGGGTGCAGAACGTTCGGGTACACCGTTCGTCAGTCTGTACACGCCCGCCGAGATGCTTGTTCTCGCTCGCGAGGCTGGATTCGCCGAGGTCGAGCACGTGCCGGGGGCCTCGCACCGTGGGCGCTACTTCGCCGGCCGCACGGACGGACTTCGCCCGACGAGCGGAGAAGATCTGTTGGTGGCAAAGACATGAACCACAAGACATGAACGACAAGACGTCAACGATCGGGTGGCATGATCGCGGCATGGCACTCACTTCGCTGGACCGCAAGCTCATCGGATGGTCGGCGCTGTTCGTGGCCTCGCAGCTGAACATCGCCCGGTTGCTCGGTCCGGCAGCACCGCGTGTCCTGGAAGCGCAGACGGCATTCTCTGCGGGGTCGTACACCGCGGTCCTCGACAAGATGGATGCCGCCGACACCGCGCGATACCGCAGCCACTTCTACCCGGACTTCGTGCACCCCGCGATCTATGCAATCGCACTGAGTACCGGTACGAGGCGCCTCGCCGAACTGACCCCGATGTCTCCCACCACCCGTCGGGTGTTCACGGCGGCACCCGTCGTCTCGGCGGCAGGGGACTACGTGGAGAACGTGGTCGGGCTGTATCTGCTCGACCATCGCGACCGCATCACGGACACCACTGTGCGTGCGACGTCGACGGTGAGCGTCACGAAATGGGTACTTGCGTTGGGAACGCTCGGGTTTCTGTCTCAGGGATTCGTCCGAGTATGGGCGAAATCGCTGCTGCGCCGATAGGTTCGGGACCATGGCTTCGGAACCATTGCCGGTTGCACTGTTCGCGGACGGGACGGAGTTCCGTGCCTGGATGGAGGTGAACCACAGTTCCTCCGCGGGACTCGATCTGAAGATGGCGAAGAAGTCCTCATCTCATTCCTCCATCGACTATGCGCAGGCACTGGAGGTGGCGCTGTGTTTCGGCTGGATCGACAGCCGAGCCAAACGGATCGACGACGACTGGTACGTGCAGCGGTTCGGCCCGCGCACAGCGAAGAGCCCGTGGTCGAAACGGAACTGCGACGCGGTGACCGCCCTCGCGGAGCGCGGGATGCTCGAACCGTCCGGGATCGCCGAGGTGGAGCGCGCGAAGGTCGACGGCCGGTGGGAACGCGCCTACGACGGCCCGAGAACGGCGACGTTGCCGGACGACTTCCTCGAGGCGCTCGCCCGTAATCCGGCGGCTGCGGCGTTCTTCGAGACACTGAACAGCCAGAACCGGTATGCCGTGTTCTATCGGCTGCAGGAGGCGAAAAGACCCGAGACTCGTGCGCGGCGAATCGAGAAGTTCGTGCAGCAACTCGCCGAGAAACGAAAGTTTCACGACTGAGACAATGACGCCGTGACGCGACCCGAGAACATGACCTGTTCGGCAGTTTCCGCCGTGGATGAACGGCTCGCGGGCACCGCTGCGCAGGTGACCGGTTGGGTGTGCTTGGAGTATCCGGGCGGTTGGGGTCGGGACATTCTGGACGGAACGGCGCTGGGTGCGGAATTGGCCGACGAGTTACGGGTTCGCGCCGATGCCGCCGGTGTGCGCCTCATGTTCATCAGAAGGCCGGGTCGCAGTGTGCTGACCGGGGGAGACCCGGGTCGTCCTGCGTATACGGTCCTGTTGGCCCAGTCTCATCCGGGCCGTTCGTGGTGCGAGCGACTCGAGGTGGACGAGCCTGCCGGACTGCTCGATCTGGACTTCGGCGCCGTCGCGGGCGAGGCCCCTGGAATGGGGCGCCCTGTCGAGAACCCGGTCGTGTTGGTGTGCGCGCACGGCAAACGGGACCAGTGCTGTGCGGTGTTCGGGCGCCCCATCGCCGCGGCGCTCGCATCCGAGTTCGGCGACGACGTCTGGGAGTGCTCGCACACAGGCGGACACCGTTTCGCGCCGTCGATGATTCTTCTTCCCAGCGGTTACACGTACGGGCGGCTGGGTGCGGCCGCGAGTATCACGGCTGTCCGCGCAGTCCGGGACGGCTCGGTGGAGCGGACCGGGCTGCGCGGCCGCAGCGTGTGGGACGCGCGCGGTCAGGTCGCGGAGATGGCAGTGCGCGACCGGGTGAGCGTCGGCACGAACGAGTTGAGCGTCGAAGGTGACACCGTCGTTCATGTCGACGGGCGGAGATGGTCGGTCGAGATCGAGAAGACCGAACTGCCGCCGCGACCGGCGAGTTGTGGTGCGGTGTCGAAGCCCGTGAAGCCGTTGATCGCACGCGACGTTCGTGAGCTGCGTCAGCCCTACCAGTAGACCCCCGGGATAAGGTTCCCCACTTTCCGCACGACGGTCCCGAGAACCGGGGGCGTAGGAATCGTGCGACCCTCCTTTTTCGATGTGTCCGAAGTGTCCGCGGAAGGCGCGGCCGGCTTCTGACCACGCGCAGCCGCCGAGTCGGGGAACATCTTGTACAGCTGGTGAAGGAGAAGGTCTTTCGTGCGAGGCGCGAAGAAGTAGCCGAACTCGCCGAGAGTGCCGATGGCGACGTCGATGCGCTTCGGACGTTCGACGAGCGCGCGCACCACCATCTGCGCTGCCTCTTCCGGGCTGGTGGCCGGTCCCGCGTTGTACTGCTCGGTCGGTGCGATCATGGGTGTTCGAACCAGGGGCATGTGGACGGTCGTGAACGTGATTCCATCCGAAAGTGTTTCGGCTGCTGCAACGTTGGTGAATCCGTCCAGAGCCGACTTGCTGGCGACATACGCGGAGAAACGCGGCGTCGCAGACTGCACACCGGCGCTGCTGATGTTCACGATGTGCCCGAAGCGTCGCGCCCGCATCTGCGGCAGGAGAGCGAGAATCAGCCGAACAGCACCGAAATAGTTGACCGCCATGGTGCGTTCGTAATCGTGGAGCCGATCGGTGGAGTGGTAGATCCCGCGTCTGATGGAGCGTCCGGCGTTGTTCACGAGCATGTCCACGTGGTCGTGCTCGTCGAGAATCGTTGCGACGGTTCGGTCCACCGACTCCGTTTCGGTGATGTCGCACGGATAGGCGTGTGCATCGCCGCCGTCTTCGCGAATCTCCTTCACCACCTGTTCGAGTTCGTCGGCTCGGCGGGCGAGGAGCAGCACGGTCGCGCCTTCCTCGGCGAGAGCGAAGGCCGAACTCTTACCGATACCCGACGAGGCGCCGGTGAGGACGATGTGCCGTCCCACCAGCGGCCCTCGCGGGTCTGGGCGTCGCGCTCTGTCGGGGTCGAGGTTCTCGCGCCAGTACTGCCACAACGTGGCTGCGTAATCAGTGAACTCGGGGACGGTGATTCCGGTACCCGACAGTGCTTTCCGGGTGTCCTCGTCGACGAACGTGGTGGGCAGCGTCATGTTGTCGACCAACACGGGCGGGATGCCGAGCGCCTTCAATGCGAACGCACGTCCGGCGTCGACCGGTCCGATCGAGGTGGGCTCGACGAATGGTTTGACGATGCCGCCGGGCAGTCCCGCCACGGCGCGCGGCGCCCCCGCGGCCTTTGCCAGTGCCGAATAGATCTCTCGGACGGGTTGTGGTTTCGGATTGACCAGATGGAAGGTCTTCCGTCACCGTTCGGGGCGGTCATCAGGTGCACGAGCGCGCGTGCGACGTAATCGACCGGCACGAGATTCGTGGCACCGAGGTCCGGGACGACCACCGGCAGAGACTCGGGCAGTTTCGACAACGCTGCGAAGGCAGGGAAGAGGTAGTAGGGCCCGTCGATCTTGTCGATCTCACCTGTTCGTGAGCTTCCGACGACCGCGGACGGGCGATAGATGCGGTGTCTTGCTCCGGATTCGCGGACCAGCTTCTCCGCCTCGAACTTGGTGCGGTGGTAGGGCGTCGGGAAGCGTTGGCCCAGATCGAAGTCCGCTTCGGTGAACCGCCCCTTGTAGTCGCCGGCAACGGCGATGGACGAGACGTGATGCAGGATTGCCCCCACTTTCGCGGCCAGCTCGATCACGGACCGGGTGCCCTCGATGTTGGTGGCAGCCTGTTCTTCACCGGCCGTCAAGTCGTAGATCGCGCCGAGGTGCAGGACATGGTCCGCCGGTGGTGGGTCCGTGATCCCGAGCTTCGGTTCGGTGAGATCTCCGACGAGCGGTTCGACACGATCACCGCCCTCGAGGTCCTGTTTCAGGGACTTCAACCGGTCGACCGATCCCGCTCGAACGAGAACGTGAACTCGGGCCGATTCGTCGCGGCGGAGCAGCTCGGCCAATACGTGACGACCGAGGAACCCGGTGCCGCCGGTGACGATGTAGGTAGCCATGGGCCGAACTTACTCCGGGGTAAGTTGCTTGGCCAGGGTTGAGCGGGGATTGAAGGTCGAAGGGTTCACACATATACCCAACGAAGTTGTTGGGTATCGTGAGGGTATGGGTATCGACGTTCCGCAGGCCACACCCCGCAAGCAGGTATCGAAGCGTGCGAAAAGTGCTCGGACCGCCACCCGAAAAGCGTCTTCCTCGTCTGCGGAGGAGTTGACCCTGCCTCGGGTGAGGCATGCACGGAGTGCCGATGACCCGATCGCTCCGGCTCGGGTCCGGTACTTGGTCGACGAGTTCAGTCGGACTGGGTTGGCGGCGCTCATCGGTGTCAATCGGTCACAGACCAGTCGGTGGGCGTCCGGCGAGGAAACCCCGGGCGTCAAGGCCGCGCCGATCTTGATCGACCTCGAACACGTCCTCGCACGCGCACGTTTGGTGTGGGGAGCGGAGGCGGCGCGCGAATGGATCGAAAGCCCGAACGTATTCCTCGAGGGCGCCCGACCCATCGACGTTCTCCAAATCGATGGACCTGCCCGCGTGCTCGAATCGCTTGACGCCGAGACATGGGGCGGAGGCGCGTGAGTGCTGGTTTACCGAGTGTTTCCCTATCTCGACGCGGCAGCACCCGGCGAACCCGGTCATCCCCTTTACGAACACCACCCTCAACGCGGCGGACGCATCGACCACCCGGAGTATTACGTCTGGTATCTGGCACGCCACCCCGAAGGTGCGTGCGGTGAATCGTTCGGAAACATCGGCCGCTGGTCGGACCCGATGTTCGAGTTTCCCGCGATGCCAGGCGCGCGCCGGGCCATCGGTACGTACGAGGTGCCGGACGACCTCCGCATCTGCGACCTCGACGACCCGCGCCAGCTAGATCGACTCGGGCTGCGGCCTACGCAGGTCGTTACGCGCAATCTCGGGGTCACCTCCGCGTGGGGCCACCGAATATGGGCGGAAACCAGCCCGCCGGTCGACGGAAAACTATGGCAGGCGGTGCAGTGGTGGTCATTCCACAAACCGACGTGGACGATCCTCGCCAGTTGGGAACGTCCGGAGTTCATCGGGCTCGAGATCCTCACCCTCGAGCACCCGGCAATACGCGCAGCAGCGAAAGCCCTTTACCGGCCACTCTGAGAGTCCGATCCCAGTCGTTCATGGTGGATTGCTCCGAATTCAGGCTCCGTGTCCCGGATCCCACAGTCCCGTCGCGGCGCCGGCGTGAAGGTGGTCGGTATAGACGCCGACCTTCCAGTCGATCAAGGCTCGGCATTCTTCGAGTGCCTGGATTTGGTTCTCGACACGTTGACGATGCTCGTCGAGGAGTTGCAGGCGGTCTGCTTCGTTTCCGGGCCCTTGTCTTACCAGGGCGGCGAACCTGGTCAGCTCCGCGAGCGGCATGCCCGATTCGCGGAGTCTGACGCAGATCAGCAGCCAGTCGACGTCGACGGTGGTGTAGGTGCGGCGACCACCAGAAGTTCGTCCTACCGGGGCGATGAGTAGGTCCTCGCGCTCGTAGTACCGCAGTGCGTGAACAGTGAGTCCGGTGCGCCCGGCGACCTCTCCGATCGTGAACATCTTCTGATGCTGTGGCTCACTGCTCATACCGGATGCCTTCCGCTCTTGATCTAGAGTGCGCTCTAGATTCTAGATTTGCGGCATGAGAACCCAACAGCAAATGCCGATCGATTCCGGGTTCACAGCCGAGTCCACAGCAGACGACGTGCTAGGCGGCATCGAGCTGGACGGCAAGGTGGCTTTGGTCACCGGCGGATATTCCGGCCTGGGATTGGAAACCACCCGGGCACTGGTGAAGTCAGGGGTGAAGGTACTGGTGCCGGCTCGGCGCCCTGAGATTGCCCGCGCCCGCTTGGGTGGTCTCGAAGGGGCGACCGTGGTCCCCATGGACCTCGCAGACCTCGCCAGCGTTCGCGTGGCCGGTGATCAGCTACGCCAAGCCGAAGCGAAGTTGGATATCGTGGTCGCTGCAGCCGGCGTGATGGCATCGCCGGAGCGGCGCGTCGGACCAGGCTGGGAGAGCCAGTTCGCGATCAACCACCTCGGCCACTTCGTTCTCATAAATCTGCTACGTCCGCTGCTGTCGAACGCCAACGGTGGACGGGTGGTGTCCTACTCGTCGGCCGGGCACCATCTGTCCGATATCCGTTGGGCGGATATGAATTTCGAGCAAGACTACGACAGGTGGTTGGCCTACGGTCAATCGAAGACGGCCAACGTGTTGTTCACCGCGCACCTCGACGCGACCGCGAAGAGCGAGGGAATCCGGGCTTTCTCTCTGCACCCTGGGGCAATCATCACCGACCTGCAACGCGACATGACAGTCGCCGAGCAGATCGAGCGGGGGTGGATCGACAAAGAAGGCAACATCGTCGGGCCGGGCTTCAAGACGCCGAGCCAAGGCGCAGCGACCGGACTGTGGGCGGCGACGGCTCCCGCGCTGGACAGTCGCGGCGGGGTCTACTGCGAGGACTGCGACATTGCGCCGCTTGCGGATCCAGGGGGCTCGATGGATGACGGCGGTGTCCGTGAATACGCCGTCGATCCAGAAAGCGCCGAGAGATTATGGACGGTGTCGGCTCAGATCACCGGAATCACCCCACGTGAGGGAGCCGCGACCGCCGTCTCGCAATGAACTTCCAACGGTAGATGCTTTCGGACGCATCAAGCCGAAGCTTTCGGCTAGTGCCGATCCGTCTAGTGCCCGATCCCGACTTTCTCGTGGACTCGTTTCATCCACTTCGGAGCCCACCAGTTGGCCTCGCCCATGAGCTTGACCAGAGACGGCACCAGCAGCATGCGCACGACGGTCGCGTCCACGATGAGTGCGACGATCATGCCCACACCGAGGAACCGCATGATCGACAACCCGGAGATGGTGAAGGCGCCGGTCACGATTACGAGCAACATCGCGGCGGCCGTGACGATCCTTCCGGTGCGTTCGGCACCGAACTTGACCGCGTCCTCTGTGCTGGCGCCTTCGCTGCGGGCCTCGACCATGCGCGACATGAGGAACACCTCATAGTCCGTGGACAACCCGAACACCACAGCGAGGATCAGGACCACGAACGTCGGTTCCAGCGGTGACGGACTGACTCCGAGTAACCCGGCGCCATGGCCGAGTTGGAAGACGAAGGTCAGCACTCCGAATGTGGCGGCGAGGCTGATGCCTGCCATCAGTACGGCCTTGATGGGCAAGACAATCGACCCGAACGCCAGGAACAGCAGGATCAGCGTCGAGATCACCATGATCGCCACCATCACGGGCAGCCATTCGGTGATGGCGGCGTTCCCGTCGTCCACCGTGGCCTGGCCGCCACCCACCAGAATCTCCGTGCCGTCCGGTGGGTCGAGAGCACGCAGGCTCGATACGACGTCGCTCTGCTGGTCGGTGTCGGCGCCCTCCGAATAGGTCACCTGGACGGCCGCCATGTCGGCGCTGGCACCCACCATCGTCGCCTGGCTCACGCCATCGATGCCCTGAGCCTTCGCGGCGACCGCGGTGCCGTCGGCGGGCGTGGGTGGCGAGCCGTCCACGCCGCGAAGAATGACCGTGGCGCCGTTACCGGTCGTGGGGAACTCGTTGACCAACGTGTCGGTCGCCGTGCGGGCCGAATCGCTTTCCGGCAATGCCGTGTAGGTGACCTCGCCGAGCGTGGCTTTCGTCAGGGGCGCGGCCAGTACCAGCAGACCGATCACGATGGTGACGGCCACGGCGACGGGCTTGCCCATCACCCTGGTCACAACCGACCCCCAGAACTTGCGAGCGCGTTCCTCTCCCCGTTTGGCCGCGTCCTTGCGCCAACTGAGTGCATTGATGCGATGGCCGAGGATCGCGAGCAGCGCGGGAACTGCAGTCAGTGACAAGAGTGCGGCACTGGCGACTGCGGCGATGGCGCCGAATCCCAGCGATTTGATCACGTCCTGCGGGAACACGAGCATCCCGGAGAAGGCGCAGATCAGCAGCAGTCCCGAGAACAGAACGGTGCGACCGGCTGTGAGAACGGTCCGCTTGGTCGCCTCCAACGGTGAAGCGCCGGAATCCAGCTCCTCACGGAAGCGACCAACGATGAAGAGTCCGTAGTCGATGGCCAGACCCAGCCCGAGCAGGGAGGTGACGTTGATAGCGAAAGAACTGACATCGGTGAACAGGGTCAGCAATCGCAGGGTGGCCAGTGCGCTGAAGATGGAGAGCAAGCCGACGAACACCGGAACCGCGGCGGCGACGAGGCCGCCGAAGATGAACACGAGCAGCACCAACGTGACGGGCAGGGCGATGCCCTCGGCGAGAACGAGGTCGCTCTGGAGTCGGTTGTTGAACGCGACGCCGACCACCGAGTTGCCGGCGAACTGAACGTCCACACCTGGCACTTCGAGTTTCGGGAGCAGGTCGTTGAAGTTCGCGACGTTGATACCGGCATCCGGGTCGACCGTGATTGCGGCCGAAGCCATCGACCCGTCTGTCGAGGTCATCTGAGCCTTGGCCGCACCCTCGGTGCTCCAGTAGGAGTTCACCGAATGGGTCGGCACCTCGTTCTCGAACGCGGTCAGGTTCTCGGTCACCGCCGGGCCGATGTCCTCGAGCGTTTTGCCTTCGGGTGGGGTGTAGATGGCGATGATGTCCGGCGTCTGCGGCCCGAGGTTGTCCTCCACGATCTGGGCGACCTCGGCCGATTCGCTGCCCGGGTCGATGAAGCCACCCTGGCTGAGCTTCGAGAACACGCCGGTGCCCCACACACCGCTCACGATCACTGCGAGGACGGCGAGAACCAGCACCCACCATTTCCGTGTGACGACGAGCGAGGCCCAACGTGTCATGCGTTCTCTCCGGATCGGTAGGTATCGGCTGGCTGATTCGCACTCCGACTGTAATGGCGGTGCGACAGGTGGGACAGATGAGTGATCGGGGTCTCCGACCGGCGTCTGCGGCTATTCGGGCATACTCGACACTCACGTGCAGCCAGTCGATGGGGGAAGCCGGTCCGAATCCGGCGCTGACCCGCAACGGTAGGTGGTCGACCACGCCATTCGGACAGGTGTAGGTCGACCACGAGCCCGATTACCCGTCGGCCGGTGTGTGGCCCCTGTTCGTCGTGGTCTGCGAAACGGAGTCCTGCCGCCTGCGGTGCTGAGCCGTGGGTTTCGGCCGGTCGTTGGTTCGTGGCTCTGAGCCCCCAATGAGGTTTGTATGCGCTTTTCACAATTTGCTCGCGGTGTAGCCACTGTGGCCGCGACTGCTGCCCTGGTCGCGGGATGTTCGCGCGGCGAAGCCGTGCAGCAATCCGAATCGGCCGAGGACTTCGCCGAACCCGTGTCGATAACCAACTGCGATCGGACACAGGAGTTCGAGTCGCCACCCCAGCGAATCGTCTCGATGAACGATCACGTCACGGAGGTGCTCGTCGAGATGGGTGTGGGCGATCGGATCGTCGGCATGGGTTACCAAGACGCCGTTCCCCTTCCCGAGTTCGAGGAGGAGTTCTCGCAGATTCAGGGGTTGGCGCATGAGTACCCGACATCGGAGCAGATTCTCGACTTGGACCCGGACCTCGTGGTGGGCGGAATGAAGAGCGCCTTCAACGAGAAGGAAGGTCGCTCACGCGACGCGCTCGAGGAGAAGGGTATTTCGACGTTCCTGTTCTCGGAGTACTGCGGGACCGGATTTTCCGATATCGGCATGCTCGAGAACGACTACGCGCAGCTCGGACAGATTCTCGGCGTGGAGGAAGCAGCCGGAAAGGTGTCGGGTCGGGTAGTCGAGGGCCTGGAACAACTGCGCGACAAGATCGGTGACGCGCCCCCGGTCCCGACCTTCTTCTACGACTCGGGCGACAGTGCTCCGATGACCATCGGTGGTGTGGGCGCCGGACAACTGATCGCGGACTACTCGGGGGCGACCAACCTCTTCTCGGAAGGTGAGAAACCGTACCCGGACACCACCTGGGAGACCATCGGTGAGCGGGCGCCCGAAGCGATCGTCGTTCTCGACTACGGAGACAAGAACGCACAGCAGAAGATCGACTTCCTGAAGTCGCAGCCGATCATGATGACGACACCCGCCGTGCAGAACGATCGATTCATCGTGGTTCCCCTCGACGACTTCTTCGAGAGCCCTCGACTGCTGCTCTCCGCCCAGACCATCGCGGAGGCCCTCCATCCCGATCGTGTGTCGCAACCGTGACGAGCACGGTGGAGCGACTTCGGACGCAGGTTCCGCAAGCCGCGGAAAGTGGCCGGCGGCGTGGCCGACTGGGGTTCGGCGCACTGCTCGTGCTTCTCACGGCCGCATTGCTGTTCGTCCTGGGGCTCGCTATGTCGTTCGGATCGGTGCGTATCCCTATCGGGGACGTGTGGGCGATCGTCGGACACGCGTTGCTGCCCGGCAGCTTCGAAACGTGGTGGTCGGCCGCGCGCGAATCCATCGTTCTCGATTCCCGTCTGCCGCGTGCGGTGACGGCTGCGGTGGTGGGCGCCGCGCTGGCTCTGGCCGGTGGTGTAGCGCAGGCCGTCACGCGTAACCCACTCGCCGATCCCTACCTGCTCGGGGTGTCCTCGGGAGCAGGCTTCGGTGTGGTCCTGGTGATGGTCCTGGGCGTCGGGGCAGGCGCACTAGGGGTGTTCACGATTCCGGTAGCGGCATTCGTGGGCGCGATGGTTCCACTGTTCCTGTCGTTGGCGATCGGCGGACGGTACCCGCAACCGACTGCCATCATCCTGGTCGGTGTAGCACTGGCGCAGGTGTTTTCAGCTTTCATCACCTTTTCGCTTCTGGTGGTGGCGAACGAGGACGAAATCAGTGTGGTGCTGCATTGGCTCGCTGGCGGGCTCGGTGACGCGCGATGGTCCACGTCGGTGTTTCCCACTCTGGCGCTCGTTGTGGTGGGCGCCGCGATCCTGCTCAGCGCAGGGCGAATGGATCTGTTGAAGACAGGCGACGACGGCGCAACCGCTCTCGGGATGAACGTCCGCAGATTCCGTGTGTTGCAGCTGATGGGCGTGTCCCTCCTCGCGGGCGCCGCGGTTTCGGTGGCGGGTGGAATCGGATTCATCGGTCTGCTGATTCCGCACCTCGCCGGTTACCTCGTCGGAACTCGAGCAATCCGGCTGCTCCCCGTTGCCGCGTTGGTCGGTGCCGTCGCTCTGGTCGCAGCAGACGTTCTCGCGAGGGCCCTCATGGAGAACACTGAAATTCCGGTCGGCGTCATCACCGCGATCGTGGGCGCCCCGATATTCGTGTGGATGCTCTATCGCCAGTACAGGAAGGCGGAGCAGTGAACGGATCTCTTGCTCTGGAACAGGTTTCCGCAACCCTCGGATCGCGGCAGGTGTTGCACGGCATCGACGTCTCCGTGCGGCCGGGCGAGATTCTGGGACTGGTCGGACCCAACGGTTCGGGCAAGACCACCGCGCTGCGCTGCTGCTACCGCGCCCTGCGGCCGAGTGGTGGCACCGTGTGGGTGGACGGTGCAGACGCCGAATCCGTAGGCCGCAGAAAGCTTGCGACCACCATCGGCGTGAGTAGTCAGGAGCCGCAGGCTTCGGCCGGGTTGTCGGTGCGTGAGTCGGTGGGACTGGGCCGGGTCCCGCACCAGGGATGGTTCGATCGGCCAACGGAGTCCGATCGTGCGATCGTCGACGATTGCCTTCGTCAGATGGACTTGACCGAACTCGCATCGCGAGATGTCCAGGCGCTGTCCGGTGGTGAGCGGCAACGAGTATCGATTGCTCGTGCCTTGGCGCAGCGGCCGAAGATTCTGCTTCTCGACGAACCGACCAATCATCTCGATCTCCGTCACCAGCTGACCGTGATGAAGGTGCTCGGGGATCTGGCAGCGACCGGCCTCGCAATCGGCGTCACGATGCACGATCTACGTATGGCCGTCGAATACTGCGACAGGCTCGCGGTGCTGGACGATGGAAGCGTGGTGGCCGACGGCCCACCGGCCGAGGTTCTCGACGACGGTTTGTTGGGGAGTGTGTTCGGAATCAAGGCGCATGTCCGTTCGCACCCGAAGCGGTCGATGGAGATTCTGGGTCTGGCCGATGATTGACGTGTATGCAGTGACGGCGGAGCGGGTTCCGATGATTGCCGATCAAGTTCGTCCCCCTGCGGGTGTGTCGACATTTCCGGCAGAGCGCATGGTGGACCCGGAGTGGATGGCAGACCGTGTGGCAGACACGGGACGTCGCTGGGGGAGTACGGATGCGCGGGTCAACGGAACGCTGTGGTGGTACTCGGCAAGCTCCACTCTGACAGGGATTCCCGTGGCCACAGCGTTGGTCACCGAGTACGCGGCATTGCCGCGGCTCGAGGATGCCTCGGCCTTTCTGCGGCCGGACGGATACTTCGGTGGAATGCACGGTGACACTTTCCTGCCCGTGGATGAAGGGGTTTCGCACCTGGCCGGGGAGCTGACCGACACCCTCGCTGACCTCATCAGGGCGCTTGCGGAAGCGTCTGGAGTTCGCGACCGCGCCCTGTGGGCGATCGTGACCGATTCGGTGGCGAACCGGGCGTTGGACGCGGGAGATGCGCGCGGCGACCGAGCACTCGGAAGTGCCTTCGCGGAGCGCTTGGTGGGCGAGATGCGGAACTTGGGTGCGCCCATGCCGTCGCCCCGGTTCGTGGACGTACAGGCAGGCTCGCGAACTAAGAAGTTCACCCAGCGCGCTTCGTGCTGCCTGATCTACGAGACTCGCGAACGCAAGTGCACGAGTTGTCCCAAGCGTCGGCCTTCCGAACGGCTTGCAGACCTGCAGAAGTTGGTGTGAACGACCTTGCCTCCTGTGCCCATTCGTCCAAGCCTTATGGGGTCGTGGATGCCATCCTGGCATGGTGATAAATCGAATCATTCTTTACGCTGGCGGTGACGACCTCGATGCATCCCGGGACTTCTACGTCGAGGTTCTCGGACTCGAGGTCGCAATGGAAGACCCAGTGCTCGGCATGCGGGCGCCTTCCAACCCCACTGCCCAGATCATCGTTCCGCCTCGCGGAACGGAGGAGCCTCGCCCACACCTCGGCATCGATGTCGGTGACCCGTCGGCAGTAGATGCAGCGCACGCCGAGGTCGTGCGCCGCGGTATGCGCGTCGTCTATCCCCTCACCGACGAGCCGTGGGGGGGTACGGCGCTTCTTCGTCGAGGATCCCAGCGGAACTGTGGTCAATGTGCTTGCTCACGAAGACGGCTCTTGACCTAAACCATTGTTTAGGTTGCACGGTTGTGTGACACCGCGAGAAGCGCGGGTGTACGCACAGCGAGGAGAGTTGAATGTCTTCCACCGAGAACGTTGTCACAACCGTTGGTTCCCCTACTCCCATCCCGTACGTCCGGAGTCTGTCGCGCTGGGAGGCCGTTGCGCTCGCAACGGTGGGCTCGGTCGTCGGCAGTGCACTCATCTGGGCACTGTTCACCGCATTCGGTGCCTCGTTCGAGGTGCTCGACGGCGAATCGGTACACGAGGTCGGACTGAGCGGCGTGGCGTCCAGCGCGGGCATCCCGGTCCTGGTCGGCGTCACACTGGCGGCGCTCCTGTCCTACTTGCGGGTGGGCGTGATTCGTATTGCACAGGTGGTCGGTGCCGTGTTGCCGCTCATCACGATCGCCGGTTCGGTGTCGGCCGACACCGATGTAGCCACCCGGATCGGTCTGGCCCTCATGCACGTGGTGGTCGCGGGATTCGTCGTCTTCGGACTGGAGTTGATGCGGCGAAGGATCGTAGCGAACAAGTAGTCCGCCATGTCAGAGCGTGACGAAGCAGTTGCCGCGGAGGATCGGCACGGACGTGCTCCGGTCGACCTCCGCGGCAATCGTGACGTCCTGGCCGTAGCCGACGCCGATCAGTTCCCGGCCGGACGCGCACTCTGTCAGTGCGGAGAGGGGCGCGCCCGCGCATTCGCGCCACGAGGCCACGGCGGTCCGCGCTTCGGGGGAGAGGTCGATCCAACCGTGTTCGATCAGGTGGGACAGCGCGGCGCCGGCACCCCACAGATCTTCCACGCTCGGCCTCAGGGACCCGTCCGGCCAGCGCTCACCCGCCGCGACGACCGCGACGGTGGTGATCGCGGGATCGTGATTCTCCGCGATCCAGGTCGCGGCGGCCGAGGCGTTGCGCAGCGATACGCCCACGCAGACGTTCGCTGCACCGGCGAGGTGATGAGCGATGGTCGAACCGTTGGGCGACGGCAGCACCAGTCGCCCGGGAGTCGCGGTAGACCGAATGCTGCCGGGCGACAGGCTGATCTGTCCGGGCCTGCACTCGGATCGCCTCCGGGCGAGTACCGCGTCGTGGTCGGCGGCGAACCGCACCGCACCGTCGTCGTTCCAGCGATACGGATAGACGGTGATCCCGGCGTCCGCGGCAACGGTCACCGTGGTGGTGAACGACAGGACGTCGACGACGACCGCAATGTCCGCCGCGCCCAGTGCCTCCGCCCCCTGTAGTCCCCAGTCGAATCGCACCCGATTGTCGAGTTGGCGATGTAAACGATTCACGTGTGCAGTGTCGCATCCGGGCAGCAGTGCAGTCGGACGAAACTTGCGGGTGGATTCGACAAGTGTCAATATCGATGAATGTCGAACCAAGTGATTGTCGAGGTCGGAGGATGCGGCTCGTCGCTGGTGCGTGATCCATTGACGGTCGATCGGGCGCTCGCGCTCGCCCCGCTGTTCAAGGCACTCGGTGATCCGGTTCGCCTTCGATTGTTGAGTCTCGTCGCGTCCCACGCGGGCGGCGAAGCGTGCGTCTGCGACATCTCGGGAACGTTCGACCTTTCGCAGCCGACCATCTCCCACCACCTCAAGGTGTTGCGCTCTGCCGGCCTGCTCGACAGTGAGCGTCGCGGAAGTTGGGTGTGTTACCGAGTGGTTCCGTCAGCGCTGCAACAACTCTCCGCACTACTGCCCACGGGGTCGGAGGCCTCGTGAACGGGAGACTGTCCACCCTCGATCGGTTCCTGCCGGTGTGGATCGGCATTGCAATGGTCGTAGGGTTGCTGTTGGGACGAGCCGTCCCTGGGCTCGGTGATGCGCTGAGCGCAGTCGAACTGGACGGCATCTCGTTGCCGATCGCCCTCGGGTTGCTGATCATGATGTATCCGGTGCTCGCGAAGGTGCGGTACGACCGGATCGGGACCGTGACCGGCGACCGGAGACTTCTCGTGGGGTCGCTGCTTCTCAACTGGGTGCTCGGCCCCGCGCTCATGTTCGCATTGGCATGGGCTCTGCTTCCGGATCTGCCCGAGTATCGGACCGGCCTGATCATCGTCGGCTTGGCGCGCTGCATCGCGATGGTGATCATCTGGAACGATCTGGCCTGCGGCGACCGAGAAGCTGCTGCCGTGCTGGTGGCGATCAACTCGGTCTTTCAGGTGATCATGTTCGCTGTTCTGGGCTGGTTCTACCTGTCCGTGCTGCCGGGGTGGCTGGGTCTCGAACAGGCGACCATCGACGCCTCGCCGTGGCAGATTGCGAAGTCAGTGCTGATCTTCCTCGGAATACCCTTGGTGGCAGGCTTTCTCACCCGAAGGCTGGGGGAGAAGGCGAAGGGGCGAGAGTGGTACGAATCGTCCTTCCTGCCGAGGATAGGGCCGTGGGCGCTCTACGGTTTGCTTTTCACGATCGTGATTCTGTTTGCGCTGCAGGGGGATCGGATCACGTCCCAGCCACTCGACGTCCTACGTATCGCAGTTCCGTTGCTCGCGTACTTCGCGATCATGTGGGGCGGCGGTTATGCACTGGGTGCTGCGATGGGGCTCGGCTACGGACGCACCACGACGTTGGCATTCACGGCTGCCGGCAACAACTTCGAACTGGCCATCGCGGTCGCAATCGCCACCTATGGCGCGACGTCGGGGCAGGCGCTCGCGGGCGTCGTGGGGCCGTTGATCGAAGTGCCGGTTCTCGTCGGGTTAGTCTATGTGTCCCTCGCCCTGCGAAAACGCTTCGCAGTTTTCGACGAAGGTCTGCCGATGCCCGAACGTCCTAGCGTGCTGTTCGTGTGTGTGAAGAACGGTGGAAAGTCGCAGATGGCGGCAGGTTTGATGCGGCGAGCGGTCGGCGATTCGGTTGTCGTCCGCTCGGCCGGGACGAAGCCCGGTTCGGCTGTTAATGCGCTCTCCGCCGAGGTGTTGCTCGAAATCGGCGTCGACATTTCCGGCGAATCTCCGACGCTGATCGACAGCCGTCTCGTTCGGCATGCCGATGTCGTGGTGTGCCTCGGAAACGAAGTCGATGTCAAACCGGTGGGCGGGACGAGCTTCGAGCGCTGGGAGACGGACGAGCCGTCGGAACGCGGCATCGACGGTATCGAGCGCATGCGGTTGGTGCGCGACGATATTGCGGCGAGAATCGCGGATCTGACGGCTCGTCTCTGATTCCCTGTCAGCAGCAGGGTGCAGTGCATTCGTCGGCGTCGCGGTTCTTCGGGCCGGAACCGAACGTCTCCGAGTCGGCGAGCACGGTGTAGACCTCCCACTTCTCGCCTGTCGGTGCGGTGACCCACACCTTGTCCTGAGTGGCGAAGCAACAAGTGGTCCCGATCTCCTCGTCCGTGAACATGCCTTCGTCGGTCAGGCGAGCGATCTCGCTGTGGACCTTCTCGCTGGATTCCACCTCCACTCCCAGGTGGTTGATCGATCCGCCTTTGCCTGAGTTCTCCAAGAGCACCAGCTTCAGCGGCGGCTCGGCGATGGAGAAGTTCGCATAGCCGGGCTTCAGTTTGGCCGGCTCGGTGGCGAAGAGTGCGGAGTAGAACTTCACCGACTCCTCCAGGTTGTCGACGTTGAGGGCAAGTTGAGCGCGTGACATGACAGCTCCTACATGTGAGACATAAGTCGAATTGGTAACAGGTTCAGAATCGCACCTTTTCGACATATGTCAAGAAGTCGGTAGTATCGAGGCATGCCCAAGACGCTGCCGGTGGTGGATATGAACTCGCCGATCTGTTGTTCCCCCGTTTCCGCTGGGGTGATGTCGGACGGCGATGCGCTCGAGCTTGCTCTGCGCTTGAAGGCGCTGGCCGACCCGGTTCGGATCAGGCTGATGTCGATGTTGCTGGCAGCGGACGGCGGTGAGGCCTGTACCTGTGACCTTGCGGTGGGGGTGGATCTACGTGAATCGACGGTGAGTCATCACCTCGGGCAGCTCAAGAAGGCGGGGATGGTCTCGTCGGCGCGCAGGGGCATGAACGTCTTCTACAGCACTCGGCCCGAGTGCCTCGACGCGCTCCGTCTGGTGCTCGATCCGAACTGCTGCACACCCGGCCGTAATTGACCTTCCGGGCTCTCGGGTGGCAGACTCGAATGCATCGAACATCAGTTCGATGATGCGTCTTCCCCAGTGGCATCTTCGGCTCGACCAGACTCAGCTCTGGTGTGAAGAGGTGCAGGTAGATGGGGTGGGAGAACGGTCCGCCGACATGGGCGGAGATGGAACGGGTGCTTTCGGGGAAACCCAGCAGGGTCCCTGCGGAGCAACTGTTTCCCGGTGACGGCAGTGACAGTCCTGCGTGGTCGCGCAAACGGGGTGAATATCGGGCCGACGTCGAGGCCGGGCGCACCACGGTGCCCTACGCGGAACTGCACGCGCATTCGGCGTTCAGCTTCCTCGACGGCGCTTCTTCGCCGGAGGAGATGGTCGAGGAGGCGGTGCGGCTCGGACTCGAGGCCATCGCCCTCACGGATCACGACGGCTTCTACGGGGTGGTGCGATTCGCGGAGGCGGCGCAGGCTCTCGGCATGCCCACGGTGTTCGGGTCCGAACTCTCGCTCGATTCGGTTCCGCGGGCCGGCTCGCCCGACCCGGGAGGATCTCACCTGCTGGTGCTCGCACGAGGGCAGGAAGGGTACCGGCGGCTCTCACGAGCAATCGCCACCGCACACATGGTTGGCGGAGAGAAGGGCAAACTTCACTACGACATCGACGAGCTTGCCGAGGCGGCCGATGGTCATTGGCAGATACTGACCGGCTGCCGAAAAGGCCACGTGCGCCGCGCACTTCGAGAAGGCGGTATCGAGGCCGCAGAACACGAATTGCGTCGATTGATCGACCTCTTCGGCGCTGACCGGGTCACCGTGGAACTGACGCATCACGGTGTCGCCGAGGACGACGAACGCAACGCAGCGCTCTCGAAGTTGGCCGAGATGCACGGCCTACCCGTCATCGCTTCCACCGCTGCGCATTTCGCGAACCCGGAACGTCGACGGCTGGCGATGGCTATGGCAGCCGTTCGCGCTCGCCGCAGCCTCGACGACTCGGCGGGCTGGCTTGCACCCACCGGTGGTGGGCATCTGCGTTCGGGGGAGGAGATGGCGACGTTGTTCGCGCAGTACCCGGGGGTCGTCGCTGCGGCAGCAGAACTGGGTCGTGAATGTGCGTTCGATCTGAAACTGATTGCGCCGCAACTGCCACCGTTCGACGTTCCGGAAGGTCATACCGAGGCGAGTTGGCTTCGTCAGCTCACGATGGAAGGCGCTGCCCGAAGATATGGCGCACCGGAACGACGACCGGACGCCTATCGGCAGATCGAACACGAACTGCACATCATCACCGAGCTGAACTTTCCCGGCTACTTCCTGGTGGTCCACGACATCGTGTCCTTCTGCAAGAACAACGACATCCTGTGTCAGGGAAGAGGATCTGCCGCCAACTCGGCGGTGTGCTTCGCCATCGGCATCACCAATGTCGATCCGGTGGGCAACAAGCTGCTGTTCGAGAGGTTTCTCTCGCCGGAGCGGGACGGCCCACCGGACATCGATGTGGACATCGAATCGGATCGCCGCGAAGAGGCGATCCAGCACGTCTACACGAAGTACGGCCGCAAGTATGCGGCGCAAGTAGCGAACGTCATCACCTATCGGGGCAAGTCGTCCGTTCGAGACATGGCTCGCGCCTTGGGATTCTCGCAGGGGCAGCAGGATGCGTGGAGCAAACAGGTGAGCAGATGGACCGGCATCGGAAAGGAAACCGGCACCGATATTCCGGCTCCCGTGCTGGAACTCGCCGCACAGATCGAGGGTTTTCCCCGCCATCTCGGTATCCACTCCGGTGGCATGGTCATCTGTGACCGCCCGATCGCGGACGTGTGCCCCGTGGAGTGGGCGCGCATGGAGAACCGCAGTGTTCTGCAGTGGGACAAGGACGACTGCGCGGCGGTCGGGCTGGTGAAGTTCGACCTCCTCGGTCTCGGCATGCTGTCGGCGCTGCACTACATGCTCGACCTGGTGGCCGAGCACAAGGGGCTCGACGTGAATCTGTGGGAGCTGGATCTGACCGAGGACGCCGTCTACGAGATGCTGCAGCGCGCCGATTCGGTCGGTGTGTTCCAGGTCGAGTCGAGAGCGCAGATGGCCACTCTGCCCAGGCTCAAACCACGCAACTTCTACGACCTGGTGGTCGAGGTCGCACTCATCCGTCCAGGACCGATTCAGGGCGGTTCGGTGCACCCGTACATTCGTAGGCGCAACAAGCTCGAGCCGGTGGTGTACGACCACCCGAGTCTGGAGAACGCTCTGGAACGCACCTTGGGGGTTCCGTTGTTCCAGGAACAGTTGATGCAGATGGCAGTGGACGTCGCAGGATTCACGCCGGCCGAGGCGGATCAGCTGCGCCGCGCCATGGGTTCCAAACGCTCGCCGGAGAAGATGGAACGACTTCGCGGTCGGCTGTATCGAGGAATGCGCGAGTTGCACGGCATCGAAGGAGAAGTGGCGGACCGGATCTACGAGAAGCTCTACGCGTTCGCCAACTTCGGTTTCCCCGAAAGTCATTCGCAGAGTTTCGCCTCGCTCGTGTTCTATTCGTCGTGGTTCAAGCTGCATCATCCGGCCGCGTTCTGTGCAGGGCTGCTGCGGGCGCAGCCGATGGGGTTCTATTCACCGCAATCGCTCGTGGCAGATGCGCGCAGGCATGGGGTTCGGGTTCACGGTGCGGACGTCAACGCCAGCCTCCCGCACGCGACCCTCGAGGCCGAAGGTATGGAGATCAGGCTGGGGCTGGGAGACCTCCGGCACATCGGTCAGGCACTTGCGGAGGAGATCGTCGACGCCCGGGATTCGAGTGGTCCGTTCACGTCGTTTCTCGATCTCACCGGGCGAGTGGAACTGACCACGGCGCAAGCAGAATCGTTGGCCACCGCAGGTGCCCTCTCCTGCTTCGGGCTCACTCGGCGTGAAGCGTTGTGGGCTGCGGGCGCGGCGGCCGGGGAGCGTCCGGACCGTCTACCGGGAATCGGGGCTTCGACGAAGGCGCCGACGTTGCCGGGTATGAGTGACGTGGAGATGGCAGCGGCGGACGTGTGGGCCACCGGAATTTCGCCGGACACCTATCCCACTCAGTTCTTGCGTCCACAACTCGATGTTTTGGGGGTGATCCCGGCATCGAGGTTACTGCAGGTTCCGGACGGGGATCGGGTGTTGGTCGGTGGGGCAGTGACGCACCGGCAGCGACCCGCAACGGCGGCCGGGGTCACGTTCATCAACCTCGAGGACGAGACGGGAATGGTGAACGTGGTGTGTTCGGTGGGGCTGTGGGCGCGCTATCGAAAGCTCGTCCACACCGCTCCCGCGCTGCTCATCCGCGGGAAGGTGCAGAACGCAGAAGGTGCGGTCACCGTCGTCGCGGATCGGATGCAACTCATGGATCTACGAATGGCCAGCAGGTCGAGAGACTTCCGCTGAGTTCACCCGAGCCGCCGGACCAGGATGTCCTTGCCCGGCCCGGAAAGTTCCTGAGCTACGCCCGCTCGACCGGCGAGGGTCATGAGTACCGACTCGGCTGGACCGGCAGCCTCGGGGGCCATGCCCCTGCGTCCAATCCACGTCGGTGGCCACCATCCGAACGCCCCTCGTATGCCAGAACCCACGCAGCGGCGGGGCGGCGACCGCGAAGTCCAACGCCACGCGCAACCGGTCGACCGGAATCTCACGCGGCACACCCAGTGTCCGGCGAATGTCCTGTTGGTGGATCATCGCGTCCACCAACCCGACGCGGCCGCCCATCGCAGCTGTCGAACCCTGCGGGTTCAGATGTGACCGCAGGAAGGTGACAAGCGGTGACCACTCAACCGCACAGTCAGCGCTACTGTAGATAGGTTGAGGTCGAAGTGCTCCGGGGCGAATTGGCAGAGGTAGGGTCATGCACGATGTCGATGGCGACCGACTGGTCTGGCACATGTCGCTGAACGGAGATGCTCCAGAGCCACGAAACAGCAGTGTGGCGCTGCCTGCACCGTGGGTCGAGGCACTTTGTGCGGTAAGTCGTGACCTGCAGTGTTGTCGAGAGGGTCGCGCGGTCGAGATATCACGAGCCGTATGGGAAATCGTCGTCGACGAGGCGTACGTAGTTGGTGTCGGCTGGACAGGAAGCGGTAGCGGAGTTGGCGCATGGAGCCGACGTGACATGGTGACGATTTCGGCGTCTGCCCCTGATGCCACAGTGTGGGCGGCCACAGCAGTACAAGACGAACTCGTCGATCACGAGTTCGTTCGATGGCCAATCTTCGAGGGCTCGCACATGCTGGCCCCCAAGGTGGTTCAGGGTAGGGCGATCTGGTTCGACCTACGTACGGACAATGCGGTCGCGGAGGTCGGTGGGCTTTGCCTACCGACCGGTTCGCAGTCACGTCCAGTGGCGCACTAATGTGATCAGGCTGTGTGAATCACCCCAGGTTCTGTGCCGCCTCCAGTTGGGGCTGATCCTCGGTGGTGAGGTCAGCGTAGTGGAGCTTTTCGTATTCGATCGGGGGCATGTGGCCGATGCTGGAGTGAAGTCGCTTGACGTTGTACCACTCGACCCAACCAGCGGTCGCGAACTCGACGTCTGTGATCGTCTTTGTACGGCCCCGAGTGGAAGATCGTCGTTCGGATGCACTCGGTCTTGTACAACCCGTTCGCTGACTCAACGAGGGCATTGTCGTAGGCGTCCCCCACCGATCCGATGGACGCCGTGATGTTCTCGAGCGCCAACTTCTCGGTCAGCTTCACAGAGGTGTATTGACTGCCCGCGTCTGAATGATGTATTAACTCAGCAGCTTTCACCGGATGCCCCTCACGGCGGCGTTGCCACAGCGCCATCCGAAGTGGAATCGTCACCAGGTCCACGGTCTTCGATATCGAGGCGTGCCAGGCGACGATCCGCCGGGAGAACACGTCGATGATGAACACCACGTAGACCCACCCGGCCCACGTTCTGACATAAGTAAAGTCGGTGACCCATAACCGATTCGGTTCCTCGGCCCGGAACTGTCGGTTGAGTAGGTCGCCCGCTCGCACGCCGTCCGCCGATTGAATTGTGGTTCTGATTCCTTTGACTCGTCGAATACCATTGTGGCAGAGCGCTTTCATAGCACGATCCACCGCACCGTAGGACACCCCGGGGATCGATGTCCGGTCCAGATGTGCGCGCATCTTCACCCTCCCGTACAACCCTTCCGGTGTCATCTTCCGCCGACCGTCGGCGTTGGTGTCCCACACGATCTCTCTGACCGCGTCGATGACGTGGGCGTCCGAGACAGTGCGCGCGGCTGGTGTGCGTGTTCGCCATGCTCGGTAGGTTCTCGCGGCGATCTTGCAGCCCTGATCACTCAGGACCCGGCAGATCGACTCGACCGCAGAACCGTGGGCACGCAACGAATCTATGAAAGCGATGATCATCGGTTGCGGGGGTCGAGTTCCCCCGCGAAGAAAGTTGTCGCAGCTTTGAGTATTGCGACGTCCTCGCGCAGCTGCTTGTTCTCGGCTTTGAGCTTCTTGATCTCCGCCGATTCCTCCGAGGTGGTGCCGGCGCGAGTGCCTTGGTCGACCTGAGCTTGTACGGCCCAGCGCCGCACTGTCTCCTGCCCGACGCCGACCTGCTTGGCGATCGCCTCCGTCGCGGCGGTCAGTGAGCCGTATTCAGTTCCGTGTGCTTCCAGCAACCGCAGGGCCCTCGAGCGGACCTCTGGATCGATCTTCTTGGGCATGTGCTCATCCTTCCTGACTCAGAAGGAAGCGGCATCAAACCTGGGGTGATTCATCGTCCGAAACGGCCTGAGCACGGCATTTACCGCCGGACGCGCAACCAACCCTGACAGAATCAACCAAGCCTTAGGCGATTCGCTCAGGTTGTCCTACGGCTCCTGTCACGGCCTCGAAGAGCGATGTAGCCGACGCCGAACGCGATCACACAAACGGCCAGCACGATCGCGGCGTAACCTCGCCACGGTTCGGGACCTACCACGATACGTACACCAGCTCGGCTGTCGTTGAACACGCACGATATACCCGGCGGAAACCATCCCCACCAACTCTCGATCCCTGCCCACACGCGTTCTTTGTCCATCCCCACATAATTGAACTCGTCGGGTATTCCGAAACGTTGTACGCACCAGTAGCTCTGCCACTGCCAGCTGGCGGAGAAAATGTCGAAGACGTACAACCCGGTCAGCGAGATCGTCGAGAGGAGGGCAGCGAATCCCAGACTCGTTCGGAGCCGGTGAGGATGTGTCATGAGGTGATGATCGCGCCGGTCGCCGCTACCCACCTGATCCACCCTCTTTCGAAGTTCACCTGCCTGTCCGCGCCAATGGCGAACTCGCTTGTTGTAGGGAGTCCGAAGCGTCCGGTCTCGTAGCCTTGGCGAGCGTATTCGGCGAAAATCGCCCCGTGGACACCGTGTGCACCAGTGGCCGGTGACCAGTAGATGTTGCCGGTCTCGAATCGGTTGAACTTGCAGTTCGGCCTGGTGGGGCAGTTTAGTTCGTCGCTGGTGGGATACCGCAGCGGTCCGTTCGCGTCCTGAAGTGCGTCGTACTGGGCGCCGATCGCCCCATGCACCGCCCACGCCCCAGTGTTCTGGTGCCAGTGGATCCGTCCATTGGCATAGTTTTGCTGGCGGCCGTTCCGCGGCCCTGGGTATTCCCAGGTCGAACAAGCACCGAGAGGGCCTGCAGAGGAGTTGTTGCGCCGGTAGGCATCACCGATTGCCCCGTACGACGCACATTTTTGTTCTTCCCAGTCCGCGACGCCCGTCACGTACTCCCAGTGCCATGATCCAGGAAACGGCTTGCTCGAACCTGTTTTCAACAGGTTCGTCGAGCCATCACCAGCGAAGGGGTCCAGACCCATGCAGGTGGTGTTCGGATTCACCCCAATCGGGCAGTTGTTTTCCGGTGCCTGCAAATCGGACTTGACGTCAGTGCCAGCATCATTGCCGCGCGGGGTCCGCATCTCGGTGTAGATGCGGAACTCGTTCCCGTAGGACTCGAGGCGATTCGGGTATCCGATACCGACTGCGAGTTCCATCTCTTTGCAGCTGTCGGTGGAGTTCTCCCAGTCCAGGTCGGAGCGGTAGGTGTCAGGATCGTTGTCGGGGATCATGACCGTCCACGACAACACATTGTGATCGTCAACTCGGCGTGCCCAATAGCCGGTGTCGCTGGACGGGTCCAGGCAGTCCGGCCGCACGCCAGGGAGGAGGTTTTCGTTGACCTGTTTGTCACCGATTTCGAGACCGTAATCATCTTTGATCGTCCACGGGTATGCCGTCGACCCGTCCCACAAAATCGTGTCGCACCGTCGCCACCCCGGACTCGAACTCCCAGGCTGTGCTGTTTGCGTAGGCCGGACTCCACGGGGCATTGTCCTAGGCTTGCACACGTGCCTGCGGCTGCGTCGACGACGATGCGGGCGGTGGCGCCAGTTCAGGCTGTTCGGGAGTTCCCTTCGTCTCAGCTGTTGGCAATTGGCCGGCGGCCCCGTCGATCTGGGATTGCAATTCCTCGGTCACCACGGGAACATCCGGCTCCGAGTTGCGGGCTCGTGGATCGCTGTCTGGGGCGACGGTTCTCGGTTGCTCGACCACTACCGCTGTGATCGCCGGGGTGAACCCGTGTGGGGAGGTAGCAGCGTCGAGTTGCGCGACTACGTCGGCATCCGACTGTCCTTCCGCTACCGACACACCGCCGGCGGCGCCCATCGTGCTGTACTGCAGCCCCACAATATCGAGTGACGAACGCAACGACACTGCATCAGCAGCACTGACCGGGTGCGGTAGTTCCACCACCACCGGAGTCTTGTCCACTGACGGGTCCGCTGGACCTGACTGCGGGTCGGCCGGCTTTGGGGCTGCCGGGACTAGTGTGGGATCTTGCTGGCCGGGATCGACTGTGGTGGGGCCTGGGGGCGGGGTCGATGTCGGTTGCGCTGCCGCCACGCCGCCGGCAGGAATCACCACCGCTGTTACAAAGGCCAGTCCACAGATCGCGCTGCGCAACAGGCGCCGATTCTGATGCTTCGTCATTGCCCGTGCAGCTTTAGCCACCTGACACCCCTCCCGTTTCGGACCAAGATCGTCGTCCGTTGTGCCAATCACTGCGTGCAGACTACGGGTCCACGACTTCTCCGGAACGCATTTTCGGACTGGACACTCACTACAGGAAAACCAGTCAGCTCCGTCCGGCCCGCTTATGTTGCATGAGTAGCTACCTACGTGTTCAGGACGGTGTCCTCATCGCATACACGCTGGCTGCTCACTAAGGGACGCCGCCGGCCCTAGGGAAAGTGTGTTCGAATGGCGGAGTGGCGTTCCAAACTTTGCGGGACTGGCAAGAACAGTGGCCGGAAGCTGGTCGTTCGTCATGTCCCGATAATCGGCGAGGGCGGCGTCGTTGATTCGGCCCGGCCGGAAGACTGCCCTGCGAAATCGGCGAAGCAGGTCGGCTCGACCGTGCTCTTCGTAGCTGATCGTGTGCGCAACCACATCGTGGACGCTCCATTCCTGGCAAAGGCTCTGCTCGAGCCAACGGTCTGGGCCGAGTGAGTCGAGAAGGTCGGCCAGGTCGGATCGTTCGGCGCGTGCCAACGCCATCACTGTCGCGCTCATAACTCAGTCACATTCCGCAACCGTGACCGATATGTCGCAAAAGCTCCATATGTACAGGTCACGTTATGTGCATCATGCACATTGTGTGTACCGTGCACATGGAACGTCGGGGTGTTTACCCCAATATCGAGAAGGAGATCCGCGTGGACAGTTCTGTCCAAACCGAGACTGTCCGGCCCGAGGTCCGGCCCGGTGCGCTGGTGGGAGTATTGGCTTTCACCGGCATCGTCGCCGCGCTCATGCAGACCCTGGTGGTCCCGCTCATCGGGGACCTGCCCAAGATCCTGAACACGTCGTCGTCGAACGCATCGTGGGTGATCACGGCCACTCTTCTTGCCGGCGCAGTCGCCACCCCGGTGACCGGTCGCCTCGGGGATATGTACGGCAAGCGGCGAATGTTGCTGATCTGCACGGTTCCGCTGGTTGTCGGCTCGATCACCTGCGCTATGGCTTCGTCGTTGGTGCCGATGATCGCCGGTCGCGCCCTACAGGGCCTCGGTGTCGGCCTCATCCCACTGGGCATCAGTGTCATGCGAGACCTGCTACCACCCGACCGGATGCACTCTTCGGTCGCGATGATGAGCGCGTCGATGGGCATCGGTGGCGCGCTCGGACTTCCCGTTGCCGCCGCCGTCGCCGAGAACACCAACTGGCGCGTGCTGTTCTGGGCCGTGGCCGTGCTCAGTGCCGTGATCTTCGTTCTGCTGTGGGTCGTGATCCCCGAGGTGCCGCCACTCGGCAAGGCCGCGCGTTTCGATGTCGTCGGTGCCATCTGCCTGGGAATTGCACTCGTGAGCCTGCTGATTGCAGTGTCCAAGGGCGGCGACTGGGGTTGGGGGAGCACCACCACGCTCGGCTTGTTCGCCCTTGCAGTCGTCGTTCTGCTCGTCTGGGCGAAATGGGAACTGAGCCTGTCCGACCCGCTCGTCGACCTTCGAGTGACCGCGCGCCGGCCCGTCCTGCTGACCAACCTCGCTTCGGTGGTTGTCGGATTCGGCATGTATGCGCAGTCCCTGATCATCCCGCAGTTGATGCAATTGCCCTCGGAGACCGGTTACGGACTCGGCCAGTCGATGCTCGCCATGGGTCTGTGGATGGCGCCGGGCGGACTGATGATGATGCTGGTGTCGCCGATCGGCGGCAAACTTTCCTCGGCGCGAGGCCCGAGGGTGACGCTGTTGGTCGGCTGCCTCGTGATCGCACTCGGCTACGGCTCCTCGATGTTCCTCCTCGGCTCCACGTGGGGACTGCTCGTCGTTGTCTGCATCTGCAGCACCGGCGTCGGATTCGCTTACGGCGCCATGCCCGCACTGATCATGAGTTCGGTGCCGCAATCCGAAACCGCGTCCGCGAACAGCGTCAACGCGCTGATGCGTTCCGTCGGCACCTCGGTGTCAGCCGCCGTCGTCGGCGTGGTGCTCGCGCAGATGAGCGTCGACGTAGGCGGTCACTCCCTGCCGACCGAGTCGGGCTTCCGCACCGGTCTGCTCATCGGTTGCGGAGTGGCCCTGGTGGCCGCCGCGATCGTCACCGCCATCCCTTCCGAGAGGAAACTCCGAAAGGCGGCGGACGAACGCCTCATGGCCGAGGTGTGATCTCGGCGACGGTCGGGTTCGGTATGGTTCTGCAATGGGGAAATACGTTCGGCGCGTGAGAGTTCTGACCGGAGTTGCACTGACGGGGCTGATGCTCGCCGGTTGTGCAGGAAACGACGGCGGGCTCTCGGACTCGCAACCTGCACCCGCGCCGCCGGGGATATCCGCCGAGGCCGGTGGTGGTTTCCAACGTGAGGGTCTGTCGGCGCAGGCGCCGTCCGATCAAGCATCGGCGCAACGCCAGGAGATCGTCACCGGCCGGGTGAGCATCACCGCAGACGACCCCGTCGACACCGGCCAGCGAATCGTCACCAAGGTCGAATCCGAAAACGGCCGCGTCGACGACATCACCGAACAACCGCGCACCGACGACCAGGAGCCGAGCAGCTCCCTCACCGTGCGCTTCCCGGCAGCCGAACTCACCAGAATCCTCGACGAACTGCACGAGTTCGGTGTGGTCACGAGCGTCAGTGTCACCAAGAACGACGTCACCATGCAGGCGCAGGACCTCGATGCACGCATCCGGGCGCTCCGCACCACCGTCGACCGCCTACGAACACTCATCGCCGGCGCATCGAGCACCGCCGACCTCATCGAGGCGGAGACCGCCCTGTCCGAACGGCAGGGCGAACTCGACAGCCTCACCGCCCAGAAGCGCTCCCTCAGCGACCAGGTGGACCTCGCCACCGTCGACATCCGGATCACGACCGACGAAGACGGCGGAAGTGGATCCGAGAGCTTCTGGGACGGCGTCGTGTCCGGCTGGAATGCGCTCCTGTCGGTGCTCGCCGGGATCGTCGTGGCTATCGGAGCAATCCTTCCGTGGCTGCTGTTCGTTGCCGTCGTCGCGTTCCTCGGCTACGGCGCGTACCGTCTTCTGAGCAGGAAGAACAAGCGCAAGCGCAACGAACGTGAGCACGACGTGAGAACAGGTGGACGAGGCCGCAATGATCGAAGTTGACGTCAACGCACTGGACGAGGCGATGGCCGCGGGCGCGCCCGTCATCGACGTGCGTGAGTCCGACGAGTACGCCCAGGTCCGAGTTCCGGGCGCAACACTGTTGCCGCTCAGTGAGTTCGTCGCACGAATGGACGAACTGCCGGACGTCGAGACTCTCTACCTGATCTGCGCCGTGGGCGGCCGAAGCTTGCAGGCCGCCCAGTTCTTGAACCAACGAGGAATCAATGCCGTCTCGGTAGCGGGCGGAACGGACGCCTGGCTGCAGTCCGGGAGGGCTGTCGAAAGAGGGTAGTCATGAATCTCGGAATCACCACCCGTGTGGACGCGCCGTTCGGCAACGCAGTCGAGAGAACGCGTGCCGCGTTGAAGGACAACGGTTTCGGAGTCCTCACCGAGATCGACATGCAGGCCACGCTGAAGGCCAAGATCGGTGTGGACATGGAGCAGTACCTGATCCTGGGTGCATGCAATCCGCGCCTCGCGCACCGAGCGGTCGGCGTCGACCGTCAGATCGGTCTGCTCTTGCCGTGCAACGTGGTGGTTCGCGCCGACGGCGACGGTGTGATCGTCGAGGCGATGAATCCCGAGATCATGTCTGCCGTCACCGAGGAGCCCGACCTGGAACCTGTAGTGGTGGAAGCGACGAGACTCCTCAAAGCCGCCATCGACTCGATTGCGTAACCGGTCAATGAGCCGACTGCTTGATCTCGGCCGGCAGGGGTAGCTCGTCGATCAGAGCCAACGCGGCAGGTGAAGGTGGCCTCGCCCAGATCACCCGCTGAGTCCTGCGGGGTGCGTCCCGCACCGGAACTGTCGCGAGTCCGCTGCTCGCGGTCAACGGATCGGGTGGCAGCATCCCGATTCCCAGACGGGCCGCAATTGCCGAACGAATGGCCACGGTGGTGTCTGCCTCGACGGCGATGCGCCGTGAGGCTCCGGCGCCGGAGAACGCATCGTCGGATTCGACCCGGGCATGAGTGCCGGCCGGAAAATCTACGAAGTCCTCACCCGCCAAGTCCGCAAGCCCAACCTCCGCGCGATCGGCGAGTGGATGGCCCGGCCAGAGCACCAGTTCCAATTTTTCCTCGAGGAGTTCGTGGTCGGCAACTCCGCGTCGGGTTGCCCCGATCGGTGCCGCGATGAAGGCGATGTCCATCGACCTGTCGACCACGGCGTTGTACATGTTCTCGCTGCGCCTGGCAGCCACCCTCAGATCGACCGCCGGGTGCCGGTCCCGGAACACTCGGAGTGCCGCGTTCAGGTCCAGCGCGGTCAGATTCGGAATAGTGCCGACCACCAGACGTCCAGTGAGCTCGTCCGCAGCCGCCACAGCGATCGACCGTGCGCGATCGACCATCATCAGCGCTTCCCGTGCTGCGGGGACGAACTGGACCCCGGACTGCGTGAGATCCACGCGCCGGTTGGTGCGGAGAAACAATCGAACGCCCAACTCGTGTTCGAGCTGAGCGACGCTGTGGCTGAGCGCCGACTGGACGACGTGGCAGCGCTCTGCGGCACGGGTGAAATTTCGCGCCTCGGCGAGAGCGACGACGTACCGAAGCTGCTGCAGCTCCATCCTCACCTCCATCTATGAGACAGATAGATCATATGACGAAAATGATCTGTTGGACAGATCATTGGATGACTCCAAAACTGAGAGGCATG
Organism: Rhodococcus sp. NPDC058521; assembly: GCF_042719695.1. Taxonomy (NCBI): domain Bacteria; kingdom Bacillati; phylum Actinomycetota; class Actinomycetes; order Mycobacteriales; family Nocardiaceae; genus Rhodococcus; species Rhodococcus sp. NPDC058521. Next base: position 427,396 of record NZ_JBHXNL010000001.1, read on the forward strand.
ACCACACTTCAGGATCCGCAGGGGCCGCCGATTCCCGGTGCGAAGATCGAGCCCACCTTCGATTCGGGTCTGTTCCGGCTCATGGCGCTGGCCGCGGGCCTGTCGGCCACCGCGCTGTACTTCGCCCAGCCCCTGTTGCACCGTCTCTCGACAGAGTTCGGAATGTCTGCCGCGCAGAGCAGTTGGCTGGTGACGGGAGCGCAGGCGGGGTACGCAGTCGGATTGCTGTTGCTCGTTCCGCTCGGGGACATTCTGCGGCGCGGGCGATTCGCCGTGACGCTGTTGCTGTCGACGGCCGCGCTTCTGGTCGTGGCCACCGCCTCGGTCGGCGGTTCGATGCTCGTCATGGCGACCGTCGCCGCATCCATGGCCGCAGTCGGCGCGCAGGTGCTCGTACCGATGGCGGCGGGAATTGCGCCGGAAGGCAGCAGCGGCCGCGCGGTCGGCATCGTGATGTCCGGTGTGCTCTCCGGAGGAATGCTCGGGCGCGCAGCGAGTGGGGTGCTCGCCGACATCGCGGGCTGGCGCAGTGGCTACTGGGTCGCTGCCGCACTACTGGTCGTCACGGCACTGACCCTGCGGCGGCGACTCCCTGCCGACGGCGCTCCGTCGACCCGGCTCACTCTCGGTAGATACCTGCGCCTGCTGCGCTCACTGATCACGCCGTTGCAGCAACTGCCGGTGTTGCGTCGCCGGACTCTCGTTGCGGCTCTCGCCATGGCTGCGTTCACCATTCAGCTGTCGGCCGTCACCCTCCGCCTCTCCGTCGACCCCTTCGGTTGGAGCACCACCGCCATCGGAATCTTCAGCTTGCTTGCTCTGGTCGGCATCGCACTGATGCCGCTGACCGGACGAATCGCCGACGCGGGCCACACCCGAATCGTCATCACCGTCGGCCTGACCTTCGAGTTGGGAGCCTGGATGCTCATGCTGGTCGCCGGCTCCACAGTGATCGGGTTGGCTGCCGGGGTGGTCGGGTTGATCGTGGGACAACAGGCGGTGATGGTCGCGACGCAGGCAGTTGTCTATGCCCTGAGGCCGGAAGCTCGCAGCCGGATGAACGCGATCCTCATGGCCTCGTGCTTCGCCGCTGGAGCAGCCGGTTCGGCGCTGGCCGCCGCCGCCTGGTCGATTGCCGGCTGGACCGGAGCCTGTGTCGTCGCCGCAATCCTGGCTCTCCTCGGACTCACCACTCAGCTCGCCGCCCGCGGGCGTTGACGTTGCTCATCACACCTAACAACGACAGATCCAGTCATGAACCCAACGAAAGGTCCAGTCATGAAACTTCTGACCATCTCCGGAAGCCTGCGTACCGGCTCCTTCAACACTCGGATGCTCGGCTTCGCCGAAGATCTCGCCAGCGTCGAGGGGCATCGAATTCGTCGATTCGACCGCGTCCGGGAGATCCCGCCGTTCGACGAGGACCACGAACCACGAGTTTCCGAAGTGGTCGAGGATTTGCGAGCCCGGATCCGTTCGTCCGACGCCGTGCTGATCGCCACGCCGGAGTACAGCGGCAGCGTTCCCGGCCAGCTGAAGAATCTCCTGGACTGGGCGGCCCGGCCCGCGGGCCTGTCCGTCTTCGCCGGCAAGCCCACAGCAGTGATCAGCGCAAGCCCCAGCAACTTCGGCGCCGCGTGGGCGCGCGAAGCGGCCGAGCACATCCTCACTCAGATGGGCGCCGACGTCCTATCCACCGGCTGGGGGCTTTCGCGAGTGCACGAGCGCGGCGTCGCCGATACCGCATTCATCGACGAGGACGACGTGCAGCGACTGCGCACGATCGTCGAACAGTTGAGCAGCATCCGAACCGAAGGAGTCCTCCAATGATTTCGACTCGATCAGCAACGAAGGGAAGCAGCGAGATGACGAAGACCGAAGAATCGAGCCAGGTGACCGTGCTGGGACTCGGCACTATGGGGTCGGCGATCGCGAAAGCATTCCTGAACCATGGATATCGCACCATGGTCTGGAACCGGACGGCGAGCAAGGCGGACGCGTTGGTCGAAGCGGGTGCGAGAACGGCCGCGACGGCAGCGGATGCCGCGGCGGCGAGCCCACTCGTGGTGGTCTGCGTATTGGACGGTGGCGCGGTCGAAGACGTGCTCTCGTCTGTCGGCACGGCGGTCGAGGGCAAGGTGCTGGTGAACGTCACCAGCGGATCCGCAGGTCAGGCAAGGGGGAACGAGCGGTGGGCGAACGAGCGCGGCGCCGAGTACCTCGACGGAAAGATCATGGGTGATCCGCCGGACGTCGGCACGGGCAACATCATGTTTCCGTTCAGCGGCTCCCGCAACGCGTACGAGGCACACGAGTCGGCTCTGAAGTCGTTGGGCGGCATCGCTTACCACGGCGAGGATGCAGGCGTGGCAGCCGTGGAGTTCATGGCGCAGGTCGCACTGTCCTATGAACTGCTCATCGGGTACCTGCATGTGCTCGAGCTGGTTCGGGCCGAGGGCATCGACGTGGTGGACTTCGCCGGTCGCGCCGCGGGCACGGTAGCCATGCTTCCTCCGCTGCTGCAGTCGATGGGAGCGGCCGTGAAGAGCGGAAACTACCGGCCGGACCTCGGTTCCCTCGATGTCCAGGCCGCGCTGATGGACGACATGATCAGCCACCGTGAATCACTCGGCGTGGAAGCTGTTCGGATGCGGGAGGTCAAGGAGCTGATGGACCGCCGGATCGCCGGTGGTCATGGCGGCCAGGGCTTCTCGAGTCTGTTCGAGCTGGTGACCAAACCATGACACGGCCGATCCAGGTGTCGTCACGGGCCACGGAGCCGAGTTCAGCACACAGAACCACAGGGCAGCGTCGATGGTGGGCGCTCGGGTTCGTACTGACTGGAAACCTGGCGGTCTTCGCCGCGGTGACCATGATGAATGTTGCACTGCCCGAGGCGCAGCGGGTGCTCGGTCTGTCCGACAGCTCGCTGGCTGCGGTCGTGACGCTGTACTCGCTCTTCTTCGGGGCGTCCATGTTGCTGGGTGGACGCCTCGCCGACGTCCTCGGACTGCGCCGGAGTCTGATCTCGGGCATGGTCGGATTCGCAGCTGCGTCGTTGCTCGGTGGGCTGGCCATGACCGCCGAAGTGCTACTGGTAGCTCGTGCGCTGCAAGGCGTGGCCGGTGCACTGGTCGCCGCTACAGCACTGGCGATTATCTCGGTGATGTTCCCTGAGGGGACCGATCGGTCGCGTGCCTTCGCCGCCTTCGGCATGGTCATGGGTATGGGCACCGCAGCCTCGTTCGCCCTCGCCGGAGCACTTGTCGACGGCATGTCGTGGCGTTGGGTCATGCTCGTGAACACCCCACTGGCTCTGGTCGTGGCGCTGGGGCTGGCCCGCACCGCACCCATCACGCCGACGGCCGCGCACAGGCAGTTGGGGCTGGGCAGTGCGGCACTGGTCACCACCGCACTGGGGCTGCTGGTCTTCGGATTCGACCGCACACGTGTCCTCGGTTGGGCCGAGCCGCAGGTATGGGCGATCCTGGTGGGTGCGGCTGCGTTGTTCTCCATGTTCGTGGTGACGTTGCGACGATCGGCGAATCCGCTCGTACCGCAGCAACTTTTGGCCGATCGACAGCGGTTGGCGGCCTTCGTCGCGGTCTTCGCAGTCGGAATCGGCATGTTCGCCGGCATGTACATCCTCACCTCATTCCTGCAGGGCGTTCTCGGCTACAGCGCGTTGGTGACAGGAGTGGCGTTCCTTCCGTTCGGGCTGGGCGCCGTCGTGACCTCGCAGCTGTTGTCCGCGGCGGCGGACCGGGTTCGATCAGGTGTGATGCTCGGGGTCGGTCTCCTCGTAGTGGCAGCCGCGATCGCAACGTTCATGCGGTTGGGCCCGGACGCCACGTACCTGACCGGCATCCTCCCGGCGATGCTGCTCCTCGGTGTGGGCGGAACCATCGTGATGGTCGTCGGGTCGAATACTGCTACCGCGAATGCCGGCACCGACAGCGGGATCGCCAGTGCGCTCGTCAATTCGGGCCAGCAGATAGGAGCTGCTCTCGGTACGGCTCTGCTCACTGCGGTGATGGCCGCGTCGGCCAACCGACATGTTGGTCGGCTCGGACCCGAGGAGACCGCTATGTCGGGCTACGGTGACGCCAGTGTCGTCGGCGCAGCCGTAGTCGCCGTCAGCGCCGTTGCGGTGCTGGTCCTGAGTCGATCGGCCGACCGAGCTCGACTTGCGTGAGGAAGTGGCGCACGCTGCCGCGCGCGACCGTCGCCCAGATCAGGATCAGTGCGGACAGCATGACGAGTGCTGCCGTGTGCAGTGCATTCCAGCCGGCGGCAGTGCCGAGGCTGTTTGCGCCGAGAGCGCACGCGCCCAGCGGGAAGGTGAAACTCCACCAGCCGGGGTTGAACCGCAGTCCGTTCGCGAAGGCGCCGACGGTGATCGTGGCGACGGCACCGAGCGCAACAATACCGACAGCTCCGATCACGCAGCCGTAGACGAGGCCGAAGTCGCGCAACCAGCGATTGTCGGTGTCCTGCGCGAGCAAATTCGCGGCCGCGACCGATTGCCCGACGACACCGAGCGGAATCCACAGGGTCGGGGTGGTGGACACTTCCGGAAGTCCGTTGCGGAGCATGTTACGACCGACGATGAGCATGGTGGGGATCGCGCCGGCCAACGCGAGGACGAAAAGTCCGTAACTCGCGAGAAGAATCGCCACGTGCGGGGCACCGGAAGGCACGTGTTGGGCGATGCCCGCACCGCCCGTCGCCGACACCATCGGAGGCACGAGGGGCATGAGCCATACCGTCGTGGGTGCGGACGGATACCCGTTTCGCAACCGCGTGGCCATGACGACATAGGTGACGAGTCCGAGTGCCGTTCCGATGCTCCACAGCGCGACGGTGACCGCCACGGGTGCGTGGTGGTGCACCGCCGACGCGACGGTCATGAACGCCATCGACACCGCCCCGTAGAAAGGGAACATGTGCGGGCTCCGGGCATCGGTTGCCGCCGACTCCGGACTGCGGATCCACGTGACCGCGAGCGCTGTCGTAAGGACTGCCAGCAACATCGACGCAAGAATTGCGAACACGGTCGCGACGGCGGGTGCCGCTGCGACGTCGCTGGGCAGGGCCGCGGCCATTACCGAGACTATGCCTGTCCCCATCACTGCGGCGAACCAATTCGGAGTCATGACACCACTCTCTCGATTGCGCCGACACGCCGGTAGACGGCTCGCGATTGGCGCGCCACAAAACTCGATTGTGCCGATAGCCTGTATTTGTGCCGATCTCTCCGCGTGTGCCCGAACTCGGTGCGCTCGATGTGCTGTTGTCCGTCGAGCGGTTGGGGAGCATGGGCGCTGCCGGCCGCGAACACGGGTTGAGTCAGCAGGCGGTGAGTGCGCGGGTTCGTACCTCGGAACGGCTGCTCGGAATCAAGGTGTTCGACCGAGGAGCCGGTGGCGTCCAGCCGACCAGGGAAGGCGCCCTGATACTCGAATGGGCCAGCCTGATCCTCGAGACCGCGAACGAACTCGCATCCGGTGTCGCGGCACTGAGAGGGGAGCGGGAAGCGGGCCTGACCGTCGCCGCAAGCATGACGATCGCCGAGTACCTGGTTCCGGGGTGGACCGTCGCGATGCGGCGGAGGTTTCCGGACGTCGTCACGTCGGTGAAGTTGCTCAACTCCACCGAGGTGTCGGCGACCGTGCTGTCGGGTGGTGCCGACCTCGGCTTCGTGGAGGGTCCGGACATCCCGGCGCGCCTCCAGTCACGCGAGGTCGCTCGGGATCACCTCGTGGTGATCGTCCCGCCCGACCACGAGTGGGCCAACCGTCCGGCGATCACGGTCGACGAGTTCACTCGGACCCCATTGATTCAACGGGAATCGGGTTCCGGAACGAGAACCACCCTCGAGAACGCACTGCCGCAGTGCGTCGACCCACTTCTGGAGCTGACCTCGTGCACCGCGGTGAAGGCCGCCGTGGTGGCAGGCAACGCACCCGCCGTCGTGTCGTCACTCGCCGTGGCCGCCGATCTGACGGACGGTCGACTCGCGTCCGTGGAGGTCGAGGGACTGGATCTGCCTCGCAGGCTCACCGCCGTGTGGGACCGGGACCGTGGACTGCGCGGGCCCGCCCGAGATTTTCTCGACATCGCGCTCGCAGCGAATCGCTAAACGGAACCGTCGAAAGAGAACTGGCGCCACGCCTCGTAGGTAGCGACCGCCGCCGCATTCGACAGGTTCAGCGAGCGGCGGCCCGGCAGCATGGGAATGCGGAGCAGGTCCGTGATGTGAGGGTCCGCGAGGGTCTCGTCCGACAACCCGGTGGGCTCGGGTCCGAACAACAACACGTCGTCGCGTTCGTAGGCGACATCCGCGTAGGACCTCGTCGCGTGGGCAGTGAATGCGAATACCCGGTTAGGTTTCACTGCCGCCCACGCAGCCTCCAGGTTCTCGTGAACGAAGACGGACGCGAGATCGTGGTAGTCGAGGCCGGCGCGTTTGAGTTTCGGTTCGGAAAGGTCGAAACCCAATGGACCGACGAGGTGAAGCTCGCACCCTGTCCCCGCAACCATACGAATGGCATTTCCCGTGTTGGGCGGGATACGGGGCTCGTGGAACATCACTTTGAACACCTGCGTGAGCATACGTCTCGCGCGTAATCGCCCGGGACCTCGGTGGCGCTTGTAGTTTGGCAGGCATCATTCGACGTCAGACGTGGAGTTGTTCGCATGGGTGCACTTCGTTTCGAGTCCGAGAGCTTCGCGGCCGATTACGTCGTGGTGGGTGCCGGCTCTGCCGGTTCCGTCATCGCCAACCGGCTCAGTGCCAGATCGTCGAACCGGGTCGTGGTCCTGGAAGCGGGTCCCGAGGACAACGACAAGTTCGTCCACATTCCCGCCGGATTCGCGCAGCTTTTCCGGACTGAACGTGACTGGAACTATTCGACGACCCCTCAGTCACAACTGGGCAATCGTGAGATCTATTGGCCGCGCGGAAAGATGCTCGGCGGGTCGTCGTCCATGAACGCGATGATGTGGGTACGTGGTTTCGCGGCCGACTACGACGAGTGGGCGACGATCGCCGGTGACGAATGGTCCTTCCGCAATGTGGCCGACATCTACCGGCGGATCGAGATGCGGGATGCGGAGGACGAATCCGACGACGGCTCCGTCGGCCCGCTGCACGTCTCCCGGCAGCGCAGCCCGCGTCCGTTGACCGCCGACTTCCTTTCCGCGGTGGAATCGGCCGGGTTCGTTCGGGAACGGGCCAACCTGCCCGGTCCGGAAGGGTTCACCGAGACCCGGGTCACGCAGAAGAGGGGTTCGAGGTGGAGCACCGTGGACGCGTACCTCGCCCCGGCCCGGAAGCGGTCGAATCTCGACGTGATCACCGAGGCGCTGGTCACGCGAGTGGTCTTCGAGGGGGCTCGCGCCGTGGGAGTCGAGTATCGCAAGGGCGGCCGCTCGCACACGGTCACGGCACGTTGTGAAGTGGTGCTGTGCGGCGGCGCGATCAACTCACCGCAATTGCTGATGCTGTCGGGAATCGGAGATCCGGACCAACTGTCCCGGCACCGGATTCCGGTCGTCCACGATGCCCCCGCAGTCGGGCGTAATCTGGCCGATCACCTCGCGTGCCCGCTGGGCTACAGCGTGGAGTCGGGCTCACTGTTCACCGCCCAGAAACCGCGTCAGCTACTCGATTATCTGTTGCGACACAAGGGGATGCTCACATCGAACGTCGGTGAAGCGTACGGATTCGTCCGCAGCAACCCCGAACTCGACCTACCCGATCTGGAGCTGATCTTCGCGCCCGCGCCCTTCTACGACGAGGGTCTCGGTGAGCCGTCCGCCGAGGGCGTCGCGATGGGTCCGATCCTCCTGCGCCCGCACAGCAGGGGCACGATCGTCCTCGAGTCGGGGGATCCGACAGCGAAGCCGAAGATCGACCCGCGCTACCTCTCGGACGACAACGGCGCGGACCGCGCGGCAATGATGGAAGGACTGCGAATCACTCACCGCATCGCGACGGCACCACCGTTGGCGGCGAAACTCGGCGACTTTCTGCAGCCTCCCGCGTCCGACGCGTCGCTCGAGGAGACGTTCGAAACTGCGCTGTCCGAGTTCTCGCACACGCTGTATCACCCGGTCGGAACGTGCCGGATGGGGAAGGACGCAGCCAGCGTCGTCACACCCGAGTTGACCGTTCGCGGGGTGGAGGGACTGCGCGTTGCCGACGCCTCGGTGATGCCGACTCTCGTTCGTGGGCACACCCACGCACCGAGCGTCATGATCGGCGAGCGCGCAGCCGATCTGATGGTGACGCATCATGGGTAGATGAGTTCCGACGAGGAGACCATCGGCGAAGACTACGGAGACGCTCGCCTGCCGCGGCAGGAGTGGAAGCAACGCCATTTCACCAACTGCACGTTTCGCGATGCGGACCTCTTCGGGCTGAGCACACAGAACGTGGTGTTCACGGACTGCGATTTCACCGGCGCGGACCTCGGTGAATCACGACACCTGGCGACCGCGTTCCGCTCCTGCAATTTCACTCGAACAACCCTGTGGCACAGTGAGTTCAGAAGCTGCAGCTTCCTCGGCTCCACATTCGAGAACTCCCGACTGCGCCCCATGTACATCGACGAATGCGATTTCACTCTCGCCTCCCTGGGCGGCGCGGACCTGCGTGGTCTCGACTTCACCGACTGCCGCTTCCGAGAGACGAATCTGGTTCGCACCGACCTCCGCGACTGCCTGCTGCGGTCCGTCGATCTGTTCGGCGCCCGCACCGGCGGCGCCAAACTGGACGGTGCGGATCTGCGCGGCGCGCACGTCGATGCCGGGCTGTGGACGTCCGCGTCGTTGGCGCGAACGAAGATCGAGCTGACCCAGGCCGTGGCCTACGCCACCGCCCAGGGACTCACGGTGGAGGGCAGCTGACGAAGCCGGGAACGACCTGAAACAATGGCGCGGTGACTGCAACGATCCTCGATGGCAAAGCGACCCGCGACGAGATCTTCGAAGACCTGAAGGTGCGCGTGAGTGCGCTGAAAGCCAAGGGCATCACCCCTGGCCTGGGCACCGTGCTGGTCGGTGACGACCCGGGATCGGCCGCGTACGTCCGTGGCAAGCACAACGACTGCGCGAAGGTCGGCATCACCTCGCTCCGTCGGGACCTGCCTGCCGACACCACCCAGGAAACCCTCGACGCCACCATCGACGAGCTCAACGCGAACGCGGAATGCACCGGATACATCGTGCAGTTGCCGGTTCCGAAGCAGCTCGACGAGAACGCCGCGCTCGAGCGGATCGACCCCGACAAGGACGCGGACGGCCTGCACCCGGTGAACCTGGGTCGTCTGGTTCTCGGCAAGCAAGCACCCTTGCCCTGCACTCCGCGGGGCATTCTGCATCTGCTGCGCCGCTATGAGGTGCCCATCGCAGGTGCCCACGTCGTCGTGGTCGGCCGCGGAATCACCGTCGGACGGCCGATCGGTCTGCTGTTCACCCGGCGCAGTGAGAATGCCACGGTCACGCTGTGTCACACCGGAACCCGAGACCTCGCTGCGGAGGTGCGCCGCGCCGACATCGTGATCGCCGCCGCCGGCGTGCCCGGCCTGATCACGCCGCAGATGGTCAAGCCCGGTGCTGCCGTCCTCGACGTGGGAGTCAGCCGAACCGAAGAGGGACTCCGCGGCGACGTCGCCTCGGGTGTCGTCGATGTGGCGGGTTTCCTGTCGCCGAACCCGGGCGGGGTGGGACCGCTGACCCGCGCTTTCCTGCTGACCAACGTTGTCGAGCGGGCCGAACGTATGGCTGCATCGGTCTGACATGGCCGATTGGGCGCGCTTCACGAAGAAGAACCTGCCGATGGTGGCCGTCGCCGTCGTCATCCTGATCGCCGTCGTTTTCGTGTTGGCCGACAGGTGGCGACGCGGCGCGTTCGTATTCGGTGTGGCGACCCTGCTGGCTGCGATTCTGCGACTGGTGCTCAGCGACGACCGCGCAGGACTTCTCGTGGTGCGTAGCCGCCCCTTCGATGTCGGGGCGCTGGCAACCGTCGGCGCAACGATCGTGATTCTTGCGGTATCGATCGACCCGCTCGGGACGGACTGACCCGCCGGTGCGTCAGCGCCCGGAGCGGGCCAGATCCATCGTCTCGACCAGCAGCTTCGACACGGCTTCCGCTTCGGTCAGGAATCCGTCGTGGCCGTCCCTGGACTCGAGAATTCGCAGGCCGTCGCACGTGGGGATTGTCTCGGCGAGCTCCTCCTGCAGCCGGAGGGGGTACAGGCGGTCCGAGTCCACGCCGCCCACCACGACCGGTGCGGTGATGGTGGCGAGAGCAGCAGCCACGCCGCCCCGTCCGCGTCCCACGTCGTGCCGGTTCATGGCCTCGCTGAGCAGGACGTAGGTGGCCGGGTCGAACCGGTTCACAAGCTTGTCCGCCTGGTGTTCGAGGTAGCTCTGGACCGCGTACCGTCCGCCGTTCCACGGATCCTCGTTCGCCTGCGGGGAGATTCCGAAGCGCGAGTCCAACTCGATCTCGGTGCGATACGTGAGGTGCGCGATGCGCCGCGCGATGCCCAGCCCGCGGCGGGGGATACGGCCCGTGCCGTGGTAGTCGCCGCCCTGCCAGTCGGGATCTCCCTCGATGGCCGCGATCTGGGTGGTCTGCGTACCGATCTGATCCGCCGTGGCGCGGGCACCGACGGCAAGAACCAGGGCAGACGCAACACGGTCGGGGTAGCTGATCGCCCACTCGAGGGTGCGCATCCCACCCATCGACCCACCGATGACCGAAGCCAGCTTCTCGATACCCAGGATGTCGGCGAGCCTGCGCTCCGCCTCGATCTGGTCGCGGATCGAGATCTCCGGGAATCGACTACCCCAGGGTTTGCCGTCCTCGGCGAGCGAAGCAGGCCCGGTGCTGCCCTGGCACCCGCCGAGCACGTTGGTGGCCAGAACGCACCACTCGTCGGTGTCGACGGGAGCGCCCGGTCCGACCATGCCGTTCCACCAGCCGGGGGCCGGATGCTCGTCGCTGACCTCGCCGGACACGTGCGAATCGCCGGTGAGGGCGTGCTCGATGAGAACGACGTTGTCGCGGTTGGGGGAGAGCTCACCCCACTTCTCCACCGCAAGCGTGACCGAAGGCAGTCGTGCGCCGCTCTCGAGTTCGAGTGGGCCGATGTCGACGTAGCCGAGGCGGCCGTCGGCAGGCAGGAGCGAGGTCACTGGGCTCGTGGTCAAGATGCTGCTGCCTCCAGTCCGGCCTGCACGTCGGCGAGGATGTCGTCGATGCCTTCGATTCCTACGGCCAGACGGACGAGTCCGGGGGTGACGCCTGCAGCGAGCTGTTCTTCGGGGGTGAGTTGGGAGTGTGTCGTCGACGCGGGGTGGATCACGAGCGAGCGGACGTCGCCGATGTTGGCGACGTGGCTGTGCAGGGTGAGCGCGTTGACGAACCTCTTGCCTGCCTCGAGGCCGCCGGCGACCTCGAAGGTGACGATGGCGCCGGTGCCGCGTGGCGCGATCGTGCGTCCCCGTTCGTACCAGGGAGAAGAGGGGAGCCCCGCATAACCGACGGACGTGACGTCCTCACGAGCCTCGAGGAACTCGGCCACCTTCTGGGCGTTTTCCACGTGCCGCTGCATACGCAGGCTCAGGGTTTCGATGCCCTGTGCGATGAGGAATGCGTTGAACGGTGACACGGCCGGACCGAGGTCGCGGAGCAGTTGGACGCGGGCCTTGAGGGCGTAGGCGGGTGCGCCGAGGTCGGCGAAGACGACGCCGTGGTAGCTGGGATCGGCGGTGGTGAAGCCGGTGTGGCGTCCCTGGGTCCAGTCGAAGGTGCCGCTGTCGACGATGACACCGGCGATGGACGTGCCGTGGCCGCCGAGGTACTTGGTGGCCGAGTGCACGACGATGTCGGCGCCGTGCTCGAACGGCCGGATCAGGTAGGGGGTGGCAACCGTGTTGTCGACGATCAGCGGCAGCCCCGAATCGTGTGCGACGCCCGAGATCCCCTCGATGTCCAGTACGTCGTTCTTGGGGTTGGAGATGGTTTCGGCGAAGAATGCCTTCGTGTTGTCGCGGATCGCACTCTGCCACTGTTCGAGGTCGTCGGGGTCGTCGACGAAGGAGACCTCGATACCGAGCTTGGGCAAGGTGTAGTGAAAGAGGTTGTACGTGCCGCCGTAGAGGTAGGGGCTCGAGACGATGTGGTCGCCGGCTTCGGCGAGGTTGAGGATCGCAAGGGTTTCTGCGGCTTGGCCGGAGGCGACGAGCAGTGCCGCGACGCCGCCTTCGAGCGCTGCGATGCGTTGTTCGACCGCGTCCTGGGTGGGGTTCATGATGCGGGTGTAGATGTTGCCCGGCTCGGCGAGACCGAACAGGGCGGCGGCGTGGTCGGTGCTGTCGAAGGTGTAGCTGGTGGTCTGGTAGATCGGCAGGGCGCGCGCTTTGGTGGTGGCGTCCGAGGTCTGCCCGGCGTGGATCTGCTTGGTCTCGAACGACCAGTGCGCCGTGGGGTCCGCAGCGGCTGCGTCGGTGTCGTTGGTGTCGGTCATGGTTGCCTCCGTGAAGGTGTGGCGTGGTGGGGCCGGCAGTCGGTGAGTACCAGGGCCTGCGACCGGTTCGCGATCACCTACGACAACAACGCATGTGCAACCTCCGTGTAGTGCTTCATGCCGATCTTAGCGGCTGGGGTCGATCTTCCTGAAGTGGCACGGATCAGGGGTTCTATCAGGCAATAGTTACCAGCCGGTAATGAGAAGTTCGTCGGCCCGCCGGTTGCGCCGGACAGGCTTAGCAGTACGCTTGTCTTGTTTGGGTTCGGTCTCCCGGGAGCGGATCGGAACGTCTAGGTTTGATAAGCGAACCGTTCGCGGACCACTCACAAAGTGAGCCCGCAACCGTGTAACCAGGGAAACTTCCTAGGAGGACGCGAAGCACCCATGTCCAAAATCAAGGTTGAGGGCACCGTCGTCGAACTCGACGGCGACGAGATGACGCGCATTATCTGGCAGTTCATCAAAGACAAGCTGATCCACCCGTACCTCGACGTCGATCTCGAGTACTACGACCTCGGCGTCGAGTACCGCGACGAGACCGACGACCAGGTCACCGTCGATGCTGCGAATGCGATCAAGAAGCATGGTGTGGGCGTCAAGTGCGCAACCATCACGCCCGACGAGGCTCGTGTCGAAGAGTTCGGCCTGAAGAAGATGTGGCGGTCCCCGAACGGGACGATCCGCAACATTCTCGGTGGCACGATCTTCCGTGCACCGATCATCATTTCCAACGTTCCGCGACTGGTTCCCGGCTGGACCAAGCCGATCATCATCGGCCGTCACGCCTTCGGCGACCAGTACCGCGCCACCGACTTCAAGGTTCCCGGCCCCGGCAAGGTGATGATCAGCTACACGCCGGAAGACGGCAGTGAGCCGATCGAGCACGAGCTGGTGACCTTCCCCGAAGGGGGCGGCGTCGTGCAGGGGCAGTACAACTTCACCAAGTCCATCGAGGACTTCGCCCGCGCCTCGCTCAACTACGGCCTGCAGCAGAACTACCCGGTGTACCTGTCCACCAAGAACACGATCCTCAAGGCCTACGACGGCGCGTTCAAGGACATCTTCCAGCACATCTACGAGACCGAGTTCAAGCCGGAGTTCGACGCGGCGGGCCTCACCTACGAGCACCGCCTCATCGACGACATGGTCGCCTCGGCGCTCAAGTGGGAGGGCGGCTACGTCTGGGCGTGCAAGAACTACGACGGTGACGTCCAGTCGGACACGGTTGCACAGGGCTTCGGTTCGCTGGGACTCATGACCTCGGTGCTGCTGACGCCGGACGGAAAGACCTGCGAGGCGGAGGCTGCACACGGCACCGTCACGCGTCACTACCGTCAGCACCAGCAGGGCAAGCCCACGTCCACCAACCCCATCGCCTCGATCTTCGCGTGGACGCGTGGACTCGAGCACCGCGGCAAACTGGACAACACCCCCGAGGTCATCGGCTTCGCGCAGGAACTCGAAGACGTCGTCATCAAGACGGTCGAGGGTGGGCAGATGACCAAGGACCTCGCCATGCTCGTGGGCGGCGACCAGGGATACCTCACCACCGAGGAGTTCCTCGGCGCACTGGACATCAACCTCCAGAAGGCGATCTCCTCGAAGTAGGAGCTCGCACCGCCACCCGGGACGTCCCACAGTGGGGCGTCCCGTTCGCGTTCCTACACCACGAGCGGGTCGAGTCGCTCGTCGTGGAAGGCCACGAGGCTGCGAATGCGGACCGCCTCGGGCAGCGGGTGTTCGTAGCTCCAGGCGATGTTCTCGAGCGCGTGCCCGTCGATGACCGCAGTCCAGTACGTGGCCTCGCCCTTGTAGGGGCACACGGTGCGGGTATCGCTGGGACGTAGTTCGGCGGCGACGTCGCCGCGGGGGAGGTAGTAGCGGGCTTCCGGGAAGCCCGTCTCGAACACCATCTCGCAGCGATGCGAATCCGCGATCACCGCGCCCGCGAATCGCAGCGTCACCCGGCGTGCACTGTGCACGACGTCCACCCGGTGGTATGGGTCGCGCGGGTGTCCCACCACTTCCTCGTCCTCTTCGCGCCACGTGAAGGCGGTAGGGGCGAGGAGGACGAACTCCGCGAGATCCGGGTCCGTTAGCCGAGTCGCGTCGTCGCCGACACGGTCCATGTCGACGTCCCGGGCAGGAAGGCCGTAGACCGGCACCGGGCTACCCGGTTGCCACACCAGGACCGCCGACGTCGAATCTGCGACCGTGACGCCGTGCGCGTCGGCGCGCACCCGCTTGGTCGTCGGCTGATAGCGCAGTCGATTCGCGATCGAGGCCAGATGGTCTTGCATCTTCGATGCCATGCTCTCGATTCTGCTCGGTGAGAGAGGTCACTGCCAGCGGAAGGGCGAAGCGGGAATGTTGCGATGGCAATCGACTGTTCGTACCTTCCGTTCCCTTTTGTGTGCCGCTATCGAAAGACACTTCGTTTTGACGACTTCTGCGCCCGCCCGTCCGTCCACCACCGACTCGGAGCATGCCGCGACCCGGCGTGTTGCGATGGTGGCGTTGGCGCTCGGTGGTTTCGGAATCGGAACCACCGAATTCGTGGCGATGGGCCTTTTGCCCGAAATGGCGACCGGGTTGGACGTCTCCGAACCGACCGCCGGGCACGTCATTTCGGCGTATGCGCTCGGCGTGGTGGTGGGTGCGCCCCTGATCGCGGCGTTGAGCGCCAGGGTGCCACGCAAGCATCTTCTGCTCGGCCTGATGATCGCCTTCACAGTCGGCAACGCGGCGTCCGTCTTCGCTCCCAACTACGAGACGCTGATGGTGGCCAGATTCGTCGCCGGGCTGCCGCACGGCGCCTACTTCGGAGTTGCCTCGCTGGTTGCGGCACATCTGGCCCGGCCCGGCGAGCGCGCGAAGGCGGTCGCGCTCGTGATGATGGGGCTGTCCGTCGCCAACGTCGTGGGCGTTCCCGCAGCCTCTTCGCTCGGGCAGCACCTCGGGTGGCGTACAGCCTTCGCACTCGTTGCCGTGATCGGTGCGGCGACAGTGGCCGCGATCTGGCGTTGGGTGCCCGAGCTCTGTGCCATGAACGTCACCAACCCGATCACCGAACTGGGTGCACTGCGGCGTCCACAGGTCTGGATGACCCTCGTCATCGGCATGGTCGGGTTCGGTGGCATGTTCGCCGTCTACACGTACATCAGCACGACCCTGACGGACGTGTCCGGACTGTCGCGATCGCTCGTTCCCCTGGCTCTGATGATCTACGGAGTCGGCATGGTGGCGGGCAACTTCGTCGGCGGCCGGCTCGCCGACCGCGCGCTCATGCCGGGCCTGTTCGCGTCGATGACCGCGCTCGGGGTGATGCTGGCGGTTTTCGTGTTCGCCTCGCACAACCCGGTGACCGCGCTCGTGCTCGTCTTCGGAATCGGTGCTGCCGGATCGTCGATGGTTCCGGGCCTGCAGACACGTCTGATGGACGTGGCCGCCGACGCCCAGACCCTCGCGGCTTCCCTGAACCACGCAGCGTTGAACATCGCGAACGCCTTCGGAGCGTGGATCGGCGGGGTCGTCATCGCCGCGGGCCACGGATACACCGCGCCCGCGGCGGTCGGTGGTGCGCTCGCAGTTGCGGGTCTGGTGGTTCTGAGTCTGGCAGTCCTGATGGAACGCAGGTCGGCCGATCGGGAACGCGCGCACGCTTCCTGACTCCACACTTGTGTCAGCACGGTCGGCTACGGTGCTGTGCGTGTCTCACATCATCACCACCGTCAACGTCAACGGCGTGCGTGCGGCCGTGCGCAAGGGCATGACCGACTGGCTCGAGCGTTCCTCCGCGGACATCGTCTGCCTCCAGGAGACCCGTGCCTCCGACAAGCAGTTGCACGATGCCCTCGCGTCTGCACTGGAAGAGGACTGGCACCTGGTGTCGGCCGAGCCCAGTGCGAAAGGCCGCAACGGCGTGGCCATCCTGTCCCGCAAGCCGGCGGACGCGGTCCGGATCGGCCACGGTGACGAGGAGTTCGCGGACGCCGGCAGGTACATCGAGGCCGACTTCGGTGACCTCACCGTCGGCAGCCTCTACCTTCCCTCCGGTGAGGCGCAGACGCCGAAGCAGGACGAGAAGGAGCGCTTCATGGCCTCCTTCTCACGGCACTTGTCCGGGCTTGCGGCAGGCACCGTGAAGTCGGAGCGAGACGTCGTCGTGTGCGGCGACTGGAACATCGCGCACGCCGAGAACGATCTGAAGGCGTGGAAGACCAACAGGAAGTCCTCGGGATTCCTCCCGAACGAGCGCGAATGGTTCGGAAACCTGCTCGCCGAAGATCCCGCGTGGGTCGACGTGGTGCGTGAGCTCCACCCGGATGTGGCAGGCCCCTACTCGTGGTGGTCGTACCGCGGCAAGGCGTTCGACAACGACTCCGGTTGGCGGATCGATTATCACCTGGCCACGACCGGGCTGGCCGAGCGCGCAAAGCAGGCCGTCGTCGAGCGTGCAGAATCCTATGACCTGAGGTGGTCCGACCATGCTCCGGTCACTGTTCAGTACCGCTAGAAGGCGGGCACTCGCCGTATTCGCCGCACTGGCGCTGATCATCGCGGTTGCGCTGGCGTGCACGCCGGGTGGGTCCACCATTTCCAGCCCGACCGGCAGTGACGGGATTCCGGCCCGGGTCGCGGCCACGTTGGCGGAGATCGATGCCGGTGCGTGGCCGGAGTCCGCGAACGCGCCAGGCACCAAGGGTGGCGCGACCTTCCGCAACAACGAGGGGCACTTGCCGGAAGTTACCTCCGACGGCACGAAGATCCGTTATCGGGAATGGGATGTGAACCCGAAACAGCCCGGTCGTGGGCGGGACGCGGAGCGGATAGTCACGGGAGACGACCGTTCGGCGTGGTTCACTGTCGATCACTACGACTCATTCACGAGGATTCGATGAGCGATGAACGGACGACCACGGTCTCGGACTTCCTTTCCGGCAACGCCGTGTTCGGGTACGTGTCCGGGTCACCGAGCAGTGCCGATCAGGTTGCCGCGGAATCACGCGAGGCCGGGATGGTGGCGCGTGTCGTACGCGGGTCTCGAATGCGCACGCTCGGGGCACTGTTCGACGAGTTTGCGGCCAGTTTCCAGTTCCCGCACTACTTCGGCCACAACAAGGATGCGTTCGACGAATGCATGCGCGATCTGGACGAGTTCACCGGCGGCGGTGCGGGGTACGTGGTGGTGGTCCGCGACTCCGAACAGCTGCTGGCGGACGAGCCGAAGGTCCGCGCATGGTTCGACGAGTCGATGGAGTTCTACGCAGAGGAATGGAGCCCCACACCCTTCCGGGTGGTGTTGCAGGGAGCAGGAGACGCGCCGCAGGGCGTTGCGTTCGTGAACCTTCGACCGGCATGAAAAGATCGGTAACCATGTCGTCGCCTGAAGTGAAATCCACAACCAAGCCACGGGTGCTCTCCGGCATCCAGCCCACCGCCGATTCGTTCCACCTCGGCAATCTTCTCGGCGCCTTGCAGCAATGGATTCCCTTGCAGGACGACTTCGACGCCTTCTACTTCATCCCGGACCTGCACGCGATCACCGTGGCGCAGGATCCGAAGGAACTGCGCGCGAGAACCAAGCGTGGTGTCGCACAGTTGCTGGCGCTCGGGATCGACCCCGACCGCGCCACCCTGTTCCTACAGAGTCAGGTCCCCGAGCACGCCCAGCTGGCGTGGGTGCTCAACTGCATTACCGGTTTCGGAGAAGCGAGCCGAATGACGCAGTTCAAGGACAAGTCGAGCAAGCAGGGCAGTGACAACACCAGCGTCGGATTGTTCACCTACCCGGTACTGATGGCCGCGGACATTCTGCTCTACCGACCTCAGCGCGTTCCGGTGGGCGAGGACCAGCGCCAGCACCTCGAGCTCGCCCGCGACCTCGCGGGACGTTTCAACAGTCGTTTCGGCAGGGCGTTCGTCGTTCCCGAAGCTCAGATCATCAAGGGCACGTCCAAGATCTACGACCTGCAGGACCCGACCTCGAAGATGAGCAAATCGGGTCCGAGTCCCGCCGGATTGATCAACCTTCTGGACGACCCCAGGGTGTCGGCCAAGAAGATCAAGTCCGCAGTCACCGACAACGAGCGAGAGATTCGCTACGACCCCGAGTACAAGGCGGGAGTCAGCAACCTGCTCACCATTCAGGCAGGACTGTCCGGCAGGTCCGTCGACGAATTGGTTGCCGGCTACGAGGGCAAGGGCTACGGCGATCTCAAGTCCGACACCGCAGAGGTGCTCGCCGACTACGTGACCCCGCTGCAGGCGCGCGTGAAGGAGTATCTGGCCGACGAAGCCGAACTGGACCGGATCATGGCCGCGGGCGCGCACCGTGCCCGGGAAGTCTCGGCTCAGACCCTCGCCACCGTGTACGACAAGGTTGGATTCCTCAGGTCGAAAGGATGACGTTCCATGGCTGAAGGCCCGAGTTTTCTCGAGCGTCAGCGGGCTGCCCGTCCGTGGCTGGATCACTTGGTCCGTGCGGCCAAGCGGTACCAGGAACAAAAGGGTGACTACTACGCCGCCGGGATCACGTACTTCAGCGTTCTCGCTCTGGTGCCGATCATCATGGTGGCGTTCGCCATCGCCGGTTTCGTGTTGGCAGGGCACCCGGAGTGGCTGACCCAGATTCAGGACAGTGTGACGGAGGCAGCGCCGGGCAGTCTCGGTGAAACTCTGAACCAGACGATCGACTCGGCAATCGCCTCGCGCGCGGGCGTCGGCATCATCGGTCTGCTCGGTGCCGCATATGCAGGCCTGGGTTGGATGGCCAACCTGCGGGACGCCCTCACAGCGATGTGGGAGAGCCAGCGCGAGTCGGACGGGTTCGTCAAAACCAAGATCAGTGACGGGATCAACCTGCTCGGCCTCGGCTTGGCGATCGTGGTCTCCATCGGTGCCTCGGCGCTCAGCAGTGGGCCCATCACCAAGTGGGTCGTGGACCTTCTGCACTTGGACGCGATTCCGGGCATCGGAATCGGCTTGCGCATCCTGTCCACCGTGCTTGCCGTGGCAGCGACGTGGGCGATCTTCACATGGATCATTTCTCGGCTCCCGCGTGAGCCGGTCGCGTTCCGCAGTGCCATCAAAGCCGGTTTGCTCGGCGCGGTGGTGTTCGAGATCTTCAAGCAGGTCGCGGCCATCTACCTGGCTTCTGTCACGAGCGGACCCGCGGGTGCGGCTTTCGGTCCGATCATCGGTTTGCTCGTGTTCGTCTTCATGACCTGCCGGATGATCCTGTTCGCGACCGCCTGGGCGGCCACCACCGAAGAAAGCATGGCGATGGCATTCGTGCCGCCTCCGGACCCGGCGATCATCTCGCCGCGGATGCACGTTTCCGGGCGTCCTTCGGCGCGAAGTGGCGCGGCACTGGTCGGCGTCGGAATCGTTGCCGCTCTGGGGCTTTCCGGCCTGTTCGGACGTAAGAAGTCGCGCAGCTGAGCGTGGTTCGCAGCGCAGCGGTCAACGGCGCGCTCGACCCAGCCTTCGGGCCCAGCCGAGTAGTCCGATGACCACACCGGTTCCGACCACACCGACACCCGCCCGCACGGCGAGCGAATTGCCGGTGTCGTCGGAACCGGATGCCTGGACGGTTCCCGAAGGCGCGTGATCCGGGGGAGCGGCAGCCAAGGCCGCGGTCTCGTCCCCGGACACTTCGTCGACAGGCAGATTCTCGAGCGAGCCGACCGAATCGGCGTCGAGTGCGAAGCCGTAATCGAGGAGTCGCGCAGCCTGCTCCCACGGCCGCAACGGTTGTGCCTCGCCACCCATGAGGGTGACCATCAAACGGTGGCCGTCACGCTCGGCCCCGCCGACGTAGGTGTGGCGTGCGTCGTCCGTGAAGCCGGTTTTGCCGCCGAACGAACCCTCGTAGTTGTAGAGAAGCTGATTGTCGTTCGCGAGCGCGAAGGCAGGCTTGTCCTCGTCCCCGGGGATCGTGGGGTTCTTGGGGAAGCCGGGGAATTCGACGTGCTCCGTCGAGATCAGCCTCGCGAAGGTGGGGTTCTTCATGGCGGCGTGAAGGATCACGGCCAGATCGAACGGCGAACTGCTCATACCGGGGCCGTCGAGGCCCGACGGGGTGGCGGTTCGGGTGTCGTGAGCGCCCAGCTCCTCGGCGAGCGCATTCATCTTGGCGACCGTGGCCTCGTCACCACCGAGTTGGCGGGAGAGTACGTGCGCGGCATCGTTACCGGATGCCATTACGAGCCCCTGCATCAGTTGCATGTTGGTGTACTGGCCGCCTGCACCTATTCCGACGGCGCTGCCCTCGGTGGCGGCGTCTTCGGGGGTCGCGGTGACGGTCTGGTTCAGGTCGAGCTCGTCCAGCGCGACAAGCGCCAGCAGCATCTTGATCGTGCTGGCAGGGCGGTAGCGTCCGTGGGGATCCTTCGCGGCGAGGACCTCGCCGGAATCCACGTCGGCGAGCATCCAACCGGTGGCCGCGATGTCGGCGGGCAGAGGCGGCGCATCGTCGGGCAGGACCACACCGCATTCGCTCATCCGCTCGCCGCCGACGGTTCGGTCAGGGACCGGAACGGGCCTCGGAGCCGTCTCACCGGGCTGGGGGACCTCGGAACGATCGATGGCCGGGGGCGGGATCGATTTGTTCGGGCACGAGTCCGTGTTGGGGGTGCTGAACGGCGGTGGCGTGGTGGGCGGCAGCGGCTCGGCGACTGCCGTGCCGAGGGACAGACCTGCCAGGAGTGCCCCTGCCGCCAATGTTGCACCTGTTCGTTGCCACCTCATCGAAGAGGCAGAGTATTCGATGACCTCGGTCGGAAGCGAGTTCTGACGGGTACGACACGGTGTCGTCCTGCTTTCAGCGGGCGATTGCGCGCACCGCGAGGGTCGCAAGGCGAAGAGTCCCGTCGCGGGTCACTGGCGCTCCCACCACGACCAATCGGTACACGAGGGGGTCGAAGACCGATCGCGCACGGTGTCGCTGTCCAGTCCGTCGCTGGTCGCCTCGCACCTCGTCGGCTACCTCGTGGCGGCACGCGTTCGGTGACCGGATACACGACCACGCCCGACTCCGGACGGGATCGGGCGTAGTCGCAGATCGAGATCTCTAGCGCGAGAACAGGAGAGCGCGCTTGACTTCCTGAATCGCCTTGGTGACCTGAATGCCGCGAGGGCACGCATCGGTGCAGTTGAACGTGGTGCGGCACCGCCACACGCCGTCCTTGTCGTTCAGGATGTCCAGACGTTCGGACGCCCCCTCGTCACGGCTGTCGAAGATGAAGCGGTGCGCGTTCACGATCGCGGCGGGACCGAAGTAGCTGCCGTCGCTCCAGTACACCGGGCACGACGTGGTGCAGCAGGCACAGAGGATGCACTTGGTGGTGTCGTCGAAACGAGCACGGTCGTGCTGGCTCTGGATCCGCTCACGCGTGGGCTCGTTGCCCGTGGTGATCAGGAACGGCTTGACGGCGCGGAACGCGTCGAAGAACGGCTCCATGTCGACGACGAGGTCCTTCTCGACCGGAAGACCCTTGATGGGCTCCACCGTGATCGTGATCGGCTTGCCGTCCTTGGGCAGCATGTCCTTCATCAGGATCTTGCAGGCCAAGCGGTTGACGCCGTTGATCCGCATCGCGTCCGACCCGCACACGCCGTGGGCGCAGCTACGACGGAACGTGAGGGTGCCGTCGAGGTAACCCTTCACGTACAGCAGGAGGTTGAGCATTCGGTCCGTGGGGAGCGCGGGGACCTGGAAGCTGTCCCACCGCTGGCCGTCGCCCGACTCGGGATCGAACCGTGCGATCTTGAGGGTGACCATGACGGCCTCGTCCGGAACCGGAGGAAGGTCCGACTTGTCTTCGCTCTTGTCGACTACAGGTGCGCTCATCAGTACTTACGCTCCATCGGCTCGTAGCGGGTCTGGATCACCGGCTTGTAGTCCAGACGGATGTCGGAGAGCAGGCCGTCGCCCTCCTTGTAGGCCATCGTGTGCTTCATGTATTCGGCGTCGTTGCGATCCGGGAAGTCCTCGCGGGCGTGACCACCGCGCGATTCCTTGCGGTTCAGGGCGCCGACGACCGTGACCTCGGCCATCTCCAGGAGGAAGCCCAGTTCGACGGCTTCGAGCAGGTCGCTGTTGTAGCGCTTGCCCTTGTCCTGCACGGTGATGTGGTTGTACCGCTCTTTTAGGGCGCGAACGTCCTTCAGTGCCTGCGTGAGGCGCTCTTCGGTACGGAACACCGAGGCGTTGTTGTCCATCGACTGCTGCAGCTCGCTGCGGATGTCGGCGACACGCTCGTGGCCGTGGTCGGAGAGGATGACAGCCATCCAGTCGTCGACCATCTTCTCGGGCGTCTCCGGCATGTCGACGAATTCGGTCTCGTTCGCGTACTTCGCGGCGGCGATGCCGGCGCGGCGACCGAAGACGTTGATGTCGAGCAGGGAGTTGGTGCCGAGACGGTTGGCGCCGTGCACGGATACGCAGGCGCACTCGCCGGCGGCGTACAGGCCCTTGACGATCTCGTCGTTGTTGCGAAGCACCTCACCGTTGATCCGGGTGGGGATACCGCCCATGACGTAATGGCAGGTGGGGTAGACCGGCACCGGCTCCTTGACGGGGTCCACACCGAGGTACGTACGAGAGAACTCCATGATGTCGGGGAGTTTCTCGTCGAGGACTTCCTCGGGGATATGGGTCACGTCGATGTAGACGTAATCCTTGTTCGGGCCGGCGCCGCGGCCTTCGAGAACCTCGAGAACCATCGACCGCGCCACGATGTCGCGTGGTGCGAGGTCCTTGATGGTGGGGGCGTAGCGCTCCATGAAGCGTTCGCCGTCGACGTTTCGGAGGATGCCGCCCTCACCACGAACAGCCTCGGAGATGAGGATGCCGAGGCCGGCGAGACCTGTCGGGTGGAACTGGTGGAACTCCATGTCCTCGAGGGGGAGGCCCTTGCGGAAGATGATGCCCATGCCGTCACCGGTGAGGGTGTGAGCGTTGGACGTCGTCTTGTACATGCGGCCCGAACCACCGGTCGCGAAGACGATGGACTTGGCGTGGAAGACGTGGATCTCGCCGGTGGCCAACTCGTACGCGATGACGCCGGTGGCGACCGGTCCGTCCTCGGTCTCGGTGATGGCGATGTCGAGGGCGTAGAACTCGTTGAAGAACTCGACGTCGTGCTTGACGCAATTCTGGTACAGCGTCTGGAGGATCATGTGGCCGGTGCGGTCCGCGGCGTAACAAGCGCGGCGAACCGGCGCCTTGCCGTGGTCGCGGGTGTGACCACCGAAACGACGCTGGTCGATCTTTCCCTCGGGCGTGCGGTTGAAAGGCAGACCCATCTTCTCGAGGTCTAGGACCGCGTCGATGGCCTCTTTGGCCATGATCTCGACCGCGTCCTGGTCGGCGAGGTAGTCGCCGCCCTTGACGGTGTCGAAGGTGTGCCACTCCCAGTTGTCTTCCTCCACGTTGGCGAGGGCGGCGCACATGCCGCCCTGTGCCGCGCCGGTGTGGCTGCGGGTGGGGTAGAGCTTGGTCAGAACCGCGGTGCGAGCCTGGGGCCCGGCCTCGATGGCTGCGCGCATGCCAGCGCCGCCTGCGCCGACGATGACCACGTCATAACGGTGTTCCTGCATGAAGTCTGTGCTCCCCTAGCTCGCCGAGATATTGGGGTCGAAGGTGAAGATGACGTACGTGCCGAGGCCCATGATCAGGATCATCGAGACGACCAGGATCGTGTTGAGCCAGAAGCGCGTGGAGTCCTTGCGGGAGTAGTCCGCGATGATGGTCCGCAGGCCGTTGCCGCCGTGCAGTTGAGCCAGCCAGAGCATCGAAAGGTCCCAGAACTGCCAGAACGGGCTGGACCAACGGCCGGCCACGAAGGCGAAGTTGATCCGGTGCACACCCTCGTCGAGGAACAGCATGATGAACAGGTGACCGAAGACGAGGACGACCAGGGCCAGGCCGGAGAACCGCATGAACAGCCAGGCGTAGAGCTCGAAGTTGGTCTTGTTCTTGCGGCGCGGTGAGCGCGGGTTGTCCAGACTGGCCGGACGGTCGTACGAAGTGCCGAGCGTCTTGGCCTCGGCTCCATGAGTAGTCGCCATGTCAGTGCTCCGCAAACATGTTGTAGAAGATGCGTCCGGCGCCCGGGATCATCACCACGAACCAGATCGCAAGGATCACCCAGAGCATGAGGCGCTGGTACTGCGGTCCCTTGGACCAGAAGTCGACGAGCATCACGCGGATACCGTTGAGGGCGTGGTAGAGCACTGCCGCAACCAGCCCGATCTCCATCAGACCGACCAACGGGGTCTTGTAGGTATCGATGATGCTGTCGTACGTCTCGGGATTGACGCGCACCAACGCGGTATCCAGAACGTGTACAAAGAGGAAGAAGAAAGTCATCACGCCTGTGATCCGGTGCAAAACCCAGGACCACATGCCGGGATCGCCCCGGTAAAGCGACCGTGTGCGCTCCTTCTCCGGAGCGACTTCAGTCGTGCTACTCATCGAGTGCTGTGCCTCCAACGTCATTGGCGGACGCGTCGAGCCTGATGCAGTGTGGGAGTACCTCAGCTTGGACCCGACGAGATCCTGAACCGACTTCTCTGAACTCTAAACCCATCCGAATCCGGGGAACCAATTCGGCTCCGAATTCGGATGACCTCGTGGTATGCACTTAGGTTTGCCTGTCCATATCGACAACGCCGAAACGTGGCTTGTTCCTGCATCCATTCAGACGGCGTGATTGGATGGGCAACCATGGTGGAAGTCGACTGGAATATGTTGCGAGACAAGGCGCATGGTGCGAGTGGTGGTGCCTACGCGCCGTATTCGGGTTTTGCGGTCGGGGCGGCGGCGCTCGTGGACGATGGTCGAATCGTCCTGGGATGCAATGTGGAGAATGTCTCATACGGACTCACCCTCTGCGCCGAATGCGTACTGGTCGGTAACTTGTTTTCGGAGGGTGGCGGACATCTCGTCGCATTCACGTGCAGTGATTCCGAAGGCGGAATTCTCATGCCCTGCGGACGTTGTCGGCAACTTCTGTTCGAGCACGGTGGGGGCGAACTCGCGGTCGACCACCCGGACGGAGCCGTGCGCCTCGACGAGCTTCTGCCGGACGCCTTCGGGCCCGCACAGAAAGCGAGGATCGGCCGTGGCTGAGCGTGGAGCGCACGACGCGGTGTCGATCATCGCCGCCAAACGAGACGGACGAGAACTCGCACCAGCCCAGATCGACTGGGTCGTGGATGCCTTCACACGGGGCATCGTGGCGGACGAGCAGATGTCCGCACTCGCGATGGCGATCTACTTTCGCGGCATGACCCGGGACGAAGTGCGGCACTGGACCGACGCGATGATCGCCTCCGGCAAGCGGATGGACTTCTCCGGGATCGGGCGCCCCACTGTCGACAAGCATTCGACGGGTGGAGTTGGAGACAAGATCACGCTTCCGCTCGCCCCGCTGGTGGCAGCCTGCGGCGCGTCGGTACCCCAACTATCGGGGCGGGGCCTCGGGCACACCGGCGGCACCCTCGACAAACTCGAGTCCATTCCAGGGTGGCAGGCCGATCTCGGCGCCGACGACATGGTCGACATTCTCGCCGACCCGAAGATCGGGGCGGTCGTGTGCGCTGCGGGAGCGGATCTCGCTCCCGCCGACAAGCGCCTGTACGCGCTGCGTGACGTCACCGGAACGGTCGAATCGATTCCCCTGATCGCCAGTTCGATCATGAGCAAGAAGATCGCCGAGGGAACCGGCGCGCTGATTCTCGACGTCAAGGTCGGCGCCGGTGCCTTCATGAAGCAGCGGGACGATGCGTGCGAACTGGCACAGACGATGGTCGAACTCGGGGCCGGTGCCGGCCTGCACACGGTGGCGCTCCTCACCGCCATGGATGCCCCGCTCGGACGTACCGCGGGCAATGCCCTGGAAGTGCGCGAGGCGGTCGAGGTCCTGGCGGGTGGCGGACCGGCGGACATCGTCGAGCTGACCCTGGCCTTGGCACGGGAAATGCTCGACGCCGCGGGACTGAGCCACGTCGACCCCGAAGCGGCGTTGCGGGACGGCCGAGCGATGGATCGCTGGCGTTCGATGATCACGGCCCAGGGAGGTGATCCGAAGGCCGACCTCCCGGTGGCGCGGCACAACGAAGTCGTATACGCCGAGACCGACGGAGTCGTGACCGCTCTCGATGCGATGGACGTCGGTGTCGCTGCGTGGAAGCTGGGTGCCGGCCGGACCGTACAGGGCGAGAAGGTCCAGGCGGCTGCAGGTGTCGAACTCCACGCGAAGCCGGGTGACCGGGTGCGTGCAGAGTCACCACTCGCGACCCTGCACACCGACAGCCCGGAAAGGATGAATGTCGCCCGGGCCGCACTGGCCGACGCGTGGACGGTCCGCGACGAGACATCGGTGAACGCCGCGCCACTCGTCATCGAGCGAATCGGACCCGGCCGGGGTTAACGTCGAGGCATGACCGCTGTGGATCTGTCGGCCGTGCGCCGGGCGCCCAAGGTACTGCTGCACGATCATCTGGACGGGGGACTGAGGCCCTCGACGGTCCTCGAACTCGCCGAGGACTGCAATCACGTGCTGCCGGCGGACACGGAAGAAGGTGTCGCGCGATGGTTCCGAGAAGCAGCGGACAGCGGCTCGCTCGAGCTGTATCTCGAAACCTTCGCGCACACGGTTGCGGTCATGCAGACCCCGGACGGGCTACAGCGGGTGGCACGCGAGTGCGCCGAGGATCTGGCCGCGGACGGAGTGGTCTATGCCGAGATCCGGTTCGCCCCCGAACAACACCTGGACGAAGGCCTGACTCTCGACGAGGTCGTGGAGAACGTGTTGGTCGGATTCGAGCGAGGTTGCAGGGCGGCGCTCGACGACGGCCGAGTGATCCGCATCGGGGTGCTACTGACCGCCATGCGTCATGCGGCACGATCGCGCGAGATCGCCGAACTCGCCGTGCGATTCAGGGAGCACGGTGTGGTCGGCTTCGACATCGCCGGAGCGGAGGCAGGCAACCCGCCCAGTCGTCACCTCGACGCCTTCGAGTTCATGCGAGACCAGAACGCGCACTTCACGATCCACGCCGGTGAGGCGTTCGGGCTACCGTCGATTCATGAGGCGGTCGCATTCTGCGGCACCGACAGGCTCGGCCACGGAGTCCGTATCACAGACGACATCACCACACGCGACGATGGGACCGCCACGCTCGGACTGCTGGCGAGCTACGTGCGGGACAAGCGAATTCCGCTCGAACTCTGCCCGAGTTCCAACGTCCAGACCGGCGCGGTCGGCAGGCTCGAAGAGCATCCGTTCGATCTGCTCGCTCGGCTGCGCTTCCGCGTGACCGTCAACACCGACAACCGACTCATGAGCGAAACCAGCATGAGCGAGGAAATGCATCGTCTCGCCCAGACTTTCGGATACGGCTGGACCGACCTCGAACGGTTCACCATCA
Organism: Rhodococcus sp. NPDC058521; assembly: GCF_042719695.1. Taxonomy (NCBI): domain Bacteria; kingdom Bacillati; phylum Actinomycetota; class Actinomycetes; order Mycobacteriales; family Nocardiaceae; genus Rhodococcus; species Rhodococcus sp. NPDC058521. The sequence goes on from NZ_JBHXNL010000001.1 coordinate 455,385, forward strand.
ACGCCATGAAATCGGCGTTCATCCCGTTCGACGAGCGGCTGCAGATCATCGACGACGTGATCAAACCCGGGTTCGCCGTCCTCGTCGGCTGACCGGCGCCACGCTGGTTACTCGGGACGCAGCCGCGCCTCGAAGGCACGCTCGAGCTCACGCCACGATTCGGCCTCGTCGTCGAACGGCGCCGAAGGTGCCATGCGAGTCGGGTCCGGCTCGAGTACGAAAGAGACGTACCAGCCCAGCGGGGTGGAAACTGCGAGAGTGGACTCGACCGAATCGTCGTCGGCGAAATCCGCAGCGTCGGTGAACAGTTCGACTGCCAGATCCAGCTGGTCCGCATCGACCTGTTTGGGGCCTCCGGCCAGATCGTCCGCGAGGCCCGGAAGCACATAGACGTTCTCGTCGGTGACCTCGATGTCCAGCGAGCCGTCTACCGCAGCAACCCGAATATCGTCGTACGTACTGATCTGCGACAGATCATGATCCGAATTGTCCGCAAGGTAGCGCGCCAACGCACGTTCGGAGGAGAACACCGAGATCAGACCCTGACGGCCGAGGAAGATCGCATCGTCGTCGAGGTAGCACCGAAGCGTGAAGTACGTTTCCGAGGACGTGATGATCTTGATCGGATCGACTCCGACCGAAGTCCAGAACGTTTCTTCGAACTCATCGTCGTCCTCGACCTCGTTGTCGTCGTCGCTCTCGTCGAGATCGAGCGGGACGAACTCGTCGTCGGTGTCGGATTCGTCGGCAGCATCGTCGATGTCGACCGTGTTCTCGTCGGCGGCAACCAACTCCGCTTCGGCGACCGATACTGCTTCCGCGTCCACCTCTGGAGTGGCAATCACGCCGTCGACGGCGTCGAGGACGTCGTCCCAGCCCTTGGCGATCGCGGACCCGATCTGCGTCCAGAGCTCTTCGCCGTCGCGCCCCTGGAATGCGGATGTCCCGGACGGCAACGCGCCGAATGCGGGGTTGGAACCGAAGAACTTGAGGACCGGAGCCAGCTCGCACACCTCGCCGATGTTGCGAACCATGTTGAGGGTGTCTTCGAGCTCACTGATCGTGAGTGTGTCCGGGTCGCCGGCGGCCAGTTCCGGCACTCCGACGAGATCGAAGGAGAAGTTTTCGTCCGGTTCCAACTCGGCTGCGGACAACCCGGCCACGACTTTCCACGCGGGGTGGTCGACGAGGTCGTTGTCGTCGTTCGTCCGGATGAACGCTGCCAGTTCTGCGACCGATTCGAATCCGTAGAGATCTTCTTCGTGACCCAGAAATGCTTCCCACTCGTCGTCACCTTCGCGCCAGCGGGGTGCCCACAGGGTTACGAGGTCGCCGTCGGTGAGACCGAGTTCGATCGGCACGATGTCTCCAGCCATGGCGGGAAGCCTATCTAGCTCGAGCGCAAAGATATAGCCGGGTCATGCCTCTGGATTCTCGAAAGAGTTCTGCAGTCGGGTGAGAACCTGCATGCGCTGCTCCGATGCGAGCGTTGCCGCTGCCTGTGAAGTTTCTGTGACCAGGGATGCCACGGTACGTGCGTCGAGTTTGGTGACCGACTCGTTCATCCACAGGCCGACGAGGGTGCCGTTGCCGTCGACTTCCGCGGTGACGTCGTCGTCCTTGCTCGTCGCGCGCGCCTTGATGTTGTGCAGGCCTGCGAGCGCATCCTCGAGCAGGTTGACCTGCGCGGTCGCGCGGCCGACTATCGCATCCATCTGGTTTTCACTCATACCGGTCGCATCCAACTCGTCGGGCCGTGTTCTTCTTCGTCTTGGCGTAGCTGTGCGTCGGCAACCTCGGCGCGGGTGGGCAGCCCCAACCGATCGAGGACGTCCTTCGGCATGCCGTCCCGCTCGAGTTCGGTGCGTCGTCGGGCTCCTGCTTCCATCGCCGACCGCTGGCACAGTTCGAGGATCTCGTCGGCGAGCCGCTGAGCGTCGTAGCGCAGTTCACGAGGATCGATACGAACTTCGAGGGGGAGTCCCTGCTCGGTGGTGCGCACCGACACGGTGCCGGAGCGGTTGCTGACAGCGGCGGTGGCGCCTGCCGGTGGTGGGGTGGGAGGGAACATGTTTCCTGTCATTCGGTCGGACGGTAGAAGCCTTTGAAGCCCATGCCGCTGTTGGTGGTGCGGATCGGGCCTACCTGGACGGGGTCGCCTGCCTCGACGAGCTGACCGTTGCCGATCACCATCGCCACGTGGCCGTCCCAGATGGCGAGATCGCCGGGCATGAGGTCGCCTGCGTCGACGGCGGAGCCCACGTTCTGTTCCTGAGCCAGGCGTGGGATCTCGACTCCGGACTCGCCGTACGCCCACTGGGTCAGACCGCTGCAGTCCAGACCTTCGTTGGGAGTGGTGCCGCCCCACACGTAGGGCACACCCTGCTGTGAGAGCGCGTTGCGAACGGCCTCCGCAGCTTCCTTGTTGGGTGCGACCGCGGTACTGCCGTCGGGAAGCACGACCTCGACGCCCTCGCCGCCGGCGGCGTCACGGTCGCGATCGGAACTCTTGTCACCGAGCAGTGAGTCGGCGCCACCGCGCGAACTGCGTGAGCCGAACGATTTGCTGCTGCCGCCGGAACCACCACTCATCAGCCCGGAGATGGACTGGGTACCCGAATTGGCGGCGCTCGACACAGTCTTGGTCACCGCATCGGAACCCGCGCTCGCCGCGGACGTGGGCGCGGTTGCAGCGGCCGACGAGGTGGACGCGGGCGCCGCATCCTCGGGGACGTGCTCGGCAGGAGTGAGGGCGGTCATCTTCGCGGTCTCTGCGCTCAACTCGGCACGTACCCGGCCGACAACGACGAGCGCCTGGCCGAGGTGCTCGACGGCGGCGGCGATGATCATCGCCTGACCGGGTGGGGTGGCGAGGGTGGGACCTGCCGCGACCGCGATGTTGACGAACGACTGCAGGATGCCCTGGAGTTCTGCCATTCCGGCCCGAACGATCTCGGATGCGTCGGCGACCACGGTCGCGATGTCGTTACCGCGATCGGAAACGCCGACCGAGGACTTCTGCACCTGCTCGGCCTTGTCGATGGCGGCGGTGCCCGCCTCGGATTGCCAGGCGCCACTGACGTTGCCGATACCGACCTTGCCCGTGGAATGCACCGAGTCGATCGCGGACGACGAGAAGCGCAGTGCGTCAGCCGGATTGCCGGCGGGCAGAACGCCACTGCCGAACGTTTCCAGCAGGCTCATGAGGGGACGGGTGAGGAGATCGATGGGAATCATGATCAGGTCAGCTCCGATCCGACGGCCCCGAGCCCCGCGGCGTTGCTCGTCTCGGTTGCGACGTAACCGGCGGCGTTGACGCCGGCCGCGGTACTGATACTTCCGAGGACGCCGGACAACTCCGCGATCGATGCGGTGTGCGCCGCATGGGCTGTGGCGAACGCGGCCACGAAATCACCCCCGATGAGGCCGAACACCGGGCCGAGAAGCATCGGGCCCGCCGCGGCGGCCCCCGCTGCTGCCGCAGTCATCTCGGCGGCCATCGAAGCAGCCGTTGCACCGAACGCCGTCACGCCGTCGGTCGACACCGATAGGTCGGTCATGTGAATCCCCCGGTCGAATTGATCGTCTCACTCTATTGGACGCCGATCACGTCGGTTCGGTTCCACCCCGGTTCAACCCCCTGCGGTTGCCCTCCGGCGTGACCGACACGCACGATCAGACCGACGATATCGTCGTCCCCGGACGAGATTCTGCCGCACGTCCGATTATTCTTCGATCATGAACACGCACGTTGTCGACCATCCATTGGCGGCGGCCCTGCTGACCACGATGCGAGACTCACGCAGCGACAATGCCACATTCCGCGCCTCACTACGCAGACTGACGCACATGCTCGTGTACGAGGCCATGCGCGAGGCCCCCGTCGAACACTTCGACGTCGAGACCCCGGTCGCGGTGGCCGATGGCGTCCGATTGTCGAATCCGCCACTCCTGGTGCCCGTGCTCCGAGCCGGACTCGGCATGGTCGAGCAGGCCAGCGCGCTCGTTCCGCAGGGGCGGGTCGGATTCGTGGGTATGGCACGTGACGAACAGACCCACCAGCCGGTGCCCTATCTGGAATCGCTACCGGCCGACCTCTCGGGCATGCCGGTGTACGTACTCGATCCGATGCTGGCGACCGGTGGCTCGATGGTGCACACCATCGACCTTCTCGCCGCGCGCGGCGCAACCGACATCACCGCCGTGTGCGTCGTCGCTGCACCCGAGGGCGTCGCCGCATTGGAGAATTCCAATCATTCCGTGCGCCTGATCACCGCGACCGTGGACCAGGGGCTCGACGAGAACGCCTTCATCGTTCCCGGCCTCGGAGACGCGGGGGACCGCCAGTTCGGTCCACGGTGAACACGTCACTCGTCCTCGGGGTGGCGTGGCCGTCGACCGAGGGGGACCCCCGCCTGCGCGTTCTCGACGTGTCGACGCAGCAGGTCGAGAACATCGACCTGCGCGGCGCCCGGATCGGTTTCGAGGTTCTCGGTACGGGTCGTTGGTGCACCGGTCGCGTCGCGTTCGGCGCGGACGGACGATCCGAGTACGTGGCGTGTCCGAAGCAGTCCCCGGTGGAGGCCGGGTCTCGGTGCGCCGAATGCGAGACGAAGGACGACTTCCGCTTCGTGCACACGATTCACCGCAGCGGATTCGTTTCCGGCGGCCTCGAGAAGCACGTGATGCAGCCGCACTGGCTGTACATCGCCACTTTCGCCAATGGTGTCCACAAGGTCGGAACCGCGGCGAACACACGCAAATGGGGCCGGCTCGCCGAGCAGGGCGCCATCTGTGCGCACTACGTTGCTTGGGCATCCGACGGCAAGGTGATCAGGGTTCTCGAGGACCGGGTGACGGACGAGTTGCAGGTACGCCAGGCCGTGCGGTCGTCGGCCAAGGCTGCGGCGCTCGCGTTGCCCGTCGACTCGGCTCGACTCGAGGACTCCACCGCGTCGTTGGCGCAACGTGTCCGCGACATGCTCGTCCCGGAACCCGAAGACTCGACCTTCCACACCGTGAACGAAACGTGGCGGGTCGCGGGGCTACGCGAGCTGTCGGTCGGCAACAGGATCGAGTACCCGAACGAGCTGACTTCGGGTGCGCACGGGTTCACCGTGGACGCTTGTGTGGGCCAGGCGGCCGTTGCCCGGATCGGAGACGTGTCGTACGTCGTCGATTTCACCCGGTTGAAGGGGCGGCGGGTCCGATTCGGCGAGTACTCGTCGACACTGCCCGCGGTCCAGTCCGCCCTGTTCTGAGGCGCGGTTCGGCGAATCAGAGCCCTCGGGCGAACGTTCCGAGCTCGCCGAGGATCGCTTCCGCTTCCGCGCGGTCGTCCGGAAGCGTCGCGCGGCGCGCGACGGGGACGATCGCTTCGAGGTAGGCCTTCAGCTTGGGCTCCGTTCCGGAGGGGCGCACGATGACGCGGATTCCGTCGCCCACCAGTTCCACCGCATCCGTTCGGAGCGGGCCGCGCACGGCCAGGTGGTCCACCGTCGTGACGGCCCGGCCTGCCAACGTGGCCGGCGGGTCGGCGCGCACACGTGTCATCACCGCGGCGATGTCCGCGAGATCGTCCACTCGCTTGGACACCTGGGCTGCCGCATGAACCCCGAACTCGACGGCCAGATCGTCGAGAGCATCCAGCAGGGTGGTGCCTCGTGTTCGTAGGGCAGCGGTGAGGTCGGCGACGACCACGGCGGCGGAGATCCCGTCCTTGTCGCGCACGAAGGTCGGGTCGACGCAGTGGCCGATCGCTTCTTCGTACGCATAGACCAGACCGTCTCCGGCACGCACGAGCCATTTGAAACCGGTCAGGGTGCGTGCGTAACGAGCACCGCGTGCCAGAGCCAGCGCCGACATCAGTTGCGACGAGACGATGGTGTTGGCCACCAACGAGTTCGGCGGCGCCGACGAGAGCAGGTGGTCCGCCAGCAGCGCCCCGGTCTCGTCTCCGGTGAGCATGCGCCAACCTCGGGGCCCCGGTACTCCGACGGCACATCGGTCCGCGTCCGGGTCGAGAGCGATCGCGATGTCGGCCTCGACGTTCGCGGCCAGGGAGAGAAGGGCGTCCGTGGTCCCCGGTTCTTCCGGATTGGGGAACGGGGCCGTGGGGAAGTCCGGATCCGGTTCGAACTGGGACGTGACGACGTGGACGTCGTCGAAACCGGCCGCGTGAAGGGCCGCGACGCAGGTGGCGCCGCCCACCCCGTGCATGGCGGTGAGTGCAATTCGAACGGAACGGTCGACACGGATGGGCAACGACCGGACGCGTTCGAGGTACTTGTCGATCAATCCGTCGTCGGCGGGAGTGACCGGTGTGCGGGGCACGGTCGCCGCCGGCCCGACGCCGGCGATTGCCGCCTCGATCTCGCGGTCGGCCGGTGGAATCAGCTGTGCCCCACCGGACAGGTACACCTTGTAACCGTTGTCGGGGGCCGGGTTGTGGGAGGCCGTTATCTGTACCCCGGCAACTGCGCCGAGGTGCCGCACGGCGAAGGCGACTATCGGGGTGGGAAGCGGGCGGGGGAGTAGCACCACCTCGAATCCGGCTGCCGCGAAGACCTCTGCCGTGGCAGTTGCGAACTTCTCCGAACCGTGGCGAGCGTCGCGTCCGACCACGACCGTGCCGCCGCCGAGGCAGCGCTCGCGTAGCCACGAGACGATTGCTGCAGTGGTGCGCACCACGACGGCGGTGTTCATACCGTTCGGGCCGGCGCGGAGCGGTCCCCGCAGTCCAGCGGTTCCGAAAGCCAGTGTGTCGGCGAACCATTCCTGCAGTTCGTCATCGGTGGCAGCCCTGAGGTGATCGCGGGTGTCCGCATCCGGATCGCCCTCGATCCAGGCGTCGACCCGTTGTCGAATACTCGAATCGAGGCTCACAGTCGAGACACCAATTGCCTGAGAAGGTCACCCATTCGCTCTGCGGATGCTTGCCCTGCGGCGAGTACCTCCTCGTGATTCAGCGGCTCTCCGGTGATGCCCGCAGCGGCGTTGGTGACGAGCGACATTCCGAGTACGCGAGCGCCGCGGGCACGGGCTGCGATCGTCTCGTGAACGGTGGACATGCCGACCAGGTCGGCGCCGAGGGTGCGCAGCATCCTGATCTCGGCCGGGGTCTCGTAGTGCGGTCCGGGCAGTCCCGCGTACACGCCCTCCTCGAGAGTCGGGTCGATGTCGCGGGCGATTGCGCGCAGTTCGGGGGCGTAGGCGTCCACCAGATCGACGAACTCTGCCCCACTCAGCGGTGAGCGAGCCGTGAGATTGAGGTGATCGCTGATGAGAACGGGCTGTCCCACCGAGTACTCGGGACGGATGCCGCCGGCCGCGTTGGTGAGGACGACCGTGTCCGCGCCGGCTGCGATCGCCGCACGCACGGGATGAACCACGCGATCCAACTCGTGCCCTTCGTACGCGTGGGTGCGTCCGAGGAGGACGAGCACGTGGTTGTCGCCGACCGTCACGGACCGCACCGTCCCCGAATGCCCGGCTGCGGACGGTGGTGCGAAACCGGGGAGCTCGCTCACCGGGATCTCGGCGTCGGGGGTCCCGATCCGGTCTGCCGCAGCCTGCCAGCCGGAACCGAGGACGACGGCGATCGAGTGCTTCTCGCGGCCGGTGCGCTCTGCGATCGCGGTGGCCGCGGCATCATGCGTTCCCATGGGGCGTTAGTCTTCCATCCATGCCTTATCTCGAGCGTGACGGTGACGTATTCATCCTGTATCTCGGCAACGAGGGGGAGACGGACAACGAGAACCGTTTCCACCCGGACTGGGTCGACGCGGTGCATGCCGAGCTCGACAAGGTCGAGTCGCACGAGGGCCCCGCAGCCCTCGTGACCACGGCGACCGGCAAGTTCTACTCCAACGGCCTGGACACCACGTACATCTTCGCGAACCTCGAGGATCTCCCTGCGTACCTGGACAAGGTCCACACCGTGTACAGCAGGTTGCTCGCCTTCCCGATGACGACGATCGCGGCCGTGCAGGGCCATGCCTTCGGCGCCGGCGCCATGTTCGCTTCGGCGCACGACTTCCGGGTGATGCGCGGCGACCGCGGGTTCTATTGCCTCCCCGAGGTGACGCTGAACATGCCGTTCACCGTCGGAATGTCCGCGTTGCTCAACTCGCGGCTCCCCAAGCAGACAGCGGTCGAGGCAATGGTGACGGGTCGTCGATTCGGCGGCCACGACGCTGTTGCGGCCGGAATCGCGGACACAGCGGTGGACGGCGGCCAGGTCCTCTCTTCGGCAGTCGAGCGCGCAGGTGCGCTGACCGCGACCCGTAGCGACAACCTCGTCGGGATCAAGAAGGGCATCCACGCCGACGTTCTGACCGCGCTCGCGACCGTGACGGACAAGAGCAACTTCAGCTTCGGCGGGTGAGAGAATGAGCTCGTGAAATCGGATGTGGATGCGGCAATTCGGTCTGCCGAGGCGGACCTGATCGAGTTGTCCCATTCGATCCATCGTGAGCCGGAGCTGGCATTCGAAGAGTTTCGCAGTGCCGAGAAGATCACGGATCTGCTGAAGCAGCGCGGATTCGAGGTGACGAGCCGTACCGCCGGCCTCCCGACCGCGTTCGAGGCGAGCTACGGCAGCGGTGATCTGGTGATCGCCGTGTGTGCCGAGTACGACGCGTTGCCGGAGATCGGCCACGCGTGCGGTCACAACATCATCGCAGCCTCGGCGGTGGGTGCCGGTATCGGTCTCGCTGCGGTCGCCGACCGGCTCGACATCACTGTTCGAGTCGTGGGAACTCCGGCCGAGGAGAGCGGCGGCGGCAAGGTCGTGATGCTCGAACACGGTGTCTTCGACGACGTCGCGGCTGCTGTCATGGTTCATCCAGGACCGATCGACATCGTGGGTGCGACGTCGCTGGCGCTGTCGGACATCGCGGTCACGTTCACCGGTAGGGAAGCGCACGCATCGGCCGCCCCGGAGTTCGGTCGGAACGCGGCAGATGCGGCAACGGTGGCGCAGGTCGCTGTCGGGTTGTTGCGTCAGCACCTTGCACCGGGTACTCAGATCCACGGAATCGTCAGCGCGGGCGGTACCGCTCCGAACATCGTGCCGGCGCATTCGGAATTGCTGTACTACCTGCGCGCGGAGTCCTCACAGGCTCTCTCCGAGCTCACCGAACGGGCCGACGCGTGCTTCGCTGCCGGTGCGCTGGCAACCGGCTGCACGCACAGCATCAGAACCGTGTCGCCGACGTACGCGGAGCTGACACCCGACCCGTGGCTCACCGACGCGTACCGGGAGGTGCTTACCGGACTCGGTCGGACCCCGTTGCCCGTCGAATGGGAACGGGCACGTCCGTTGGGGAGCACCGATATGGGCAACGTCACCAAACTGGTGCCCGGCATTCACCCTGTCATCGGGCTGGATTCGGCCGGCGCCGTCACTCATCAGCCGCAGTTCACGAAGGCGTGCATTACCGAATCCGCCGACCGCGCGGTGCTCGATGGGGCACGCGCACTCGCCGAAACCGTGATGCGGGCGGCCACCGACGACGGGCAGAGACAACGACTGCTGGAAGGAGTCGATGCTCGGTGAACGCGGCAGTCGACAAATGGATTCGGACCCACACGGAGGATCTCGTTCAGTGGCGCCGGCACATCCATGCCAATCCCGAACTGGCTCGACGCGAGTACGCGACCACCGAATTCGTGGCCACGCGGCTCGCGGCCGCCGGTCTGGCGCCGCAGGTTCTGCCCAAGGGCACCGGCCTGACCTGTGACATCGGCCCCACCACCGGGTCTCGGATCGCCCTCCGTGCGGACATCGACGCACTACCGTTGCAGGAGCTGACGGGTGCGACGTACTCGTCGACGGTTCCCGGGGTGTCGCATGCGTGTGGGCACGATGCGCACACCACGATCCTGTTGGGAACCGCGCTCGCGCTGAGCGAGATCCCAGATCTTCCCGTGGGCGTGCGGTTGGTGTTCCAGCCGGCCGAAGAAGTGATGCCCGGCGGAGCACTCGACGTGGTCGCAGCCGGTCGGCTCGAGGATGTGTCACGAATCTTCGCGCTGCACTGCGATCCACGCCTGGAAGCAGGCCGGGTCGGCGTACGACTCGGTGCCATCACCTCGGCCGCGGACACCGTCGAGCTGGTGCTCGAGTCGGCGGGCGGGCACACGTCGAGGCCACACCTGACTGCGGATCTCGTGCACGCTCTCGGCACGGTCGTGACCGGACTCCCTGGAATGCTCAGCCGGCGAATCGACCCCCGCACCAGCACGGTGATGGTGTGGGGTGCGGTCAATGCGGGCCAGGCCCCCAACGCGATTCCGCAGACCGGCATGCTGGCCGGCACCGTTCGGACCGGTGACCACGCGACGTGGGAGCTGCTCGAACCGCTGGTTCGGGAAATCGTGCACGGTCTGCTCGCACCGACCGGGGTCGGTTACCAGCTCGACTATCGACGTGGGGTTCCCCCGGTCGTCAACGACGAGGTGTCCACCCGGATGTTCGAGGATGCGATTCGTGCGGTCGGGCCGAACGCTCTCGCCGACACCCCGCAGTCGGGTGGTGGCGAGGACTTCTCCTGGTATCTCGAAGAGGTGCCGGGTGCGATGGCGCGTCTCGGTGTCTGGTCGGGCGAGGGGGAGCAGCGCGACATTCACCAGCCCACGTTCGATCTCGACGAACGCGCGCTGGAAGTGGGTGTGCGTGTGCTCACCGGCCTCGCGCTCGGTGGGAGCGATCCGGGCGGGAGCTAGAGCTGCGCTATTCGGTGCCCGGGCCGACGTTGCGGCTGTTGCGGGTACGAATGTCGCGAACGTAGTCGGCGGGTGCGCCGGCGATCTCTGCAGCGTCGGCCATCACGCCGAGGTAGCGAGCGGAGGGCAGTCCACCCTCGTACGCGTCCATGACGTACAGCCACGCGAGCACCGGTCCCTCGTCCGTGTCGACTCGCACGCGAATCTTGCGGTGGATGCCGAGTTCCGACCCTTCCCACCGGTCGAGCCGGGTCTCGTCTTCCTCGGGAACGTCGTAGAGCACCACGAACACCCGGGCGCTCGACTCTTCGACGACCGTGGCGAGCGCCCCCTCCCAGCCGATGTCCTCGCCACCGAAGGTGAGTCGCCATCCGTTCAGCCAACCGGTGCCTGCGGTCGGTGAATGGGGGCAGCGCTGCAGCATCTGCTCCGGATGCATGTTGGACCCGTAGGCGGCGTAGATCGACACGGCGGAAAGCCTAATCGGTGCCTAGTAATCTGATGCGCGCAGTATCGCTGCAATAGCGTGAGCCCGGACCGGAGACCCCGGTCGGCCAGTCGACTTGGAGGACACATGACCCGGATCGTGATCATTGGTGGCGGACCAGCAGGCTACGAGGCGGCGCTCGTCGCCGCGCAATACGGGGCCACCGTCTCGCTGATCGATTCGGACGGAATCGGTGGTGCCTGCGTCCTGTTCGACTGTGTGCCCTCGAAGACCTTCATCGCGTCGACCGGTGTGCGCACCGACATGCGGCGCGCGACCGACCTGGGAATCAGCCTCGACCCGTCACAGGCGACCATTGCGCTCCCGCAGATTCATGCGCGTGTGAAGAGCCTCGCTCAGGCGCAGTCCTCGGACATTCGTGCTCGGCTCCAGAGTGTCGGCGTCGAGTTGCTCTCCGGCACGGCGGAGCTGACGGATCCGGAGATCGGAATGGCAGCGCACCAGGTGTGTGCCACGCTCGGCAGCGGCGAGAAGCGCACCATCGACGCCGATGTGGTGTTGATCGCCACGGGTGCCAGCCCCCGCATCATTCCGGGTGCCGAGCCCGACGGTGAGCGGATCCTCACCTGGCGCGACCTCTACGACCTGGACGAGCTTCCCGAGCATCTGGTGGTGATCGGTTCCGGTGTCACCGGTGCCGAGTTCGTGTCGGCCTACACCGAGATGGGTGTGAAGGTCACACTCGTGTCGAGCCGTGACCGAGTGCTGCCGGGGGAGGACGCAGACGCCGCACTCGTCCTCGAGGACGCATTGGCCGAACGTGGTGTCACGCTCGTGAAGCATGCTCGTGCCGAGTCGGTCGAACGCACGGAGAGCGGCATCGTCGCCAAGTTGGCCGATGGCCGCACGGTCGAGGGCAGTCATGCGCTGATGACCGTCGGTTCTGTGCCGAACACGAACGATCTGGGACTCGACAAGGTCGGCATCGAGCTGGACAACGGTGGATACCTGCGAGTCGATCGGGTGTCGCGGACCTCGGTGTCGGGTGTGTATGCGGCGGGTGACTGCACCGGCCTGCTCCCGCTCGCTTCGGTCGCGGCCATGCAGGGACGCATCGCGATGTACCACGCGCTCGGTGAGGGGGTCAGCCCGATCAAGCTGAAAACCGTTGCCTCCGCAGTGTTCACACGTCCCGAGATCGCCACGGTCGGTGTGAGTCAGTCGGCGATCGACGACGGCGAAGTTCCCGCACGCACCGTCATGCTGCCCCTCAACACCAACCCTCGGGCGAAGATGTCCGGGCTGCGCCGCGGTTTCGTGAAGATATTCTGCCGTCCCGCTACCGGCGTGGTGATCGGTGGCGTGGTCGTGGCCCCGACTGCTTCCGAGTTGATCCTGCCGATCGCCATCGCGGTTCAGAACAACCTGTCGGTCAACGACTTGGCACACAGCTTCTCGGTGTACCCGTCGTTGACCGGTTCGATCACCGAGGCGGCCCGCCAGCTTATGCGCCACGACGATCTGGACTGAGTCACTCACCCAGCGGCGATTTCCCGGTATTTGAGAAGCCGATTTCATATTCTGGTCATCGGGGTGGGATAGTCGAAGCACGATCGGCACCATTCGATCAGCCCTTCGGCGCTCTTCCCGCCCCGTTGACCCAGGACGGCCAGGGTGTTCTTCGGTAACTACCTGGGAGCTCTCGTGCATTCATCACCTTCTCTGGCGCGTCGTATGGACCGGTTGCGCAGTTCTGCAATCCGCGATCTGCTGACCCTCACCGCCCGACCGGACATAGTCAGCCTCGCCGGTGGCCTTCCCGACCCGGCCTTCATTCCGCGGGACCGGATTCGCCAGGAGATGGACCGGGTTCTCACCGACCCGGGTTCCGTGCAGTACGCGGAGACGACCGGGATTCTCGCCCTCCGCAAGGTTCTGGCGGACCGCGAGGGGGCACGTCTCGGACGCCTCCTCGACCCAGCAGAAGTGGTGGTCACGCACGGCTCGCAGCAGGCGCTCAGCCTTCTCGCTCAGGCCCTGCTCGATCCTGGTGACACGGTCGTCGTGGAGGACCCGGCGTACACCGGTGCGCTGCAGGTCTTTCGCGCCGCCGAAGCCGAGGTCGTGGCAGTGCCGCTCGACGAGGACGGCATGGACGTGTCCGTGCTCGAATCGATGTTGACGCAGGGTCTTCGGCCCGCCGTGGTCCACACGGTCGCGAACTTCCACAACCCGCGCGGCGTGGTTCTCGCCGCCGACCGTCGTGCGCGCCTTGCCCAGCTGGCGGACAGTTACGGCTTCTGGGTGATCGAGGACGATCCCTACGGCGAACTGTGGTTCGAGGCTCCGACACCGGACCCCGTGGCTGCCCTCTCGGACCGCGTCGTTCGTCTGTCCAGCGCATCCAAGATTCTCGCGCCCGCGTTGCGGGTGGGCTGGCTGCACGGCCCGCGTGAGGTGTGTCAGGCGGTCGAACTGCTCAAGCAGGGCGCAGATCTGTGCGGATCGTCGTTGACGCAGCAAGTGGCCGCGGGGCTGCTTGCAGACGGGCCGTGGCTCGCAGAGCATCTCACCGAACTCAGGGGGCGGTACGGTGCGCGGGCGAAAGTGCTGGTGGCAGCGGTCGAAAACGAGTTCGCAGGAATCGCGAGCGTGTCACCGGCCGTCGGCGGAATGTTCTGCTGGATGGAGTTCTACGGGCATACCGCTTCCCCGGTCGACACGTCTGTGCTCTTGCAGACGGCCATCGAGCACGGTGTCGCCTTCGTGCCGGGCGCCGCATTCGGAGTGGGAGCGGATCTGAGCAGCCAGTTGCGGCTGTGTTTCGCGACGAGTTCGGAGGACGTCCTCGTAGACGCCGTGCGCAGACTCCGCGGCGCCTACGACGGATCTGCCGCCGAGTCCGTCGTCCAGTCGTAGGTGCGCTCGACGGCCTTGTTCCACTCCGCGTAGAGTCGCTCGCGCTCGGCATCCTCCATGACGGGTTCCCAGGTGTGCCCCGCCTGCCAGTTGCGGCGAATATCGTCCTGACTCTCCCAGTACCCCACGGCCAGACCGGCGGCGTATGCGGCGCCGAGGGCGGTCGTTTCGTTGACGACGGGGCGAGTGACGGACTCGCCGAGGATGTCGGCTTGGAACTGCATCAGCGTCTCGTTCACGACCATGCCGCCGTCCACCTTGAGAGCCGCGAGTTCGACGCCGGAATCGGCGCGCATCGCGTCGATCACCTCGCGTGTCTGGTACGCGGTCGCCTCGAGGGCGGCCCGTGCGAGGTGTCCCTTGTTCACGTAACGGGTGAGCCCGGCGATGACGCCTCGTGCGTCGGGCCGCCAGCGCGGCGCGAACAAGCCGGAAAAGGCCGGCACGAAATACGCGCCGCCGTTGTCCTCGACGCTCCTCGCGAGCGGCTCGATGTCCTTGGCGGAGCGAATGATTCCCAAGTTGTCCCGTAGCCACTGCACCAGAGAACCGGTGACCGCTACCGAACCCTCGAGTGCGTACACCGCCGGCTCGTCGCCGATCTTGTAGCAGACCGTCGTCAACAATCCGTGCTCACTGGGCACGGGGGTGGTTCCGGTGTTGAGCAGCAAGAAGTTTCCGGTGCCGTACGTGTTCTTGGCCTCGCCGACGTCGAGGCAGGCCTGCCCGAACGTCGCCGCCTGCTGGTCGCCCAGAATCCCGGCGACCGGGACACCGGGCAACGGCCCACGCTCGCGGCCGGTCCCGTAAATCTCTGAGGAACTGCGGATTTCCGGCAGCATCGACATCGGAATCCCGAAGTCTTCGCAGATCTGTGGATCCCAGTCGAGCGTCTCGAGATTCATCAGCAGGGTGCGTGACGCATTGGTCACGTCGGTGACGTGCGTTCCCTCGGTGAGATTCCACAGAATCCAGGTGTCGATGGTGCCGAACACGAGGTCACCCGCCTCGGCCCGCTCGCGGGCACCCTCGACGTTGTCCAGAATCCATCGCACCTTCGGGCCGGAGAAGTACGTGGACAGCGGCAGACCCGTTTCGCGGCGGTAGCGATCGGGGCCGTGCTCACCGCCGAGTTCGACACACAGCCGGTCGGTTCGAGTGTCCTGCCACACGATGGCGTTGTAGACCGGTTCTCCGGTGTTGCGGTCCCAGACGACCGTGGTCTCGCGCTGATTCGTGATTCCCATGGCGACGATCTCCTCGCGCCGCAGATCTGCCTTCGCGAGAGCCTGAGCGGTGACTTCACGCGTGTTGATCCACAGCTGCTTCGGGTCGTGCTCCACCCAACCCGCCTGCGGGAACACCTGTTCGTGCTCCTTCTGGGCGACGCTCACGACGGCGCCGTCGTGGTCGAAGATCATGCAGCGACTCGACGTCGTGCCCTGGTCTATCGAAGCGATGTACTGAATCACACGCACGAAGCTACTAGCCTGGTCGGGAATCCGCCGTCAACTCACAGGAGTACGAGTTGAGTAATCAGCCAGGTGTCCAGTTCCTCGGGCCCAATCAGCGTGACGCTGCCTGGGACGCGCTGGGAACCGAGATCTTCGACGTGATCGTGATCGGCGGTGGTGTCGTGGGCGCCGGGGCCGCTCTCGATGCGGCGACCCGCGGTCTCAAGGTGGCGCTCGTCGAGGCACGTGACTATGCCTCGGGCACGTCGAGTCGTTCGTCGAAGATGTTCCACGGCGGTCTGCGCTACCTCGAGCAGCTCGAGTTCGGGCTCGTGCGTGAGGCGCTTCGTGAACGCGAACTGTCGTTGACGACCCTGGCACCGCACCTGGTGAAGCCACTGAAGTTCCTCTTTCCGCTCGAGCATCGATTCTGGGAGCGGCCCTACACGGCGGCCGGAATCTTCCTGTACGACCGCATGGGCGGCGCCAAATCGGTTCCTGCGCAGAAACATCTGACTCGTTCGGGTGCGCTTCGGATGGCCCCGGGGCTCAAGCGGGACTCGCTGATCGGTGGCATCCAGTACTACGACACGGTCGTCGACGATGCGCGGCACACGATGACGGTGGCGAGGACGGCAGCGCACTACGGAGCAGTGGTGCGCACGTCGACGCAGGTGGTGGGCTTTCTGCGGGAAGCCGACCGGGTTTCCGGAGTGCGGGTTCGCGACTGCGAGGACGGACGGACCACCGAGGTCAAAGGACACGTCGTGATCAATGCGACGGGTGTGTGGACCGACGAGATCCAGGAACTGTCGCACCAGCGTGGACGATTCCGGGTCCGCGCATCGAAGGGTGTTCACATCGTCGTATCGCGCGACCGGATTGTCAGTGACGCTGCGATCATTCTGCGCACCGAGAAGTCGGTGCTGTTCGTCATTCCGTGGGGCGGGCACTGGATCATCGGCACGACGGACACCGACTGGAACCTCGATCTCGGGCATCCCGCTGCCACGAAGGCCGACATCGACTATCTGCTCGAGCACGCCAACAAGGTGCTGGTGACCCCGTTGACACACGATGACATCGACGGTGTCTACGCAGGCCTGCGCCCACTGCTGGCGGGGGAGAGCGACGAGACGTCGAAGCTGTCGCGCGAACATGCGGTCGCGCGTGTTGCACCCGGTCTCGTGGCGATCGCGGGTGGCAAGTACACGACGTACAGGGTCATGGCAGAGGATGCCGTGGACCTCGCCTCCGACGATATTCCGGCGCGAGTGGCACCTTCCATCACGGAGAAGGTTCCGCTCGCAGGAGCGGACGGCTACTTCGCCCTGGTCAACCAGACGGTGCACCTCGGGGAGGTTCACGGTCTGCACCCCTACCGCATCAAGCATCTGCTCGATCGGTACGGCTCCCTGATCGGTGAGGTGCTCGATCTGGCGGAAGGTAGACCGGAACTTCTGCAGCCTCTCACCGATGCGCCCGCATACCTGCAGGTCGAGATGGTGTACGCGGCGGCCGCAGAAGGTGCGCTCCACCTCGACGACATTCTGGCCCGCCGAACCCGCATCGCGATCGAGTACCCGCATCGTGGGGTGAACTGCGCAGAGCAAGTCGCGTGTCTCGTGGCTCCGGTGCTCGGCTGGAGCCAGGGGGAGATCGACCGGGAAGTCGACTTCTATCGGGCACGTGTGGACGCCGAAGTGCGGTCACAGGCGCAACCGGACGACGAATCCGCCGACGCGCTGCGCGCCGCCGCCCCCGAGTCGCGGGTGGAGCTGCTGGAACCGGCGATCAGTGTGTCAGAAGAATCTTGAGCAACACGACGAGAGCTGCGACGAACGCGAGGACGAAAGCGGCGAGGTGCGTGTGCCAACGCACGGGGTCACCTCGTAGTCGACTGATCACGTAACTGATCGACGCGATCCGGCAGACCATCACTGCTTCTGCCACCAGCTGGGCGGTGCGGGGTTCCAGCCAGCCCAGCCACGCGGTGGACAGGATGGCGATGGGCATGAACGCCGAGCTCAGAATCGGTACGCCGTCGCGTAGCTCGGCTAGTCGTTGGGCGCGGTCGAGCTTCTCGCCGGTGCGGATGTTCTGTCCCACGACTTCGGCGAAGGCGTGAGCCACGAAGGTGGACAGGGCGGCGCCCAGCACCACCGCAACCCCCAACGTCTCCTGGGACCGGGTGACCGGTACCAGTGCGGCGAGCACCAGGATATTGCCGTAGACGTACGCACTGACCCGGCCGGCGGCATGTTCGACGGACAGGCTCTGTTCACGGGCGAACACGACGTCGAGTATCCCTGTGCGTGGATAGCGAGTCCAGAGTGTCGCCAACCGCTCACGGGGTCAGTGGGTGACCTTCGGGCTGTAGTGAATCGGTTCGCCGCGCCGGTGGACGGGCGGCAGGTTGCGCGCGGGGGTGTGTACGAGCGGGGCGTCGGGACCTCTGCGCCCTTCGGCTCGGTCCCATCCCGCTCGGGCCCTCGGGTGCCGACGCATTCGGACCGGAACGAGATGGAATGCGGCATTCACGGCCTTGCCGACGACGCGATGCAGTCGCTCGTCTCGAGCCGACCACGTGAACCCGAGAAGCTCGCGCACCGGCTGGTCGTACATGCCGACGGTGAGCCAGACGAACCCGTGCGCGATCGGATAGCGAGCGATCGACCACAGTGGGGCGGGTAGCCACGCCATGAACGGCGGCGCGCCGATCGTCGACAGGTTCAGGACGTCACGTGTCGCCTTGTTGTCCTCGAGAACGTTGCGGCACATGTGGCCCCAGTACGCCTGGAACTCCTCCCAGGTCTCCGGCACCGGTCGCATGCTCATGCCGTACAGGCGGTACCACTGGATGTGCTCCGTGAACAGTTGACGTTTCTCCGCTTCCGTGAGGCCGCCCATGAAGTTTTCTGCGGTGACGATCGTGCCCATGAAGAACGTGGCGTGTGCCCAGTAGAACGTTTCGGGGTCGAGGGCGTGGTACCGGCGACCGCGCCTGTCGACGCCCTTGACGGTTTCGTGGTAGCCGCGAACCTGTTCGGCAGTGTGCTGGGCGCGGTCTCCGTCGAAGACGACACCGCCGATCGGATAGAGCGAACGGAAGAGCCGCTCCCATCGCTCGTCGAAGAAGTGCGAGTGCTCCTCCACCCCGGCGCCCAGCCCTGGATGCATGTTCTGCATTGAACCGGCCCAAAGGCCTTGTAGCATCCCGCGCCAGTCGCCGAAGTACTTCCAAGTCAGTGAATCGGGACCCAATGGAGTCGGTAAGTTCGTGTCAACCGGGTGACTACGCATGTTGTCAGACTAGGGTTGACAACGCCCGTAGTCAAGAGTTCTGGGAGGTGGATCGGTGACCCTGGCACAACGGCGGGAGACCCGGAGAGAAGCGCTGCTCTCACACGGGATTGCGCTGCTCGGAGCGCAGAACGGCCCGGCGGTGAGCGTGCGAGCGGTCTGCCGGGCGGCCGGCCTCACCGAACGGTACTTCTACGAGAGCTTCACCGATCGAGACGAGTTCGTCCGCACGGTCTACGCCGAAGTGGGGGAAACAGGACGCGACGCTCTCGTTGCGGCCGTTGCCTCGGCATCCTCGATGCGCGAACGGGCGACCGCAGCAGTCGACGCATTCGTGAAGTTGATGGTCGACGACCCAGCCATGGGGCGAGTGCTCCTGGTCGCGCCGCTGTCCGAGCCTGCGTTGGGCGGGCGAGGCCTCGAGCTGATGCCAGGATTTGTGGGCCTCGTGCACGACCAACTTTCCGCCGTCACGGATCCGGTGCAGAAGCAACTGGTGGCAGTGGGTCTCGTCGGCGCCCTCACCAATCTGTTCATCGGGTACCTCGACGGTTCACTCGAGGCCACCCGCGGCCAACTGGTCGAGCACTGCGTCGGCCTGGTGTTGGAGGCCAATCGATCTCGGTAGAAGTGAGGGCAACATGCCGTTCCAGGTATCGGTGGAAGACAACCGTCGACCACAACCACGTCTCCGTGTCCTCGACCACCGATTGTTCTCCCTGGACGATGCATTCGTGTACGTCCACGAAGACATGGTCGTAGACGTCCCGCACTGCCTGCCCTGCACACTGCGCACGGATCTGGCATCGGTACCAGCACCCCTACGCGGCTTGCTCACCCCGTATGGAAGGCAACTGCTACCTGCGGTCATGCACGACGACCTGAGCAATCAGGCATTGAAAGCAGGACGTTCCGGAATGCGGCTCCGTCGTCGCGCCGACGAGCTGTTCCGCCTCGCGCTCCTCGACGAAGGAGTCGGCCGGTGCAGGAGTCTGCTCTTCTGGGTGGGTGTGGAGGTCGGCCGGTACTGGACCTTCACCCGGTACCTTCGATTCCTCCTGATCGCCCAACATGTACTGGGAATGCTGTGCTGGGTTGTCGGGGCGCCGTGGGCGCTCATGGGTGGACACCCCGGTTACGCTCTCGCGCTGCTGATTGCACCGGTTGTCACGGCGATGCTGTGGCGCCGGGACTTTCCGGTCGCCTTGCTCGGCTGCGTGATTCTGCCTCTCGTCGCCCCGACCTATCTGCTCACCATTGCGACCGCAGCCGTGCTGTGGGTGCCGGACGGTCTCGCCTGGGCCTTCGGCCGCCGTAGTGCTCCGACGCCGCCGCCGTTGGGGCCGCCGACGAACGTGCTGGGCGGAACTCATACCTGACAGTGCGGGCAGAAACAGATCGGTTGCCCGCCGAGCTCGAAAGACTCGATCCTGCTCCCACAACGGCGGCAACTCTTACCGGCGCGCCCGTATACCCACGGTCGACGACGAACCGCATTGTTCTCGTCCGCGTTCATCATTCGGTGCGCCAGTCGAATCATCGCACTCGGATCCGGCACCGAGTCGACCGGAGTGAGAGGATGGACACCCCGAAGGAAACACAGCTCGTTGCGATACACGTTTCCGACACCCGCCAGAATTCGCTGGTCGACGAGAGCGAGTGCGATCGGCTCGTCGGCCGATGCCAAGAGATTCGTGAGGACCTGTTCGGGATCCCAATCGTCGCCGAGCAGGTCCGGTCCGAGATGTCCGACGACCTCGTCCTCGTGTTCGCGTCGCACGACCTCGGTGATACCCAGCGAAAATCCAACCGCGACCCGGTTCTCGGTGGCCAACACGATTCGCGCTGCTTCCCCCGACTGACGACCTCGTCGACAGTCCCGCCGGTGAGATCGACTGTCGCGTAACGCGGAACACGAATGTCGCACGTGAGAATCTCGTGCCCCGTCAAAGCATCGCGAAGCAGATTGGCGGTCCGCCAGACGGTGTCTCCCTCCGGCATGTCAGGACCGTAGCCGGAATCCACGAGGCGTCGCCGAGAAGCCGGACTCGGTCAGAACCGGTGCGAAATCGCTGCCGTGCACCGTCTCTCCGTCCACCTTCTCGACCACGAGTTTGTCGACGCCACCGCCCTTCACGGTGTCCGCGAGACTCGCAGTCGCGGTGCGGAGAATCCCAGGATCGTCGGAGAACGTGAGAACCGTCCGGCCCCCGCGCTCCACGAACAGAACCAACTCACCGTCGACCAGAACCACCATGCCGCCCGCCTTTCGTCCGGGCCGATGCGCAGGGCCGTCGCCCGTGCGAGTAGGCCACGGCAGTGCCGCGCCATAAGGATTGGCGGGATCGCACGCCGCGAGTGTGAGTGCTGCACTGCCGGTGTGGCGGCCCTCCAACGAATCCCCGTAGCTCCGCAGCCTGTCGACCACGTGTGGCGTCGAGAACTGGGCGCCGCCGAGCGACTCCACGAAATGTCCGCGGCGACAACGTCCGTTGTCCTCGAACGTCCCCAGCACCTTGTACATCAAGGCGAACCCACCCGGAACGTTCTCGGCGATCACCGAACCCCTCGTGACCACGCCGTACCGCTCGAGGAGCGTCTCGGCAGTGGCGCTCGCGCGCACCGTCGGATCGGATTCGATGCTCGGCAGTGCCGACCACCGGCCACCGACCGTGGGTGGGCCGCCCCGCGAGGGCAGTGCCATCGTTCGGTACGGGCGGGCGCGCGGCGGCCGCCGCGGCGCGCGGTGGCTGGGCGTTGCCCGGGAGGTGTCCGACAGAAGCGCTCGTAGCGGGGACAAGGTGTCGTTGGTGATGTGGCCGAGCCATACCAGATCCCACAGTGCAGTCGACAGGGCCGAATCGTCGTCCGAATCCACCGAGTCGGCCAACTGCCGGAAGAAGTACGCGCCACCGCCGGTCAGGCATTCGAGAATGCGATTCTGCAACTCGGTCAGGTCCGACTCGGCAGGCCCGGGCAAGGTGAACGGGGCGGCGTCCGCAGGCTGGAGTCGTACCCAACCATCCTTTCCCGAAATTCTGCCCGCACCCGACCACACCACTTCACCTGTCGCAGTGAGTTCGTCGAGCATCGCCGGTGAATAGTCGGCGACCCGAGCCGGCAGCACGAGCGATTCGAGGGCAGAAGCCGGAACCGGCACGCCGGAAAGCAGTTCCGCCACGGTGGCCACCCCGTCGATCCCGCGGAGTGTGCCGCCGACGTGTTGCCATCCGGGCAGGAAACGCCCCAAGGCCGCGGTTGCGACCGGTTCCACTTCCTGACGTGCGGCTGCGAGCGACCGGCGGCGCAACCTCCGCAACACCTCGGAATCGCACCACTCGCTCCCGGTGGAACCCGGCCGGAATTCGCCCTCCGTGACGCGCTTGTCGAGGGCGAGGCGGCGCAGAACATCCTGTGCGACCGCCGTTCCGATCCCGAATCGTCCCGCAACGTCTGCGAGAACGAAAGGCCCGTGCGTACGGGCGAACCGGCTGATCAGGTCACCCAACGGATCGTCGACCGGTTCGATGAACGCGGATGGCACGCCGATGGGAAGCGGTACGCCGAGGCCGTCGCGTAATCGTGCCGCGTCCTCGACCGGCGTCCACCACTCGCGCCCCGCGAAGTACACGTTCAACGCACGTCGCGCCGAGACGAGCTCGTGCAGCCAAGGTTCGGGATCCTGTGCGCAGCGGTCGCCGACTTCCTCGGTGGTGAGCGGGCCGAGCATCCGGAGCAGGTCGGCCGCACCCTCGAGGTCCTTCGCCTTCCGCTGCGGGACCAGACGCTGGAGTTCGAGCTCGGCCTGTTCGATCACTTCGGCGTCGAGGAGTTCGCGCAGTTCGACTCGGCCGAGCAGTTCCGCCAACAGCGTCGAGTCCAAGGACAGCGCGGCGGCGCGGCGCTCCGCCAACGGGCTGTCACCCTCGTACATGAACTCGCCCACGTACCCGAACAGGATTGCACCCGCGAACGGTGACGGCGACTGCGTCTCGACCTCCACCATCCGCAGTCGACGGCGTTCCAGGCCGACCAACAGTTGCTTCAGAGCAGGCAGGTCGTACACGTCCTGCAGGCACTCGCGCACCGTCTCGAGCAGGATCGGAAAGGTGGGGTAGCGGCGCGCGACGTCGAGAAGCTGAGCGGACCGCTGCCGCTGCTGCCACAGGGGAGCGCGTTTGCCGGGATTGCGTCGGGGCAGGAGCAGAGCACGCGCGGCGCACTCCCGGAAGCGCGACGCGAACAATGCGGAGCCACCGACGGCTTCGGTGACGATCTCCTCGATCTCGTCGCTGTCGAACGCGAACAGAGCAGCGCCGGGTGGATCGTCGTCGGTGTCGGGCAGACGCACGATGATGCCGTCGTCGGAGGCGGTCGCATTCGCGTCGAGCCCGAAACGTTCGCCGAGCCGTGCACCCACCGCGAGCGCCCACGGTGCATGGACCCGCTGCCCGTACGGCGAGTGCAGGACGATCCGCCAGTCACCCAACTCGTCCCGGAACCGTTCGACGACGAGCGTGCGATCGGTCGGCACGTGACCGGTGGTGGACTTCTGTTCCGCCACCAGCTGAATCAGATTGTTCGTAGCGTTGGTGTCGAGCCCGCCGACACCACACCGCTCCCGAACCTCGTCCTCGTGACCGAGTGACACCTCCCGCAGAAAACCTCCGAGTGCCTCACCGAGCTCGGCCGGCCTGCCGAGACCGTCCCCGTGCCAGAACGGAAGCCTGCCCGGGAGCCCGTACGCGGGACTCACCAGAACCCGATCGAACGTGATCTCCTCGATTCGCCAACTCGTGGCACCGAGAGCGAACACGTCGCCGACCCTCGACTCGTACACCATCTCCTCGTCCAGTTCGCCGACGCGCGAAGCCTTTTCGCCGACCATGTAGACGGTGAACAAGCCGCGGTCGGGGATGGCGCCGCCCGACGTGACGGCAAGGCGCTGTGCACCCGGACGGCCGGTGAGCGTGTTGGCATCGCGGTCCCAGACCACACGAGGTCGAAGTTCTGCGAACTCGTCCGAGGGGTACCGGCCGGCGAGAAGGTCCAACGTCGACTCGAAGGCAGATCGGGGGAGGGTGGCGAACGAACCGCTGCGCCGTACGGTGTCGAACCAGTCGTCGACGTCGATCGGTTCGAGGGCAGTGGCCGCAACCGTGTGCTGAGCGAGAATGTCCAGCGGATTGGCGGGCACCGAAAGCGCCTCGATCTGCCCCGACACCATGCGCTCGACCGTCACCGTGCAGTGCAGCAGATCCGTTCTGTGCTTGGGGAACACCACGCCGCGAGAGATCTCACCGACCTGGTGCCCTGCGCGGCCCACCCGCTGTAGTCCGCTCGAGACCGATGGCGGCGCCTCGACCTGGATGACCAGATCGACCGCGCCCATATCGATTCCGAGCTCGAGGCTGCTGGTTGCCACCACGCACCGGAGACGACCCGATTTGAGGTCGTTCTCGATGAGCTTGCGTTGGTCCTTGCTCACCGACCCATGGTGCGCCCGGGCCAGCAATGATTCCGCGCCGTAGGACACCTCCGAAGGCGTACCGATCTGGGATGCCGGTTTCGGGTTGCGGTCGATGGACTCGCCGCCTCGCTCGGCGTGGATCTCGTTGAGCCGGGCCGTGAGTCGTTCTGCGAGACGTCGTGAGTTGGCGAACACGATCGATGACCGGTGCTTTTCGACGAGATTCACTATCTGTTCGTCCACGTGCGGCCAGATCGAACCCGCCTGGGGTGTGGGCGACGCGGATTCCTCGTCCGGCTCGGCAACTCCCAGTTCGGTCATGTCCTCCACCGGGACGCGCACCGTGAGGTCGAAAGTCTTGGGAGCTGGCGGTGCCACGACGCGGATGGGCGCAGACCCGGCGAGAAAACGACCGACCTCCTCGTGTGGGCGGACGGTCGCGGAAAGGCCGATTCGTTGAGCCGGGGACTCGAGAAGCTGATCGAGACGCTCGAGGGACAGCGCGAGATGTGCGCCACGCTTTGTCCCAGCAACGGCATGCACTTCGTCGACGATGACGGTGTCGACCTGCGTCAACGTTTCGCGCGCAGCCGACGTGAGCATCAGGAACAACGATTCGGGTGTGGTGATCAGGATGTCCGGAGGCTTGCTGATCAGAGTGCGTCGCGTCGCCGGGGGTGTGTCGCCCGAGCGGACCCCGACCGATATGTCGGGTGGGCTCACCCCCAACCGCTTCGCTGTTTGCGTGATACCGACGAGAGGAGCGCGCAGATTGCGCTCGACGTCGACACCGAGTGCCTTGAGCGGTGAGATGTACAGGACCTTGGTCTTGCGGGCGGCAGCCTTCTCATGCGGCGCATCCGTGTCGTGCTCGCTGGTTGCCAGCTGATCGAGAGCCCACAGGAATGCGGACAACGTCTTACCCGACCCCGTGGGTGCCACGACGAGCGTGTGCGATCCACCCGCAATCGACTCCCACGCCCCGAGCTGGGCGGCGGTGGGGGCGGGAAAGGCGCCGTCGAACCACTCCCTGGTGGCGGCGGAGAACCTGCCGAGTACGTCGGTCACCGTTCCATAGTGCACGGCGATACCGACATGCATCGCGCATCCACGGACGAATGAGACATTCGTACGATCTGACCGGATGGGCGTCCCATTGGTCCGGGGTCAGAGGTGGGAGAAGCGGTCCAGCAGGGCCGCCTTGATCTCGGGCCTGCCCGCCGCGACCAGGGTGAACGTGGCCTCGCGCATCAGTCGCTCCGCAGTGTTGCTCCCGACGAGCGACGCGCTGCCCGTCGCCGCCACCAACGAAGATGCGACCCGCACCGCAAGTTCGGACGCCTCTGCTCGTGCTGTCGACATGTCCGCGCTGCCCTCCAGTGCGGCGTTGAGCTCGAGACGGGCACGCGACACCTGCTCCTCGAACGGGTCCACGTCGACACCGAGATCACTCAGCTCGTGAATGCACCGGCGCGTCACCCCCATCGCAAGGCAACCGGTGATCCAGACCCCGAAGAGTTGGCTGCGCCCGAACTCGTCGACAGTCTCGATTCCGCTCACAGACGTGGCCGGCACCGCGAAGTCGTCGAACGTCAGCCGAACGGTGTTGCTCCCACGTGCCGCGATGAGAGGTATCGGCTGGACCGAGATCCCAGGCGCCTCGGCCGCACGGACGATCATGTGCACGACAGAATCGTCGAACTCGTCTCGTGCAGAGACCTGCAGGACGTCCACGAGGCCCCAACCGCTGACGAAGGGAGACACCCCGTCGAGCACGTAACCGTCGTCGACGCGGCGGGCCCACAGCGTCGGAGGCGTCGGGACAGCGCCGGTCATGGCGGCGCCGGCCCGCACCGCTCCGTTGACGAACCCGGAGAGGTAGGTCTCGCGCATTTCGTCGTCTGCCGAACCGGCGAACCGAGCAAGGACGCCGAGGTGCTGCATCCACGTGAACGCCGTCGCCAGGCAGCCGCCGCACAAGGTTTCGACGACTTCGACCAGGACACCTGGCGTGACACCCGAATCGGGGGCGGTGAGACCGTAGAACCCTTCCGACGCCAGCGTGTCGAAATGACTCGTCGGGATCTCCCCGTCGACGTCGACACTGTCCGCCACCGGGAACAGGACGTCCTCGGCGAGCTCCACCGCTAGTTCGGGCCAGTCGGTCACGGGTCCATACTGCCGGACGAATGGACGGGCGTCCCATTCGTCCGGGGCAGAGGGGAGGGGATGGGGTCAGGTGAACTCGACGCCCTGGGCGAGCGGCAAGCGGTCCGAGTAGTTGACAGTGTTCGTCGCCCTGCGCATGTAGGCCTTCCACGCGTCGGAACCGGATTCGCGACCGCCTCCGGTTTCCTTCTCGCCGCCGAACGCGCCGCCGATCTCGGCTCCCGAGGTGCCGATGTTGACGTTCGTGATGCCGCAGTCCGAACCGTCGGCCGCCAGGAAACGCTCGGCTTCGCGCTGATCGAGAGTGAAGATCGCGGACGAAAGCCCTTGTGGCACCGAATTGTGGATCTCGATGGCCACGTCGAGGTCCTCGTAGGTCAGGACGTACAGGATCGGAGCGAAAGTCTCGTCACGCACGACGCTCGTCTGACCCGGCATCCGGACCACTGCAGGTGTGACGTACCAGCCGGTGTCGCCGACCCGCTCGCCGCCACATTCCACCGTGCCGCCCTCTGCCCGTGCCCTTTCCAGCGCCGACTGCATGGCCGTGTATGCCGCTTCGTTCACCAGCGGCCCGACCAGAACCCCATCGTCGAACGGATTGCCCACGCGCAACTGTGAATACGCGGAGGTGATGCGGGAGGTGAGTTCGTCGACGATCGAGGAGTGCACGATGATCCGGCGAAGCGACGTACAGCGTTGTCCCGCAGTGCCGGCGGCAGAGAAGGCGATCCCGCGCACCGCCAGGTCGAGGTCGGCCGAGGGTGTGACGACGGCGGCGTTGTTCCCGCCCAGTTCGAGGAGACAGCGACCGAAACGGGCAGCGACCCGCGGGGCGACCGCGCGTCCCATCGGTACCGAGCCGGTGGCGCTGAGCAACGCGACTCGCGGTTCGTCGACCAGTGTTTCGCCGACGTCCGCGCCGCCCTGGACGAGGCGGTGAATGTCTTCGGGGGCGCCGACGTCACGAGCCGCGCGGCGCAGAAGGGCGTCGCAGGCGATCGCGGTGAGCGGGGTGGTTTCGGACGGTTTCCACACGACCGTGTCACCGCATACCAGGGCGATCGCGGTGTTCCAGGACCACACCGCCACGGGAAAATTGAACGCGGAGACGACGCCGACCACGCCGAGTGGGTGCCAGGTTTCCATGAGCCGGTGTCCCGGGCGCTCGGATGCCATGGTGCGTCCGTACAACTGGCGGGAGAGACCGACCGCGAACTCGCAGATGTCGATCATCTCCTGCACTTCACCGAGGGCCTCGGACTCGATCTTTCCCGCCTCGAGCGTGACGAGTTCGGCCAGATCGTTCTTGTGCTCCACAAGCAGTTGTCCGAGTCTGCGGACCACCGCGCCCCGCACCGGGGCGGGCACCGTGCGCCATCGCAGGAACACCCCGTGTGCCGCGCTCACCGCCGCGTCCACCCCGGCTGCGTCCGACGCCGCGATCGTGGCCAGTTCGGATCCGTCGATGGGACTTCGAGAAGTGAGCGTCTTTCCGGAAGTTGCGTCACTCGAATGGTTTTCGGTGCCGCACCGGGCGAGAGCCCGCTCGGATCGGTCGCGCAGCGAAGTGAAATCGGTGGCTGTCATGATGCATACCTCTCTCGGGGAACCTGGCAAGTTTCGTGCATGTTCTGTCTCTGCTGGGCTAGCCTGCGCTGGTGGTGGAATCTTCCAAGAACGACTCCCGGGGCGATGCCGTGACGGCCCCGCTCGACGAGATCGATCGCGTGCTCATGCGTGAGTTGGTCGCAGACGGGCGGGCCACTCTCGCCGTACTGGCGGAGAAGGCGGGCCTTTCGGTGTCGGCCGTGCAGTCGCGTGTGCGTCGCCTCGAATCGCGGAAAGTGATCAGGGGTTACACGGCGAAGGTCGATTCCGATGCCATGGGACGTGGCCTGTCGGCGTTCGTGGCGATCACCCCGCTCGATCCATCCCAACCCGACGACGCACCGGCTCGGCTGCGTCACCTGTCCGCGATCGAAGCCTGCCACTCGGTGGCAGGCGAGGACAGCTATGTGCTCATGGTGCGGGTGGCGTCCCCACGAGCCCTCGAGTCGTTGCTTCAGGAGATCAGGGCCACTGCCAACGTGCATACTAGAAGCACCATCATTCTGCAGACTTTTTACGACAGATAGATCGACCGCAGTAAATATTCCATTTATTTATGGATGTGTCGATAAATATGACATATCCTCAGGTCATGAGCGCCTCGATTCGAAACAGTCCGACCGGCAGTGGCGAGTCTACGATCGCCGCAGCATCCGTGCACGACGTACTGCGGGCCAGCATGCTGGTCGACGGATTCGACCTGGTGCTGGACCTCGAACGGTCGAGCGGAACCAGACTGATCGATCAGCGTGACGGCACCGCCTACCTCGACATGTTCGGATTCTTCGCGTCCTCGGCGCTCGGCATGAACCATCCTGCGCTGGCCGACGATGGCGCGTTCCGTCGTGAATTGACGACGGCCGCCGTCAACAAACCCAGCAACTCCGACATCTACTCGGTGCCGATGGCGAGATTCGTCGACACCTTCGTCAGGGTGCTCGGCGACCCGCGCCTACCGCATCTCTTCTTCGTCGACGGTGGTGGACTCGCGGTCGAGAACGCACTGAAAGTGGCTTTCGACTGGAAGAGTCGTTTCAACGAAAGTCGCGGGGTGGACAGCGCACTGGGCTCGAAGGTGATGCACCTGACCGGTGCGTTCCACGGGCGGACCGGATACACCATGTCCCTCACCAACACCGAGCCGGGCAAGGTCGCAAGGTACCCCAAGTTCGACTGGCCGCGTATCGACGCGCCCTACGTTCTGGACAGCCGCGACATGGACGAAGCCGAGTCGTCGGCTCTGGAACAAGCGCGGACCGCCTTCGAGGAGAATCCCCACGACATAGCGTGTTTCATCGCCGAGCCGATCCAGGGTGAAGGCGGCGACAACCACTTCCGTCCGGAGTTCTTCGTGAAGATGCAGGCCCTGTGCCACGAATACGACGCCTTGCTGATCTTCGACGAGGTGCAGACCGGTTGCGGCCTCACCGGCACCGCGTGGGCGTACCAGCAGTTCGGCGTGGAACCGGACGTCGTCGCATTCGGCAAGAAGGTGCAGGTGTGCGGGATCATGGCGGGTGGCCGCGTCGACGAAGTCGCCGACAACGTGTTCGAGGTTCCATCGCGTATCAACTCGACGTGGGGCGGCAATCTCGCGGACATGGTGCGGGCCAGGAGAATCCTCGAGGTGATCGAGGGTGACAGATTGGTCGATCGGGCTCGGATGACCGGAGCGCATCTTCTGGGGCGTCTCGTCCAACTTGCTGCCGGCACTGGTGGTCTTGCCCGGCCCCGTGGCCGAGGCCTGATGTGCGCGGTCGACTTCGAGTCGCGGGAAATTCGTGACCGCGTGGTCGCCGAGCTGCGCGATACCGAGCACGTGCTCGTGTTGCCCGGCGGTGATCGCGGGATTCGATTCCGGCCGCCGCTCAACGTGACGACGACAGAACTCGACGCGGCCGTCGACGCGATGGGGCGGGTGGTCCGCGGTATCGTCGCTGCGTGAGCAGTCCAGAACAGCCGGAGTGGGCGCGTCATTTCGCGCTGGAATCCGTTCCGAACTTCCGTGACATCGGCGGATACGGTGCGCATGGGGGCGGTGTCGTCCGCACCGGTGCAGTCTTTCGCTCGACAGACCTGAGCCGGCTGTCCGACGAGGACTCCGCCGCGCTGGCTCGGCTCGACATCAGGACCGTGTACGACCTGAGGTCCGTAGCCGAGCGTGACCGGGCGCCGGACCGACTGCCACCGGGATCCAGTGCGCTCGCACTCGACGTCCTCCGCGATCGAGGAGGGTCCGCCATCACCGCGCAGATGCTCCGGGTGATCGAGGATCCGATGATTGCCGAGACGGAACTGGGCGGTGGACGTGCAGCCCGCTACTTCGAATCGAGCTACCGCGATTTCGTGACGATGCCGAGCGCGGTCGCCGCCTACCGAACGATGTTCGCGGGCCTCGTGGGAGACGAGGAGGGTGAACCCCTACCCGCTCTTGTGCACTGCACCACAGGCAAGGACCGAACGGGCTGGGCGACGGCTGCACTGCACCTCCTGCTCGGGGTGAGCGAGGAACACGTGTTCGACGATTACCTGTCAACGAACGGTTACCTCTTGCCTGCCCTCTCGGTCGTGTTCGAGACGTTCGAATCGCAGGGCGGAGACCCGTCCCTGCTGGAACCGGTTCTCGGTGTGCAGCGGAGTTATCTCGAGTCG
This sequence comes from Rhodococcus sp. NPDC058521, assembly GCF_042719695.1. Classification (NCBI taxonomy): domain Bacteria; kingdom Bacillati; phylum Actinomycetota; class Actinomycetes; order Mycobacteriales; family Nocardiaceae; genus Rhodococcus; species Rhodococcus sp. NPDC058521. Next base: position 486,139 of record NZ_JBHXNL010000001.1, read on the forward strand.
GCTCTCGCTGTGATGGAGGAGAACTTCGGGGCGGTGGAGAACTATTTCGCCGAGGGGCTGGGTATCGACGACAAGGCGCAGGCGCAGTTGCGCGAGTTGCTGATCACCGACGCACAGTGAAACCGAGCGCGCCCTCCGCGAAACGCGTGACAGCGGCAGAGCCCGACTCGAGGGCATCGTCGTGACCGTCGCGAGCCCATCCCGTCAGAACCGCCTCCTCGCCGTCCGGGGTGAGAAGTACCTCGGCGAGTAGTTCGCCGGTGTTCGGCTGGCAGACCGCCCAGGTGTACTGCTCGTCCGACTTCCACGCCGCGTGGCTTCGCTGCACGTGGTCGGGATCGGTGATCGAGCCGTCTGCCAGGGCAGGCCGATCGTCCACTCGCTCGTCTGCCCGCAGTGCCCGCAGATACCATCCGCCGGCATTGATCTCCACTGGTTCCATCGTGCTGGCTCCTCGTTCGGTGTCGGGACATGTCGAACAGACCACTGCGCGCCGTGCAACGTGGAAGTTGCACGGCGCGCAGTTCTTGTTCCGAGCGTGCTATTTGATCTCGGTCAGCACGGTGCCCTGGGTGATGGCCGCACCCGGTTCGACCGACAGGCCGGTGACGACTCCGGCCTTGTGTGCGTTGACCGGATTCTCCATCTTCATGGCCTCGAGGACTGCGATCAGCTCGCCCTCCGCGACTTCCTGGCCTTCCTCGACGGCAACCTTCACGACGGTGCCCTGCATGGGTGCGGTGACCGCGTCGCCGGAGGCGGCGCCTCCACCTGCTCCGCCACGCTTGCGGGGCTTCGGCTTCTTGCGGATGGCACCGGCGTCGCCGGCACCGCCACCGAGCGAGAACTGGCCGGGCAGCGAGACCTCGACGCGACGTCCGCCGACCTCCACGACCACGTTCTGTCGGGGCTGAGCGTCGTCCTCGTCCAGCGGCTCACCTGCGGTGAACGGCTCGATCGGGTTGTCCCAGTCGGTTTCGATCCACTTGGTGTAGACGTCGAACTTCTCGCCGTCGCCGATGAAGGCCGGGTTGGACACGATGTGCCGGTGGAACGGGATGACCGTCGCCAGGCCCTCGACATTGAACTCGGCCAATGCACGGCGCGAACGCTCCAGTGCCTCGTCGCGGGTTGCGCCATACACGATCAGCTTCGCGAGCATGGAGTCGAACTGGCCGCCGATGACGCTACCGCTCTCGACACCCGAGTCCATGCGGACGCCGGGGCCTGACGGAGGCTCGAACTTGGTGACCGGTCCCGGCGCAGGCAGGAACCCGCGACCGGCGTCCTCACCGTTGATGCGGAATTCGAAGGCGTGGCCGCGTGGGGTGGGGTCTTCCTTGATGGACAGTTCTTCGCCATTGGCGATGAGGAACTGCTGGCGAACCAGGTCGATGCCAGCTGTTTCTTCGGTGACCGGGTGCTCGACCTGCAGGCGGGTATTGACCTCGAGGAAAGACACCGTGTCGCCCTGCACCAGGTATTCGACTGTGCCTGCGCCGTAGTAGTGGGCCTCGCGGCAGATGGCCTTGGCCGACTCGTGGATGCGTTTGCGCTGCTCGTCGGTGAGGAACGGCGCGGGGGCCTCCTCGACGAGCTTCTGGAAGCGGCGCTGCAGCGAGCAGTCGCGGGTGCCGGCGACGACCACATTGCCGTGCTTGTCGGCGATGACCTGCGCTTCGACGTGGCGAGCCTTGTCGAGGTACTGCTCTACGAAGCATTCACCGCGGCCGAATGCCGCCACAGCCTCACGGGTGGCGGATTCGAACAGATGCGGAATCTCTTCGATGGTGTGCGCGACCTTCATGCCGCGGCCACCGCCACCGAATGCCGCCTTGATGGCGACCGGAACGCCGTATTCCTTCGCGAACGCGACGACCTCGTCGGCGTCCTTGACCGGGTCCTTGGTGCCTGCTGCCATCGGAGCCTTCGCACGCTCGGCGATGTGACGAGCGGTGACCTTGTCGCCGAGGTCACGGATCGACTGTGGGGAGGGCCCGATCCAGATCAATCCGGCGTCGATCACAGCCTGAGCGAACTCTGCGTTCTCGGAAAGGAACCCGTAACCGGGGTGAACGGCGTCGGCGCCGGACTTGTGCGCCGCGTCGATGATCTTGTCGATCACCAGGTAGGACTCCGCAGACGTCTGTCCTCCGAGCGCGAAGGCTTCGTCAGCGAGGCGCACGAACGGTGCGTCGGCATCGGGTTCGGCGTAGACGGCGACGCTGGCGAGCCCGGCGTCGGCCGCCGCTCGAACAACCCGGACCGCGATCTCGCCGCGGTTTGCGACGAGAACCTTCGTTATGTGCGCACTGGCATGACTGGGCACTGAACCTCCTGTGGTTCTCATGGTCTTCTCGCGGAGTGGTCCCCAGAGGGAGCATCACCGGGTGGGTTACGAGCATCACATCGGAGTGTATGCACAGATATTGCGGAGCCCGTAACCGGATAGCGCTTACACATTAGGTGGCCGCCTCGGACTGCGAAAGCCTACCCACGGGTAGCGGCGAGGAGCAGTGGTCGCAGCTCGGATACCCATTCGGTCATATGCGCAACGGCGGTGTCGTTGTTCGGATAGCGAACAGACAGGTTGAGGCCCTGCGGCGTGCGGTTGATCCACACGTGGACATCGTGCGTGTACTGCCTGCTTCGCAGTGCCTGTGCACGCCACTCGTGCCACTCGTCGGCGCGTGGGACGAACCGAACATCCATGTACGACACGACGAATCTGGGACGGATCGGTATACCGAGCGTGTGCCCGATCCGGTCGAACGGCACCGCTCCGGCGGGACGCCCGTGGTTCAGGCTCGCCTGCGCGTTTCGGGCCACCGACGCGAAGGCACCCGGTTTCGAATCGTCGTGGTCGACCTCGAAATCGACCGGGCACAGCCCGACGAACCACCCGAGTGCCGCGAGCCACTTCGGATCGTTCCGGGTGTGGACCGGCGTAACTGCCCGGAACTGGCCACCCGCACCCATGCGGGTGCCTGCAATTCCCAGACAGGCGAGTGCACCGGCGAAGAAGCCCACGCCGGCATGTCGGCACGCCGCTGCGAAGTCCGTCGATTCCTCGGCGCCGAGAAGCCACTCGGACATACCTCGTTGTGGTCCGTCACTGCGTGGACCGATGTCGAGGGGGAACCGGGGCAGACCGGACTCGTCGAACACCTGCCGCCAGATGTCACGCGCGGCCTGCTCCGTGCCGTGATCGACCTCGGACCTGCGCTCGGCGCTGCCGAAATCCACGTAGCTACCCACTGGCACGAGGTCGGCGGGACCGTGTCCGGAAGCTTCGCGGTACAGGGCGGACAACTCGTGCGCGATCAGGACGATCGAGTACCCGTCGATGATCGAATGATCGGCGCCGAAGTAGACGGTGAAAGTGTCGCGCTCCGCAGACTCCAGCGTCGCGAAGATGTACGACGGCCAGTGGAACGGCGACGCGTAATCGTCGAACAGTTGCTGCAGATGTGCGGCGTTCGCCTCGGCGTCGGTGGCATACCCGTGGCTGACCGCGCCGACATGGATGCCTCCGACCGGCACGGTCTGCCGGCGGATCGCCGAATAGTCCGCTGCGTCGCCGCCCTGTGAGGTGTCACCGAATCCGGGAAGTAGCGACGTATGCGAACGCAGGACCTCGTGACGATCGATCCACGAAGTCAGAGCGGATCGGAACGCGGGCACATCCAGCGCCCCGGCGATCTCGAAGGCACAACCCAACCAGGCCTCACGGCCACCTTCGGCGCAATATCTCAGGTGTGCCTCGTGGGCGAACGACACCGATCGGTCGTCGTCCGTCCACGGAGACCGCGCGTACGGGAGCCATTCGGTCATGGCACCGGACCGAATCGGGTAGTCGCCGAGTTCGGTGAACTCCATCAGTTGCGCAGGTGCCGCTTGATGCGAGCCAGCATCGCCGACATTCCACGCAATCGCAAAGGGCTGACCGCCTCCGCGAGGCCGAGATCGGAGTAGAAGTCGTCGGGGACGGCAAGAATCGCGTCCGCACTGAGCCCGTCCAGGCCCTGATACAGGATCGAAGCGAACCCACGAGTGGTCGGCGCTTCCGCAGGCGCACTGAAGTGCAGACGTACCTTCTGTCGATCGGAATCGTCGACCGACAGGAACAGGGGAGACTGACACTCCGGGACGGGCTCCATCGCCGACTCCTCGAGCTCGGTTGGCAGCGGGGCCAATTCGCGACTGAACTCGAGGAGCAGCTGGAGTTTGTCCTGGGCGCCGACGGCTGCGAAGTCGTCGACGATCTCGGCAAGGGATTCGGGCAGGTCACTCATGGTTGTACTTCTCGCCTGTGATGTCGGTCAGTTCGCGACTGGAACGTCACCGGGCTCTTCGCCCTTCACGATCGGAACCCGCACGGCGTTGCCCCACTCGGTCCACGAGCCGTCGTAGTTGCGCACGTTCTCGTAACCGAGGAGGTGCGTGAGAACGAACCAGGTGTGGCTCGAACGTTCGCCGATGCGGCAGTACGCGACGACGTCGTCGTTCGGCGACAGGCTGCCATAGATCTCGTTCAGCTCCGAGCGGGAACGGAAACGGCTGTCCGGAGCCGCCGCTTTCGCCCACGGAATGCTCTCGGCACTCGGAATGTGGCCGCCGCGCAGTGCGCCTTCCTCCGGGTAATCGGGCATGTGCGTGCGCTCGCCCGTGTATTCCTGCGGCGAACGCACGTCGATCAGCGGACCCTTGCCCAGATGCGACAACACATCGTCCTTGAACGCCCGAATGGGTGCATCCTTGCGCTCGACCACCGGGTAATCCGTGGGCGAAGTCTCCGGCACGTCGAACGAGGTCTCGCGGTTCTCGGCGAGCCAGGCATCACGACCACCGTCGAGCAGTCGGACGTCCTCGTGGCCGAACAGTGTGAACACCCAGAGCGCGTACGCAGCCCACCAGTTGCTCTTGTCGCCGTACACGACGATCGTGTCGTCGCGAGCGATTCCCTTGCGGCTCATCAACTCGGCGAACCGGGCGCCGTCGATGTAATCGCGGGTGACCGGATCGTTGAGGTCGAGATGCCAGTCGACCTTCACAGCACCCGGAATGTGCCCCACGTCGTAGAGCAGCACGTCCTCGTCCGATTCGACGACCTTCACATCGGGTGAGCCGATGTTCGCGGACAGCCATTCGGTCGATACGAGACGGTCGGGGTGAGCGTATTCGGCGAACGACGGGTTGGGATCTGGCGCGACGGGCACGGTCTGGCTCCTGAGGCAGATTCGGTACGGGCTGTGACCCGAGTCTATGCGGAGTCCGCGAGTGAGTTCGATCTGCGTGCGTCAGTTGACGCGCACGGTGGTCAGATCGAGTTGGCTCGTGAGCTCCGCGATGGGCGTGACACCGTACTCGCAGATGTCGACGAGCACCTTCTGCAACGTGTCGAGAAACAGTGACACGCTGTGCCGTGCAGTCGGCGTCTCGGGGAACCGTGACCGCAGCGCCAGACCCTTGTTGGTTCGCGAGATCCAGAACTGAGCGTCGTCGGCAACAGTCACGTTGCTGATGTGGTGCGCGTTGAGCTCGTCGTGGTCGTCGGTGCCGGGCAGGCGCCGATAGTCGATGTAGGACACCATGAACACGTCGGTGCGGGTGCGGCGGTAACCGTCTCCGAGAGCCTCCCGCACCTGCGCCATGGAAACACCCTTGAGAGTGAGCGCGGTGCGGAACGAGGCGTGCGTGTGCGCGAGCGACGACTGGAAATCACCGTCCGGGGTGATCTCCACGGTCAGTGGCGCGCTGGTGGTGAGCCAGCCGAGTGCGTTGGCCCACTGGGCATCCTGACGGGTATGCAGCGGGAACTGCAACGGCATCCGGGATGTTCCGGTGATCGAGTGAACCGCCGACCCCATCGCGGTCAGCAGGCCCGTGAACAGGCTGCCACCGCTCTCGAGGCAGATCTCCTCGAACTTCTCCGTGATCGCAGCATCGGCGAGCGGACGCACGTCCGCACCCTGCGGTGCAGGGCGGCCCGGCTCGACTCCCAGAGCCATCGGGAAGCTCGGTGCGGTTCCGCCGCAGCGTTCGTAGAACCGCGCCCATTCGCGAACACGCGGATCGTCTGCTGCGGTAACAGGAGCTATCGATTCGAGTTCGCAGTAGCGGAGGAAGCTGCCGGGATCGCCGAGTTCCTGGGTGACGTCGTCTTCGGTCGGGCCGGTACCGTCCACGGTCCGCGTGAGAATTTCGTAGATCTGGCGCAGTTCGCCGAGCGCGATGACGAGCGAATAGCCGTCGACAAGGGTGTGGTCGAACGCGCTGACGACCGTGTAGTGCGACTCCCGTTCGATCGTTGCGAACAGATACGCGGGGAACGTCAGCGGGTCGCACACCGTCGTGAACCGGTGCCGCAAGTGCTCGCGGACCTCCTCGGACGACGTCGTGTGGACGGGCCCCGAGGGGACGAATTCGATGTCCGAAGGATCGAGATCGAAACGGCGGAGAGCACCGTCCACCACTTCGAATCCGGTCTGGAGGGTGTCGTGCCTGCGCACGAAGTACTCGAGTGACGTCGCGAGAGCCATGCGGTCCAGCTTGCCGGGGAGGTCGAACGCCGCAGCCATCCAGACGCTGCGCCCGACCCCGTGGGTGCGGGCCGTGTCCAGGTGGAATTGCTGGTTGTACGACGGCGGTACCGGGGACTGCGTCACCGAGTCAGGGCCTGTGGACACGGACCATTCGGTGATCTCGCCGGGTTCGAGCATGTATCGGTCGATCGAGGTTACGTGCATGGGGTCGTCTCCGCTCCCTCGTTGTCGGATGGTGTCTCGCTGTCGAACGCGTAGTCGCCCGTTTCGGCGACCGTCTTCATGATGGTGGACATTCGCTCGGCGTACGCGGCGACCGATTCGTGCGCCTGTTCCGTATCGGGATGCGAGATCGCCAACCACGTGCCCTCGAGGACACGATTCACCCACATCGACGCGATCTGCGTTGCCTTCCCTCCGACGAGGCCCGTCGCCTTGGTCGACACGTAGTCCTCGGTGCCGGGCAGGCGGCGCCCGTCGATGTACGACACGATCGGAGGCGGCGCAAGGGTCGTCTGGTGGGCTACGGCCTCCGGTCCGGCGGCTGCGCTCACGGTGTCGATGACCTGCTGAACGGACACCTCGCCGAGCGACTTACCGGAGTGGTACGCCTCCTGCGCGCGCGTCGCGAGTTCGGTGAACGAGTGCTTGTCCGAGATCTCGAACCCGACCGGGATGAGGTTGATGAACCAACCCTGAGACCAGAAGTATTCCGGAGCGTTGCGGGTACCGATGGGTGAAAGTGCCATGTACCGGCCGCGTCCGGCGAGTTCGTGTTCGGTGATGGCGAGCGCTGCGAACACACCACCGATGAAGTTGGAGCCGTTCTTCTTGCACACCTCACCGAACTTCTCGCACTCGGCGGCGTCGGCGAGATCGAAACGACTGCCGATCGCAGGCTTCGGCTCGTCCGCGGCGCCGAGATCGAGCGGGAAGCTGGGAAACGAGCCACCGCTGCGGGTCAGATGACCGATCCAGCCATGCACCTCCGGCGATTCGAGAGTGAGCGCCGCGGCGCGTTCACGTTCCTCCTGGCTGAAGGTGATGTAGCTGCCGGGCTCGGGTAGTTCGGGTTCCACTCCGTCGAGTTCGGCCTGGTAGATGATCCGCAACTCCGCGAACATCAGAATCATCGACTGCATGTCCGTGTGTGCGTGGTCGATGGCGTGGAAAAGCGTGAACGATTCCTCACCCGAGTCCCCGTGGTAGTGCTCGACGACCCCGAACACGAAGGCCGGCCACCCGAGCGCACTGGTCTCCTCGGCGAATCGCGCGGCGATGTGCTCGCGGACCCGAACCGGATCGCCGAGGAGTTCCCCCGTCACGGCCTCGAGCTCGATCGAATCCGCGGGCACGACGTGCCGGCGGATCGGATTCGCCTTGTCGGTGGGGTCGGCGTCGGGGTCTCCGAACGAGAACCAGCTGTGCAACGTGTCGTGCCGCAGGACGTAGCGCTGCAGCGAGCGTGTCATCGCCGCGGCGTCCAACCGTCCCACGAAATCGAACGCGATGCCGATCCACGGTGACTGAGCCTCACCGTTGTTGGCCGCCAGCATCGATCGGCGCAGGTGCCGCTCCTGCATCGTCGTGGGAAGTGCCGGATCGACCGGCGCCTCCGCCGCCGCCAATGCGCTGCGCTCGGTGACTTTCCACTCGACGACCCTGCCAGGTTGTGGTTTCCAGTGGGTGATCAAGTTCAAGTCCATCTAGCGACTCCTGCGGTGTTGGGTAGAGGGGGACGGTGGGTGGGACATCGGGTGGTGGACGCTGCATCAGAATGCGCCAACCGCAGCGATACTGCTCGGGGAACCCGATCACGAGATTGATTACAGCCCGGTGACGGACAAGTCAAGTTGTCTCCAAAAGCCCCCTGTCCTGCAGATTCGTCGCGTAAAGTTTTGAGGTTTGATGTTGCTCACACTCCTGTAACGCCGGAATGTTGGCAAGCCGAACCCGTACTAGCCTGACCGAATGCAGGTTGCGCAGCAAAAGATCACGAGTCGATGGGTCCCGTGGCTCGGTCTGGCGACAAGTCTCGTCGCCGTGTTCATGCAACTCCTCGACGCGACCATCGTCAACGTCGCACTTCCGAGCATTGCGGTGGACCTCGGGGCCTCGGTGTCCGCCCAGTTGCTGATGGTCAGCGTCTACACGTTGGCGTTCGCATGCTCGCTGATCACGGCCGCTCGACTCGGTGATCTGTTGGGTCGCCGCCGGGTGTTCCTGACGGCCCTCGCCGTGTTTCTCGTGGCATCACTGTTTTGTGGCATGGCACAGACCCCGACGGAACTCGTCGTATCACGCGCATTCCAGGGACTTGCCGCAGGTTCGATGTCCGCGCAGACCTTCGCCATCATCTCGGGGCTCTTTCCGAAGCGTCAGCACCCGCGCGTGTTCGGCATCTACGGCGCAACCATCGGACTTGCCACCATCTGCGGTCCGCTCGTCGGCGGCCTACTCATCGAATGGGACCTCTTCCAGTGGGGATGGCGGTCCATCTTCTATGTCAACGTCCCCATCGGTCTCGTTGCGCTCACCATCGGCTACTTCTATCTGGTCGATGCCAAACCGGACGGGGTGCGCGGGCTCGACATCGGTGGTGCCGTGCTTTCGGCGCTCGGTCTCTTCCTGCTGATCTTTCCGTTGGCGGAGGGGCGTGAACGCGGCTGGCCCGCTCCGATCGTCGCGATGTTGTTGTGCTCGATCCCAGTCCTGGTTGCTTTCGTTGTCTACGAATGGTGGCTGGGAAAACGGGGTGGAGATCCGGTCCTACGGCTCCATCTGTTCCGTGACCGAGCCTTCTCGATCGGGGCTGTTCTCGCCTTCGTCTTCTTCGGCACCCTCACGTCCTTGATCTTCACGATCTCGTTGACCCTGCAGTTCGGATTCGGATTCACACCTCTGCGTGCCGGTGTGATGACCCTGCCGTGGGCGCTCGGGACCGGTCTGGCAGCGCTGGCGTCGTCGACCGTGTACCGGAAGATCGGCAACTTGGTCCTGCCGTTGGGTATGGCGCTGTTCGCCGGTTCGCTCGTCGGACTGTCCTGGATTCTGCAGCAGGAGGGAACCGATCCGCGTTGGCTCGCGCTCGCCGGACCGCTGTTCGTCGGTGGTGCCGGACTCGGCCTCTTCGTGGCTCCCCTGCAGACTGCCGTTCTCGCCACCGTGCGGCCGGAGAACGCCGGTTCGGTCTCCGGTCTGTTGCCGACGGTGCAGCAGGTGGGCAGCTCGATCGGTTTGGCCGTCATCGGAGTCGTGTTCTTCAACCTGGTCGCGGGGCAGGCCGTCTCGGCCGTCCAGGACGAAAGGCCGGCCCTGGTCGCGCAGCTCGAGGCGAAGGGCGTGCCGTCCACGTTCGTCCCGCAGGCAGAGCAGAAATTCGTCGACTGTGCGACGGCGCAACTCGGTTCGACATCGCCGATGAAGGTGTCGGATCGGTGTCGGGATCTGTCGGCCGGGTCCGGAGCTGCAATGCAGCACCCCAGCCCGGCGCAACAGGAACTCCTCGACGACGCCGTGACCGTCGCGAAGGACTCCACCCGTAGCGCCGCAGGCGAGGCGTTTCTACAGGCGGAACGCCGCGTGCTGTGGATCATCTCGGCCGTCGCAGTGGCGATCGCCGTACTGTCGCTGACGCTGCCGCGCCGTAACCGCTGGTCAGAATCGGAGGTCGAGGTTTCGGTCGGTGGGGGAGTCGGCCCACAACTCGGCGATTCCGACACCGACGGTGTCGAGCAAACGTCGAACGAGCGGTAATCCGATTCCGATCACGCTCGACGGATCACCGTCGATGCGTTCGACGAACCAGCCGCCGAGACTGTCGAGTGTGAAGGCCCCGGCGACCTTCAGCGGCTCACTGCTGGCGAGGTAGGCCTCGAGATCGGCTTCCGAAGGCGACGCGAAGTGCACGACCGTACCGCTGCACTCGGCAGCTTCGCGATCGACTCGGCCGCGCCTGGTTCGGATCACGCAGTGTCCGGTGAGCAGGGACGCGCTGCGTCCCGCCATGGACTTCCATCGATCTCGTGCCCTGTCGACGGTCCCGGGTTTGCCCTGCAGTTCGCCGCCGATGGAGAGCATCGAATCGCATCCGACGATCACGACGTCCGAATGCCCTGCCGCGGCGACGCGGGCCGACACGTCGTGTGCCTTGGCACGCGCCAACTCGGTCACCACGTGCTCCGGGGCGGCGTCCGGCCCGAGGTCGGCGATGAGCGCGTCCTCGTCGACCTCGGACACCATGACGATCGGTTCGATGCCGGCGCTGCGCAGTACCGACAGGCGGGCCGGCGAAGCAGAGGCGAGAACGAGCCTCAACGTCGGTGCGACCCGAGGTTCACGAACGAGTACGGCGAGAACGGCGCGGCGACGCGGTGCGACTGCACCGGGTCACCCCATGTCTCGGCTGGGAGTGTCGATCCGGGAACCGCGGCCCCCGAGTTCGCCGCCGCGGCGAGCACGGTGACGAGAGCCGCCAGTTCCTCGTCGGTCGGCGACCCTTTGACCACCTTCACGAACGGTTCACCGGCAGCGGTCGAAGACGCGTTCTCCGCATCGGACAGCTCGGCGAGCCCTGCGTCCACTGCACCGTCCACCTGCGATCCGTTGACCGTGCTCGTGGCAGAGGCGGACTCGTCGGCTGAGGTCTCGGTGCGCACAACTTCCTCGGCGATCGATGTCATAGGGGGATGTTCCCATGCTTCTTGGGCGGAAGCGTCACCATCTTGCGCTCCAGAAGTCGCAGTGCGGACACGATCTGGCCGCGTGTGTGCGACGGGGGAATGACGGCGTCCACGTACCCGCGCTCGGCTGCGACGTACGGGTTCACCAAAGTGTCCTCGTACTCCTGCTGCAGTTCGAGCCGCAACGCATCGACGTCCTCGCCGTTCTTCGCGGCCTCGAGCAGACGCTTGCGGTAGACGAACCCGACGGCGCCCGAAGCGCCCATCACGGCGATCTGCGCAGTCGGCCACGCGAGATTGACATCCGCGCCCATGTGCTTGGAGCCCATGACGTCGTACGCGCCGCCGTACGCCTTACGGGTGATGACCGTGATCTTGCCGACCGTGGCCTCGCCGTACGCGTAGAGGAGCTTCGCGCCGCGGCGAATGATGCCGTTGAACTCCTGCTCGGTGCCGGGCAGGAATCCCGGCACGTCGACGAGAGTGATGATCGGGACGTTGAACGCGTCGCAGGTACGCACGAAACGTGCAGCCTTCTCGGACGCGTCGATGTCGAGACAGCCCGCGAACTGGGTGGGCTGATTGGCGACGATGCCGACGCTGCGGCCGTCCACACGTCCGAATCCGACGACGACGTTCATCGCCCGCTCGGCCTGGACCTCGAGGAACTCGTCGTCGTCGAGTATGCGACGAATGACCTCGTGCATGTCGTAGGGCTGGTTCGCCGAATCCGGGATCAGTGTGTCGAGCTCGAGGTCCTCCTCGGTGAGGGAGTTCTCGATCGACCCGTCGAACGGGTCTGACGGCAGCATGCGCGGAGCCGCCGCCTGATTGTTCGAAGGTAGGTACGAGAGCAGGTCCTTGACGTAGTCGAGGGCGTCCTGCTCGCCGGAAGCGACGTAGTGCGCGACCCCGGACTTGACCATGTGGGTGTGTGCGCCACCGAGTTCTTCCATGGTGACGTTCTCGCCGGTGACGGTCTTGATGACGTCGGGACCGGTGACGAACATCTGGCTGGTCTGGTCGACCATCACGACGAAGTCGGTCAGTGCCGGGGAGTACACGTGTCCGCCGGCGGCGGGGCCCATGATCAGCGAGATCTGCGGGATGACGCCGGATGCCCGGACGTTTCGGTGGAAGATCTCGCCGTACAGGCCGAGCGAGACGACACCTTCCTGGATACGTGCTCCTGCACCCTCGTTGATGCCGATCAGCGGACGGCCCGTCTTGATGGCCAGGTCCATGACCTTGACGATCTTCTCGCCGTAGATCTCGCCGAGGCTGCCGCCGAAGACGGTGGCATCCTGCGAGAACACGCACACGTCGCGGCCGTCGATCGTGCCGTAGCCGGTGACGACGCCGTCACCGAGCGGACGGTTCTCGGCGAGGCCGAAGTTGACGCTGCGGTGGCGTGCAAGTGCATCGAGTTCTACGAACGACCCCTCGTCGAGGAGCGCAGTGATGCGCTCGCGAGCGGTCAGCTTGCCCTTGGCGTGAACCTTCTCCACTGCGGCGGCGCCGCTGGGGTGCTTGGCCTCCTCCTGGCGATTGCGCAGGTCGGCGAGCTTTCCGGCAGTGGTGTGGATATCGGGTTTCGTCGCCGCCTCGGGGGCATTGGGCTCCTGGACAGTGGTCATGACTGGTGAGCTTAACCAGGGTCGGGGGGGATCTGACAAGGCAGGTGCGGATTCTGTGGAGTCTCCGGGATTGGCTACTGGTGAGTACGTTTCGGCCACGGAATAGTCTGGCGGAATGAGGACCGCCAACGATCTGCCCGCACTGGACCAGGGTGACCTGCGTCGCACGTTGGTTCGAACCGAGATCGACGAGGATCCGCCGAAGTTCTGGCGGCGCCTCGACGTGGTTTCTGAAACAGGTTCCACAAATGCCGATCTGCTCGAGCGAGTCGCGGCGGGCGAGTCCGACCGCCACGTATTGCTCGCCGAGTTCCAGGGGAGCGGTCGCGGTAGGCACGCACGCAATTGGGTGACCCCGCGCAGAGCGCAGATAGCAGTGTCGGTCGCCCTCACGATGCCCGGAATGCAGCCGGCCGGGATGGGGTGGTTGCCGCTGCTCACCGGGATTTCGGTGGTGGACGCCCTGCGGTCGGTGGCAGGAGTCGAAGCGGACCTGAAATGGCCGAACGACGTTCTCGTCGGAGGCAAGAAGGTCGCCGGGATCCTCGCCGAGGTTGCGCAGGTGACACCCGACCCGGTCGTCGTCGTGGGCATCGGACTCAACGTTGCTCTCGTTGCCGAGGAACTGCCCGTACCGACCGCCACGTCCTTGTTGCTCGAGAACGCTTCGACGACCGATCGCACGCTGCTCGTGAGTGCCATGCTCGATCGGCTCGCAGCCCACTGGACCCGGTGGCACGATTGCGCCTGGTCGTTCACCGAACTGGCGCAGACCTACCGCGAGCACTGCGACACCCTGGGTCGCCGGGTACGCGCCGAGCTGCCGGGCGACAATCGGATACTGGGGACAGCCGTCGATGTCGACGAACAGGGTCGATTGGTGATCGCACCCGACAAGGGCGGGGAGCCCTTCGCGGTGTCAGCCGGTGACATCACCCATCTTCGCGCCACCGACGTGTATTAGGCACACTCGTCGCATGGGATATCCGGAGGACGCGCTCGCGGAGGACGAAGAGCTGCTCTTGCACTGTCATCCGCACTGGAAGATGCTGATCGTGCCGGCCGGCGTGTTCGTCCTGTCGAGCGCGATCGCCGGGTTCGGGTTCGGGCTCGCGGGCAGCAAACTCACCGGAACCCCCTCGACAGTGGCGATGATCGCGATAGCAGTCCTGTGGTGCATCGTGGTCGCGCTTCGCGCCGCCGGACCCTTCATACGTTGGAAGTTCACCCACTTCATCGTCACCGACCGCCGGGTTCTCATCCGCGAAGGCGTCCTCACCCACACCGGAATCGACATCCCGATGGGCAGGATCAGCAACGTGCAGTTCCGGCACGGACTGCTCGATCGGATCGTCCGGACGGGAACGCTCGTGATCGCATCGGCCTCGGACGATCCCCTCGAATTCGACGACATCCCGCACGTTCAGCGCGTGCACGCGCTGCTCTACAACGAGGTGTTCGACGCGATGGATCCCCATCGCGATTCGCTGCGCTGACCGGCCTCCGTACAGTTGTCTCGTGACTGCAGTTCTGTTGGCCGAAGACGACGAGGCCATTGCCGCCCCACTTTCTCGTGCGCTCGGACGTGAGGGATACACCGTCACGATCGAGCAAACAGGCCCCGCGGCGCTCGAGAAGGCTCTCGAGGGCGACTTCGACCTGTTGATTCTCGACCTCGGGCTGCCGGGCATGGACGGGCTGGAGGTGTGCAGGCAGGTCCGCTCGCACAATGCCGAACTTGCGGTCCTCATGCTCACCGCCCGGACCGACGAGGTCGACTTCGTGGTCGGTCTCGATGCCGGCGCGGACGATTACGTGGGCAAGCCGTTCCGGCTGGCGGAGTTGATGGCGCGCGTGCGGGCGCTGCTGCGTCGGCGCGGCGGCGGCGAGGATTCCGTCGTGGAGGTCGGCGACATCAGACTCGAGCCTGCCGCGCGCCGCGTGCTGGTGGGTGGCGCCGAGGTGGCGTTGGCGAACAAGGAGTACGAATTGCTCCGGGTACTCCTCGAGCATGCCGGGCAGGTGGTGCCCCGCGAGGACATTCTCGCCGAAGTGTGGGGCGACGTGGAGTTGCGCGGCTCGAAGACTCTGGACATGCACATGTCGTGGCTGCGCCGAAAGATCGGCGACGAAGGACCGGCCGCAGAACGAAGAATCGCGACCGTGCGCGGCGTCGGATTCCGAATCAACAACGACTAGGCGCCGGCAGTGCGGCGCAGAATTCTCCAGTCCACGCTCGGTGTGGTGATCCTGACGGCGCTTCTTCTCGGGGTGCCGCTGATCTACACGGCATGGTTGTGGGTGGAGGACCTCGCACGAAGTGACCTCCAGAATCGCCTGGACCGGATGGCTGGAGAGATAATCGCTCAAGAGGGTCCTGACGGTGTCGTCAACGGAGAGCTGAATACGGCCTCCTTGGACCTTCTCACACCGAAAGACGGGCGATTGGTGGTCATCTACCCCACCGCCCCCGAGAACGCCGCGAGAGTGGACATCGGCGTCTCGGACGTCGCCTCGCCGCTGATCGAGTCACTTGCCATGGGATCCTCCGGTTCGCTCCGCCTCGAGGTGCCGTCCGACGTGATGCGCACTCAGCAGCGTCAGGCCGTCGGCGCGGTCGGACTGTTGGTGCTGATCTCGATCGCCGTGGGAACGGCGGTGGCGGTACTGACGGCGAAGCGCCTCGCGGACCCGTTGTCCGACGTGGCGAATCGGGCTGCCCGTCTCGCCGAGGGAGACTTCCACCCGGATCCACGCCGTCATTCGATCGCCGAACTGGATCGAGTCTCGGACGTCCTCGACTCGGCGACCGTCGAGATCGCGGGGCGGCTGCAACGCGAGCACACCTTGGTCGCGGACGTGTCGCATCAGCTGCGCAGTCGTCTCACCGCGGTTCGGCTACGCCTCGACGAGTTGTCGGAGCATTCCGACCCCGCGGTAGTGGAGGAGGCGGACGAGGCGATGGCGCAGGTCGACCGACTGACGGATGCCATCGACGAACTGGTTCGTTCGTCCAGGAGCAGCGGCGAGGAGAAGCAGGTTTCGGTCGTGCACGAGCTCGGCGCGGTTCTCGCCGACTGGGAGCGGCCGTTCGACGATGTCGGTCGAGCACTGACACTTGGTGGCGACGTGGACGTGATGGCGTCGACGACGGGGTCGCGGTTGCGTGAGGCGGTGTCGGTTCTCGTGGACAACGCGCTCGTCCACGGTGCGGGCACGTGCACGGTGTCGGTACGCCTCGCGAGGGGGGCGGGCCGGACGGCTTCGACCCGCGACTCGATGGTGTGCGTGGAAGTGTCGGACGAGGGGGAGGGCGTGAGCAACGAGCTCGCGCCGCACATCTTCGATCGCGGTTTCTCCGGTGCGGGATCGACCGGTGTAGGGCTCGCGCTGGCACGCGCGCTCATCGAGGCGGACGGCGGCAGATTGGAGCTTCAGCGTCGCAGGCCCGCACTGTTCGCGGTCTTCGTTCCCATCGGCCGTGAACCTGCGCCGACCCGGGTGGCGGGCAACCGAGAACCTCGCTGACGGAGCATGGCGTTCCGGTCAGAGAATCAGCTCAGGGCCGACCGGCTTCTTCTTCGAGCTCGTCCGCGGCGTCCTCGGTGTCGAAGGTGCCGTATTCCTCAGGGAATGCGAAGCGGCGCAGGGCCCAGAAGCGGAACACCATCTGCAGAAGGTTGCCGATGATGTAGTTGAGAACGAAGTCGACGACGACCAGGGTGGTCAGGCTTTCCGTGCCGGCGCGGATGTCGAAGATGTTGTTGGCGATCCACAGGGGAGCGGCGGCGAGCAGGACGCCGATTCCGCTGATCGTGAAGAACAGCAGCGCTTCGTGGTGGCGTTCGCGACCGCCACGGTTCTTGAACGCCCACTCGCGGTTGAGGATGTAGCTCAGGACAGTGGCGAGGACGCCCGACAGGACCTTGGCGACCGTCGGCTTCTCTTCGAGGATCGTGAGGCTCAGCGTGTAGAAGATCGCCAGGTCGAACACCATTGTCGTACCGCCGACTATCGCGAACTTGATCAGCTCGCGATGACGCAGCGCGAGAGCGCGGAAAGGCTGGGGTATGCGGGTGACAACCCCGTCGACGAAAGACACAACTCTCGAGTTTACGAAACGATCACCCTTCACCACCAACTGGTCACGAGATCATCAGCAGAATCACAGAAAGTGAACTGCACATGGTCGCGCCGTGAAACCGTCGGCCGACCCACCTACGGGCAGCGCATCGGCCCAGGCGTGACACCATGGTGTGTTGTGACCAGCATTTCCGATTCAGAGTCCACACCCGCTGCGCGGCCGTCGAGTCCACGCTCGCTCGCGTCCGGGCAACCCGTCGTCACCATGATCGGTGGTGGACAGCTCGCGCGTATGACACACCAGGCCGCGATCGCGCTCGGCCAGACGCTCCGTGTGCTGTCGGGAGGGGAGGACGAGCCGGCCGCACAGGTGACCCCGGACGTGGTTCTCGGTTCGCACACCGACCTCGATGCACTGCGGCGGGCCGCCGAAGGGTCGCACGCTCTCACCTTCGATCACGAACACGTGCCCACCGAACACCTCGACATGCTGGTCTCGGAGGGTGTCAACGTGCAGCCGCCGCCTCGGGCGCTCGTCTACGCGCAGGACAAGCTGGAGATGCGTCACAAGCTGCGCGAGCTCGGTGCACCGGTTCCGGAGTTCGCCGAGGTGACCTGGGCCGAGGACGTCGTGAAGTTCGGCGCGGAGCACGGCTGGCCGGTGGTGATCAAGGCGGTTCGTGGTGGTTACGACGGTCGCGGCGTGTGGATGGTCGACGACGCCGACGACGCCGAGGCGATCGTCGCGAAACAGCTCGACGCCGGTGCGCCCCTGATGGTCGAGCAGAAGGTCGAGATGACCCGCGAATTGTCCGCGATGGTCGCGAGGTCGCCGTTCGGGCAGGGCGCGACCTGGCCCGTGGTCGAGACCGTCCAGCGCAACGGGCAGTGCGCGGTCGTGATCGCACCGGCGCCCGGTCTGTCGGACGAGTTGGCGGGCGAGGCCGAGAGCTTGGCGCTGCGAATCGCTGCCGAACTCGGCGTCGTGGGATCGATGGCCGTCGAGCTCTTCGAAACCCCCGAAGGCAGGCTTGTCGTGAACGAACTCGCCATGCGCCCGCACAACTCCGGGCACTGGACCATGGACGGCGCCCGGACATCCCAGTTCGAACAGCATCTGCGCGCCGTACTCGACTACCCGCTCGGCGACACGTCGTCGACCGCACCGGTCACCGTAATGGGAAATGTTCTAGGCGCCCCGGAAGCGCCGCAGATGAGCATGGACGAACGGGTACACCACCTCATGGCACGGATGCCGGATGCGCGGATCCACCTGTACGGCAAGGGTGAGCGCAAGGACCGCAAGATCGGCCACGTGAACATCGTCGGCGGGGTGGGTTCGCTCGACGACGCCGACTACGTGGCGACGGTGCGCGAGCGTGCCGAGCGTGCCGCACATTGGCTTTCGCACGCAGAGTGGACCGACGGATGGGACGAACACGGTGAGTGAACAGCAGGGTGCTCAGGTCGGATTGATCATGGGCAGCGATTCGGACTGGCCCACGATGGAGGCAGCCGCCGAGGCTCTCGCCGAATTCGGCGTGCGCTTCGAGGTCGGTGTCGTGTCGGCGCATCGGACGCCGCAACGGATGCTCGACTACGCGAAGGACGCGGCCGGCCGCGGTGTGAAGGTGATCATCGCGGGCGCGGGCGGCGCTGCACACCTGCCGGGCATGGTGGCTTCGGCAACTCCTTTGCCCGTCATCGGTGTTCCCGTTCCTTTGAAGTACCTCGACGGCATCGACTCCCTGCTGTCGATTGTTCAGATGCCCGCGGGCGTGCCGGTCGCCACGGTGTCGATCGGTGGTGCGCGCAACGCAGGTCTGCTTGCCGTGCGCATCCTCGGCGCCGCCGATCCCGGTCTGCAGTCCCGGATGGCGCGTTTTCAGGACGGCCTCGAACAGATGGTGCTGGACAAGGACAAGGCGCTGCGGGACAAACTGCTGGGCTAGCGCCCTGTGAGTGGTTGACGAGTCTCTGGACTCGTCAACCACTCACAGGGGGAAGGTGACCTTCTCGGTGGCGTTTCGCCGTTCTGTCTTCTCGGGGTCCGGGTTCGCCACCTGTACGAGGGAGGCACCCACCGCCAGAACGGCCACCAAGCCGTCGATCAGATCGTCGGTGGTGTTCCAGTCAGCGGAGGACAGCGCTCGGTCGGTGCCGCCGAATCCCTGCCGGGACGCGGAATCCACCGCTGCGGCATGTACTTCCCGGACGCTGCGTCCCCCGAGTGCCGGGCCGGCGACGGTCGACCTGAATTGATCGCCGTGCACCCGCACCGACGTTGCGTAATCGGTGATCCCGACCGGTAGGTCCGGCACCGGCCGCCCGAATGCGTCGAGCGACAACGCTGCGACTTCCGCGACATCCTCGACGTCCTCGAGGCGATCGGCCGTGACCATCGCCAAATCGGCGTCGGGGTCCGCCTCGAGGACGACTTCGGCACCGGCCCACCACAATCCGAGCAGGACGGCAGCGGTCTGCCAATGAGCGGGAAGCAGCACCGATACCCGTGAACCAGGCTCGAGCGCGAACTCGTCTCGCACCAGATTGGCGGTCTTCGCGGCCCAGTTCGCAAGGGTGATCGCGGACAGTTCGACCCGCTCGCCCGTCGCGTCGTCGTAGAAGGTGATGCGGGGCCCGGCCGGATCGGCCGCCAGAATCGGGTCGAGGAGTTCGTCGGTCAGTGTGCGATCGGCATGGTTCATGGACAAGGCGTTCCGTTCTCTCGTGGGCGCGCTGGTTCTCTCGTGGGGCACGGTCAGTTGACGCAGCGAGGGCCCTCGGAGCCGGCATCGATCGGAGGGCCGGGGGGAGCGGGGGTCGGGGCGGTGGCTGCGCTTCCGGACGAGCCTGTTTCGGAGGTGCCGGATTCGCTGTCGGTGTCCGAACCGCTCTCGCTTGCGGCCGTCGGTCCGCTGTAGTCGTCGGTGAGGACCACTCGCACGGTTCCTTCCGGGAGTGACGGATCCTCTTCCGTGGCAAGGTCGCCGAGTTCGGCGGCCACGGCGGCCGCGCCGTCGTCGTCCGACGAATGCGCGAAGACCGTCGATTCGGAGACCGAACCCCCGTCGTAGTTGCCGACCTCGCCCTGGGCGTAGCCGGACGACGCCAGTACGTTCGCCACATCCGTGGCGAGACCACTCGTGCTGCCGGCGTTCGACACGTTCACGGTCACCGAGGACGTGTCGATGTCGGGCGCCTTCTTCGTGGTGGACGTCGTCTCCGATGGAGGCTCCTCGCCGATCAGGCCTGCGACGTACTTCTTCACGGCCTTGGGTTCGACCTTGACGATCGACTCGCCGTAGTCGGTCATACCGTTGAGATCGGCGACCGGGACGGTCTCGAACTTTACCTTGCCGCCGGCCAGATCCTGTAGCTGCTTTGCGAATTCGATGATGTCCCAGTCTTCGTCGAGCACCACCGAGCGCTGTACGGCCGACGTCAGTTCGTTGAGTTTGCCGGGGTCGCTCAGGGTCTTGGCACTGAGAACCTTGCCGACGAGCGACGCCATGAACACCTGCTGGCGGACGATTCGATCGAGATCGCCCCTGGGGAGGTCGTGTCGCTGTCGCACGAAGCTCAGCGCGTCCGGACCGTGCAGGGTTTGTTCGCCCTTGCTGAAGTCGGCGCCCGAGAGGGGTTCGTTCACCGCGTTGTTCAGGCAGACGTCCACGCCGCCGACCGCATCGGTGAGTAGGACGAACCCGAGGAGGCCGACCTCTGCGTAATGATCGACGCTGATGCCGGTGAGATCCGCTACCGATTCGATCAGGGCTTCACGACCGGCCTTGGTCGACTCTGTCTCTGCCTCCTGCTCGGTGGCGCCACTCTCCACCTCTTCGAGACGCTTGTTCTCTTTGGTCGCACCGTAGGCGGCGTTGATCTTCGACATCCCGACGCCGGGCACCTTGACGTAGGAGTCGCGGGGAATGGAGATCGCGGTGGCCGAGCTGCCGTCATTGGGAACTCGGATCAACACGATGGTGTCGGTGTTGGACGCGACTTCCTCGCCGGCCCGCAGCGAGTCGAGCTCACTCTGGGACAGTGGGTTGCCGTGCGCGTCCGTACGGCTGTCCGTACCGACCATCAGGATGTCGATTGCGCCGTCGTTGCCTTGGCCCAGTCCGAGCCCGCCTGCGGTTGCGAGGCTGTTGCGCAGAGAGTCGATGCTTTGCCATGCGAACCCGGTGATCACCAATGCCAGAACCGAGAGAACGGCGACGGCGATGTGCGCCGGGCGCCATCGCGGCGTCGGACGTGCGTCGGGGGATGGTGAGTCTTGTGGCACGGGACAAGGCTACTGGTCGGACTCTCGAGGGCATGGGAGGAGTAAACGGCGTGCCAGACTGTTGCTCGTGACGGAGATTCTGGTGACCGGGGGTCACGGACAGCTGGGTGGGCAGTTGGTGACGCGTGGGATCGCGCGGGGTTTCGCGGTGCGGGGGCCGAGTTCGCGTGAATTGGACATCACCGACCCCGATTCGCTGAAACCGCAGGTGAATGCGGGGTCGGTGGTGATCAATTGTGCCGCGTACACCGCGGTGGATGCAGCGGAGACCGACGAAGCCGGCGCATACGAGATCAATGTCGTCGGCGCCCGCAACGTCGCGGTCGCGTGTGCCGAGGCGGGCGCCCGAATGATCCACATCTCCACCGACTACGTCTTCGCAGGAGAAGCGGGCAGTCCGTACGAAACGGACGATCCTACCGAGCCGCGCACGGTGTACGGCCGTACCAAACTGGGGGGTGAAGAGGCCGTGCACGCCGTGCTCCCCGAAGCGCAGATCGTCCGCACGGCCTGGGTCTACTCGGGCACCGGTTCGGACTTCGTCGCTACCATGCGTCGCCTCGAACGCGAACGCGACCACGTGAAGGTCGTCACAGATCAAGTGGGATCGCCCACTTTCGCGGGCGATCTCGCCGAGGCGTTGCTCGATCTTGTCGAGTTGGGCGACGGCGCCGCACCCGTGCTGCACGCCACGAACGCGGGCCGGGCCAGTTGGTTCGATCTGGCCCGTGCGGTGTTCGAGGAGGTCGGGGCCGACCCCGACCGGGTGGTGGGTTGTACGAGTGCAGAATTCGTACGCCCTGCGCCACGCCCGTCCTACTCCGTTCTGTCGGGGCGGGCCTGGGCCGAGTCCGGACTCCCGCCACTTCGCGACTGGCGTGACGCGTTGGCCGCAGCGCTCACCGAGTGATACCCACCCGGTGACCGACGCACGATGATGTCTCGTGCGGGCGAACGGCTACGCTTGCCCGCGTGAGTTCGAAGCTGGCCGTCGTGACGGTGACCTACTCGCCCGGGGAGCATCTGGAGCATTTTCTGGACACGCTCACTGCGGCGACCACAGAAAAGCCGCAGGTGATCATGGCGGACAACGGTTCGACCGACGGGTCGCCCGAGGCCGCCGACGCCGCGCACGAGCACGTTCGGCTGTTGTGCACCGGAGGCAATATCGGCTACGGAGGCGCGATCAACCGCGCAGTCGCCGAGATCGACCCCGATATCGAGTTCGTCGTCGTGGCCAACCCGGACGTTCGCTGGAGCCCAGGGGCGATCGACGCACTGCTCGAGGCGGCGCAGCGCTGGCCACGAGCGGGCGCGCTCGGACCTCTCGTTCGTGAACTCGACGGCAGTGTGTATCCGTCCGCAAGGCAGGTGCCCGATCTGGTGTCGGGCGCCGGGCACGCTGTTCTCGGCACCGTGTGGCCGTCGAATCCGTGGAGTCGTCGATACCGACAGGAGAACGAGGCCGTCAGCGAGCGGTCGGTGGGGTGGTTGTCCGGTTCGTGCCTGTTGATGCGACGCACCGCGTTCGATGCGATCGACGGTTTCGACTCCCGCTATTTCATGTACATGGAAGACGTGGACCTGGGCGACCGCCTCGGCAAGGCCGGCTGGCTCAACGTCTTCGTACCGACGTCGGAGGTGACCCATGCGAAGGGGCACGCCGCCGGACGTCATCCGGAACTGATGTTGCCCGCGCACCACCAGAGCGCGTACCGCTTCCAGGCGGATCGGCACCCGCACTGGTGGCAGGCACCGCTCCGCTGGGCTCTGCGTGGTGGACTCGCCGTGCGATCGCGGATCGCGGTCGCCGCAGCGGTGCGTGAACGTCGTAGCGAAGAGAACGAGGGTGTGACCACACATGGCCATTGAGAAGAACACGGACGCGGTCGTCCTCGTCGGAGGCAAGGGGACACGTCTGCGCCCTCTCACGTTGTCGGCCCCCAAGCCGATGCTGCCCACTGCGGGTCTGCCGTTCCTGACGCACCTGCTCGCCCGTATCGCCGATGCCGGGATCGAGCACGTGGTTCTCGGAACCTCGTTCAAGGCAGAGGTGTTCGAGGAGCACTTCGGTGACGGATCGAAGCTGGGCCTCGAGATCGAGTACGTGACGGAGACGGACCCCCTCGGGACCGGCGGCGGCATTCGTAACGTGCTCCCGAAGTTGCGCGGCGAGAACATCATGGTCTTCAACGGCGACGTTCTCGGCGGCACCGACCTCGGCGGTATTCTCGACACGCACGTCACGACCGAAGCCGACGTCACGCTGCACCTGGTTCGCGTCGGCGATCCTCGCGCGTTCGGATGTGTTCCCACGGACGAGGACGGTCGAGTGACCGCGTTCCTCGAGAAGACCCAGGATCCGCCGACCGATCAGATCAACGCGGGTTGCTATGTCTTCCGCAGGTCGGTCATCGAACAGATTCCGGAGGGTCGTGCGGTGTCGGTGGAACGCGAGGTGTTCCCGGCGTTGCTGGCCCAGGGTGCCCGAGTATTCGGACATGTCGACAGTTCGTACTGGCGTGACATGGGGACACCCGAGGACTTCGTGCGTGGTTCCGCGGACCTGGTGCGCGGGATCGCCCCGTCGCCCGCACTCGAGGGTCCGCGCGGTGAGTCGCTCGTTCACGGCGGCGCCGGTGTCGCCCCCGGTGCCGTTCTCATCGGCGGCACCGTCGTCGGGCGAGGCGCCGAGGTGGGTGCCGGTGCCCGGCTCGACGGTGCGGTCGTGTTCGACGGTGCTGTCGTCGAGGCCGGCGCGACCGTCGAACGTTCCATCATCGGCTTCGGTGCCCGAATCGGTCCGCGCGCGCTGGTCCGTGACGCGGTGATCGGCGACGGCGCAGATGTCGGTGCACGCTGCGAGTTGCTGCGCGGGGCTCGGGTGTGGCCAGGGGTGGCGCTGCCCGACGGCGGAGTCCGATTCAGTACGGATGTGTGATGAGTAACCACGATTTCGAGCGTTACGTCGCCCTCGGCGATTCTTTCACCGAAGGTGTCGGGGACCCCGAGGACCGGTACCCGAACGGTTTGCGCGGGTGGGCCGATCGTGTCGCCGAGCAACTTTCGGTCGATCACCCGAATTTTGCCTACGCGAACCTGGCGATCAGAGGCCGTTTGATGGTGCCGATCGTCGACGAGCAGATCGATGCGGCGGTCGCCCTCGAACCCGACCTCGTGACGATCTACGCCGGCGGGAACGATTTGATGCGTCCCGGGGTCGACCTGGATGCGATTGTGTCGCACTACGACTCGGGCATCGCCAAGCTCACCGCAACGGGTGCGAAAGTGGTGATGTTCACGGCCTACGACTCGGGGTGGGCACCGGTGTTCGGGATGCTCCGGGGTCGGGCCGCGATCTACAACGAACTCGTCCGCGAGGTGGCCGAGCGTCACGGGGCCACGATCGTCGACTTCTGGCGTTTCGGCGAGTATCAGGACTTGCGTATGTGGGACTGGGATCGTCTGCACATGTCCACCGCAGGCCACAAGAACATGGCCGTTCGGGTGCTCGAGACGATTGGCGTCGAACACGACGAGCACCGGCCCGATCTCGGTCCGGCACCGAAGTTGGCCGATGTGCAGCGCCGGAAAGAGGACCTGCAGTGGGCCAAGGGATTCCTGATTCCCTGGCTCGGTCGGCGGGTGCACGGAACGTCGTCCGGGGACGGCGTGAGTCCGAAACGTCCTCAGCTCGCGCCGGTTCGCTGACGATTATCGGCCAGCTGCACCAGGTGATCGATCGTCGACTTCTCCGCGTCGGCGGGTAGGTCGTTCACAGGAAACCATCGCAGGTCGGTGGATTCCTCGCTTCGGGTGATTCGCGCGCCGGCAGGCGCCCGGACCAGGAACCGGAGATCGAGGTGACGTGTCGGAACGCCCAGCGAGCACGTGATGGGATGTGTGTTCGCCGAGAGCAGTTCGGGGTCGATCGTCAGCGCGTCGATGCCGGATTCTTCGCGTGCCTCGCGCAGGGCCGCGTCCACCACCGTCTCGTCGGTCGGCTCGCAGTGACCGCCCAACTGAATCCAGCGCCCCACCCTGGGATGGAGCGTGAGCAATACCTGCCGACCGGTGTGATCGAGAACCAGAGACGATGCGGTGACGTGACCGGGTGCGTGTTCCCGGAGGCACGCCTTCGGGGCTGCGTCCATGAACGCGAGCAGCGTGTGACGCAGCGATTCGTCGGAATCGACTGTCGGTCGCCAGTTCTCGAGGAGCCGGGTTGCCGACGCGTGCAAGGAATCGCCGCTCATCTACTTCTCCACGAGTGCGTCGCCGGCCGGGGCGACGTCGCGAGGGGTGAGGGGCTCGAGCGGGTGGCCGATCGCGATGGTGCCGAGCGGGTCCCAGTCGTCGGATAGATCGAGAACGTCCCGAACGACGTCCGGCGCGAAGATCGTCGAACCGATCCAGCAGCTGCCGACTCCCTTCGTGGCCAAGGAAACCAGCAATCCCTGTACCGCGGCACCGACCGCCACGGTGAACATCGTGGACTCGGCGGCCGTTCGGCGCTCGTCCGGGTACGAATGTGCGCCGTCGGGCACACAGAACGGAATCAGCATCTCGGGGGCGTCGAAGAGGATGTTGCCCTTCGCGACTCGCCTGTCCACCGATTCCGACGAGTGCCCGTCCGAGGTGAGATCGTCGCGCCACCTGTCGCGCAGCGCGGTGAGTAGCTTCGCGCGCACCTGCGGCGTGCGAACCCAGACGAACCGAACGGGACGTGTGTGGTGAGGAGCGGGGGCGGTGAGTGCTTCGTCGACCGCTCGCCGAATCACGTCCGGATCCACTGGCTCGTGCGAGAACCGGCGGATCGATCGGCGCAGCAGCAACGCCTCCGAGCGACCTCGAGCGAAGGACTCCTCCGTCCCGAGCCAGAAGAGGTCCTCCGATCCGGGGCGGACCAGTTGTCGAGCAGTGGAGCCGTCGTCGCGTGGTGTCAGTCCACGAAGCACGGCGACGGGAACACCGCCCAGCTTGCCCTTGACGAGGTCGCCCGCAGCCGCGATTTCGTCGGCGACGGCGACCTCGGTGACGAACAATTCGTTGCCCTGACTGTCCACCGAACCCGCATAGGCGTGGAGAACCGGGAGCCCGGCGGACCCGATGGCGGCGTCGATCTGACCGGTTCGCCAGGCTCGGCCCATCGTGTCCGTGACCACGATCGCCACGTCCACACCGAGCCGTTCACGAATCCCCGAGCGCAGAGCTCGTGCGCTGGCGTCCGGATCCTCGGGGAGAAGGGCGAGTTCGCCACCGTCCACGTTGGAGCCGTCGATGCCCGATGCGGCCTGGACGATGCCCAGTCGATTCTCGGTGATGAGGGTGCGGCCCTTGCGTGCC
Organism: Rhodococcus sp. NPDC058521; assembly: GCF_042719695.1. Classification (NCBI taxonomy): domain Bacteria; kingdom Bacillati; phylum Actinomycetota; class Actinomycetes; order Mycobacteriales; family Nocardiaceae; genus Rhodococcus; species Rhodococcus sp. NPDC058521. Next base: position 512,723 of record NZ_JBHXNL010000001.1, read on the forward strand.
ACGACGCGCACGGCCTCCTGGTCCACGAGGCGCCTACGCGCGGTGTCACGTTCCTCCGGGTCGGTGGGGGAGTCCACGATGCGTCCCTCGACCTTGGAGAACACCTTGCTGGTGACGATCACGACGTCGTCGTTCGCCAACCACGGGGCACGGGCCACGAGAGCGTCGGCGAGATCGTCGCCCGGCCTGAACTCGGGCAGGCCGTCGACGGGATGAATCTCGATGGACCGGCCGGGGGCGTGATCGGTCACGGCGTCACGCCTGCGATGTCGAAGGCGACGCGCACCATCTCGGCGGTGGTTTCCGGGTCGGTCATGATCAACGGAATGCTGCGCACCTCGACTCCGGGGACCTCGGCCTCGTCGGTCTCGTGTACCAGCCACCCGTCGAGCAGGCCGGTGGCAGACCTGGCGCCGTAGTACCGGCCGACGGCTTCGGCGGACGTCTCGACTCCGATGGTCTCGAGGCACTCGTCGGCCATGCCCCGCAACGGTTCACCGCCCACCACCGGCGAGAGTCCGACGACCTTTGCCGAGGTGGTGCGAAGCGCGCCACGAATGCCGGGTACCGCCAGGATTGCTCCCACGCTGACGACGGGATTCGACGGGGCGATCAGCACGACGTCCGCCGATTCGATCGCTTCGAGGACGCCGGGTGCCGGTTTTGCCTGTTCGGCGCCGATATTGGCGAAACTGTGCGTTTCGATGCGGGCGCGGTGACGCACCCACCACTCCTGGAAGTGGATCGCCTTCTGCTCACCGTCTTCGGGATCGGTCACGACGACGTGGGTCTCGCTGCGGTCGTCCGTCACGGGTAGCAGGGTCACTCCCGGCTGCCACCGATTGCACAGCGCTTCCGTGACCGCCGACAGCGGATAGCCGGTGCGGAGCATCTGGCTCCGGATCAGGTGTGTGGCGATGTCGCGGTCGCCCAGTCCGAACCAATCGGGTTTGGCCCCGTACGCGGCGAGTTCATCCTTGGCGTTCCAGGTTTCACCGACGTGGCCCCACCCGCGTTCGGGATCTATGCCGCCGCCGAGCGTGTACATGCAGGTGTCGAGGTCCGGGCAGATACGAAGCCCGTGCATCCAGACGTCGTCGCCGACGTTCACCACGGCCGTGATTCGATGGGCGTCGTCGGCGCCTTCACCGGCGGGGACTTCGCTCAGAAAACTCTGTACGCCTTGCAGGAATCTCGCCCCACCGACGCCGCCAACCAATACAGTCACGTTCACGGCCCCGAGCCTAAGCGTTGCGAACGCGTACGGTCAGCGGGGTCGGGTGCGCAACCTCACCGCAAACGGATTTCGATGCGGTGTCGGGGTCGTATGCGCCCTCGCGACGACGAATAGGCGCGAAATAGTAATGGAGATTCTCCCGTACGCTTGACCGCGACACGCTGGGCGTGTGTAATCACAACCATGTCATTCGGATGTTGCGAGGTGAGATCGCTTGCAGCGTCCAGCAATTCGAACGAACGTTCGAATCGGGATTTTCGAGTCTCGGCGTTCGTTTCGGGTTGCGGCATGGTTACCGCGTTCGAACCTGCTCCGGCAGATCGAGCGAGAGAAATGTCTGCGCTATCACAGGTGAGGAGGCGGAACGATGCCCAATGAGCATGCCGAGTTCGAATACGGCGCGAGCGCAGCGAGCTACGAACCGCAGACCAATTCCGAAGCGGGCGCAGCCGAAGGCGCCCGCGCACGTGAAGACCGGCCGGTCGACCGGCCTGCGTTGAGTCTGGTTCCCGGATTCGACGAGTTGTTCGAGACGATCGAGGATCAGTGGCAGGAACGTGCACTGTGTGCACAGACCGATCCCGAGGCGTTCTTTCCCGAAAAGGGTGGTTCCACAAGGGAAGCCAAGCGCATCTGCCTCGGATGTGAAGTCAAGGACGAGTGCCTCGAGTACGCCCTGTCCAATGACGAGCGCTTCGGAATCTGGGGTGGACTGTCCGAACGTGAACGTCGTCGTCTCAAACGTGGAATCGTCTGAGCGCGTCCCTGATCGAGCGTGTCAGACGTCGTCTTCGCCCGGCAGGGTGGGGTCGATGATGTCGGGGGCGACACCCAGGTAGGTGCCTACCTGGTGCACGAGAACGTCGTGGACCAGATCCGTGAGATCGTCCGGATCCTCTGCTCGTCGTTCGAGCGGCCGTCTGAACAAGACGACCCGTGCACGCGTTGCGACACCGTGCTTGTCGATACCGGCAGGGATGAGTCGTGACAGTGGAACGGGGCCGTCGGCCACGACCTCGTCCGGCCAGTTCACCGAGTCCGGGTCGAGTGCTCGAATCTTCGGTACCTCGTCGACGGCGATGTCCAACTTCGTCAATCGGTCGTGCCACATCGAGTCGATCGGTGCGAACGCGTCGAGAACCACCAAGTCGAACTTTTCCGCCCGCGTTCGCCGCGCCGGCACGTCGGGGGGAAACACCGAGCTGCGGACTCCGCGTCCGCGGCGGTCCACGGAGCGGCTCGTCGTCGTGCGTCTGCGTCGGGCTCGGGACATGGACGCGACATTACGACAGAACGTGCCTCACGAGACGGTCGCCCCGAGCGCTTCACCGAGCTGTGATGTTCGGATGCGTACCGTCCGGTGTGTCCGAGTAGGTCTGTGCCGAGGAGAGGGCTAGGGTTCCCAACTGTGAGATCTCTGCGTCGATGCTGCCGCCCCGGGTGCAAGAACCCGGCTGTCGCGACGCTCACGTATGTCTACTCGGACTCCACTGCCGTCGTCGGGCCTCTGGCCACCGTCGACGAGCCGCATTCGTGGGATCTGTGCGAGACCCATGCGTCGCGCATCACGGCACCCAAGGGTTGGGAACTGGTCCGCTACGAGGGCGGGTTCTCGTCGAGCACTCCGGACGAGGACGACCTGACTGCTCTGGCCGAGGCGGTGCGCGAAGCGGGCATGCGAGATCGTTCGCGTGCCGAGGACGTCGAGACGGACGACGAGGGCGCGCAGGTCGCGATGCCTTCCGGATCGCCGCGCACGGGTCGTCGCGGACATCTGCGGGTGCTTCCGGACCCAGCGAACTGACCCGCCGCCGGCCGTCGAGCGTCCGACGTGGGAACGGCTGCGAAGCATTCACGATTCATGAGGCACTACGCTTGCGCCAGCACTGGTGTTGGTGAAGGAGAATTAAGAAGTGGCGCGATCAGCCGAGTCCGTTGACGCCGTGATCAAGGCATACGACGTGCGGGGAGTCGTCGGTGAACAGATCGACGCCGCATTCGTTCGAGACGTGGGCGGTGCGTTCGCGCGTCTGGTCCGCGAGGATGCCGACGCAGACCGAGTCGTGATCGGGTACGACATGCGTGATTCCTCGCCGGAACTCTCCCGGGCCTTCGCGGAGGGCGTCACCGCCCAGGGGCTCGACGTGATTCTCGTGGGACTGGCGTCCACCGATCAGCTGTACTTCGCGTCGGGTCTGCTCGACTGTCCTGGTGCGATGTTCACTGCCAGCCACAATCCGGCCCGCTACAACGGAATCAAGTTGTGCCGTGCCGGTGCCAAGCCGGTGGGTCAGGACACCGGTCTCGCCACCGTGGCCGCCGAACTGGTCGCGGGTGTACCGGACTACGACGGCCCGCACGGTTCGATTTCCGAGCAGGACGTACTGGCCGACTACGCCGCTTTCGTCCGCAAGCTGGTCGACCTCTCCGACCTTCGTCCGTTGACGGTTGCGGTGGATGCCGGCAACGGCATGGGCGGGCACACCGTCCCTGCGGTGTTCGAACCGCTTCCGTTGCAGGTCGAGTCGTTGTACTTCGAACTCGACGGAACGTTCCCCAACCACGAGGCCAACCCCCTCGACCCCGCCAACCTCGTGGACCTTCAGAAGCACGTGACGGCGACCGGCGCCGATATCGGCCTCGCATTCGACGGTGACGCGGACCGGTGTTTCGTCGTCGACGAGAAGGGGCAGCCGGTCTCGCCGTCCGCGGTGACCGCCCTCGTGGCCGAGCGTGAACTCGCGAAAGAGCCGGGTTCGACGGTCATCCACAACCTCATCACCTCAAGGGCGGTCCCGGAACTGGTCACCGAACTCGGGGGAACGCCGGTTCGTACCAGGGTCGGGCATTCGTTCATCAAGCAGCAGATGGCTCAGACCGGCGCGATCTTCGGTGGTGAGCACTCCGCGCACTACTACTTCCGCGACTTCTGGGGTGCAGACTCCGGAATGCTCGCAGCGCTGCACGTACTTGCTGCGCTGGGGGAGCAGGATCGTCCGCTGTCCGAGTTGATGGCGAAGTACGAGCGATACGCGGCTTCCGGTGAAATCAACTCCACGGTCGCCGATGCGGGCGAGCGGACCGAAGCCGTGTTGTCCGCCTTCGCCGACCGGGCCCGATCGGTGGACCGTCTGGACGGTGTGACCGTCGAGTTGGGCGACGGTGCGTGGTTCAATCTTCGCGCCTCGAATACCGAGCCGCTCCTTCGTCTGAACGTCGAGGCACCGACCACCCCGGACGTCGATGTACTGGTTGCTGAGATACTGGGCATCGTGCGGTCCTGACTGCCATAGTTGAAGTACGCGGAGTGACGAGGAAAGGGGGTGCGGCGGCATGACAGCGCCGATGCCCCTGTTGGATCTCGACGACGTCGACGCCCTCGTCGGTGCGGACGTCGACGGCATCCTGCGGTCGACTGCCGGCGGCGGTGCTCAGATTCGAGCGACGCTGTCCGCGGTCCAGGAGGGGGCGCTACATCGACTGGACGGGCTGCGTCCGCGGTGTGTGGTGATCGTGGCCGGAGACGGACGTGCCGGACGTGCGGCGTCTCTGGTGTGTTCGCTCGTCGCAGCCCGAATCGGTTTTCCATTGGTGCAGGCGCCGAATACACCCCGCTGGGTCGGCCCGCTCGACGTGGTTGTCGTGGCCGGGGACGACGCGGGGGACCCGAGGCTGGCGGAGGCGGTGGACAGCGCCCTTCGTCGTGGTGCAGAGGTCGTGGTGGCGGCCCCCGACGAGGGACCGCTCGGCGCCGCTGCGGCGGGGCGGGCGATGGTTCTCGAGCCTCGGGTCGCTGTCGGACCGGGACACGATCTGTTGCGATACCTGGCGGCGTACCTCGTGGTCCTTCGAGCACTCGACGTGACCCACGATCGCAGCTTGTTGCCGGATGCCGCGGACCTCGCCGATGCCGTCGATTCCGAGGCGGTCCGAGACAGCCCGGTCAACGAGGTGTTCCACAATCCCGCGAAGTCTCTCGCGGCGCGCATGCAGGGCCGCCGAATCGTGCTGGCCGGAGACGGCGAGGGCGCACTCGAGGTGGCGCGGGCGGGAGCCGAGGCCGTGCTGCACGCAGGGCGCGTCGCAGCGGTCGGCAGCCTGGGTGACGTGTTGCGTGCGAGCGGCGTCCTCGCGGCGTCCGCGGAGGGTGCGGTGCACGCGGACTCGATCTTTCACGATCCCGATCTCGACGGTCCCGCGGGTGTCGAGCCGGTCCGGGCGTTCGTCGTGACCTTCCAGGCGACACGTCCGATCACGGAACGCCGCCTCGCCGGGTTGCCGGACGGCGACTTGGTGGCCACCGACGTCGGCCGAGAGGAAGACGCCTCCCGCGGCGTCGGGACTCGGGACTCGAGTGCGGCAGCGCCGTCCGAATTCGAACAGGCCGCAGTGCTCGTCGCACGGTTCGACATGGCAGCGGCCTATCTCCGGTTGACAGGTGGTCACTAGTGCACCTACTCGAAGGTGCGCTTCGGTCATATGCTTGGGGTTCGCGCACCGCAATCGCAGCACTGCGTGGGCTCTCGGTGCCGACGCCTCATCCCGAGGCCGAACTGTGGCTCGGTGCGCACCCCGGAGATCCCGCGCACGTCGTGACGGGTGGTGAGAGTCGGTCGTTGCTCGACGTCGTCAACGAGGATCCTGTCGGTCAACTCGGCTCCGACACCGTGGCGTCCTTCGGTGAGCGTCTTCCGTTCCTCCTGAAGCTCCTCGCGGCGGAGGAACCCCTGTCTCTGCAGGCACATCCGAGTGCCGAGCAGGCACAGGAGGGATATGCCAAGGAGAACGCCGCCGACATCGCGCTCGACTCCTCGTACCGAAACTATCGAGACAGCTATCACAAGCCGGAACTCGTCGTCGCACTGAGCAGGTTCGAGGCATTGGCCGGGTTCCGGGATCCCCGACGTACCGTCAAACTTCTCAGTGCCATCGACGTGCCCGAGCTCGAATCGTACGCGGGCCTCCTTGCCGGACAACCGGATTCGGATGGGCTGCGGGCGCTCTTCACGACGTGGATCACGCTGCCGCAGCCGGTTCTGGCCTCCCTGCTGCCGGCAGTGCTCGAGGGATGCGTTCGTTACCTGTCGGCGGCGAGCGGGTCCGAGTTCGTGGCGGAGGTGCGTACGGTCCTCGAGTTGGGCGAGGCATACCCGGGTGACGCCGGCGTCCTCGCCTCGTTGTTGCTCAATCGCATCACTCTCGAACCCGGGCAAGGGCTCTACCTCGATGCGGGCAACCTGCACGCCTACCTCCACGGCATGGCCGTCGAGATCATGGCGAACTCGGACAACGTGTTACGCGGGGGGCTGACCCCAAAGCACGTGGACGTTCCGGAACTTTTGAAGGTCCTCGACTTCGAATCCCTGGAGATCCCCGTTCTCGAATCGGAGCAGGTCGGCGAGTCGGCAGAGTTCACCTACTCGACACCGGCACCGGAATTCGCGCTGTCGAGACTCGAAATCGACCCCAACGACCCCGATCGCAACTCGTACACAGCGCCGGCCGAAGGTCCGCGAATCCTGCTCTGCACTTCCGGTGGTGCCCGTCTGACCAGCGGTGACGGTCAGCTCGACCTTCCGAAGGGGGCTGCCGTGTGGGTGTCGGCAGACGACCGTGCGGTGACGGTCGAAGCACTGGAGCCGAACACGCAGGTGTTCAGCGCGGTGGTGGGGAGATTCGTCGCGTAATCTGTGATCCCTCCACAGCGACTGCGCTGTGTTCACAGGTACGAGAGAGGGGTTGCCGGTGTCGGCACACGGAGGCAAGAAGGCCATCCTGGCTGCGCTCGGCGCGAACGCGGGTATCGCGGTCGCCAAGTTCACCGGGTTCCTCATCACGGGATCGTCGTCGATGCTCGCCGAGTCGGTGCACTCGGTCGCCGACACGTCCAACCAGGGCCTGTTGCTGCTCGGGCAGAAGCGCTCCGAACGCGAAGCGGACCAACTGCACCCGTTCGGATATGGGCGTAATCGCTACTTCTACTCGTTCGTCGTTGCGCTGGTTCTGTTCACCCTCGGGTCGATGTTCGCCATCTACGAGGGAATTCACAAGATCCAGCATCCCGAGGACCTGTCCTCCCCGATCATCGCCGTCGCGATCCTGCTGATAGCGATCGCCCTCGAGGCGTTCAGTTTTCACACCGCGGTGAAGGAATCGCGACCGCTGAAGGGCGACGGTGGTTGGTGGTCCTTCATCCGTAACTCGCGGAGCCCGGAGCTCCCCGTCGTCCTTCTCGAAGACACCGGGGCCCTGGTCGGACTGGTTCTGGCGCTCGGTGGCGTCGGGCTGACCATGGTGACCGGCTCTCCTGTGTGGGACGGCATCGGAACGTTGTGCATCGGCGTACTGCTCGGAATCATCGCGGTCATCCTCATCATCGAGATGCAGAGCCTGCTGATCGGCGAAGGCGCCACTGCCGACGAGGATGCGCGCATTCGCGCGGCCCTGGTGGACGGGGAACAGATCGACAGCGTCATTCACATCAAGACGCAGTACCTCGGCCCCGACGAGATGCTCGTTGCCGCCAAAGTGGCCGTTGCGAGCGGGCACGACATCGGGACCGTTGCAGCGGCAATCGACGGAGCGGAGGCGCGGGTCCGCAAAGCTGTGCCTGCTGCCCGCGTGATCTATCTCGAACCCGACCTGCTTCGGCCGGTAACGCAATAGGCTGACGCCTGTTCTCGATCAGAGGAGACCGAAGTGGTGATGTCGGACAAACGACAGTCCGGATTGTTCCGGACGAAGTCGATCGAGCAGTCGATCACGGACACCGACGAGCCGGAGACCAAACTCCGTAAAGACCTGAACTCCTGGGACCTGACCGTCTTCGGGGTCGCCGTCGTCATCGGTGCGGGCATCTTCACGCTCACCGCGCGGACCGCCGGCAACGTGGCGGGCCCCTCGGTTTCCCTCGCCTTCGTGATCGCCGCCGTCGCATGTGGTCTCGCTGCGCTGTGCTATGCCGAGTTCGCGTCGACGGTGCCCGTCGCCGGCAGCGCGTACACGTTCTCGTACGCCACGTTCGGTGAGTTCATGGCATGGATCATCGGATGGGACCTCATCCTCGAGTTCGCACTCGCCTCGTCGGTGGTGGCAAAGGGATGGTCGCTGTACCTCGCCGAGGTGCTCGGCGATCTTTCACCCTCGGTCACCGTCGGGGGGGTCGATTTCGACTGGGGTGCAGTCGTCATCGTCGCTGCGATCACCGTGGTGCTGGCCACCGGTACCAAACTGTCCTCGCGGGTGTCGCTCGTGATCACCGCGATCAAGGTTGCGGTCGTCGTTCTGGTAGTCGTGGTCGGCGCGTTCTATATCGACACCGACAACTACTCGCCGTACATTCCGCCATCGGAGGCGGGGGACACCGGGTCGGGCGTTCACCAGTCCCTGTTCTCCTTCGTCACCGGTGCGGGCGGCAGCACGTTCGGTTGGTACGGGCTGCTCGCCGCCGCCAGCCTCGTCTTCTTCGCCTTCATCGGATTCGACGTAGTGGCGACCACCGCCGAGGAAACCAAGAACCCCCAGAAGGCACTGCCGCGTGGCATTCTCGGCTCGCTCCTCATCGTCACGGTGCTGTACGTGGCCGTCACCCTCGTCCTCACCGGGATGGTCGATTACCACGACCTTGCCGGCGACGAATCGAACCTCGCCACGGCGTTCGGTATCCACGGTGTCGACTGGGCGAAGAACGTCATCTCCTTCGGCGCCCTCATGGGTCTGACGACGGTCGTCATGGTGCTCATGCTGGGGCAGACTCGCGTGCTGTTCGCGATGTCGCGGGACGGCTTGATGCCACGGGCATTGGCACCCACCGGCAAGCGTGGAACCCCCGTACGCATCACCCTCCTCGTCGGCGTGGTCGTGGCGGTTCTCGCGGGCTTCTTCCCGATCGGCACCCTCGAAGAGATGGTGAACATCGGCACCCTGTTCGCGTTCGTGCTCGTGTCCATCGGAGTGATCGTGCTGCGGCGCAAGCGCCCCGATCTGGAGCGTGGATTCAAGGTCCCGTTGGTTCCGCTCGTACCGATCCTGGCCGTCGTGGCCTGCCTGTGGCTGATGGTCAACCTGTCGGTCGAAACGTGGATTCGATTCGTCGTCTGGATGGCGATCGGCGTCGCGATCTACTTCCTCTACAGTCGACGGCACTCGGTGCTGGGCCAACGTATCGTCCAAGGCTTGCAACAGGATTCGGCGGCGACGGGTGATGGAGCGGCACTGGGCCGAGAGTCCGACGACCGAGGCGACTAGTGTTCTCGCCATGAATTCGTCGCGGGGGAGAGTTCCGTACCAGGAGGCGACCAGGCAGCTGCTGCGCCATTCGCTGCTCGACGCGATGCGCGATCTGTTGCTCGAGAGTGACTGGTCCGGCATCACGATGTCCGCGGTGGCGTCCGGTGCCGGAGTGAGCAGGCAGACCCTCTACAACGAGTTCAAGTCGAGGCAAGGGCTGGCCGAGGCGTACGCGTTGCGGCTTGCCGACGAACTGGTCGACTCCGTCGGTGAGGCCCTCGCCGCCAACGAAGGTGAAGGTCGGACCGTCCTGCTCGAGGGCTTCGCCGGCTTCTTCCTGTCCAGCATCTCCGATCCGCTCGTTCAGTCGTTGCTGCGGGGAGACGCGAAACCGGAGCTGCTTCGATTGATCACCACCGACAGCGCGCCCATCATCGAGCGGGCATCGGCGCGGCTGGCCCGAATGTTCGAAAGCAGCTGGGTCGAAGCGGATCCGGTCGATGCCGCGATCCTCAGCCGAGGGGTCGTGCGGCTCGCCATGAGCTACATCTCGATACCCCCGGAATCCGGCGTGAACGTCGCCGAAGATCTCAGCACCCTGCTCGGGCCATTCGTCGACGAGGCCGTGCGCAACGCCGGGCGCAGCCCAGTGCGGGAAGGCGACCGTGCGTGAGAGTTCTCGGTTACCGATAGCCTTGGGCGAACAGCAGCATCCAACCAGGAGAGGCAGATGACGACCTCAGAAGCAACCACACCTTCGGTGACCAGTCTCAACGGCATCGATTTCAAGGTCGCAGACCTTTCGCTCGCCGAGTTCGGCCGCAAGGAGATCCGTCTCGCCGAGCACGAGATGCCGGGCCTGATGGCACTTCGCCGCGAGTACGCGGAGGTCCTGCCGCTGAAGGGCGCCCGGATCTCCGGCTCCCTGCACATGACCATCCAGACGGCCGTCCTGATCGAGACGCTCACCGCTCTCGGCGCCGAAGTCCGTTGGGCATCGTGCAATATCTTCTCCACCCAGGATCACGCCGCGGCTGCGATCGTCGTAGGACCTCACGGCACCCCGGAGGAGCCGAAGGGAACTCCGGTCTTCGCATGGAAGGGCGAGACCCTCGAGGAGTACTGGTGGGCGGCGGAGCAGATGCTCACCTGGCCCGAGGCGGACAAGCCCGCGAACATGATCCTCGACGACGGTGGTGACGCCACCATGCTCGTCCTCAAGGGCGCCCAGTTCGAGAAGGCGGGCGTCGTACCTCCCACGGACGAGGAGAACGACGCCGACGAATACAAGGTCTTCCTCGGACTGCTTCGTCGCTCGCTCGAGTCCGATTCGCAGAAGTGGAGCCGCATTGGGGAGTCGGTGAAGGGTGTAACCGAGGAGACCACCACCGGCGTTCTGCGCCTGTACCAGGTCGCCGCGGCCGGTGAATTGACCTTCCCGGCGATCAACGTCAACGACTCGGTCACCAAGAGCAAGTTCGACAACAAGTACGGCACTCGTCACTCGCTCGTCGACGGCATCAACCGTGGCACAGATGTCCTCATCGGTGGTAAGGCCGCCCTCGTGTGCGGTTACGGCGACGTCGGAAAGGGCTGTGCCGAGGCGTTGCGTGGTCAGGGTGCGCGCGTGGCGGTCACCGAGGTCGACCCGATCAACGCTCTCCAGGCGCTCATGGATGGGTTCGAGGTCAAGACCGTCGAGCAGGCGATCGGCTGGGCGGACATCGTCATCACGTCCACCGGCAACAAGGACATCATCACCTTCGATCACATGAAGCAGATGAAGCACCAGGCGATCCTGGGCAACATCGGCCACTTCGACAACGAGATCGACATGGCCGGCCTGGAACGATCCCCCGAGATCACCCGCGTCAACATCAAGCCGCAGGTCGACGAGTTCACGTTCGGTGACGGGCACTCGATCATCGTGTTGTCGGAGGGTCGCCTGCTGAACCTCGGCAACGCCACCGGGCACCCCTCGTTCGTGATGAGCAACAGCTTCTCCAACCAGGTCATCGCGCAGATCGAACTGTGGACGAAGCCGGACGAGTACGACAACGAGGTGTACCGCCTCCCGAAGCACCTGGACGAGAAGGTAGCGAAGATCCACGTCGAGGCACTGGGTGGCACCATCACGAAGCTGACGAAGGATCAGGCCGATTACATCGGCGTGGACGTCGAGGGCCCGTACAAGCCCGAGCATTACCGCTACTGATCGAGCCACGCAATTCCGTCCCCCGGTCTGCCCACGCAGGCCGGGGGATAGGCTTCTTCGCCGTGGGAACTCTGGTGGCGGTGGAAGGCCTCGACGGTGCGGGTAAACGCACGCTCGTCGACAAGGTGACGAAGCGGCTCTCCGAGGCGGGCCTGTCGGTCGCCACTCGGGCCTTTCCCCGGTACGGGGAGTCCGTGCACGCCGACCTCGGAGCCGAGGCGCTCGCGGGTGCACACGGTGATCTCGCCGATTCCGTGTACGGGATGGCGACCGTCTGGGCGAGTGACCGCAGTGCGACTGTCGGTGAACTTAGTGAGTTGCTGACCGGCCACGACGTGGTGATTCTCGACCGATACGTTGCGTCCAATGCGGCGTACGGTGCCGCGCGGTTGCATCAGGACGGGTCGGGCGACTTCGTGACCTGGATCGACGACCTCGAGTTCGGGCGCCTGGCGTTGCCTCGCCCGGACTTGCAGATCTATCTCGACGTCCCGGTCGAACTCGCCGGCGAGCGTGCCCGCAGCCGCCAGGAGTCCGAGCCTTCGCGCGCACTGGACGCCTACGAACGGGATGGGGGACTGCAGGTGCGGACGGGTGCCGTGTACCGCGATCTGGCCGCGGCGGGATGGATCTCACCCTGGTGGGTTGTGGGCCCGGATACCGATCCGGGCGAGATCGCGGAAAAACTGGCACTCTCGATTGGAGAACACGGCGCGCCGTGACGGTCGAACCGCCTGTCCGACGCTTCGAAGATGTAACGATGGGAACATGAAACCAAGGATTCTGGTTGTCGACGACGACACGGCTCTCGCCGAGATGCTCACGATCGTGCTCCGCGGCGAGGGTTTCGATCCGTACGTCGTGGGGGACGGCACCCAAGCATTGACGGCGGTTCGTGAAACCCGACCGGATCTGGTGCTGCTCGACTTGATGCTGCCCGGCATGAACGGCATCGACGTGTGCCGTGTGCTGCGAGCGGACTCCGGCGTGCCGATCGTGATGCTCACCGCGAAGACCGACACCGTCGACGTCGTTCTCGGTCTGGAATCCGGTGCGGACGACTACATCATGAAGCCGTTCAAGCCCAAGGAACTCGTCGCGCGAGTGCGTGCGCGGTTGCGCCGAACCGAGGACGAGCCGGCCGAGTTGCTGAGCATCGCCGACATCGTGATCGACGTGCCGGCGCACAAGGTGAGCCGCAACGACGAACTGATCTCCCTCACTCCACTCGAGTTCGACCTGCTCGTGGCCTTGGCGCGTAAACCGCGTCAGGTGTTCACCCGTGAGGTATTGCTCGAGCAGGTCTGGGGTTACCGACATGCCGCGGACACTCGGCTCGTGAACGTGCACGTGCAGCGCCTCCGAGCCAAAGTCGAGACTGATCCCGAGAATCCAGAGGTGGTTTTGACGGTCAGGGGGGTCGGCTACAAGGCCGGACCGCCGTGACAGGTGTTTCTCGATGGCGGCGTCGTGTGAATCGGCGGCTCACACCGATCTTGCGTTGGAGCCGTTCCATGAGCAATACGCTCGCTCACACGTGGCGTCGCTCGCTTCAGCTGCGCGTGGTCGCTTCCACGCTCTCGCTTTCCGTCATCGTGATCTTGGTGTTGGGTGTCGTGTTGACCAGCCAGATCACCGATCGCCTCCTCGAAAGCAAGATCTCCGCCGCCACCGAGGAGATGGATCGTGCCCGCAGCACGGTGGAGGCGCAGCTCGCTGGGTCCGACGGGCTGACCTCGGTGAGCACCCAGTTGGATAGTGCAAGCGCAGCCCTCACCAATCGCGGTTCCGATTCCGGTGAAGCGTCCGGCTCCGCAGGCACCTTCGATCCGGTGCTGATCGTCGCGGGAGACGGGCCTCGTGAACCCACCTCGACGGGTTCTGCGGATCAGATTCCTGAGTCGTTGAGGGCGTTCGTCCAGGCCGGTCAGGTGAGCTACCAGTTCGCCACCGTGGACGAGCCAGAGGGCTATTCGGGCCCCGCACTGATCGTCGGCTCGCCGACTGGTGCATCGCTCTCGACACTCGAGCTGTACCTGGTGTTCCCGCTCGCAAGCGAGGACCGGACGTTGTCGCTCGTCCGGGGGACGTTGCTGATCGGCGGTGGTGTGCTGGCCGTGCTGCTGGCAGCTGTGTCGTTGCTCGTCGCCAGGCAGGTCGTTCTCCCCATTCGTTCGGCATCTCGCATCGCGGTGCGTTTCGCCGACGGTCGCCTCAAGGAGCGCATGCCAGTGCGGGGTGAGGACGACATGGCGCGCCTGGCGATGTCGTTCAACGAGATGGCGGAAAGTCTGTCGAAGCAGATCACCCAGCTCGAAGAATTCGGCAATTTGCAGAGACGATTCACCTCCGACGTCAGCCACGAGCTGCGCACGCCGTTGACGACGGTGCGGATGGCAGCCGACCTCATTCACGACGGCAGCGACAGCCTCGACCCCGTGCTGCGCCGGTCTTCGGAGTTGTTGGTCGCAGAGCTCGACCGGTTCGAGGGATTGCTCGCCGACCTACTCGAGATCAGCCGCCACGACGCCGGTGTCGCCGAGCTGGCAGCCGAACAACTGGACGTCCGTATGTGTGCGCGGGCGTCCATCTCGACTGTTCGTCACCTCGCCCGAGAGACGGCCACAGAACTGCTCGTGGACCTCCCGGACGAGCCGGTGGTGGCGGAGGTGGATCCGCGCCGTGTCGAGCGGGTGCTGCGAAACCTGCTGGCAAACGCCATCGATCACGGTGAAGGGAAACCGGTGTTGCTGCGTCTGCGCGCCGACGACAATGCGCTTGCGTTCATCGTCCGGGACCAGGGCATCGGGCTGCGGCCCGGCGAGGAGAAGCTCGTGTTCAATCGGTTCTGGCGCTCCGACCCGTCGCGCGTGCGACGGTCCGGAGGCACCGGCCTCGGACTGGCCATCAGCGTGGAAGACGCACACCTGCACGACGGCCGGCTCGAGGCCTGGGGCGAACCCGGAAACGGCGCGTGCTTCCGACTCACCCTGCCGCTGGTGCGTGGACGCAAGGTGGCATCGAGCCCGTTGCCGCTCAAGCCGGGAACCGGTCGACACGTGCAGGGGCAACCGTTGCCAGGAGACCCGGAGCCGTCCGAGGAAGTCACGGAGGGCACGGAGGGCACGGAAGCCGCGAGCGGAGCAAGTGTGAACACCACCGATGCGGATACCGAAGTGGACCGCGTTACCGAAGCCGCGGACGAGATCACTGCGAAGCCGGTGGCCGGTTCCGGTGAGGGCGAGGTTTCCCGTGCTGACGAATCTCGTGCGGGCGCGGCCGGGGAGTCACGCGAATGAGGCGGGCAGGGTTGGCCGCAGGCGTCGTGGCGCTGGCCCTCGTGGGCGGGTGCGCGAGCCTGCCGGATTCGTCTGCGCCACAGGCGATCGGAACGATCGAGCGTGATTCGGCGGGCACGAGCGTGGAAGCGCCGGCGCCGGGCCGAGAGCCGGACCTTCTGCTTCGCGACTTCTTCAAGGCCAGCACGGATCCGACCAATCAGCACCTAGCAGCCCGTCAGTTCCTCACCGCCGGCGTGTCCGGAAAATGGGACGACGCAGCCAGCACCACCATCGTCGACAAGATCGATGTGCTGCCGGAGCAGCGCAGCAACGAGCGCAGCACCTACACGATTCGTGCGAACAAGGTGGGCCAGCTCGAACCCGGCGGGCTCTACGTCGCCGAGGAGGGCAGCTTCGAGACCGAGGTCGGACTGGTCAAGGTCGACGGTGAATGGCGCATCGATCAGTTGCCCGCCGGCGTCATCATGGATCGCGCCGAGTTCCTCAACTCGTACAAACGCAAGTCGTTGTACTTCCTCGACCCGTCCGGATCGACCGTCGTCCCGGATCCGCGCTGGATCGCCGGTGCGCAGGACCAGATGGCGTCGCAGTTGGTCGGCCTCATGATCGACGGACCGAAGTCCGCGCTCACTCCCGCTGTACGCAACGAGTTCGGCGACGGTGTGTCCGTGCTCGGGCCGATCACCAAAGCCGACGGACGTACCGCTCAGGTGGGCGTGGGTCTCGGCGGAATCCGCATCGACTTCCAGGGCTTGAGTCAGAAGAACGAGCAGGAGCGGGGTCTCTTCGCAGCGCAACTCGTGTGGACTCTGGCGAACGCCGACATCTCCGGGCCGTACGTGATCCTTGCCGACGGGGAGCCGCTGGACGAACGATTCCCGAACGGATGGACGACCGCCGACGTCGCGTCGACGAATCCGCTCGCGACCACGAGCGCAACCGTGGGTCTGCACGCTCTCCGGGACGGATCGATGGTCAGCGTTTCCGACTCCGGCGCCACCCCGGTGGAGGGATATTTCGGTGAGGCCCGCAGCCTGCGGTCGGTGGGACTGTCCCCGAACGGCAATCTCGTGGCCGCCGTGTCGGACACCGGAAAGCCCACACCCGAACCCGCGAATGCGTTGATGGTGGGCGACTACGACGGCCAGGCGGCGCCCGCGCTCGAGGGCGGGGCGATCACCCGGCCCACCTGGGGCCCGGACAACGCGGCGATCTGGGTGGCGGTGAACGGCAACACCGTCGTGCGGGTGCTGCGTGAACCGGGTACCGGCCGCGAGTCGGTCGTCAACGTCGACGCGGGCGCCGTCACCGCACTCGGGACGAACATCACGGAACTTCGGTTGTCGCGAGACGGTGTGCGAGCCGCCCTCATCGTGGACGGCAAGGTGTACACGGCGACCGTCGTGCAGCGGCCGAACGGGACCTTCGAGCTGAGCAGCCCGCGCGCGATCGCCCTCGGGCTGGGGAGCCCGGCCCTGTCGCTGGACTGGAGCGACGGCGAGACGATCGTCGTCGCACGCGCCGCGAACGACACCCCGGTCGTACAGGTGTCCGTGGACGGTTCGCGGATGGATGCGTTGCCCAGCCGCAACCTCACGGCCCCGGTCGTGGCGGTCGACGCCTCGGCGACGACGGAGTTCGTTGCGGACTCGCGGGCGGTGTTCCAACTGAACAACAACGATCCCGCAGGCGATCGGTACTGGCGAGAGGTGCCCGGGCTGACCGGTATGAAGGCCACCCCGATCCTTCCGGGCTGACGAACGGCCGGGACGGAGCGCAGGGTTCCTGTCGGTGCCCTGACCCATACTGTTCGGCATGACAGCCGGTGGGGGGTTCGGGGCAGTTCTGGATCTGTTGGTGCCTGCGGTGTGCGGTGGGTGTGGGGTGCCCGGCACACCGTGGTGCGAAGACTGCGCTGCCGAACTGTCCGATCACCCGATACGACTGTCACCGCGGGTCGATCCGGGTGTGCCGGTGTGGGCGCTGGGGCGTTACGCGGGTGTACGTCGGCGTGCAGTGATCGCGATGAAGGAGCGCGGGCGGCGCGATCTCGCCGGGCACCTGGGGTCCGCGCTCGCGCTTGCTCTGGGGCGTCTGGGTGGTTGGCACGAACTGGATACGTCAGCGCCGCTCGTACTGATACCTGCCCCGTCCAGAGCCCGAGCGGCTCGCAGGCGTGGGGGAGATCCGGTCACCCGAATGGCGGCCGCCGCGGTGGGCGACGAACGGGTGTGTCGTGCGTTGAAGCTGCGGCTCGGGGCACGTGACTCGGTCGGGCTGTCGGCGGCGCAACGAAGGACCAACCTCGGGGGCCGCGTGCGGATCACCGGCCGTGGACATGCGCTCGCGGAGGTCGCCGGTAGTCGGCCAGCTTCCGTGGTGTTCGTGGACGACGTGATGACCACTGGCACGACTGTCACGGAGTCGACCGCCGTGCTCCGAAACGCTGGAATCGAAGTGTCCGCGGCGCTGGTTGTGGCGGGTGTCGGATGAAATTCTGCCGAACAGTGGCACTCCATCAAGTTACGTACTAGCGTCGCGGACACACCCGAAAACACAGGTAGGAGGTGAAACTTCGAACCTGGTGCCGGCGAGCCCTCTCCCGGCACGTGCACAACTTCGCCACCACCCGTTCCGGGTGTGGCCGCTATCGGGAGGTACGAGTGACGACCCCTTCGCAAGCCTCGGTATTCGTCGACGACAGCGCGTCGGATCTGGAGGACAAGGCCGACACGACCAACGCCGAGATCGTCGTCAAAGGGCGCAATGTAGAAATACCGGACCACTTTCGGGTGTATGTCGCCGACAAGTTGTCCCGTCTCGAACGCTTCGACCCTTCCATTTACCACTTCGACGTGGAACTACAACACGAGCGCAATCGACGCCAGGCGAAGAGTTGCCAGCGGGTGGAGATCACGGCGCGAGGTAAGGGGCCCGTGGCCCGAGCGGAAGCCTCTGCCGACAGTTTCTACGCCGCGTTCGAATCGGTGACCGCGAAACTGGAGAGTCGACTCCGGCGCACGAAGGACCGAAAGAAGGTTCATTACGGGGACAAGAGGCCCGTGTCGGTGGCGGAGGCCACCGCCGAGCTCGCGAGCGACGATTCTCTCGGCATATCGCCCGATATCTCGCTCGACGGCTACGAACCGGACGAGCACGCTCCTGGACAGATCGTGCGAACCAAGGAACACACGGCGACGCCGATGACCGTCGACGACGCCCTGTACGAGATGGAACTGGTAGGACACGACTTCTTCCTGTTCCATGACAAGGAATCGGACCGGCCGTCCGTCGTGTATCGGCGGCACGCGTTCGACTACGGATTGATCCGCCTGGCGTGACCTTGTCCGCGGTCCGGCCTACTCGCCCGATCGCGAATACGCCTACCATGGATTCCGGCCGCGGTTCTCGGACCACGGCCGGAATCCATGTGTCATCCATCTGTTGCCGAATTTGAGGACGAACAAGACTGTGCCGTCGTTGTCGCTATCGAAGCTGCTCCGTGTTGGTGAAGGTCGCATGGTCAAGCGGCTCAAGCACATCGCGGACCATGTTGCCTCTCTGTCATCCGAGGTCGAAGGCCTGAGCGATGAGCAGCTGAACGCCAAGACCGCCGAGTTCCAGAAGCGCTACGCGGACGGCGAGAGTCTGGACGAACTGCTCCCCGAGGCGTTCGCCGTCGCACGTGAGGCCTCGTGGCGCGTGCTCGGTCAGAAGCACTTCGAGGTGCAGATCATGGGCGGTGCCGCCCTGCACTTCGGCAACATCGCCGAGATGAAGACCGGTGAGGGCAAGACCCTGACCTGTGTGTTGCCCGCTTACCTCAACGCCATCTCGGGTGACGGCGTTCACGTCGTCACGGTCAACGATTACCTGGCCAAACGTGACTCCGAGTGGATGGGTCGTGTCCACCGCTTCCTCGGGCTCGAGACCAGCGTGATTCTGTCCGGCATGACTCCGGCCGAGCGTCGGACCGCATACGCTGCGGATATCACCTACGGCACCAACAACGAGTTCGGCTTCGACTATCTGCGCGACAACATGACGCATTCGCTCGAGGACCTCGTGCAGCGTGGTCATAACTTCGCGGTGGTGGACGAGGTCGACTCGATCCTCATCGACGAGGCACGTACCCCACTTATCATCTCCGGTCCCGCCGATTCGTCGAGCAAGTGGTACGGCGAGTTCGCTCGTATCGCCCCGCTGCTCAAGCGCGACGTGCACTACGAGGTCGACATCCGTAAGCGCACCGTCGGTGTGCACGAGGCGGGTGTGGAACTCGTCGAGGATCAGCTCGGTATCGACAACCTGTACGAGGCGGCCAACTCTCCGCTGGTGAGCTACCTGAACAACGCCATCAAGGCCAAGGAGCTCTACACCAAGGACAAGGACTACATCGTCCGCAGTGGCGAGGTCATCATCGTCGATGAGTTCACCGGTCGTGTGCTGTCCGGTCGCCGCTACAACGAGGGCATGCACCAGGCGATCGAGGCCAAGGAAAAGGTCGAGATCAAGGCCGAGAACCAGACCTTGGCGACGATCACCCTGCAGAACTACTTCCGTCTCTACGAGAAGCTGTCGGGTATGACGGGTACGGCCGAGACCGAGGCCGCGGAGCTGCACCAGATCTACAGCCTCGGTGTCATTCCGATTCCGACGAACCGTCCGATGATCCGTGTCGACCAGGGCGATCTGATCTACAAGTCGGAAGAGGCCAAGTTCGACGCCGTCGTCGACGATGTCGTGGAGCGGCACGAGAAGGGCCAGCCGGTCCTCATCGGTACGACCAGCGTCGAGCGTTCCGAGTACCTGTCGAAGCAGTTCACCAAGCGTGGTGTTCCGCACAACGTGTTGAACGCGAAGTTCCACGAGCAGGAAGCCACCATCATCGCGGAGGCCGGCCGTTCCGGCGCCGTCACGGTGGCGACCAACATGGCCGGTCGTGGTACCGACGTCGTGCTCGGTGGCAACCCGGACATCATCGCCGACATCGCGCTGCGAAAGCAGGGCCTCGATCCGGTGCAGGCGCCGGACGAGTACGAGGCGGCCTGGGACGACGTACTCGAGAAGATCAAGGCCGAGGTGAAGGACGACGCGGCCTACGTCCGTGAGGCGGGCGGTCTGTACGTGCTGGGCACCGAGCGTCACGAGTCGCGTCGTATCGACAACCAGTTGCGGGGCCGCTCCGGCCGTCAGGGTGATCCGGGCGAATCGCGGTTCTACCTGTCGCTGGGTGACGAGTTGATGCGCCGCTTCAACGGCGCCGCACTCGAATCGATCATGACGCGACTCAACCTGCCCGACGACGTTCCGATCGAGGCCAAGATGGTCTCCAAGGCGATCAAGAGCGCGCAGACGCAGGTCGAACAGCAGAACTTCGAGATCCGCAAGAACGTCCTCAAGTACGACGAGGTGATGAACCAGCAGCGCACGGTCATCTACAAGGAGCGTCGCCAGATCCTCGAGGGTGAGGACATGGAGGGTCAGGTCGAGGAGATGATCACCGACGTCGTCTCCGCTTACGCGGACGGTGCGACGGCCGAGGGTTACCTCGAGGACTGGGACCTCGAGCAGCTGTGGACGGCACTGAAGACCCTGTACCCGGTCGGTCTCGACTACAAGCAGCTCGCGGGGGACAGCGAGGACGGCGAGCTGTCGGATCTTTCGCGAGGCGAGCTCAAGACGCTTCTGCTCGAGGATTCCCACGAGGCGTACCGGCGTCGTGAGGAGGAGATCGACGCGGTCGCAGGTCAGGGATCGATGCGCGAACTCGAACGTCGAGTGCTGTTGTCGGTTCTCGATCGCAAGTGGCGTGAGCACCTCTACGAGATGGATTATCTCAAGGAAGGCATCGGCCTGCGTGCCATGGCACAGCGTGATCCGCTGGTCGAGTACCAGCGTGAGGGCTTCGACATGTTCTCGGCGATGCTCGAGGGACTCAAGGAAGAGTCCGTGGGGTACCTGTTCAATCTTCAGGTGGAGGCGCAGGCCCCGCAGCAGGGCAACGGTGTGAACGTGACTCCGGCGTCGGCGGCCGCAGTCTCGTCCGCGGCTCCGCGACCGCTGCCGACGGAGACGGCAGCCAACTCGAACAACGAGGGTGAGCGGCAGGCTGCACCGGCCGCGCTTCGTGCGAAGGGTCTCGAGAACAGCGAACCGCGTGGTCTCACGTACTCCGGTCCTGCCGAGGACGGCTCGGCTCGGGCCAGCAGAAGGGCGAGCGACGGCAAAGCGGAGCCCGCTCAGCACGGGACTCGCCGGGAACGTCGAGAAGCCGCGCGCGCTCAGGCCAAGGGACGCAAGCGTAAGCGCTGACCCGGTCTTCGGACGCCCCGGTCAGACCAGCTGAAGTTGAGTGATCGTCCACGCGGGATCTGGTCCCGCGTGGACGGTGGTTCGTTCCATTCGGGCGGCATAGGCGAACACCCGGTCGCCGCGCGAATAGGTGCCGAAGATTTCGGCAATGTCGTTGCTCTGCAACTGGACCCGGAGTCTCTGCAGGGTGGCTGCGCCTGCCGAGCCGGTCGATCGCGGACTGCAGGATCGAGCCCGCACGACCTCGATCATGCGGTCGGAGATCATCGGACGTAGTTGGCTGGGACTGCGTCGCCGGTCGAGTACCTCGAGCGCGAGCCGGATCGCGTGATGCGCGAATTGCCGTCCGTCGTCCCGAGATTCCGGCGAAACAGGCACCGGAGAACGGTGGCGTGGTGAGGACCCCGCGTGCGAGGACCGGCGAGCGGGTGACCGTCTCGGCGAACCCGGAACAGCGGCTCGTGTCGTCGCCGTGCGACCGCGGTCCGTCGGGGTCGGCCCCGGGCGGCGGTGCGCGGCGGCTACTCGTGTGCGGGCTGCGCTCGGCGGCGGTTCGCAACTCGGTGCACTGGACAGAAATACGTATGCGTCGGTCATGACGAATCCCCCCGGATGTTGTGAACGATCTCCCTGTTGCCTGTGGCAACATTCGGGGAACATGTTTGCACGGATTCGAATGTCGCGTCGCAGATCGGACAATCGCACCCTAGGGTGAACATCACTTATCGACAGCCGTCCGGCAGTGAGGGGGAAGCACCGCCCATGGCGACGAGACTCACGACGCAGGACGCGTCGTTCTATTACCTGGAAGCAAGCAGTACTCCGATGCATGTCGGATCTCTCGCGATCTTCTCGCAACCGCGTGACGGTCTGGACTACGAGACGCTTCTCGGGGTGGTCGAGTCTCGTTTGAGTCTGGTGCCGCGCTATCGGCAGAAGGTGCGCGAGGTCGCTTTCGGGCTGGCCCGGCCGGTGTGGGTCGACGACCAGGAATTCGACATCGAGTACCACGTTCGGAGATCCGCTCTGCCGAAGCCGGGTTCGGACGCGCAACTGCACGACTTGATCGCCAGGCTCACTTCCCGCCCACTCGACAACTCGCGTCCGCTGTGGGAGATGTATCTGATCGAGGGGCTGGCCGACGACAGGGTCGCGATCTTCACCAAATCGCACTCTTCGCTGGTGGATGGGGAAGAGGCGCTCGAGATCGGCCAGGTGATCCTCGATACCGAGCCGGCGGGCCGTGCGGTGCCGGAAGAACTGTGGATGCCCAGCCCGGAGCCGAGTCGATCGACTCTCATCGCCGGTGCGCTCGGCGACCTGGTGGTCAGTCCTCGGGACGGGGTCGCGAGCCTGCGAACGACGTTGGGTGACATGGTTTCCACGGCAGAAGACAGCGTCCGCGCCGTCGGCCGATTCGCTGCGGCGGTACGTTCGGCCACGCAGGTGGCCCCGTCGAATCCGCTGAATGCTCCGATCTCGCGGAACCGCCGATTCTCCGTCGTCAGGACCGATCTCGCAGATTACCGCGAGATTCGCGCGAAGTACGGGTGCGAGGTCAACGACGTGATCCTCGCGGTCGTGTCAGGGGCGTTGCGGTACTGGTTGCTCTCGCGCGGTGAACCGGTGTCCGAGTCGACGACCGTCCGTGCAATGGTTCCGATGTCCGTGTATGCGGAGCCGGACTGCGATCCCGATCTGGGTGTCCAGCGCGGCGACTGGTCCGATCCGCGCAGCATGGTCTGGTCGTTCCTGATCGACTTGCCGGTCGGGGAGGGCAACGCGGCTGTGCGACTATCGCACGTCGCGCACGCGACCGAGGCGCAGGCGCGCCAGACCCAGCGGGTCACTGCCCAGACACTCGTGCGTTTGTCGGGGTTCGCCCCCGCCACCCTGCATGCCATGAGCGCACGTGCGGCGAGCAGTTTCTCACAGCGCATGTTCAATCTCATGATCACCAATGCACCCGGTCCGCAGGTGCCGCTGTATGTGGCGGGTGCGCGGATGCTGGAGATGTACCCGGTGTCGCCGCTGCTGAAGAATCAGGCTTTGAGTATTGCGCTCACGTCGTACGACGGCAACGTCTACTACGGTTTGAACGCGGACCGCGATGCGATGGCAGATGTGGACGTCATGGCATCGCTGCTCTACGAATCTCTCGAAGAGTTGCTGGACGCCTGCCGGTGACGACGGAGCGAAGAAGGGCACAGGACACATGACGAGGGTGTACATCCCGGCCACCATCGAGATCCTCCAGCGCCTCGTGGCAGACGAGGAGGTGGACCCGATGAGTCGTACGGCGTTCGCGGTGACCGCCGCGCTGCGCGAGGCGTACTCGTCCGGAGACGACGAGGAGTTGGCCGAGGTCGCGATCGCGGAGGCTGCGCGCGCCTCGCTTCGCCTCATCGCTGGAAGAGTCGCGGAGGGTGCCGAGGTGTTTCACCGCCGTGCCGTGATTGCCGCAGACGTGGACGACGTCACGCCACGACCCGATCTCGACGATGCCGTGGTCCGATTGCCCGCACCTGTGAAGCTGGCCCGAGTGGCGTCGGTGCATGTCGATCTCGCGGAGGCCGAGCCGGACGTCGAGCGCGCGGTCGCCGCGGTGGACGAGGCGGATCTGGGGGACCAGGACGCGGAGTTCGTGCTCGGTGACGCGGAGGACCATGTCCTCGCCTGGTACGCGACGCAGGAACTTCCTTTCCTCGTCGAACTCATGTGATCGCGGCCCGCAGGCCGATGGTCGCGGGTGCCGCATCGCCGGAACCTACGGTATCGTAAGTTCGTCGCTTACGGACCCGTGGGCGGTCGGAGGTATGTGGAGGTCGAATGGGTCTGAAGGACTGGATCGAGGCGCCCGCGACAGCGGTCGTTCCGGCAACACGGTCGAAGCTCAACTGGTTGCGTGGTGCCACCGCACGGTTGACCACGCCTCTGTTGCCTGACGACTATCTGCATCTGGCGAACCCACTGTGGTCGGCAAGGGAACTGCGCGGAAGAATCGTCGATGTCCGTTCGGAGACTTCGGATTCGGCGACGATCGTGATCAAGCCCGGGTGGGGTTTCGACTTCGATTACGCGCCCGGCCAGTACGTCGGAATCGGTCTGCACATCGATGGCAGATGGCACTGGCGGTCCTACTCGCTCACCTCTCCTCCCAACTGGGACGACAAGAGGATCTCGATCGCGGTCAAGGCGATGCCGGAAGGCTTCCTGTCCGCGCATCTGGTCAACGGTGTGCCGTCGGGCACGATCGTCCGGTTGGCGACCCCGAGTGGGAACTTCGCGCTTCCCGACCCGCCTCCGGAACGCATTCTCTTCCTGACCGCGGGCAGCGGTGTCACCCCGATCATGGCGATGCTGCGAACTCTGAGCCGGCGTGGTCGACGCCCGGACGTGCTGCACGTGCACTCTGCTCGCACGGAGTCCGAGGTGATGTTCGGTGACGAACTGAAGGCGCTGGCGGACGATCACCCCGAGTTCCGGTCGCACATTCAGCTCACTCGCAGCCAGGGTAAGTTCGCGCTGTCCTCGCTGGACGAGTTGTGCCCCGATTGGCGCGAGCGCACCACGTGGGCTTGCGGTCCACTTCCGATGCTCGACGAGATCGAACGGCGGTGGCAGGACGAAGGTATTACGGACAAACTGAACCTCGAGCGGTTCGCGGTGTCGCGTGCGGACACGTCCGGCAAGGGCGGGACGGTGACGTTCGAGAAGTCGGGTAAGACCGTGACCGTCGACGGTGCCACCACCTTGTTGGAGGCAGGCGAGGGAGCCGGTGCGCTGATGCCGTTCGGTTGCCGGATGGGAATCTGCCAAACCTGTGTCGTTCCCGTGCTGTCGGGTCACGCCATCGATCTGCGCAACGGTAAGGAGCACGCCGAAGGTGACCGCGTGCAGACCTGCGTTTCGGCTGCGGCCGGTGACTGCACGCTGGATGCCTGACAGCCCCCGTTCATCTTGATCGGCTATTTTCGAGTTTTCGGATACACGGAGGATCCCGGTGGCAATTACCGACATCAAAGAGTTCGCTCATCTCAGCGAGGCGGACATCGAGTCGCTGGGTAGGGAGCTGGATTCGATCCGGCTCGAGGTCGAGGAATCACGCGGTCTACGGGATTCTCGCTACATTCGCCGGACCATCCGCATGCAGCGGGCACTCGAACTCGGTGGTCGTGCTGTTCTCTTCGGGAGCAAGTACCGGCCGGCCTGGGTGGTCGGCACGGCGATGCTGTCGTTGTCGAAGATCATCGAGAACATGGAGCTCGGGCACAACGTGATGCACGGGCAGTGGGACTGGATGAACGATCCCGAGATCCACTCGATGTCGTGGGAGTGGGACCAGACCGGACCATCCGATCATTGGAAGCGTGCGCACAACTATTCGCACCACACCTACACGAACATCGTGGGCATGGACGACGACGTCGGATTCGGTATCTTGCGGATGACTCGTGACGAACCGTGGAAACCGGTCAATCTGTTGCAGCCACTCGCGAACATACTGCTCGCGGCTACTTTCGAGTGGGGGATCGCGCTCCACGATCTGAAGTTCGCCAACGAGCTCGAAGGCGTGCCACCTGGAACGTTGAATTCGCGCAGCAACAAGGAGTTCGCGGCCAAGATCTTCCGGCAGGTCGGTAAGGACTTCGTTCTGTATCCGGCACTGACCGGACCGGCGTGGAAGAGCACACTGACGGCGAACACGACTGCGAACCTGGTGCGAAACCTGTGGGCGTACGTCGTGATCTTCTGTGGTCACTTTCCCGACGGTGCCGAGAAGTTCACCGAGGCGGAGTTCGAGAACGAGACCCGGCACGAGTGGTATCTACGGCAGATGCTGGGTAGCGCGAATTTCGATTCCGGTCGTGTCATCGGCTTTATGTCGGGGAACCTGAGCTACCAGATCGAGCATCACGTATTTCCGGACCTGCCCAGTAACCGGTATCCGGAGATCGCTGTGCGGGTGCGCGAACTGTGCCACAAGTACGACCTCCCGTACACGACAGGTTCACTGGCGAAGCAGTACCTGCTGGCGCTTCGCACGATCCACAAGTTGGCCCTGCCGGACAGTTGGCTACGGGCGACCGCGGACGACGCGCCGGAGACCTCTTCCGAGCGAAAGTTCCGGGATGCAGGTGCGGCGATGGTCGAGACTCTGCGGACCGACCCGGTCACGGGGGAGCGGCGTGGGCTTCTGTCCGCCCTTCGCGCCCGTGCCGAGCAGCGGGTTTCACGCCACAAAAAGTGAGATGGTTCACACCTACGCCTCCGTAACCTACGGAACCGTAAGTTGGGATATTGTGAGTGTCGCCCGCGGACGCCGTACCTCGGCTTCGAGTGTGGATGACGGGCGCGAACTATCGATACTTCGGGAGGGAGATCCCCGGTGGCCATTGCCGATGTCAAGGAATACGCGCACCTCACGGAATCGGACGTGGAGGCGCTCGGGCGTGAACTCGACGCCATCAGACGTGACGTCGAGGCCTCGCGTGGGGAGCGCGATGCTCGGTACGTCCGGAACACGATTCGGCTGCAGCGCAGTCTCGAGGTGGGCGGACGCGTGGTGCTGTTCGCGAGTCGGCGCCGGCCGGCGTGGTGGGCCGGAGCCGGCATGCTCGGGATGGCGAAAATCATCGAGAACATGGAGCTCGGGCACAACGTGATGCACGGGCAGTGGGACTGGATGAACGACCCCGAGATCCACTCGACCTCCTGGGAATGGGACAACACCGGGCCGTCGGCGCACTGGAAGCAGACCCACAACTACCTTCATCACAAGTACACGAACGTTCTCGGCATGGACGACGACGTCGGATACGGACTCCTGCGCGTCACGCGTGACCAGCGCTGGAAGCCTTTCAATGCAGGCAATCTGGTCTACAACACGCTCCTTGCACTGATGTTCCAGTACGGCGTTGCGGTGCAGCACCTCGAACTCGGCAAGGCGCTCAAGGGGCGGGTGCCGAAAGCGGAAACGCAGCGCAAGTTGCGCGAGGTCGGCGAAAAGATCGGTAAGCAGGTCCTCAAGGACTACGTCGTTCACCCCGCCGTGACGGGCCCTGCTTGGAAGAGCACCCTCACCGCGAACCTGCTCGCCAACGTCATTCGCAACGTGTGGACCAACGCCATCATCTTCTGTGGACATTTCCCGGATGGCGCCGAGAAGTTCACGAAGGCGGACATCGACAAGGAAACGCAGGCCGAGTGGTACCTCCGCCAGATGCTCGGAAGCGCGAACATCACGGGCAGCAGGGCGATGGACTTCATGTCCGGAAATCTCAGCTACCAGATCGAGCACCACGTGTTCCCGGACCTTCCCAGCAATCGGTATGCCGAGATCGCAGTCAGGGTTCGTGAGCTGTGCGACAAGTACGACCTGCCGTACACGACAGGTCCGTTCCTGATTCAGTACGGCAAGTCGTGGCGCACCATCGCGAAACTATCGCTGCCGAACAAGTATCTGAAAGCAACGGCGGACGACGCTCCGGAGACCGCTTCGGAACGCAGGTTCGGCGGCAACACCACCGCTCTCGTCGATCCCGAGACCGGTAAGCGCAGCGGCCTGCGCACCGCGATCGGCCGGTCACGTAGGCGGCGGGGTGTTCGGTCGTCGATCGCTCGATGATCCCCGCCGTGGGCGTCGCCCGTCGATACTCACCAGGTTTCGTTCGAGCTGATCGCTTCCAGTAGGTGGCGGACGGCGCCGACACGGCGGGCAGACTTGCCTTCCAGCTCGTCCAGCGCGCATTCCGGGTCGGCCGGCGGGCCCAGATGCGTGCACCCACGAGGACAGTTCTGTACGGCCTCGGCGAGATCCGAGAACGCAGCCACCACGTCCTCCGGGGAAATGTGGGCGAGTCCGAACGAGCGAATACCCGGTGTGTCTATCACCCAGCCCGCGCGCGGCAGGTGAAGGGCGACCGATTGCGTCGACGTGTGTCGGCCCTTGCCCACCCCGGACACCAGGCCGACGGCTCGATCTGCTTCCGGCACAAGGCGGTTGACGAGTGTCGACTTGCCCACTCCGGAGTGGCCGATGAGGGCGGTGAGTTCGCCGGCGAGCATCGTCTCGACGTCGTCGATCGGGTCCTCCCTTCCGGCGACGACCACCGGGACGTCGAGGTCTGCGAACGCCGCCGTGAACTCTTCGGGCGACGCCAGGTCGCTCTTGGTCAGGCACAGAATCGGGCGCAGCCCCCCGACATAGGCGGCGACGAGTGCACGTTCGACGAAACCCGTGCGCGGTGGGGGATCGGCGAGCGCCACGACGATGAGAAGCTGTGCGGCATTGGCCACGACGATCCGCTCGTAGGGGTCGGTGTCGTCCGCAGTTCGTCGGAGAACCGTGGAACGGTCCGCGACACGAACGATTCGTGCCAGCGTGTCCGGCTTGCCGGACAGGTCGCCGACCACGTCCACCCTGTCACCGACGACGATCGGTGTGCGGCCCAGTTCGCGGGCCCGCATGGTGACGACCGGCCTTTCCGGGTCGCCGCCGAGGACGCACCCCCAGCGGCCGCGGTCCACGGACACGACCATCGCCGACTCCGCGCTCCGGTGCTCCGGCCGCGTCTTGGTACGGGGGCGAGTGCCCTTGCCCGGCCGTACCCGGACATCGGACTCGTCGTACCGCCGCCGGCTCAGCGGTTCGCCTTCCGCTCGACCGCCGGGTGTTCGGGCAGCACATCCATCCAGAGCATCTCGAACCCGGGCAACGTCTTCGCGGTGGTTCCGATGTCTTCGACCTGCACGCCCTCGACCCTCAGGCCGATGATCGCGCCCGCCGTGGCCATGCGGTGGTCGGCGTAGGACCGCCACACACCGCCGTGGAGCTCGGTGGGAGTGATCACCAGGCCGTCGTCCGTCTCCACCGCTGTTCCGCCGAGGCCTTCGATCTCCGAGGACAGTGCGGCGAGGCGGTCGGTCTCGTGACCGCGCAGGTGTGCGATTCCCCGTAGGTGGGAGGGGCTGTCGGCAAGCGCCGCGAGCGCGGCCACGGTCGGGGTCAGTTCACCCACGTCGTGGAGATCGATGTCGATTCCTCGCAGGGTCCGTGGACCCTCGACGGTCAGGACGGAGTCGGACAGGACGACGTCGGCACCCATCCGCTCCAGGATGTCGCGGATCGCGTCGCCCGGTTGAGTCGTCGTGGCGGGCCAATGCGGGATTCGGATGCGCCCCCCGGTAACCGCAGCGGCGGCGAGGAACGGCGTCGCGTTCGAGAGGTCGGGCTCGATGACCCGGTCCACTGCGCGAATCGGCCCTGGTGCGACGTTCCACGTGTTCGCCTCCGCGCCGTCCTGCGGTGTCCTCACCGTGACGCCCGACTCGCGCAGCATCTCGACGGTCATGTCGATGTGCGGCATGGATGGCACAGCCTTGCCGTCGTGGTGAACGGTGACTCCGTTGTCGAATGCCGCTGCGGACAAGAGCAATCCGGAGACGAACTGGGAGGACCCGGATGCGTCGATGGTCACCACGCCGCCCCGCAGGGCGCCCCGCCCGCGGACGGTGAAGGGCAGGGAGCTGCCCTCGACGTCGGCTCCCAGTCCACGGAGAGCGTCGAGGATCGTGTCGAGTGGACGCTTTCTCGCCTGCTCGTCACCGTCGAAGGCGACGTCACCGGACGCCAGGGCCGCAAGAGGAGGGGCGAACCGCATGACCGTGCCGGCCAGACCGCAATCGACGGTGCCGCCGTGGAGTTCGGCGGGTACGACTTCGACCGTGGTGCCCTCGCCGGTCACGACGACGCCCACCGCGCGAAGCGCTTCGATCATGAGGTCGGTGTCGCGGCTGCGCAACGTACCTGTGATGGTCGAGGGACCGTCGGCGAGCGCAGCGAGTACCAGAGCGCGATTGGTGATCGACTTGGATCCGGGAAGCGCGACGGTCGAATTGACGGGCGAATGTGCGCGGGGGGCGTTCCACAGGGTCTCGGTCACGGGTCCATCTTCCCTCATGCCGTTCGGATGTCGCAGGTGCGTGCCATCCTGGTGCTATGTGCGGGAGATATGCGACCACGGCAAATCCGGCCACGTTGGCCGCGGAGTTGGATGCCGTGGACGAGGTGTCCGATGTCGACGAGACGTCGAGGCCTGTGCCCAAGTACAACGTCGCACCCACGGACCGGGTGTGCACGGTGGTGGATCGGCGTGGTTCGCGGCGCATTCGGAGCATGCGCTGGGGTCTTGTGCCGTCCTGGACGAAACAGTTGGGCAAGGGTCCGGTGCTGATCAATGCGCGCGCGGAATCCCTCGCCGAGAAGCCGGCCTTCCGGACCGCGGCGAAGCACAAGCGCTGTCTGGTGCCCATGGACGGCTGGTTCGAGTGGCAGACGACGTCCGAGTCCGGTCCGCGCGGGCCGAAGGCGGTCAAGACCCCGTACTTCATGACTCCGCAGAATCGTCCTCGGTTGTTCGTGGCCGGGCTGTGGTCGGTGTGGCACGACCCCGAGACCGCGGGATCGGACGAGTCGATGCCGCTGCTGAGTTGCAGCGTGGTGACCGTCGATTCGGCTGCCCATCTCACCGAGGTGCACGACCGAATGCCTCTGGTGTTGCCGGTAGACAGGTGGGACGCGTGGCTCGATCCCGAGCACGTTGCCGCCCCGGAATTGCTCGAGCCTGTCTTGGACGCCTATGCGGACATCGAGGTGCGGAGAGTGTCCACGCAGGTCAACTCGGTGAAGAACGACGGACGAGAACTCATCGACCCGGTTGCGGAGGATCAGGTGGGAGAGCAGATCACCCTGCTGTGATCGGCGCGACTCAGCTGGATGTGATCGGCGCGATCGTTGCAGCGGTCAGGTCGGCGAGATCGGTAGGAGACATCTCGATCTCGAGCCCGCGACGCCCCGCGCTGCAGAGAATGCGATCGAGGGCACGAGCGGACTCGTCCAGAACCGTGGGCAGTCGCTTCCGCTGCCCGAGGGGAGACACGCCACCGAGAACGTAACCGGTGGTTCTTTCCACTCGGCGCGGGTCGGCCATGGTTGCCTTACGGGCACCGAGGGCGCTGGCGGCGCTTTTCAACGACAACGATCGAGGGACCGGAAGAACGGCCACTGCAAGGGCGCCGGTGTCGAGTTCGACGACGAGCGTCTTGAACACCTGCATCGGCGTGATCTCCAGATCAGCGCCCAGTGCATCGACGGCCTCGGTGCCGTAGGAGTCGGCGTTCGGGTCGTGCTCGTATGCGTGCACGCAGTGTTCGATCCCGGCCTTCCGGAGAGCTGTGGTCGCCGGGGTGGCGCTGCCTGCCATGTGTGCACTCCTCGGTTCGGCAAACGGTGACGGGGAACAGATCGGCCGGAAGTGACGTTGCACCATCCAGTGTTCTCGAGATTCGGTGTTCTCGAGATTCATGGTCCTCGAGATTCAGGGTTCTCGAGGTTCAGGGTCCTGAGACAACAGTAAGGAGTGCTGGTGAACGTGAGGTCCTCGGTCATGACGCGTGAGCCGCGTTTGCAGTTGGCGGTAACCTTGACGCCCACGGCGACCGAAGGGATCAACGTGCAGGAAATGGACGGTCCACAGACCCGAGCGACCGAGACTCAGGACGAGTTGATCGCGCGTTTCGAGCGCGACGCACTGCCTCTGTTGGACCAGCTCTACGGCGCAGCGCTCCGCATGACCCGCAATCCCTCGGATGCGGAAGACCTCGTTCAGGAAACGTATGTGAAGGCCTACTCGGCATTTCGTTCGTTCCGGGCCGGCACGAACCTCAAAGCGTGGCTCTACCGCATTCTCACCAACACCTACATCAACTCCTATCGCAAGAAGCAGCGGCAACCCACCCAGTACCCCACGGACGAAATCACCGATTGGCAGTTGGCGGCGTCGGCGGAGCACACCTCGACGGGTTTGCGTTCGGCCGAGGTGGAGGCACTCGATGCCCTCCCGGACGACGACATCAAGGAAGCGCTGCAGTCCCTGCCCGAGGAATTCCGGATGGCGGTGTACTACGCCGACGTCGAGGGATTTCCGTACAAGGAGATCGCAGACATCATGGGCACACCGATCGGCACGGTCATGTCGCGCCTGCACCGCGGGCGCAAGCAGCTTCGTGGGTTGCTGGCCGACGTCGCCCGTGAACGTGGATTCAACCGTGGCGCCGCGTCGGCCCCGGAGCAGGAGGTTTCGCGGTGAGCGAGCAAGACGAATTCGAAAGGCTCGATTGCTCGGCAGTGATTGCCGATGTGTGGTTGATGCTGGACAACGAGTGCGACGAGGCTTCGCGTGCTCGGTTGCAGAGGCATCTCGACGATTGCGGTTCGTGCCTCGAGGCGTACGGCATCGAAGAACGGGTGAAGAGCCTCGTGAGTCGCAAGTGCGGTGGTGACCACGCACCGCAGGGTCTGCGTGAGCGGTTGAGCATGGAGATCAGACGAACCATCGTCGTCACGGATACCGGATCCGACGAGAAGTAGCGCTGCAAGACGCATGGAACACAAACGGGGCCGGGAAGCACCTGCTGCCCGGCCCCGTTTCGTATGCGCCTCAGCTGTTGGGACGCTTGCCGTGATTGGCGGCGTTTCCCTTGCGACTGCGCTTCTTGCGACCACGCTTACCCATGAAAGGCTCCCTTCTGTTTCGCTCCAGTCTTTCACGTGTGGTTGGCTGTGATTGCAACTGGGTTTGTCGGATTCGGGAATGAGGATTCACGATGGCAGAAGACGTGCGTGCCGAGATGGTCTCGACGGTCTATCAGGTGGTCGTGAGCGCGGGGGACAGCGTGAAGGAAGGCGACACCCTCGTCATCCTCGAATCCATGAAGATGGAGATTCCCGTCATCGCCGAGGAAGCCGGCACGGTCGCATCCGTCGACGTTCAGGTGGGTGACGTCATCAAGCAGGGCGATCTGATCGCCGTCATCTCGTGAGCTGAACCTTGTCGACGCTCAGCGATCTGCTCGCCGAACACACCGATCTCCCCGGTTCGGCGGTGGACCACCTTCAGCGAGTGGTGGGCGAGTGGCAGCTCCTGGCCGACCTCTCCTTCGCCGACGTCCTGCTGTGGGTCGGTACGGATTCGGGAATCGGCGGCCTGGGCGCGGGCTCGGTGATCTGCGTGGCGCACTGCAGGCCCACCACTGCTTCGACGGCTTTTCAGGAAGACATGGTCGGTGCCGTCGTGTCGGAGTCCGAGCATCCGCAGGTTCGCCGCGCACTCTTCGAAGGTCGCATCGTCAGAATGACCGAGGACGGTGACCACACCCGGGTGCCGCCGCGCAAGGAGGCAGTGCCGGTTCGTTGGGCAGGTGACGTCATCGCCGTGCTCAGCCGGGACACCAACGCGAACAGGGAACGCGCACAGAGCCCCCTGGAAGTCGCGTACCTGGACTGCGCCGACGACCTGTGCCAGATGATCACCGACGGCACGTTTCCGATCCGAGAGGCGCGAGCAGACACCAATTCGAGTCCTCGCGCAGGCGACGGCTTCATCCGTCTCGACACCGACGGCAACGTTGTCTTCGCGAGCCCGAACGCGCTCTCCGCATATCACCGTATGGGGCTCAATTCGGAACTGATCGGTCAGAATCTGGCGGCCACGACGCGCGCACTGGTCACCGACCCGTTCGAATCGCGGGAGGCGGCGTGGTACATCCGCGACACGATCGACGACAAGCCCGGCCGCCGGATGGAGATCGAGGCCAGGGGAGCGACAGTCCTGTTGCGGGCTCTGGTCCTCAAGCCCGGCGGGGTGCGAGTCGGGGCGGCGGTCGTGGTCCGCGACGTCACGGAGGTCAAGCGGCGTGACAGGGCCCTCCTGAGCAAGGACGCGACCATCCGTGAGATCCACCATCGCGTGAAGAACAACCTGCAGACGGTCGCCGCACTTCTGAGGCTGCAGGCGCGGCGAACCAGGAACGAGGAGGCGCAGCAAGCGCTCACCGAGTCGGTGCGGCGCGTGACATCGATCGCGCTCGTGCACGACACCCTGTCGATGTCCGTCGACGAAGAAGTGGACCTGGACGAGGTGGTGGACCGGTTGGTGCCGATCCTCTCCGATGTCGCGACAGTCGGTACCCCGGTGACGATCGGCCGCGAAGGGAGCCTCGGAGTGTTCACCGCGGAACGCGCGACTCCGATGGTGATGGTGATGACCGAACTCGTTCAGAACGCGATCGAGCACGCCTTCGGTGCCGGCGAGCCGGGGCACGTCACGATTCGGGCCGATCGGTCCGCGAAATGGTTGGACATCGTCGTTCACGACGACGGCAACGGGCTACCCGAAGGTTTCGACCTCGAGACTTCGGATCGTCTGGGTCTGCAGATCGTTCGCACTCTGGTGGCCGCGGAACTCGACGGGTCGCTGCGGCTCGAGAACGGCCCGAACGGTGGCACGGATGCGACGCTGCGGGTGCCGCTCGGTCGGCGGGGCCAGCTCGGTGAACGCCGAAGGCCGTAGGTGCGGGACGTCGGACATTCAAGATGTCGGACATGCAAAAGGCCCGACACCATGTGGTGCCGGGCCGTCAACTTCTCGCTGGTCTAGACGGTAGTGCGTGCGCGCGTGCGGGCGTTGCGGCGCTTGAGGGCGCGACGCTCGTCTTCGCTCATGCCGCCCCACACACCGGCGTCCTGGCCCGACTCGAGTGCCCATGCGAGGCAGTCGGCGGTCACCGGGCAGCGGTTGCAGACAACCTTGGCATCCGCGATCTGTGCGAGAGCCGGACCACTGTTGCCCACGGGGAAGAACAACTCGGGGTCTTCGTCACGACAGATTGCGTTGTGGCGCCAGTCCATCCTTCTGCTCCTTAACTGGGTGCGAAAACGCACCATTTCGTTGGTTCTGAGTTCACCTGTGCGTACTTGGTGTTTCCGCACTGTTGCTTGTGAATGCTTTCACGAACTGGGCTGATGTCAATAGAAATCGACCGCACCGTGGGCGAACTCACTCACTTAGGTTTGCCTTTGTCAATTGATCCGGTATAGAGTTCGGGGGTTGTCTGACCAGGTCAAATTCAGCACCGATTCTACGGCCCCGGCGGCGCCACCACATCCAGAGCGTTCGGAACGAAAACGAACTCCGCTTCGCTTCTCAGGCCGATGTAGTCACCGTCCATCTGAAGCCCGATCGGGGTTGTCGCCGTGACCCGGATTCGGGGCACGTCGTCCACCCGAAACAATTTCTTCGCGCTCGGCTTCGCGCCACGGACCAGAAGCT
The DNA here is from genome assembly GCF_042719695.1 of Rhodococcus sp. NPDC058521. NCBI lineage: Bacteria > Bacillati > Actinomycetota > Actinomycetes > Mycobacteriales > Nocardiaceae > Rhodococcus > Rhodococcus sp. NPDC058521. The sequence continues at coordinate 548,192 of NZ_JBHXNL010000001.1, forward strand.
GGCGAGTCACCCTCAGCGTCGCTATGAGCGACGTCGTCTGCATGGCGAATACGCCGAGACCGCTGTCGAACGAGGTGCCGGGATTCGTGTGTACCTCGCGCTTGTCGAAGAACGTCCAGGGGCTGGAGTTGGAAACGAAGCAGTAGTGCACTCCCTCGACGGGCTCGTGCCCGAGAATCTCGACCCTGAGGGTGGGCTCGGCGCCTTTGGTGCGGAAGAAGCTGCGGACCGCCGCGCGGACGTACCGTGCGGGGCTGGCCGGTTTGCCGTCCGTCCGGTGCGCGTCCACTGCCTCGCACACCTGAGCGTCCCAGCCCAGACCGGCGTTGAACGTGAACCACCGGTTGTCGCAATGGGCGAGACCGATGGTGCGTTTGCGTCTGAACGACAACAAATCGATCAGCTGGTTGGTGGCATCCACGGGGTCCGGGGCGATGCCGAGCGATCGCGCGAAGACGTTCGCGGAGCCGCCCGGAACCACGGCTATCGGCGGAATCGGACCCACCCGCACCGCCCGCATGCTGTCCGGATGCGGGGTGCCGAGCAGCCCGTTGACAACTTCGTTCACGGTGCCGTCGCCGCCGTGCACGATGATGAGCCCCATACCGTCGTCGCATGCCTGCCGGGCGAGCTCGGCCGCATGGCCGCGGTGGGTGGTGTGCGCGACCTCGAGACGCACGCGGCTCGACAACGCGTGGGCAAGCAGATCCCGCCCGGCGGGCGTCGTCGACGTTGCGTTCGGGTTGACGATCAGCAGTGCGCGCACGGGACGTCAGCCTAGCGGCCTCTGGGCGCCCTGCCGGACGAGGCGCCTCCCGATGGTGTTCTAGGCTGGCCGGGTGTCGACACCACCTGTACGCAACTCCACGCCCGTGACCGTTCGGTGGGCCGGTGGACTCGTCGCGCTCGAGGGTGCCGTCGCGGTCGGCGTCGCAGCCGTTCTGGTGATCCGCGGTCTGCTGGGTCACGATCAGTCGATTGCCAGCGGATACGGCACCGCGGCGTGGTTCGCAATTCTCGGTGGGGGAGTGCTTGCCGCAGGAATCGCGCTCTTCCTTGGCCGGAGATGGGGGCGCGCGATCGCCATCGTCGCCCAATTGCTGCTGTTGCCCGTCGCATGGGCTCTGCTCACCGACTCGCATCAGCCCGTGTTCGGGGTGCTCCTCGCGCTCGTGGTGATCGGTGCGTTGGGTTGCCTCTTCAGTGGGCCGACCTCGCGGTGGATGGAGGCACAATACGGTCAGGACCCCGAGGAATCCGAAGAGTCCTGAGTCGGTCGGACGCTCTCGTCGGCGAGCGCCTGCAGTGGCTGCCCGGCAAGGCGATAGGTGGTCCACTCGTTCTGGGGCTTCGCGTCGAGTGACTCGTAGAACTCGATGGACGGGGTGTTCCAATTGGCGACCGACCACGCCAGCCGTGTGTATCCGTTGTCGACACATTCTTTCGCGAGCGCCGCGAGCAACGCCTTGCCGTGACCGCCGCCGCGCGCCGACTGCCGGACGTAGAGATCCTCCAGATAGATCCCGTGGCTGCCGTCCCAAGTCGAGAAGTTGAGGAACCAGACCGCGATTCCGACGACTGCATCGTCGTCGTTCACGGCGACGTGCGCGAAGGCAGCGGGGCTGTCGCCGAACAGTGCGTCGCTGATCTGCGCCTGAGTGACCGAGCATTCGTCCTTGGCGCGCTGGTGCTCGGCGAGGAGGTAGATCAGCTCGGTGATATCGGCGACGTCGCCCTGCTCGGCACGTCTGATCTGGGCGGCTCGAGTCATGCGAGTTCCTCCTGGCGGACAATGTTGTGGCTGATCACCTGGCGGGCGCCGTGCTCGAAGCCGAGGATCGACAACCCTGCCGGTGACAGAGCAAATCTACGACCTTCGGACACCGGAAGGTCGATCCATCGGGAAATCAGTGCGCGTGAGAAGTGGCCGTGGCCGACGAGAACGACGTCGTGTTCCGCGAGCTGGGATTGGGCAACCGACAACACGAGGTCACATCGAGAGTGGATGTCCTCGGCTGATTCGCCGCCGGGGCAGGGGTGGGTCCAGACCGTCCAATCGGGAACGGATTCGCGAATCTCGGGGGTGGTGCGGCCCTCGTACTTCCCGTAGTCCCACTCGGCGAGTGCGTCCCAGGTGCGGTTCACGCGCAGACCGGCGAGTCCGGCGGTCCGGTGCGCGCGCAGTCGGGGGCTCGACACGATCAGCGGTGCCCGTAGGCCCAGCGTGTCCACAAGCGATGCGACACGCCGAGCCTGCATCTCACCCACCTCGGAGAGGGGAATGTCGGTGCGGCCGGTGTGTTTTCCCAGTTCGGACCACTCCGTCTGGCCGTGCCGCAATAGCACGATCCGCGGGTTTCGCTCCGAGTCGGAGACCGCCGCGGCATCGGACGTTTCGGCATCGGACGTTTCGGAGGCGCTCATCGAACTATCATTGCAGCGACCAAGCCGCGAGTTGCACCGGCCGGGCACAGTGCGTCGCACCGACCCGGGTCGGTGCACCGTACGACCTGCTTCGTTCCGGACGAATGTCTCGCGGTCGGCGGGGAAGTGAGTGAGGATCGAATCGTGACAACCATTCTTGCAGTTGCGAATCAGAAGGGCGGGGTCGCGAAGACCACCACCGTCGCATCCTTGGGGGCGGCACTCGTCTCGCTGGGACAGCGGGTGCTTGTGGTCGACCTCGACCCCCAGGGGTGCCTGACGTTCTCGCTGGGCCACAATCCGGATCGGTTGGAGGTATCGATCCACGACGTCCTCACAGGTGACGTCACGGCGGACAAGGTGGTTCTGGACACCGACGACGGCGTGGCGTTGCTTCCTGCCACCATCGATCTGGCCGGGGCCGAAGCCATGCTCCTGATGCGGCCCGGCCGGGAGTTCGCACTCAAACGGGCACTGGCCCCACTCCACGACGACTACGACACGATCATCATCGACTGCCCGCCGTCGCTGGGCGTGCTGACATTGAATGGTCTCACTGCCGCCGAGTCCGTTCTCGTTCCGTTGCAGTGCGAGACGTTGGCGCACCGTGGCGTGGGACAGCTTCTGCGCACGGTCGGCGAGGTACAGCAGATCACCAACCCCGACCTCGTGCTGCTCGGCGCCCTGCCGACGCTGTACGACGCCCGGACCACACACAGCAGGGACGTCCTCTCCGACGTCTCGGACCGCTACGACCTACCCGTACTGTCGCCGCCGATCCCGCGCACCGTGCGATTCGCGGAGGCCACCGCTTCGGGTGCGACGGTTCTGTCGGGTCGCAAGAACAAGGGAGCCCAGGCCTACCGTGATCTCGCGGAAAACCTCGTCAAGCATTGGGCGGGGTCCGAACTGACTACGTTTGCGCTCGGAAGTGGCGGGTGAGTTCGTCCTGAGTCGGGTGTCAGGGAGCCGGCCAGCGCCGCCACTTCGTCCGGTCGTCCGCCGCCGCCCGAGGGGGACGGGATAGAAGTCGAGCGCCTTGGCCAGTTCCGGGTCCAGATGATCGCCTGACGTCATCGGCGTGTCGATCATCCCGGGTGCGATCGCGCTGATGCGTACTCCTGCGCCGATCCATTCCGGTCGGACGGCTTCGTGCCGTGCCCAGTGCGCGTGGGCAAGTTTGGCAGGCTCACGAGATCCTCGGGGATTCCCGGTTGTGTGCTGGTACTGCTGGACGACAGTACGACCACGGATGCGGCGGGTGCGGTGACAAGAGCGTCACGGACGCCTGCCACGAAATCGACCGTCCCGAAGTAGTTGACGGCAGCCAGCAGGCCCCCGGGGTGCTCGGACAGGGGCCCCAGTCCAGCGCAGCACACCAGTCCATCGAGGTGGCCGTCGGCCAGTTCCGTTGTGGCAGCAGAGGCCTCGGCCCGCCCCTGCGGTGTGGACAGGTCACCGACGACGTCCGCGTCGTGCAGGTCGACTCCGATCACCTTGTGGTCCGCATCGAGGAGGCGTTGACGTGTTGCAGCACCGATCCCGGATGCGGCGCCCGTTATGGCATGGGTCGACATCCCGAAAGTAGAACACGTTCCATATTGGTCGGGTGTGCTTCAGCGAAGCGCCACCACGGTGTCGCCCCGTTGTTCGAGAATCACGTCACCGACGACGGATGTCGTGACGGGACCCTCGTAATCGCCACGGTCCACGGGAATCGTGCGAAGTGGTCGGCCGGTCGCCCCGTCGAGCACCGCGATTCCTGTCGGGACAGGCACGAGGAAGTTGCTTCCCATGGCTGCGCCCGGGCCGATGGCGCCGACGAATGCCCAATCGGGATGCAGATCGGTCTGATTCAGCCGCATGACTTCGGTGCCGGTCCACCAGGTCAGGCCCTCCGGCGTCGACGACGTCAGCACCTCGGGACCCACAGGGCGGGGGAGTGGAGTCACCGACACCTCCTCGCCGTCGCCACCGTAGACCCCGATGCGGTCTCCGGCGGTCGCTCCGGCAGGCAGATAGACGGCCGTCGTGTCGCCTTCGACCGCGAGGATCCTGGCCCCTCCGGCGTCGACGTCGAGGTCGGCCAGTACGGACGACCCGTACTCCTCGGGTTCCTGACCGTCCTCGGGGGCAGGGCTGAGAATCGTCAGCCTATCGGCCTGTTCTCCGGGGCATCGCTCCAGCACGGCTGTGCGTGAACTGCTCGTGGCGGCGTCACGCAGTACACATCCGCTGCGCGGTTGCTTGTTGGGGTTGATCGGCGCGTCGACGCGGCCGTACTCGACCGTGCGAACCAGGTCGGAGCGCCACAGCTCCATCCGGCTGTCACCGCGGGACACCACGTAGGTTCCACCGTTCGAGACGGCGACTGCCTGATCCGCATCACTGTTGCGCTGCGCCTCGAGAACACCGGTGCCGCCCGCGAGTGCGGTGACCTGCGAGCAGCCACGGTCGTCCCGGTACACGGCAACCACTTCGTCCCAAGCGGCCACCGCCCCGCACAGATCGATGTCCCGTTCGTAGCGCCACACCTCGTCACCCGTCGTGCGATCGCGACCGATCACGGTGCCGCCGTCGGCGGTCACGACGACAGCCTTCGCGGCGACGACCGGGGTGTCTGTTGCCGAACTCGTTGCCTCCCAGACGGGTTCGAGCGTCTCGGGAACCGTCAGAACGGTCTCGGCGGCCTCGGGAGGCGTCTCGTTGGTGACGGAGGTGGTCCCACGCGCATCGCTTCGGAACCACACAACCGCGGCGACCACGACCAGCACGATGACGATGGCGGCCGCGACGATCAGATCGACGCGGGTGCGCCGCTCGGGTGCGAGCACGGTGTTCGGCTACTCCGAAGCTGCCGTGCCGGCCGCCTTGGCGGGACGGCGCCGACGCCGACGACGCGGTTTGGACGTGCCCTCACCGGATGCGGGGGCAGGCTGATCGCTCGGAGCAGTCTGGGATGCGGCCTGCTCGTTGGTGGCAGACGCGGGCTTGCCACCACGGGTACGACGACGGTTGCGGCTGCGTGCCGGGCGTTCGGACCTCTCGGTCCGCTCCGAGCGCCCGGTCTTCTCCGCACTCTCGGAGGCAGGTGCGGACTTCTTCTTGATCGAACCCTTGGCATCCGTCGGGATCGACAGTTCCTCGTACAGGTGGGGCGAGGACGAGTAGGTCTCGGCGGGCTCCGGGATGTTGAGGTCGAGCGCCTTGTCGATGAGCTGCCACCTGGGAATGTCGTCCCAGTCCACGAGGGTGACGGCGGTACCGGTGCGACCCGCACGGCCGGTACGGCCGATCCGGTGCACATAGGTCTTCTCGTCCTCGGGGCACTGGTAGTTGATGACGTGGGTGACGTCGTCGATGTCGATACCGCGGGCGGCGACGTCGGTGGCGACCAGCACGTCGATCTTGCCGTTACGGAACGACTTGAGCGCCTTCTCGCGGGCGATCTGGCCGAGGTCGCCGTGGACCGACCCGACAGCGAAGCCGCGCTCACCGAGGTCGTCGGCGACCTTCTGAGCGGTCCGCTTGGTGCGGGTGAAGATCATAGTGGCGCCGCGACCCTCGGCCTGCAGGACACGTGCGACCATCTCCGCCTTGTCGAGGGCGTGCGCACGGTAGATGTGCTGGCTGGTCCGCTCGTGCACTGCGGACGACTCCGCTTCCTCGGCCCGGATGTGCGTGGGCTGCGTGAGGAAGGTGCGGGCAAGCGTGATGATCGGGCCGGGCATGGTGGCCGAGAAGAGCATCGTCTGCCGCTTCGTAGGGACCATGCCGAGGATGCGCTCGATATCGGGGAGGAAGCCGAGGTCGAGCATCTCGTCGGCCTCGTCCAGGACGAGAACGCCGACCTTGCCCAGGATCAGGTGACCCTGCTTGGCGAGGTCGAGGAGACGGCCCGGTGTGCCGACGACGACGTCGGCACCCTTCTGCAGGGTGGCGATCTGGGCTTCGTACGGGCGACCACCGTAGATGGCGAGAACTTCGAGCTTGTCCTTCTCGCCCTTCAGGTACTTCGACGCATTCTCGAGATCCTGGGTGACCTGCACACAGAGCTCGCGGGTCGGGACGATCACCAGGGCGCGAGGGGTGCCGTCGAGGGCGGCGGTACCCGTGGTGCCGGTGGAGATGCGGTGCAGGAGCGGAACGCCGAAGCCGAACGTCTTGCCCATGCCCGTGCGGGCCTGACCGATGAGGTCGTCACCGGCGAGGGCGAGGGGGAGAGTCAGCTCCTGGATTGCGAAGGTGCGTTCGATTCCGATCTCGTCGAGGGCGCGAACGATTTCGTCGCGGACACCGAGCTCGGCGAACGTAGGTGCCACGTGCGACTCGTCGAGAGTGGCGGATAGTGTGGTTTCGGTTGCGTCGTCTTCGTGATCGACAGTGATCTTGCTCAGGGGACTTGCCTTCCTCGTAGCTGCACGCACGCACGAGGTGAGGGCTGGGCCGCTGGTCGGCCCGATTTCCCAGTCGACGTCTTGTCGACGTCCTCTACCGGCCGGTTCCTGCGTCCGCCTCAGCGCGGAAATCCGGAGGAATTCGGCGAAGCGTCGGGAACCGTCGATCAGGTGCGCGCACATTGTCACGGATAGCCACTCCGGACCGATCTACGATCCGAATTGTGCGTCCGCCCGAAATCTGCAGGGCGAAAATACGCGGCTTCCACGGTCATTGTAGCCGTACGCATGGAACGAGGGACCCGAGCATGGCAGACATCACCGGTCCGGCACTACGCTCTTCGCTCATGGGAGCCGATATTTCAGAATCGTCGTCGTCGCAGATCTCGCCGGAGCATCCGGGGGTGGGAGAGCTTTTCGCCGTTCTCGCCTACGGTGAGATCTCGGCGTTCTACCGGTTGGCGGACGACGCGCACATGGCGCGCACCCTCGAAGGCAAAGTTGCGTTGGCCAGCATGGCCGCCGCGGAGATGAACCACTTCGAGATGCTCGAATCGGCTCTCACCGAGCGTGGCTTCCACATCTACGAGGCCATGGACCCGTTCGTGCGTGCGTTGGACGACTACCACGCGTCGACGACCCCGTCGACCTGGTTGGAGGCGCTGGTCAAGGCCTACGTCGGCGACGGAATCGCAGCCGACTTCTACCGCGAGATCGGCCATTCCCTACCGCCGGAGGTATCGGCAACCGTGGAGGAAGTGCTGTCGGAAACCGGTCACTCCGAGTTCGTGGTCCACGAGGTGAGGCGCGCGGTCGAGGCCAGCACCCGCGACAAGGACCGTCTCATGTTGTGGGGCCGCAGGCTCCTCGGCGAAGCGATCACTCAGGCGCAATTCGTACTCGCTCAGCGTGAGGCACTGACGGATCTGGTGATCAACGCGTCCGGCGACCTCAACGGGATCGTGGCTCTCTTCGACCGCATGCAGGAAATGCACGCCGAACGAATGGCGGTGCTGGGACTCGTCTGACGTCACCGACGTGACTCGTGGCCGGCCGGCGGGGCGTGTTCGCTCTCGGCACAGGCCGGGTAGGCGCACCCTCGCCGGTGCTGCATTAGCCTGGCCTGGACAGCTGATAGTTCTCGGAGAGTTCGGAGGTTGACCGTGGAGGTCAAGATCGGCGTAATCGACAGCCCGCGGGAGCTCGTCGTCGCCAGCGAGCAGACGGCAGACGAGGTCGAATCCTTGGTCTCGGGTGCGTTGAGCGGCAAGACCGAGGTCCTGGAACTGAAGGACGAGAAGGGCCGCAAGTTCCTGGTGCAGGCCGCAAAGATCGCCTACGTCGAGATCGGCCCGACCGATCCGCGCAAGGTCGGGTTCGCGCCCTCCTCGTAGCTCACGGCCGAACGCAGGGAGAGGCCCTCACAGTCGTCGACTGTGAGGGCCTCTCTTCTGCGTTTCGGGTCCTAGTTCTGTTCGGACTGCAGTGGCACGTGCGAGAGACCGCCCCAGGCCAAAGTGACCGTGACGTCCACGGCCTCTTCCTTGGGGATCGGTCGGGAAGCTTCCAACCAGTATCGGGCCGTGAACTGGCTGGCGCCGACGAGACCGACCGCGAGAATGCGCGCTCGGTACGGATCGAGTCCGGAATCGTGGCTGACGAGGTCGAACACGGCGTCCACACAGGCCTCGGTCGCTTGCTCGACTCGGCTCTGGACCTGAGGCTCACCCATCAGGTCGGATTCGAAGACCAGCCGAAATCCTTGCGAGTCGTTGTCGACGAAGTCGAAGAACGCCTGAACGGCCGCACGCACGCGCTGCTTGTTGTCGGTGGTCGACCGCAGTGCCTGACGGACGCCGGCGATCAGGATGTCGACGTAACTCTGCAGGACGGCGACGTAGAGCTCGACCTTGCCGGGAAAGTGCTGGTACAGGACCGGCTTGCTGACACCCGCGCATTCGGCGATTTCGTCCATGCCGGCCGCGTGGTAGCCACGGCTGACGAACACCTCGCTCGCGGCGGCCAGGAGTTGCTGTCGGCGTGCGTCCCGCGGCAGGCGAGCGCTTCGACGAGGAGTTGTGGTCGTCGTGGCATCGCTATCGGAGTTCGTCCGATCCGCGAGTTCAGTCATGGTGCGTCCTATCCAGTCATGTATTCCGAGTCACATCATTGTGTGCGGTGTGACCATCTGAACGATACCTGTGCGAAGGATTGTGGGTGCGTCGCGGTCGCTCCGCGCCCGGAAGGGTTGCGGCGGAATGAGCAACCGCTGTTTGGAGATTGCAGGGTCGGGTAGTCGACAGGGGCTGGCCGACTTGGCCGTTCGACCGTGTAAGTGCTTTGCATCGCAGGAGCACCTCGGCACGTTCGATCGTTTGACGACGATCGTTGGCCAGCGTCGATGCATTGCTATGGCTGAAAGGAGCCCTTGTGAAGTCCGCAACTATCAATGGCCGTGTGATCGCAGTGACGGGGGGTGCCCAGGGGATCGGCAAAGAGATCGTCCGTCAACTCGCGGAACGGGGAGCCTTCGTGGCAATCGGCGATTTCAACACCGCGAAAGCTGCGGAGACCGTTGCCGAACTCCGCGGTGAGGTGGTGGCGTTCGAACTCGATGTCACATCGACGGAATCCTACGACGCATTCTTGGCGGAAGTCGAAGCCAAATGGGGGCCTTTGGACGTGCTTGTCAACAATGCGGGCGTCATGTGGGTCGGGAAGTTCGATGAGGAACCAGAGTCCTGGACCCAACGGCAACTCGATATCAACCTGCATGGCGTACTTCGGGGTGTGAAGCTCGTCGGGCCGAAGATGCGCGCTCGTCGCGCGGGTCATATTGTGACCGTCGCATCGGCCGCGTCCAAGTTGCCGACCCCTGGTGAAGCAACGTATTCCGCTACGAAGCACGGCGTATACGGATACCTGAAAACGCTCAAAGAAGAGTTGCGCGGTAGTTCGGTCGAACTTTCGATCGTCATGCCGACAGTGGTGGACACCGAGTTGGCCAAGGGTACTTCGAGTGGCGCTGCCACCATGCTCCAACCTGCCGATGTCGCGCAGGCGGTGGTCGACGTCATCGAGCGCCCGCGTTTCGAGGTTATGTTGCCCCGTTACGTCAATCCCGTGATTCGAGTGGTCAACGTCCTTCCGGAAATGGTGCGTGACCTCGTGTTCCGTAGACTGGTGCCAAACCAGGTCACCAGTACCGACAACGCTTCCCGCGAGGAATATCAATCAAGGTCGGATGACTAGGTGCGAATGTGCCCCGTGTCGGGGGCACGCCGGAGCGCACTTGTTGACTGGCTGATAGCGGAGATGCGGATGAGCGAGGTTGTCGCCTTGAGGTGTGATAGCCGACGGTTAACCACTCGTTGAGTCGCGGTGCGTCCAGACTGTGCAGATCGGTAGGCTCGTACGAAACTGTCCGACACTGTGAGATTCTAGGGCGGTGAACGACCGAGGAGGACCGCCGCGCGTGCGTAGTCGAACTCCCCAGAGTGACGATCACGGAGATTGGCATTCGCACCGCGACGAACGGCGGCCGGCGCGTCTCGCGAACGACGACGGCCATCTCGAATCCGGACTCCGCGAACGGGACTTCGAACAGCGGCAACGAAGGGGCTCGCATCAACCACTGCGTGCTCAGTGGGATCCGACGAGACGTGAGGTGCGGTCCCGGAACCCTCGACCCGAGCGGCAGGCCCGGAAGCAGAGCAAGGTCGGTCGTTTCGTATCCATGTACGGATGGCGGGCATACGCCATCCCGGTACTTCTGGTCGTGACCGTGCTCGTGCTGTTCGATGCGATCCGCGATACCGGGTCCGACCAGGCTGCCGTTGCCGCCGACGAACCCGGGTTCGGAACCTTGTCGAGTGAGCCGACGGGGTCGGAAGTCATCGGTGTTCCGCCGGAGGCAGACGGAAAATTCGCGGAGTCGATCGCTTCCGGTGCACTCCCCGACGGTGGGCCGTTCACGGCGGAAGGTGCGGGCACCTGGCACATGGTTCCCGGTTCCGCCGGCAAGGTCGGGCAGGGGACCGAGCGAGAATTCACGTATTCGGTGGAGATCGAGGACGGGATCGACACCTCCGGTTTCGGCGGCGACGAGTCGTTCGCCCGCATGGTCGATCAAACGCTGTCCAACCCGAAGAGTTGGACGCACGACCCGCGTTTCGCCTTCCGGCGCGTCGATCAGGGTGAGCCGGATTTCCGGGTGTCGCTCACCTCGCAGATGACCGTTCGGGACGCCTGCGGCTACGACATCGAACTCGAGGTCTCCTGCTACAACCCCGGCATCGGCAGGGTGTTGCTCAACGAACCGCGATGGGTACGCGGGGCCATCGCATTCCAAGGCGACATCGGTTCGTACCGCCAGTATCAGATCAATCACGAGGTGGGGCACGCGGTCGGGTATCGCGATCACCAGCCGTGTGAAGTCGACGGTGGCCTGGCGCCGGTCATGATGCAGCAGACGTTCGGCACGGCGAACGACGACATCGCCAAGCTCGATCCCGAGGGGGTCGTGCCGAAGAACGGACTCACCTGCAACTTCAACCCGTGGCCATTCCCGCGCGGCTGACGGAGCCGCTGTCCGAGCGGGAAGAATGTGCGGCCGCGCCGTGTTGCCACAGAGGTGTGACCCGGCAGGTGACGCGATCCGAATGAGGAGAGTTCCGTGACTGTAGACAACGCTGAGCGCACGCGGTCGGGCTCGCTTCCCCCGCTGACGACGCCCGCCGAGGAACTGTCTCGCGACGAGGTCGCCCGGTACAGCCGTCACCTAATCATCCCCGCCGTGGGAATGGTGGGGCAGAAGCGGCTCAAGAACGCGAGGGTGCTGTTCGTCGGCGCGGGCGGTCTGGGGTCTCCCGCGCTCATGTATCTGGCGGCTGCGGGCGTCGGCACGATCGGCATCGTGGAGTTCGACGAGGTCGACATGTCGAACTTGCAGAGGCAGATCGTGCATGGCCGGTCGGACGTGGGGCGGCCGAAGGGGGAGAGCGCGCGTGACACCATCCGCGAAATCAACGAACACGTGCAGGTCCGCCTGCACGAGTTCCGGCTGGACACCGACAACGCGGTCGAACTTTTCTCGCAATACGATCTGATCCTCGACGGCACCGACAACTTCGCCACGCGATACCTGGTCAACGATGCCGCGATCCTGGCGCACAAGCCGTACGTCTGGGGTTCGATCTACCGGTTCGAGGGCCAGGCCTCGGTGTTCTGGGAGGACGCGCCGGATGGGCGTGGGCGCAACTACCGTGATCTGTACCCGGAGGCCCCGCCGCCGGGCATGGTTCCCTCATGTGCCGAAGGTGGAGTGCTCGGGGTGCTGTGCGCGTCGATCGGGTCGATCATGGCGACGGAGGCGATCAAGCTGATCACCGGAATCGGTGATTCGTTGCTGGGTCGGCTCATGCTCTACAACGCCCTCGACATGACGTATCGAACCGTCACGCTGGGCAGGGACCCCGACCGTCGGTCGGTCACCGAACTGATCGACTACGACGCCTTCTGTGGTGTGGTGTCCGACGAGGGTGCTGCGGCCGCCGCGGATTCCACGATCACACCGGTGGAGTTGCGGAACCTGCTCGATTCGGGGGCGGCAGTGGAACTCGTCGATGTTCGCGAGCCTGTCGAATGGGACATTGTTCACCTGCCCGGCGCTGTGCTGATACCCAAGGACCGGATCCTGTCGGGCGAGGCCCTCGCGGAGCTGCCCCAAGACAAGCGGATCGTGCTGCACTGCAAGACCGGTATTCGCTCGGCGGAGGCCCTCGCTGCGGTGAAGAAGGCCGGATTCGCGGATGCTGTGCATTTGCAGGGCGGAGTGATTGCGTGGGCGAACCAGGTCGATCCGACGTTGCCGGTCTATTAGGCGCGCCTACCGGGCTGCTGCCGTCGCGGCGGTAGCCTGGCGGACGTGAGCACCGGCCAACCTCCCCAGCACGTGTGCTCCACGTTCGGCCTGCGCGAAGTCGATCCGACCCCACTAGGGGCGGATTGGGACGGCGGATGGCTGTGTGGAGACGTGGTCCTGTCGCCCGTCGCCGATCACGCCCGAGCGGCATGGTCCGCAAAGGTGCGTGAGACCTTGGAAGTGGACGGCGTGCGTCTCGCTCGCCCGGTGCGATCGACAGACGGTCGCTACGTGGTGTCGGGCTGGCGCGCCGACACCTTCATCGAGGGCTCTCCCGAGCCGAGACACGACGAGGTCGTGTCGATGTCCGGACGGCTCCATGCGGCGACATCTCAGCTGGACCGTCCCCGATTTCTCGTGCAGCACCCTGTTCCGCCCCTCGCCGAGGTCGACGTGTTCGTCGCTGCCGACCGTGCCGCATGGGAGAAGGTGCCGCTGCGCAGCGCCAAGGGCGCCGAGCAACTCGAAACGCCGTCACCCGACGGGCGTAAGAGTCTCGAACTGATCGCCGGTCTGGCGTCGCTGCGCAAGCCCGTCAACAGTCCGGACCAATTGGTCCACGGTGATCTTTTCGGGACCGTGCTGTTCTCGGGGGCGGAGGCCCCCGGAATCACGGACATCACGCCGTACTGGCGGCCGCCTGCGTGGGCTGCCGCGGTGGCGGTGGTCGATGCGATTTCCTGGGGCGGAGCCGACGAAGCTCTGATCGGGCGCTGGGAAGATCTGCCGGAATGGCCGCAGATGCTGCTGCGGGCCGTGTTGTTCAGGCTGGCCGTGCATGTGCTGCACCCACGCTCGACTGCCGATGCGTTCCCCGGACTCGCACGGACCGCCGATCTGGTTCGGCTGGTTCTCTAGCTTCCGAGAAGTTCGTCGAAGAGGGTGCGCGCTGCCGTCGCCGCACCGTCGGGGTCTCCGTCGACGATCGCTGCGACCAAGGCGGAGTGCTCGTCGTGGAATCCGATGCCGGTGGCCGTGACGTGGTGGTCGATCGTCTGCTCGATGCTCGGCAACAGGGAGTCGTAGAACTCGAGGTAGACGGAGTTGTGGCTCGTGGCGACGATGGCACGGTGGAGTGCCACGTCCGCGGCAACGGCCGTGTCGCGGTCTTCCGCCGGCCACTGTTCGCGCCGTTCGCGTAGCAACCGCTTCAGGGTTTCGATGTCCGCTGCGGTGCGCCGCCGTGCCGCCAGGTGGGCCGCCGTCACATCCAGTGCCTGCCGGAGTTCGAGGACATCTCGTTCGTGTGCGCTGGCGAAATAGTTCCCGAGTGCGGATCCGACCTCGGAGGTGGCGACGACGAACGTCCCGGAGCCCTGTCGGCGCTCGAGGATGCCCGCGTGGACGAGTGATTGAACCGCTTCGCGGACTGTGTTGCGTCCGGTGCCGAATTGTTCGACGAGTTCGGGTTCGGTCGGGATACGGTCGCCCACTTCCCATCGCCTGTCACGGATCCGTTCGCGGAGTTGATCCGTCACCTGTGAGATGAGACTCGTTCGCCTTACTGGTTTCACAACGGTCATCCAATCATCCTATGATTTTCCGGTGAGTCTCATACGTGGTCGTCTGCTCGTGTTCTCCGCGATCGCCATGTCGGCGCTCGTGCTGAGGCTGGCGGTCACCTCGTTCACCCCTCTTGCAGCGCAGATTCGCGACGATATCGGATTCTCGCCGACCGTCGTCGGAGTCTTCGGCATGGTGCCGACCGCCATGTTCGCTCTGTTCGGTATCGCCACGCCGTATCTGGCCCGCTGGTGGGGCCTCGAGCGAACGGCGCTGATCGCCATGCTGATGGCCGGCACCGGAATGCTGTTGCGCGCAATGGTCGACGACGTCTGGTCGTTGCTTGCACTGTCCGCCCTTGCCCTCGGCGGCATGGGTATCGGCAACGTCGTGGTGCCTCCCTTGGTCAAGCGCTACTTCTCGGATCGCCTCGCCCTGATGAGTTCGGTGTACATCGTCGGGGTGCAGATCGGCACCATCGCACCTGCCTTCGTTGCGGTGCCCCTCGCGGAAGCTGCCGGGTGGCGGGTGTCGATCGCAGTGTGGGCCGCATTCGGGTTCGCAGCGGCCCTGCCGTGGATCGCCGTACGCCTGCGTGCACGGCGGGCAGAGGTTCGCGGCACGGCAACCGAGCACCACACCGATCACCCGGATCAGGTCCGGGGCCAGGCCTGGCGATCACCGGTGGCCTGGGGTATGGCCGCGATGTTCGGCATGACGTCGTGCATCACCTACTCGATGTTCACGTGGATCCCCGACATTCTCACGAGTGCCGGAGCAAGCGAATCCTTCGGCGGCGCCATGGTCGGGGTGTTCTCGTTCATGGGCCTGGTGGCCGCCCTCGGTGCTCCTTCGCTGTGCGCGCGTATGACCAACCCGTTTCCCGTGGTGCTCGCCTGCGCCGCCTGCTATCTGATCGGATTCGCCGGACTTCTTCTCGCACCGATGAGCGCACCGATCCTGTGGATCGTGATCGTGGGCCTCGGTCCGAGCACCTTCCCGATGTCGCTCACCCTCATCAACCTCCGGACGCGGACTCACATGGGGTCGGCGTCGCTCTCGGGGTTCACCCAGGGACTGGGTTACGCGGTGGCGTGCGTGGGTCCGCTGCTGTTCGGTGTGTTCCACGATGTGACCGGCGAATGGGGGGCGTCCTTCGGACTCCTGACCGTTGCGGTGGTGATCGTGGTCATAGGTGGAGCGCAGGCATGCAAGCCCCGAATGATGGAGGACAGCTGGATCGCTGCAGGTAGAAACCACTGATCGTCGCAATTTCTCGAATCTCACGCCCGCGGGCTCACCACGGTGAGGATCAATTGACTTTGCGGTCATCGGCCGCAGCACTCACGCAACACCCGTTTTCTACCTTTGGGTCTCCACACGACGAGGAGGCCCGGGGTGAAGAGCTACACCGAACGCCGTCACTACATAGAACACTGGGATGCCGAGGACGTAGAGGCCTGGGAAGCAGGCGGCAAGGACGTCGCGAAGCGAAACCTGATCTGGTCCGTGATCGCCGAGCACGTCGGGTTCTCGGTGTGGTCCATCTGGTCGGTGATGGTGCTGTTCATGCCGAGCGACATCTACGGCATCGACGCAGCCGGGAAATTCTTCCTGGTCGCTGTTCCCACCCTGGTGGGTTCGATCCTGCGTATTCCGTACACCGTCGCCACTGCGCGGTTCGGTGGACGAAACTGGACGGTCTTCAGCGCTCTCGTGCTGTTCGTCCCGACGCTCGGCGTCCTGTACCTGATGACGAATCCGGGTGCGTCCTACACCACTTTCATGCTGGTGGCCGCACTCGCCGGTGTGGGCGGCGGCAATTTCGCGTCGTCGATGACCAACATCAACGCGTTCTACCCGCAGCGCCTCAAGGGATGGGCGCTCGGCCTGAACGCGGGCGGCGGAAACATCGGCGTTCCGACCATCCAGCTGATCGGATTGTTCGTCATCGCGACGATCGGCAACCAGGCGCCGTGGATCGTGTGCGCCGTGTACCTCGTCTTCGTCGCCGCGGCGGCCGTGGGCGCTGCCCTGTTCATGGACAACCTGGGTAACCAGAAGTCGGATCTGCGGTCCATGGCCACAGCGCTGAAGTTCTCCCGGTCGTGGGTGATCAGCTTTCTCTACGTGGGCACGTTCGGCTCGTTCATCGGGTTCAGCTTCGCCTTCGGGCAAATCTTGCAGATCAATTACCTGGCCGGTGGCGCCACACCGGCCGAGGCTGCCCTGAGCGCAGCCCAGATCGCCTTCATCGGGCCACTGCTCGGTTCGATCGCCCGCCCACTCGGCGGCAAGCTCGCGGACCGCATCGGCGGTGGAAAGATCACGGTCTACACCTTCGCCGCGATGGCCGTCGCGGCAGGCGTACTGGTGGTCGCCGGGACTGTCGACGACGCGAGCGAAGGTGCCGCGACAGGTGCCGTGATGGCGACATTCGTCCTCGGATTCATCGCGCTGTTCCTGCTGTCAGGGCTCGGGAACGGCTCGGTCTACAAGATGATTCCCGCGATATTCGAAGCCAAGGCTCAGGGCCTCGTCGGCCTGGACCGCGCAGACAAGGCCGCCTGGTCGCGGAGCATGTCCGGTGCCCTGATCGGATTCGCGGGCGCGGTCGGCGGACTCGGCGGTGTCGGCATCAATCTGGTACTCCGCGCGTCGTACAACAGCCCTGCGAAGTCGGCGACCATGGCGTTCTGGGTTTTCCTCACCTTCTACCTCGTCTGCATCGCCGTCACCTGGTTCGTCTTCCTGCGCAGGCCGTCCCCACACGAGTCACCCGCCCGCGACGACGAGAAAACCCTGTCGGCCGTCGTCTGACGCGAACACGATCACGGCAATACGAGTAGTAGGAGCCCATCATGAGCCACAAGTCAGCAGTCGTCGTCGGCCACGGAATGGTCGGACACCGGTTCGTCGAGGCCTTGCGTGCACGCGACGAGCTCAACGAATGGTCGATCACCGTTCTGTGTGAGGAGCCGTTGCCCGCGTACGACCGGGTCGGACTTTCGTCCTACGTGGGCTCGTGGGACCACAAGGAACTCGCCCTCGCCGGCAACGACTACGCCGGCGACGACCTGGTCGACCTGCGGATCGGCTCGAAGGCAGTGTCGATCGATCGCGAGTCGCGTGAGGTCACCACTTCTTCCGGAGCCGCCGTGTCCTACGATGCGCTGGTCATGGCGACGGGCTCCTACCCGTTCGTGCCACCGGTTCCCGGTCACGAACGCCCCGAGTGCTACGTCTACCGCACGCTCGACGACCTCGACGGGATCAGGGCGACCGCTGAGGCCGCAGGACCGGGCTCTGTCGGTGTTGTCATCGGTGGTGGTCTGCTCGGCCTGGAAGCAGCGAACGCACTGCGCCTGCTCGGCATGACTCCGCATGTGGTGGAGTACAACTCACGGCTGATGCCCGCCCAGGTGGACGAGGGTGGTGGCGCTGTGCTCGAACGCCTGGTCGCCGACCTCGGCCTGACCGTGCACACCGGCGTCGGCACTCGATCGATCGAAGCCTCCGACAACGGTGTCCGCGTGCAACTTTCGGACGACTCTGCCATCGACGCCTCGTTGGTGGTGTTCTCCGCAGGCATCCGCCCGCGCGATCAGCTCGCCCGCGACACCGGACTCGACGTCGGTGAACGTGGCGGTATTCTGACCGACCGGGGCTGCCGCACGTCGGATGAGAACGTGTACGCGGTCGGCGAATGTGCGGCCGTCGAGGGCAAGTGCTACGGCCTGGTCGCGCCCGGCTACACCACCGCCGAGATCGTGGCAGACCGCCTACTCGGTGGCGAGGCAGAGTTCCCCGGGGCCGACATGTCCACCAAGCTCAAGCTCATGGGCGTCGACGTCGCCAGTTTCGGTGACGCGATGGCGACGTCGCCCGGGGCGTTGGAAGTCGTACTCAACGACGCGTCGAAGGGCACCTACGCCAAGCTCGTCGTCTCCGACGATGCGAAGACTCTTCTCGGCGGCATCCTGGTCGGCGACGCCTCCGCCTACGCGACGCTGCGTCCACTCGTCGGCAGCGAGCTTCCCGGCGACCCTGCCGCGCTGATCTCGCCGGTGGGCGAGAAGCCCGGCGCCGGAGCTCTTCCCGACGATGCCGAGGTGTGTTCCTGCAACGGCGTCACCAAGGGCACGATCTGCGGTGCGATCGCCGACGGTGCCTGCGATCTCGCCGCGATCAAGGGGTGCACCAACGCCGGAACCACGTGTGGTGGCTGTCTGCCGACCGTGAAGCAGTTGTTGGCTTCGTCGGGTGTCGTCATGTCGAAGGCCCTGTGCGAGCACTTCGAGCAGTCGCGTGCCGAATTGTTCCAGATCGTGCAGGCCACGAACACCCGCACCTTCTCGGCCCTGATCGCCAAGTACGGCAAGGGATCCGGCTGCGACATCTGCAAGCCGACGGTCGCGTCGATCCTGGCGTCCACGGACTCCGACCACATCCTGCACCGTCAGCAGGCGTCTTTGCAGGACACCAACGACCACTTCCTGGCGAACATTCAGAAGAACGGCACCTATTCGGTCGTCCCACGGATGCCGGGCGGTGAGTGCACGCCGGAACAGCTGATCGTCATCGGTGAGGTCGCCCGCGACTTCGGGCTCTACACGAAGGTGACGGGTGGCCAGCGCATCGACCTCTTCGGTGCTCGCGTGGAACAGCTTCCGGCGATCTGGAAGCGACTCGTGAACGCCGGCATGGAATCGGGGCAGGCGTACGGAAAGTCGTTGCGCACCGTGAAGAGCTGCGTCGGCTCCACGTGGTGCCGGTACGGGGTCCAGGACTCGGTCGGCATGGCCGTGAACCTCGAGAACCGTTATCGCGGGCTGCGGTCGCCGCACAAGATCAAGTTCGGTGTCTCGGGCTGTGCCCGCGAATGTGCCGAAGCCCGCGGCAAGGACGTCGGCGTCATTGCCACGGAGAACGGCTGGAACCTCTACGTGGGTGGCAACGGCGGGCAGTCACCGAAGCACGCCCAGTTGCTCGCAGGGGGCCTCGACGACGAGACCCTGGTTCGGTACATCGACCGGTACCTCATGTTCTACGTGCGCACCGCGGACCGTCTGCAGCGGACAGCGCCCTGGATGGAATCTCTGGACGGCGGGCTCGACCATCTGAAAGCCGTCGTCTGCGAGGACAGCCTCGGGATCGGTTCCGAGCTCGAAGAGGACATGGCCAAGCACGTCGCCGGATACCGCGACGAATGGGCCGGCGTTCTCGAGGACCCGGAGAAGCTCTCGCGATTCGTCTCCTTCGTCAACGCGCCCGACCAGGAAGACCCCACGGTGTCCTTCGACGACTCCGGCGCCAGGAAGGTGCCCGTACTCATGGGAATGCCGAAATTCGCAGGTTCTACATCGGAGTAATGGCGGCTTAACACCGGAGAAACACCCGAGCCGTAGACAGGAATGGACCGCATGAGCGGTGCTGAGGAGGAAATCATGACCGTGACCCACGTCGGCCGCGCAAGCGTGCAATCCGGGCGTCTCGAATGGACGTCGGCCTGCCCGCTCAGTCATCTGATTCCAGGCCGAGGCGTCGCAGTGTTGCTGCGGGGCGGGGAGCAGGTTGCGCTGTTTCGCCTCGAGGAGGGAACGCTGCGCGCAGTCGGAAACATCGACCCCTTCGGCCGCGCCGCCGTGATGTCGCGCGGCCTGGTGGGGGACCGCGGTGGCGAACCCATAGTGGTGTCACCGCTGCTCAAGCAGGTTTTCTCGCTGGTCGACGGCCGCTGCCTGGACGACGAGGACATGCGGTTGCCCGTCTACGACGTCCGAGTGTGGGCAGGCGTCGTCCAGGTCCACAGCTCGGTCCCGTTGCAGGACCAGCCGGGGCGTGCGGTTTCGTGAACGATGCGACACCACTGTGTGGGTTCACGGTGGGTATCACGGCGTCGCGCCGGGCCGAGGAATTCGGAACCCTGCTGACGCGGCGCGGAGCCACCGTCGTATATGCCCCGTCGATCCGGATCGTTCCGCTGGCCGACGACCTCGAGCTCGAGCGGGTCACCCGCGAGATCATCGGGAATCCGCCGTCGATCGTGGTGGCGACGACCGGTATCGGATTCCGCGGGTGGATGGAAGCCGCCGAGGGGTGGGGGCTGGCCGAGTCGTTGACCGATTCCTTCGCTCACGTGGATCTCCTTGCACGTGGGCCGAAGGCGAAGGGTGCGATTCGGGCGGCGGGTCTGCGTGAAACGTGGTCGCCGGAATCCGAATCTTCTGCCGAAGTCCTGGACCACCTCCTGGAAGCGGGGGTCGAAGGGAAGCGAATCGCCGTGCAGCTTCACGGGGCCATCACCGAGTGGGAGCCGATTCCCGACTTCTGTGAGGTTCTGCGCTGTGCGGGTGCCGAGGTCATCGCAGTGCCGGTCTACCGGTGGACACCACCGGAAGAACCGGGCCAGCTGGACCGGATGATCGAGATGGTGACGCTGGGTGGCCTGGACGCGATCAGCTTCACCAGCGCTCCCGCCGTCGCCTCGATGTTGGGTCGGGCGAAGGAAATCGGACTGCTCGAGCCCATGCTGCATGCTCTGCGCGGCCGCGTCGCCGCGGTGTGCGTCGGTCCGGTCACCGCAGCGCCGCTGCACCAACTCGGTGTACCAACTTCCGAGCCGAGCCGTGCACGCCTCGGTGCGCTGGCACGGCACATTGTTGACGAGCTACCCAGGCGGGCCAACAGAATTCAGGCCTCCGGTCACGAACTGAGTATCAGAGGATGCTGCGTCGTGGTCGACGGAGAAGTCCGCCAGTTGCCGCCCGCTGCAATGGCCCTGATTCGCGCGCTGGGCGCACGCCCCGGCCGGGTGGTGTCGCGAGACGAACTGCTCGGCGTCCTGCCTGGTGGCGGCGGCGACACCCACGCCGTCGAGACGGCAGTCGCCCGGCTCCGTGCATCGCTAGGTGCACCGAAAGCTGTTCAGACAGTGGTGAAGAGGGGATACCGGTTGGCCCTCGATCCCGTCGAATGCGGAGAGGAACGACTATGAGCGATCCGAGAATGGTGCTGGTGGCACACGGAACACGCAACCCGCGAGGGGTGGAGATGATCGCCTCGCTCGCCGACGCGGTCTCCGAGCGGGTGGGACGAACTCGTGTCGCATTCGTCGACGTCCTGGGGCCCGCTCCGGCGGAAGTGTTGCGGGAGTTGGATGGACCGGCGGTCGTGGTACCGGCGTTCCTTGCCTCCGGCTACCACGTGCACACCGACGTTCCCCGTGAGGTCGCGGCGAGCGAACACCCCGAAGTGGTGGTGACCAGGGCTCTCGGACCCGATCCGGTTCTGACGCAGGTATTGATTCGCAGGCTCGTGGAAGCCGGCTGGTGCCCCGGTGATTCTGTGGTGCTGGCTGCAGCAGGCTCGTCCGATCCCCGCGCACTTCGTGATGTCCGCGTTGCCGCCGCGATGCTGTCCGAAGCTGTGGGCGCCCGGGTGGAGATCGGTTACGTGGCAACAGGTCAGCCGCGTGTTCCAGACGTGGTGGCTCGGGTCCGTCGCGGCGGCGCCGAGAAGGTGTTCGTCGCGTCGTACCTACTGGCACGCGGCCTGTTTCACGACCGTTTGAGTGAAGCTGGAGCGGACGGCGTGGCTCAGCCCCTCGGCGTGGATCCGGACGTGGTGGGTTTGCTCGAAGACCGGTTCGTGGCCGCTGCCGATTCGCTGCTCGCCACCGCTCCCTACCGCTCAGCGCGGTAACGGGATCAGCTCTACCGGCCCGGTGTGATCCGGGTGCACGATCGCCAGGGCGTCACGCCCGACGAGTCCGGCGAGATGGGCCGTACGAACCGACTGCTCGACCTTCCAGCGTCCGTCGGGTAGTTGGATGGCCGGCAGTACGCGCGTGACGGTCGTGGCAATGTCACGAAGGTCGGCCACCGTGCCCTTTCGCGGCGTGGGTGGCTCCGAGTTCCGAAGTGCGGCGGCGATAGTGGGCAACATCGTCGCCAGTGTCGCCACCGCTGCGTACGGGTTCCCTGGAAGTCCGAGGACAACCCGCCCGTCGGGGAGTGTGGCGACGATCTGGGAACCACCTGGCCGGATCGCCACGCGCCCCACGATCACGTGCGCACCCACCTCGTCCAGCGACCGACGCAGTTGATCGGCAGCACCACCACCGGTGGCACCGACGATGACGAGGACGTCGGTGTCGGTGATCTCGCGGAGTACCTGTTCGAAGCCTTCCGGCGTGTCCCGCAGGTGTGCGTGTGTCGAATCGTGAACTCCGCAGTGTGCCAGCAGCATCGGCAGGATCGGGCCGAGGGTGTCGCGAATCTGACCGGTGTGCAGGGGGCCGCTGCGGCGGATCTCGTCGCCTGTCACCACGACGTGGGCACGAACCGGACCGCGAACCGGCGCAACTGTGATCTCGGCGGTCGCGGCTGCCGAGATCAGGGCAGGGTCGACGGGTGTTCCGGCTTCTGCGATGACCTCGCCGGCGTGCCAGTCCTCTCCTCGGCGTCGGGTGTCGTCGCGAACGGGGGTGTCGACGCGGCGGCTCACCACCGAACCGGCAACGGTGACGTGCTCGTCGCGCAGTACGGCGGCCGAGCCGGCCGGAACGTGGGCGCCGGTCGCGATTCTGACGGCTTCACCGTCCTCGATTTCGACAGTGTCGGGGCTGCCGGCGAATCGGGTCTCGTTGCGGAGGTGCCACGGTCCTCCGCCCGCCGTGACGGCGTACCCGTCCATGGCCGACACGTCCATGCGCGGGCAGGCCTCCGCTGCGACCAACGGAGCCGACAATGCAGCGCCTCGGGCTGTTTCGAGGTGCCGTGCCTCCGGTGTCAGGGGTCTCACCGCGCGAAGAACGGCTCGTCGTGCCTCGTCGATCCCCAGAGCTTCGTGCCGAGGATGGGCACGCGCGCGGTCGATGTCGGACATCGTGTCGCAGTCGAGGGCGCCGGCGGTCGAGATCCGAGAGTAGTGCTCGGGGACAAGAACTTTCATGGGTTGATTCACAAAGGTGTTCAACGACTTCAGACGTTCGTCGAGCACTCCTGCGACCCAGGCCGCGCACAGAAACTGCACTCGATCCGTCTCGTCCACTGCGAACGAGGCGCCCGCATCCCGGGTGGCGTCGCCCAGGGCGTCGATCAGACCCGTTTCGAGGAAGGGAAGGTCGGCGGCGAGCACCACGATCGTGTCGTTCGTGCCGGGGCGAATCGCTTCGAAACCGGCTGCGACAGCGGCCACCGGACCTGACCCGGGCGGTGATTCGCGTGTCTGCAGAACATCGGCCTCCAGGTCCGGGCGGTGTGGCCCGACGACCACGATGCGCTCGCACCCCGAGACGGCGGCGAGCGCCGTGTCGAGCATCCGACGCCCACCCACGACGAGTGCGGGCTTGTCCACCCCACCCATGCGGCTGGCTTTTCCTCCGGCCAGAACTATCGCGTGTGTGGACACCATGGAACCATGCTGCCGCACCGGTCAGCCGATTGCACGAACGTTCCGATCGATCTCTATTGCAGCAACCCGATGGCGAGGGTCATGCCCAGAAACAGTGTGAGTTGGTACGCACCGTTGATCGCGGTGAGTCGAGCGGGTTTCTGCTCGAAACCGTTGTGCTGCGCCAGCGTGGACATGGAGAGGCCGAGCCACGAAGTGCCGCCGACGACGAGGGCGAGCCAGACCGAATCGCTGTCGAAGTAGGCCGACGCGATGGAGCAGGCGGACGTGAGGGTCAGGGAGGTTACGAGGATCGACGCGACCAGGATCGCGAAGGGTCTCGTACCTCCCCGCGCCGAGTGCTCCTTGGTAACCCCGGTCAGCTCCCGCCAGGCGCCCCCGACGAGTCCCCAGTCGCTGTACCAGACCCACGCAATTGCCAGCCCGACCACGAACGCGATCGCCGCGGCCAGGAAGCTGATGCTCGGTTGCATGGAAGTCCCCCAAATCGACGTGTCCATTTCGGTTGATATAATCAACTGTGATGGAGAAAGTCAATCGTCAATCGAAGAGCCCCCGTACCTACGGACAGTTCTGCGCGCTGGCGCGTTCCCTGGACGTCGTGGGTGAGCGCTGGACGCTCCTTGTAGTGCGCGAACTCCTCCCCGGCCCAATGCGCTATACCGAGCTCAAGAACTCGCTCGAGGGCATCGCGACGAACCTCCTGGCCGAGCGACTGCGATCCATGGAAACGAACGGGATCGTCGAGCGACGGTTGGCGGAGTCCGGCGTGACCTACGCCCTCACGCCCTGGGGCATGGGATTACGGGAAGCCATGGAGGCTCTCGGTCGGTGGGGAGCACCCTTGCTCGAGACCGGCCGTGGCGACGACTCGTTTCAGCCGCGCTGGCTGACTCTTGCGCTACCCGCGCTCCTTCGCGGCGCGTCCGCTTCGCCTTCGGTGGAGCTCGGCATCGAGACGGATGGCTTCCTGATTGTCCTGAAAATCGACGGGGACGGACCCAGCGCGTTCGTCCGTCTGGAAGGCCGACCGGCGACGGTCCTCAGCGCTCCGCCCGACGTGGTCGTTGCCCTTGCCTCCGGGAGCATGGGAATCGAGCAGGCACTCTCGACGGGAGAGCTGGAAGGCGACGTGCACGTCCTCGAAAGGGTCTTCGCAGTGCTGCCGACGGGTAATGCCGATCGACGGGCCTGACTCACACGGCGAATCGATGGCGGGCCGAGGCGAGATCCACGCGCCCATCACGGATGCGGACGCCTTCGAGTTCGAGCGCTGCGATCTGTCTGTGAGCGAGGTGCGCCGCGGGCCGTCCGGACGCTCCGATTACTCTGTGCCACGGAAGATCTGCTGCGTCGGTGCGCATGATCCAACCGACCGTTCGCGGACTCGACAGGCAGGCCGCTTCCGCGATGTCGCCATAGGTCGACACCGACCCGGGCGGTATCGAGGCGACCAGTTCCCGAACCCGCTCGATCTGGTCGTCGGTGGTGGCGGACATCAGAGGTAATTGCGGAGGATGCCGGCCACGTCGTCTGGGCGGGCCTGCGGAACCATGTGGTCGCAGTCGAGTTCTGTGGTGGTCAGGTTCTCGCCCAGACGCTCGCGCAGGGCTGCCCGGAACTTCTCCGTCGTGTAAGGCGGCTGGACCTTCTTCGCAGGCACCAGGGCAGTGGGCACGTTGGGTGGCAACACGTACTCACGTGCCAGTTCGCCCCACACTGCGACGACGGCGGGCACGGACATCCGCCAGTTCACGCGCCCGTTGTCCAACTCGATCAGGTGCTCGTCGATCTCGGCGTCCAGGACGTGGGCGGGGACGTCCGCCCACGCTTCGCCTCGCTTCTCCGCGCGAGCTTCGGCGGCATCGGTGTAGTCGGGGGAGGAGATTGTCAGCTCGGCCACCTTGCTCATCAGGTCGCCGTCGAGTCCGATGGCCGGGTCGAGCAGGACGAGAGCGCGCACCCGTTCCGGAGCGACGTTCGCGAGATGCACCGCGAGGGCCCCGCCGAACGAGTGGCCGACCACGACCACGGGTCCCCGGGCGTGCGCTTTCAGAGTGTCGACGACGGCAGCGACATGTGCCTCGATGTTCCACGGTGCCGACCAGGTGGAACGGCCGTGACCGAGCAGATCAGGTGCGATCCACCTCGCCTCCGGAACGTGGTCGTGAGCGAGTGTCTCCCACCGTCGACCGTGTCCGGTGACCCCGTGGAGCGCGAGAATCTCGGGTCCGTCCTCGGGCCCGTACAGGTACGTATGCAATGCCGACACGAGAGTCCACTCTAGGTTGCGGTCCCGAGCCGAGGTCGTGTCGTACCGATCTGGTGAAATGCTCGTCATGACTCGAACAGCCGTGCACCACGGGAAGGCGCCCGACCGCGCCAGGCTCGTGGAGCGCAGGCCGCCGGGGCAGACGAAGCGTGATTGGGATCCGCGGACACGACGGCTGTTCACTGCCGCGTCCCCGCGGGGATGGCATCCGTGGCAGGTGCTCGGCGGGCCGGGCACGGGAAAGACGTCCCTTCTCGTCGACTGTGCGGTGGATCGTATCTCGTCGGGAGAGAACCCGGAGTCCGTTCTCGTGCTCACGCAATCACGTCGGGCCGCGACGCGGGTCCGTGAGGAGATCACGGCCGGCCTGGTCGATCACGAGGCCGAACACGGCGCGCGGGCTACCCGCGAGCCGCTCGTGCGGACCGTTCACTCCTATGCGTTCGCCGTCTTGCGTCTACAGGCGTCGGCTCACGGGAACCCTCCGCCGCGGCTCATCACCGGCGCGGAGCACGACGCCGTTCTGCGTGAGATGTTGCGAGGCGACATCGAGGACGGCGGGCTCATGTGGCCGGAACGATTGCGCCCCGCCCTCGGCATGAACGGTTTCGCGGCCGAGGTTCGTGACTTGATGATGCGTGCCAACGAGCGCGGGCTGGGCCCGGAGGATCTGATCAAGCTCGGCCGTGAACGCAATCGTCCCGAGTGGACCGCGGTGGGCCGGTTCGCGGCTCGCTACGAGTTCGGGATGTTGTTGCGGGGATCGGTCGGGGTGGAGGCGCCCGAGGCCACTGCACCGGCGCTCGACGCCGCCGAATTGATCAGCGCGGCGTTGATGGCCTTCGCCACCGACCCGGAACTTCTGCGTGGCGAACGTGCGCGGGTGCGGCACCTGTTGGTCGACGACGCTCAGCACCTCGACCCGCAGGCCGCCGAACTGGTGCAACTCGTCGGAACGGGCACGAGCAGCACCGTGATCGCCGGCGACCCCGATCAGGCTGTCTACGGATTCCGCGGAGCGGACTCGCGATTCCTGATTCGACTCGCAGAGAAGGGTTCCGACCGGCAGGTGATTCTGTCCACCAATTTCCGGAGTGCCGCGGAGGTCGCGGCAGTGTGCTCGAAGGTCGCGAGCCGGCTTCCCGGACACCACCCGCACCGGGGCTGGTTGCCACTCGAACACGGTGGACGCGCGCAGGTGCACGTCCTCTCGAGTCCGGCGAAGGAAGCCGCACTCATCGCGGACACATTGCGACGGGCACACCTGCTCGACGGCATCGCGTGGTCCGAGATGGCGGTGATCGTTCGCTCGGTGCCGCGCACATTGGCGCCGCTTCGTCGCGCGTTGCTCGCGTTCGGCGTGCCGGTCACCACCTCCGCCTCGGAACTGCCGTTGGCTCGGCAGCACGGTGTGAGCGGGCTGCTGCTCGCGCTGCGTGCACTATCCGGGGATGCCTTCACCGGCGAGGATGCGGTCGCGCTCCTGTCCTCGCCTGTCGGAGGTGTGGAACCCGTGGCATTGCGTCGCCTGCGCCGCGGCCTCCGACGCTCCGAGCTTGCCGGTGGCGGGGAGCGGGAGTCGTCGGAACTGCTGCGCCTCGTCCTGATCGGCGAGATCGGCCGGTCCGATCCTCTGCTCGAACGCCTCACCGACGTCGAAGCAGAGTCCTTGCGCCGAACGATGGCCGTATTGCGAAAAGCGGCGGTGCCTCTCGATCGGGGTCGCGGCCTCGAAGAGGTGCTGTGGGCGGCCTGGCAGGCGACCGGACTCGAGCGCGTGTGGGCTGCGGCGTCGGCCCGGGGCGGACCGGTCGGCTCTCAGGCGGACCGCGACCTCGACGCCGTGGTCGCACTCTTCGACGCCGCTGCCGGTTACGTCGACCGTCTACCGCGTGCTCGGATATCCGGATTCGTCGATTACCTGACGAGTCAGGAGATTCCGAGTACGTCGCGCAGCGTTGCGGCGGTACCCGTCGACGCCGTGACGATTCTCAGTGCGCATTCGGCGGCAGGGCGAGAGTGGGACGTCGTCGCTGTCGCGGGAGTACAGGAGGGTTTGTGGCCGAGTATGCGCGCCCGCGGTTCTCTGCTGGCGACCGATGCGCTCATCGATTTCGCGGACGGGGTATCGGACGGGAGTGACGCCGCAGGCGAACGTATGTCACGTACAGCTCCGTTGCTCGCCGAGGAGCGCCGTCTCTTTCTGGTTGCGTGTGGGCGGGCCCGCCGGGCCCTCCTGGTTACCGCGGTGGAGTCGGCCGGCGGTGACGAATTGGTGCCGTCACGGTTCGTCGACGAGCTGGCGGAGGTGCCGGGCGACGATGCAGCCGACCCCGATTCCCAACGGCCCGAACAACCGTCGAGCCGTGTTCTGGCACTACCTGCACTCGTGGCCGAACTTCGCAGCGTCGTGTGCGATCCGGATATCGGGGTGCGTGACCCCGAACGAAGGAATCGTGCTGCGGTGCAATTGGCGCGCCTGGCGGAAGCCGGTGTGCGCGGGGCCCATCCGGACCACTGGTACGGCACCTCGGACCCGAGTTCCACCGAGACACTGTGGGAGGTGTCGGATGGTCCTGTGTCATTGTCACCGTCGAGCATCGAGCTACTCGAAACCTGCGCTTTGCGTTGGCTTCTCGAACGACACGGCGGAACCGACGGCGACAACACACACGCCATCTCCGGCACGTTGGTGCATACGCTGGTGCAGGCTCTCGCCGGCCGAATCCCGGCCGACCAGGTCGATGCCGCACTCGAGAACGCCTGGAGTGCGATCGATCTCGGATCGCAGTGGTACTCGCGCAGCGAGCTCGACCGAACCCGCGAGATGTTGGCCACGTTCTCCAACTGGCTCGCGGGCACGCGCGGCGAACTCACCGAGATCGGTGTCGAGGTGGGCGTCGACGGTGTACTCGAGCCGCGCGAGGAGGGCGGGCCTTCCGTCCACCTACGCGGCCGCATCGACCGGTTGGAGCGAGGCACCGACGGGCGTCCCGTCGTCGTCGACGTGAAGACGGCACGCAATCCGGTCACGAAAGACGCTGCCCAGCAACACGCACAGTTGGCGGCGTACCAGGTTGCGGCAGCGGTCGGCGCCATCGACGGTGAGCCGCCCACACAGCCAGGGGGAGCGCGGCTGGTCTTCGTGGCGAAGTCTCACAACAAGGACGGGGCCGCCCAACGTACCCAGGCCCCGCTGACGGACGAGAGCCTGGAGACCTGGACCGATGTCATCCATGCCGCGGCCGCTGCCACCAAGGGGCCGCAGTTTCTCGCCCGAATCAACGACGGCTGCCGACACTGTCCGGTGCGATCGAGCTGCCCGGCCCACGACGAGGGCAGGCAGGTGACGGGGGAGTGAGCCGGGTGAGCCCGGAGGATCTCGCCCGTGGACTCGGCCAGTTCCCACCCACACCGGAGCAGGCCGCGGTCATAGCGGCCCCGATGGGTCCGACGCTGGTTGTCGCGGGGGCAGGCGCAGGCAAGACCGAAACCATGGCGGCTCGCGTGGTGTGGATGGTGGCCAACGGGTTGGTCGAACCCGAAGCGGTTCTCGGACTGACCTTTACACGGAAGGCGGCGCAACAGCTCACCGCGCGTATTCGCAAGCGGCTGTCTCGCCTGGCGGGATCGGAATTGCTGCGGTCGATCGACCCCTCGGGAGAACTGCGATCGAAGATCGTCTCGGGTGAACCCGAGATCAGCACCTACCACGCGTACGCGGGGCGGTTGTTGAGCGAACACGGGTTGCTGTTGCCGATCGAGCCGTCGTCCATCCTGCTGTCCGAAACCGAACTGTGGCAGTTGGCACACAGGGTCGTAAGCTCCTGGGACGGGGACCTCGACACCGACAGAAGCCCCGCATCGCTCACCGAGGCAGTTCTTGCTCTGTCCGGGCAACTCGCCGAGCACTTGGTGCGGCCGGACCAGCTTCGTGAGGCGCACGTCGAACTCGACCGGTTGGTGCACACACTGCCGGCGGGGCCGGGTCAGCGCGGCGCCCCGGCGAAGGTGCTGATCGACATTCTCGAAACACAGCACGCCCGAACAGCGTTGCTGCCACTCGTCGAACGACTGGGTGACACCCTCCGAAGAGAAGGCGCACTCGACTTCGGCAGCCAGATGTCACTCGCTGCGCGACTGGCCGCCGAGCACGGCGAGGTCGGCGGGGCCGAACGTAGGCGATTCCGGGTCGTGTTGCTCGACGAGTATCAGGACACGGGACACGCACAGCGAGTGTTGTTGTCGTCCCTGTTCGGTGGCGGGCGGGACGGTTCGCTCGCGCTCACCGCTGTCGGCGATCCGATGCAGTCGATCTATGGATGGCGTGGTGCGTCTGCGGCCAACCTCCCGCGGTTCGCCACCGACTTTCCGTTGCCGAACGGATCACCCGCGCCGATTCTCGAATTGCTCACGAGCTGGCGGAATCCACCCGAGGCTCTCGAACTGGCGAATGCGGCGTCCACCTCGCTCCGGGGAAGAGGCGTCCCGGTCAGTACCCTGCGTGCTCGTCCCGATCCGGTGCCGGGAGATGTGCGCATAGCGTTGACGACCGACGTCGTTGCGGAACGAGAATGGTTGGCGGACAAGATTGCCGAGCAGTTCGACGCCGCGCGAGCGGCGGGTGAACAGCCACCCACAGCGGCGGTGCTCATCCGCCGAAACGCGGACGCGGCACCGATCGCCGAGGTGCTGCGCCGCCGGGGGCTGCCAGTAGAGGTGGTGGGACTCGGCGGTCTGCTGCACACCCCCGAAGTCGCCGACGTGATCGCCATGCTGCGTGTGGTCGCGGACCCGATGGCCGGTAGCGCCGCAGTTCGTGTTCTCACCGGCGCACGGTGGCAGATCGGGGCGCGCGATCTCACGGCACTGTCGTCGAGGGCGGCCGAGCTCGCGATCCGGAAGGGTTACGGCACAACGGGTTCGGTGACCGATGCAGCAGCGTTGGAGGCCGCGGTGGGGGAATCCCTACCCGGTGAACTGGCGGAGCAGGCAGGGTTGGTGGACGCCCTTGCCGACCCTGGTCCTGCTGAACGCTACTCGGCAGACGGTTACGTCCGAATCACCGCCGTGGCACGCGAGCTCGCGTCCTTGCGGGAACGGATCGGCCAGCCGCTCACCGAACTGGTGGCCGACGTCGAACGGGTTCTCGGGATCGGGATCGAAGCGCAGGCCCGACTACGAGAAGGCGTGTCCGGGGAGGCCGGCCGCGAGCACCTGGATGCCTTCGCCGACGTGGTGGCCGGCTACGCCGGACGTACTTCCGCATCGGTGTCCGGATTGCTGTCGTTTCTCGCGGCCGCGGAGACCGTCGAGAAGGGGCTCGCGCCCGGCGAAGTCGACGTGGACCCCCATCGCGTGCAGGTCTTGACGGTGCACTCCGCCAAGGGGCTCGAGTGGGAAGTGGTCGCGGTACCGCACCTGACGGGAGGGGTGTTTCCGTCCAAGACGGCATCGAGCACATGGCTCGGGGCGTTGGGCGAGCTTCCACCGTCGTTGCGTGGCGACCGTGCGCTGCCGGGAGACGGCATGGACGGGGTTCCGGTGCTCGATCTCGAGAGCGTCTACAACCGGAAGGATCTCGAGAACGCCATCACCTCACACAAGGCGGCGTTGGCCGATCGGAAGCTCGACGAGGATCGTCGCTTGTTCTACGTGGCGCTCACCAGGACCGAGCGGGTCCTGTTCGTCTCCGGGCAT
This sequence comes from Rhodococcus sp. NPDC058521, assembly GCF_042719695.1. NCBI lineage: Bacteria > Bacillati > Actinomycetota > Actinomycetes > Mycobacteriales > Nocardiaceae > Rhodococcus > Rhodococcus sp. NPDC058521. The sequence continues at coordinate 579,828 of NZ_JBHXNL010000001.1, forward strand.
CACTGGGCGGAGACGGGGAGTGAGCCGAAGGGGCCGTCGGAGTTTCTCACCGAGCTTCGTGACGAAGTCGTTCGAGACGAGAACGGTGCCGTCGCGGTGGTCGAGGAGTGGGCGAACAGACCCGAAGATGGTGAGAACCCTCTGACCGCGACTCCGAAGGAAGCGACCTGGCCGCGTGATCCGTTGGGACACAGGCGAGCGTGGGTGGAGGAGGGAGCGTCGCTGGTTCGGGAGGCGATCGCGAACTCCGCTGCGCAGAATTCGGCCCACCTCGAAGACGATCCGGAAAACTGGGCCGCGGACGTCGACGCGCTATTGGCCGAACGTGAGGCGAGGGCACACGCCCGAGCCGAAGTCGTATTGCCTGCGCAATTGTCGGTCAGTCAGCTCGTCGAGTTGAAGGCGAACCCGAGCGAACTTGCCGCACGGCTGCGCCGGCCGTTGCCGTATCCCCCGAACCCACTCGCACGCAGGGGTACCGCATTTCACGCCTGGGTCGAACGCCGCTTCGGGGCAACCAGACTGCTCGATCTCGACGAACTACCCGGTGCGGCCGACACCGTCGACGGACCGGAGTCCGAACTCGAAAAATTGCAGGCCGCCTTCCTGCGGTCGGAGTGGGCGAACCGGAGTCCGGTAGAGGTCGAAATTCCCTTCGAGACTTCCGTCGCCGGCACAGTGCTACGCGGGCGAATCGATGCGGTGTTCGGTGACGCCGACGGTGGGTGGACTGTCGTGGACTGGAAGACCGGAGCGGAACCCGCAGCGGAACGGGAGGGTTCGGTCGTGATGCAATTGGCCGCATACCGGCTGGCCTGGGCGGAACTCGTCGGCGTGCCGATCGACATGGTGCGGGCGGCCTTCCACTACGTGCGGTCCGGGCGCACAATCGCACCCGACGACCTGCCGGACGAACACGCGTTGGCTGAGCTGATCCGGACTGCAGGTCGGACACCGGCTCTGGGCGAACCTGCGACTTCTAGTGGCGAGGCGCTCGGCGACGAGCTGCCAGGGACTGGGTGACGAGCGGGATCTGCAAGGGGAGGCGGGCGAGTGCGCCGATCTTCTGTGCCCGCGTGGTCTTGCTGCTCCGCAACCAATCGACGGCCATCTGGATGTTCGCGGGCAACACTGCCACGAACAGGACTGCGGCCAGGCCGGCGCCGAGTCGACGCGTCCTAGGGACTGCAAGGGCGGTGCCGATTGCTGCCTCCGCGACACCGGATGCGTACGTGTACGTGCGTGCCTCGCCCGGGAGTTGGCGGGGAACCGTGCTGTCGAAGAACTTCGGCGACGCGAAGTGCAGTACCGCCGCACCGAGAAGGAGCGCCGACAACCGGTAGGCGGCAGCTTGGCTGGGTGGAGTTGGGTCTTCGCTCGGCATTCGTCCAGTGTGGCACGAGCCGGCGAGACGACCCGCCGTGCGGGTGAGGGGCGTGCGGGTGAGGGGAATGTCATCGCAGCGCGACGATCGGGGTTAGGCTTGCCAGCCGATGTGAAGTCTGTGGTGAAGAACCTGTTATCGACGTGGAGACGATTGTATGGCCGGCAGGCTACGTGCGAGATTGAACAGGTCGGAAGCGCTCACCGACCAGCCGGATTTCGCGTTGGTGGGTGTTCTCAAGATCCCGGAACTGCAGAAGAGTCCGGCACGAGCCATCTACCGGCGGGTGGGGATCGCCCTCGGTGCGCTCATGCTGGCCGTTCTGATCGTGTACTTCGACCGTGACGGGTATCGCGACGTCCAGGACAACGAGCTGTCGTTCCTCGACTGCGTCTATTACGCCACGGTGTCCCTGTCTACCACCGGATACGGCGACATCACCCCGGTCGAGCCTTCCGCGCGACTGATCAACGTCCTGTTGATCACTCCGCTGCGGATCTTCTTCCTGATCATCCTGGTCGGTACCACTCTCGCCGCGTTGACGGAAAGTTCACGTCAGGCATTCAAAATTCAGCGTTGGAGGCAGCAGGTGCGCAATCACACCGTCGTCGTCGGATACGGAACCAAGGGTCGAACCGCGATCGACGCGATGCTCGGTGACGACGTTCCCGCGTCGGAGATCGTGGTGGTGGACACGGACAGTGTGGCTCTCGATGCCGCCGCCGCCAAAGGTCTCGTGACCGTGCAGGGTTCGGCGACGAAGTCCGATGTTCTGCGGTTGGCGGGAGCTCAGAACGCAGAATCGATCATCGTTGCCGCAAACCGGGACGACACGGCTGTGCTCGTGACCCTCACAGCGCGTGAGATCGCCCCGAAAGCGAAGATCGCCGCCGCTATCCGCGAAGCCGACAATGCGCACCTGTTGCGCCAGTCCGGTGCGGATTCGGTCGTCGTCTCCTCGGAGACGGCAGGGCGTCTGCTCGGGATCGCCACCACCACTCCGACAGTCGTGGAGATGATCGAGGATCTGCTGACTCCGGAGGCCGGTTTCGCCATCGCCGAACGTGCGGTCGAACGTGACGAGGTGGGTGGCTCCCCGCGTCACCTCGCCGACATCGTCCTGGGTGTGGTTCGCGACGGCAGGCTCGTGCGGGTCGGTTCGCCCGAGGTCGACGCCGTCGAAGCCGAGGATCGGCTTCTCTACATTCGCCGGGTCACCGCCTGACACCCACACAGGTTCCGGTTGCAGATTCGGACGGCGCAGTAGGGTCGGGTCCGTGCCTGACTTCCAGTTGACCGAAATGCCTTTGTTGTCGCGATCTTCGGTGGGTCGTGCGGAGGAACTGCGTTCGGATGTCGATGCGCTCGTGTCAGGGTGGGGCGAGGCGCACGTGTTGGAGGTGGACCCGCGAGGTCGGGTCCGAGTGGACGGCACACGGCTACTGCTGCGCGACGCAACCGAATTCGGTCGGGAGCCCATCCGTGGAGCGGTGTTCCTCGGAATTCGGGAGGGCCGGCACGTCTGGGCCATGCGCGCCAGTGAACTCGTCGGTGAACTCGCGGATCTCAGATTGCTCGGCAGTGAGTTGGGTGACGAGGACGCTGGTCTCGTCACCGGGGCCGTCGCGATTCTGAACTGGCACGACTCGGCCCGTTTCAGCGCGTACGACGGCGCGCCGAGCGAGCCGTCGGTATCCGGTTGGTCCAGGATCTCCACATCCACCGGCCACGAGGAGTTTCCGCGTACGGATCCCGCAGTGATCTGCCTCGTGCACGACGGTGGCGATCGAGTTCTGCTCGCTCGGCAGCCGAGTTGGCCGCGGCGGCGGTTCTCGATTCTCGCCGGCTTCGTCGAGGCGGGGGAGAGTCTCGAGACCTGCGTGATGCGTGAGATCAAGGAAGAGGTCGGACTCGACGTCGAGGACGTGCGTTACCTCGGCAGTCAGCCGTGGCCGTTTCCTCGTTCCGTGATGATCGGGTATGCCGCGGTGGGCGATCCCGAGGCGCCACTGGTGTTCGCGGATGGCGAGATCGCCGAGGCGCACTGGTTCACGAGGGACGAGGTCCGGGCAGCTCTGGAAGCCGGCGACTGGACCTCGACCGCCGACGCCCGGCTGTTGCTGCCCGGCTCGATCTCGATTGCCCGCGGAATTCTCGAATCCTGGTCTGCTGCGGGCTAGAGACCCAGGGCCTTCTCGACCTGCGAGAGGCTGGGGTTGGTTGCGGTGCTGCCATCGGCGAACTTCACGGTCGGAACCACATGATTGCCGTTGTTGACGCTGCCTACGAACTCGGCCGACGCCGGGTCCTGCTCGATGTCGATCTCCGTGTAGCCGATGCCGGCCTCGTCGAGCTGAGTCTTCAGGCGTCGGCAGTATCCACACCACGTGGTGGAGTAGATGGTCATGGTCCCAGTATCCGAATTAGCAGTCACGGCGGGTACAACGCGCTGGGACGGCTTCGTGTTCCCGGTCGTCCGTGTGGGAGTTGTCGGGGCGTACTGCCATGATGGAGCCCATGTCAGGCCTCGACCCGGAACAGACTGCAGCCGTTCGCGCGCCGAGGGGACCGGTATGTGTGCTGGCAGGAGCCGGTACGGGCAAGACGAGAACCATCACGCGGCGCATCGCACACCTCGTCGAGACCGGTCACGTGGCGGCGGGGCAGGTGCTGGCGGTCACGTTCACCGCGCGTGCCGCAGGTGAGATGCGCGGGCGACTGCGCAGCCTCGGCATCGGCGACGCGGGGCCCCAGATTCAGGCGCGCACCTTCCACGCCGCCGCTCTCCGACAACTTCGGTACTTCTGGCCGCAGGTCGTGGGAGACACGCCTTGGCAATTGCTGGACCGCAAGTTCGCGGCCGTGAGTGCCGCTGCCGGGCGCGTCGGCCTCCCGACCGGGACCGACAGTGTCCGTGACCTGGCGAGTGAGATCGAGTGGTCCAAGGCTTCGCTGATCGCGCCCGAGGACTACCCGCAGGCCGTTTCCCGGCTACGGCGTGAAGCCCCCTTCGACGCGGAGAAGGTGGCCGCTGTGTATTCGGCCTACGAAGAGTTGAAGGTGCGCAGCGCGGACGGAATGCTTCTCGATTTCGACGACTTGCTACTGCACACGGCCGCGGCACTCGAAGAACACTCGGCGGTAGCCGAGGAGTTTCGTGACCGGTATCGATGCTTCGTCGTAGACGAGTACCAGGACGTCACCCCACTCCAGCAACGCGTCCTCGACGCCTGGCTGGGCGAGCGCGACGACCTGACCGTCGTGGGCGATGCGAATCAGACCATCTATTCCTTCACAGGCGCCACGCCCAGCTACCTGCTCGACTTCTCGAGAAGATTCCCCGATGCCACCGTGGTCAGACTCGAGCGTGACTATCGCTCGACTCCCGAAGTCGTGTCCCTGGCGAATCGGGTGATCGGTGCGGCGCGCGGTCGTATCGCGGGCACTCGACTCCAGTTGGTGGGTCAGCGCAAGCCCGGGCCGGAGCCGAGCTTCGCGGAGTTCGACGACGAAGCGATGGAAGCAGCGGCAGTGGCACGGGGAGTGCAGCGGCTCATCGCTGGGGGCACCCCGGCAGCCGAGATCGCCATCCTCTACCGCATCAATGCGCAGTCCGAGGCGCACGAACAGGCGCTGACTCGTCTCGACATTCCGTACCAGATCCGCGGTGGTGAGGGCTTCTTCACGCGTCCCGAGGTGCGACAGGCCGTCGCAGCTCTCCGGCAGACGGCCGGCCGAGACGATCTTCCTGCGGACGCGGATCTCCTCACGGTCGTCCGCGCGGTGCTGGTTCCCCTCGGCCTGACCGACATGGAGCCGGCGGGCGCTCAGGCGCGAGAGAGATGGTCCTCGCTCACCGCATTGGTCTCGCTCACCGAGGAGCAATTGGCGCACGATCCGGAGCTCACTCTCGACGGCCTGCTGCGCGAACTCGCCGCCCGGGCAGAAGCCCGCCACCCACCGGTCGTACAGGGTGTGACGCTCGCGTCGCTGCATGCCGCGAAAGGACTCGAGTGGGACGCCGTGTTCCTCGTCGGTCTGGTGGACGGCACGCTTCCGATCCAGCATGTGTTGGGGGACTCGAGTTCGGGGCCGGACGAGCGGGGTATCGAAGAGGAGCGCAGGCTCCTGTATGTGGGTGTCACCCGTGCACGGGAGCATCTCCAGCTGTCCTGGGCGCTCGCCCGGAACGAGGGGGGACGCAAGTCGCGGCGACGGTCGCGATTCCTGCACGGTCTGATTCCGGACGATTCACCGGCTTCGCGGATCGCTGCACCACCCTCCACGACCAAGAAGCGTCCGAGGTGCCGAGTGTGCGGCAAGCAGTTGATCGGCACCACGGCCACGATGCTCGCCCGGTGTGAAAGCTGTCCTTCGGATGTCGACGTCGAGATTCTGGAGGCACTGCGAACGTGGCGGCGCGATACTTCGCGTGCCATGAAAGTGCCTGCATTCGTCGTGTTCAGTGACAACACACTGACGGCAATCGCCGAACAGCGACCGCGCGACGATCGTGGTCTCGTGGCAATTCCGGGTATCGGCGCGAAGAAGCTCGAACAGTTCGGTGCGGACGTGCTGGCCGTCGTGCGCGGAGACACTCCGAACTGAATCGTAAAAGCCCAGGTCAAAAATGGGTTGTGCGGACCGTTCGCAATGCCTACTGTTGTATTCATCGCCGCGGGGAGACTCGTGTGCAGTCCATGTCGGAATCGATCGAAAGGAGGTAGTTCGAAATGACCAAGTTCATCGCGCAGACGATGTCGATCGCTGCTACCGACCTTTCGGCCCTCGCAGCTGCAGAGCGTGCAGCAGGGGTGTGGCTGGTCGCCCGCCGACGTCCCACTGCAGCAGACGAGTCCGTGGTCCGGAGATACCGAGGTTGCCCCCGGTAGAACTGTTCTCACCGTCACTTTGGCCACGGACACCGCAATTGCGGACCGTGGCCATTGTTGTTTCGAGCTCCTCGCTCGTCACTCCGGCTCTGGTTCGCCCATCGATCGAAACCAGACAGACGAACAGTCGAACGAAGCCGAGGAGGACGACGTGTCTACCGCGACATGCCGAGGGGACATCGAAAACGCAACCGCTACAAGCGGACTGGCGACGGTAGCCGTGGTTCGGGACGATCTCCCGTGCCGTGGAAACGATCCCGACCTGTGGTTCGCAGAGTCACCTGCGCAGTTGGAGCAAGCGAAGGCACTGTGTGCGGGTTGCCCGATCCGCACCCGATGTCTCGACGCAGCACTCGACAGGGCCGAACCCTGGGGAGTGTGGGGCGGCGAGATCCTGGATCAGGGAACCATCATCGCGCGTAAGCGACCGCGTGGCCGCCCACGTAAGACCGCAGCCCTGGCCTGCGCCTGACGGCGCAGCGCTCAGGGCGCGATCCGGTCGGGGTCGGGATCGGCGAAACCGGGCAGCCAACGGGTCAGGATGCCCATGTACGGCGCGTATGCGTCGAGTTGCGCGCAGATCCCGACAGATCCGAGTAGTACTCGGAAGATCATCAGATATTCGGCCGGCAGGTTCAGGGCCCTCGCGGTCCTGAACTGCTGGCTGTTCATGTCGGTGGCCACACCGGCCGCACGTTGCAGCCACGCACGTGTGAAGTGGAACGACTCCGTATGAATCGGGTCGGTGAACGGCCTCAGGTAGTCGGCGATCTCACTGTCCGTCACGGTCCGTCCCGGCAATACGAATCCATGATCGTGGAGAAGTTCGGTGAGTTCGTCGAAATCCTCACGAACCGCCAGGCGAACCATGGTTCCCAAGATGGCTGGCAGACCGTCCGGGAAGGGTGCGCAGGCACCGAAGTCGATGACACCGAGACGACCGTCGTCGAGCATCATGAAATTGCCCGGATGCGGATCGCAGTGCAGCAAGCCCACTCGTGCAGGCGAAACGAAGTGGAACTCGGCGAGCAGCGCGCCCGCCACGTTTCTCTGCTCGGGTGTCCCGGACGCGATGATCGACTTGAGTGGGGTCGCGGTCATCCACTCGCTGACGACGACCTTCGGTGCGCTGGCGACGATCTTGGGAATCGCGAACTGCGGGTCGGATTCGAAAACCTTCGCGAATCGGCGCTGATTGTTCGCTTCGATTCGGTAATCGAGTTCTTCCTCTGTGCGGGCGGTGAACTCGTCGATCACGGCCCGCACGTCGACCCCGGGCATCACGGACGTGAACAGCCCGGCGAAACGAGCCAGCGTCTTGAGGTCGGCGCGCAGGGCCTCGTCGGCGCCCGGGTACTGGACCTTCACCGCCACCGGGCGGCCGTCCGACCACACGGCACGGTGCACCTGGCCGATGCTCGCCGATGCCGCGGGCTCGTCTTCGAACGAACTGAACCGCTTCCGCCAGTTGGTTCCGAGTTGCTGATCGAGCATTCGGTGTACGGCCTTGGACGGCAGCGGTGGGGCTTCTGCCTGCAGCTTGTTGAGCGATTCGCGGTAGGGCTCGGCGAACTCCTCGGGGATCGCCGCTTCCATGACGCTGAGTGCCTGCCCGAGCTTCATCGCCCCGCCCTTGAGTTCACCGAGGACGGCGAACAGTTGTTCGGCGGCCTTGGCGTTCAGCTGGGCATCGATCTCGTCTTTGTCGCCGCCCGCGAGTCGTCGACCGAAACCGACGGCGGCCCGGCCTGCCATTCCCAAAGGAAGACTCGCGAGCTTCGCGGTGCGGGCAGAACTCCTGCGTGGGATGTCGGACACCCCACCATCATGAACGAACATCGTCGATCCCGCCCGTACCGGGGGCGAGATATCTGCAACTACACCGCGTTTGACGCGGCCATCGTCGGATCACCACGCGTGGAACGTCCAGATCGATCTCCAGGGTGGCGCCGAGACTGGCCGGGGGTTCGTCGGGATCAGCCGCCGCTATTGCATCGATCTGGGCCAGGGTGAGAGCCGCAGTGGCCAAGATCATGGCGGGGTTTGCATCGCCGACAGTGCCGACGAGCTGTGCGGCCAGGTGCGGCCAGTGTTCGTCCTGTTCGGAGCGGGACAAGTCGGCGCAGCGGAGGCAGCTGGTGGTACCGGGCAGCACCATCGGACCGACGACGCCTCGGCCGTCGCGAAGCCGAACATGCAGGTGCGGGATGCCCAAGCGAACCAGATCGCGGACGAGATGCGGTTCGATCGCCAGATCGTCCGCGAGTACGACGCATGTGTCGTTCCAGCGTCGTGCATCGGCGTCCGCGTTACCGTTCGCTGAACGGCTCACACGTACGCCGTGTCGCGGGAGTGCCTCGGACACCGCATCCGACAGCGGCCCCCGTCCGTGCACACGGACGGACAATCGGGGTCTTGCAGGCCTGGCGTCCAACAGGCCGGCGCACTCGAGTTCGGTCAGGAGAGCGGTCATGTCGTCGGGGCGGATTCCGCGTTCGCGAGCGGACCACATGATCGTGGGGCGGCTCGTTCGTCCGTCCATCAGACGCAACACACCGACAACCTCCTCGGCGAGGATTCCTTCGGGTGGAGCGAGCACGATCGCCCGGTCGGGGTCCCACCCCAGCTGAACCCTGCCGTCCGGGCGCTGGAGCAATTCGGTGAACCGCGCCAACTTGGGGCCGACCGGCGTGTGCGAACTCATTCGCCCAGCATGTCAGCGCAAATGACACAGGTTGCCGGTGGTTTCGTGGTTATCCACAGCCTCGTGCTCACCGTGAGCTGCAGTTTTACGCCCGATGAACGATTGGTCAGGAATCGGTGTCTTCGCCGGGCTCGTTCTTGTCCTGCTCCGCTCGCTCGGCACGTTCGCGCGCCTCGGTTTCCTCGAGGAGAGCCATCGGATCGTCGAAGTTACCCACCTCGCCGCCACCGAGCACTCGGTCGACGAACGCGGCCGGGTTGTCGAGGTCGGACGAGTCCGGGAGCAGGTCAGGGTGCGCCCAGACGCCGTCGCGCTCGTCGATGCCGGCGTCGGCGGTGAGCTTCGACCACAGCGTCGCCGCCTCGCGAAGCTTCCGGGGACGGAGTTCGAGGCCGACGAGGGTGGCGAAAGTTTGTTCGGCCGGTCCGCCAGTTGCCCGACGGCGGCGCATGGTCTCGCTCAAGGCACTCACACCGGGCAGTCGGTCCTTCAACGCCTCGGGGACAACGACCTCTACCCAGCCTTCGACGAGGGCGAGCAGTGTCTCGAGTCGTTCGAGCGCAAGCTTCTGCTCGGGCGTCGTCTGTGGCTCGAATGCGCCCTGCTGAAGAATGTTCTCGAGCTGCGACGGATCGCTCAACGACGCAGGATCGAACCCTTGCGCCAGATCCTCGATCGCCGAGAAGTCCATGGTGATTCCGCGCGCGTACTCCTCGACCGTGGCGAGAAGCCGCTGACGCAGCCACGGCACATGGTTGTAAAGGCGCTGGTGGGCAGCTTCGCGTGCGGCGAGAAACACCAGAACCTCGCGGTCGGCCTGTTCGAGGCCCTTGCTGAACTGCTCGACGGCGGCGGGCATCAGGGCCCCGGTTCCCGCAGGACCGAGCGGCAATCCGACGTCGGTGGAGGTGAGGACCTCCTTGGAGAGCTGTCCGAGCGCCTGACCGAGCTGGGAACCGAAGGCCAGACCGCCCATCTGATTCATCATGCCCATCATCGGGCCGGCCATCTGGCGAGCCTCTTCGGGCAGGCCCTGTACCCACATCCCCGACACTTTCTCGGCGACCGGATCACACAGGCGCTTCCAGGTGTCCATGGTGTTGTCGAGCCAGTCGTTCGGCGTCCACGCCACGTTGCGGGTCGCACCGGCGGGGAGTGTCGTTGCCGCGTCGAGCCACAATTCGGCGAGGTGCGATGCATCGGCGATCGCTTCGGAGCTTCCCTTGGTGATGGGGGCGACCTCACCCATGCTCTGGCGCGCGAGCTTCTTCGCCACGTCGTAGTTGACGGGGCCTTCCTGTCCGCCCGATCCCATCGAGCTGCCCATACCGCTCAGCATCTCGCCGAACTGGGACAGCATCTTCCCGAGGGACGCGGGGTCGAACCCACCCTGGCCGAGTCCTTCCGCTCCGAAGTCGCCGAATGACGAGGCGCCACCGGCACCGCTGTTCTTGTCGCGATCTTCGTTCTTGTCGCGATCGTCGTCGGAGTTCGAGAAGCCGAACGGGGGATTGCTCATGCCTTCAACGGTACAAGGCGTTACCCCCGCGATGTCTCGTGTGCGTCACGCTGACGGCGAACACGGCCGACGGCCCGAACACACGTGGCTGTGGGCGCGCTCTACGCTGGTCCAGGTGAATCGACGGATCGTGACGCTCGTTGCCGGGCTGGCGCCGATCGTGGTGCTGGGCATCGTGGGCACCGTGATCAAGGTGCCGTTCGTGGCACTCGGACCCGGGCCCACCTTCAACACACTCGGGGTGGTGAACGGTGAGGACGTGGTGAAGATCGAAGGAACAGAGGTCGATCCGACCACGGGCAACCTGAACATGACCACGGTCTCCGTGCGAGACAACCTCAACGTGTTCGAGGCATTCGGGCTCTGGGCCAGTGGCGAACAGGGGCTCGTGCCAAGGGCCGAGGTGTACCCGCCGGACAAGTCGACGGACGAGGTGAAGGAAGACAATGCCGCCGACTTCCAGATGTCGGAGAACAGCGCCGAACTCGCGGCGCTCCACTTCCTGGACCTGCCGGTCGGCCTGAGCGTGGCGACGGTCGGGCCGGACGGTCCGTCCAAGGACGTGCTGCGCGAGGGTGACGGGGTGATCAGCGTCGCCGGACAGCCCGTATCGACCACGGGTGACGTCCAGAGGATCGTCGCGGATCTCGGGGCCGGTGCCGAGGTCGACATCGTGGTTCTCCGCGACGGGGTGGAGACACCCGTCGCGGTCACCCTCGCGGCGCGACCCGACGATCCGGCCAAGGGGTACCTGGGCATCACCCCGGAGGAGACTCCGGAAGTCCCGTTCACGGTCGAGTTCAACCTGGCCGACATCGGTGGACCGTCGGCAGGACTGATGTTCACGCTCGCCCTGATCGACAAGCTGTCGCCGGGGGAGCTGAACGACGGCAAGTTCGTCGCAGGCACCGGAACCATCGATTCCGACGGCGAGGTCGGGCCGATCGGTGGGATCCGATACAAACTCATAGCCGCACGCGAAGCCGGAGCCGAGACCTTCCTGGTTCCGGCCAAGAATTGCGACGAAGCGAGTCAGGGTGCTCCGGAGGGACTGCGCCTGGTCAAGGTCGACGACGTGGACGGTGCCGTGAACGCGCTCGGCGCCCTCGCGCGCGGTGAGGAAGCACCGCACTGCTGAGCCGGGTGCCGGTCAGTCGTCCTCTGCTGCCTCGAGAGTCGCGTACAGGGCGGCAACCAGATTCGGAGCGAGGTCCTCGTAGGTGAGCAGTTCGAGGTCGGCGTAGGGATCGTCGTCCTCTTCGGGCTGGAGTTGAAGCAGGCACAGCGAAGGTCCGTCACGCAGCACTGCCGCGATCAGGCGTCCGTTTCGTCGCTCCGGATGTGAACGGGCCGCGTTGCGCGCAGCCTCGTCGGCCGCATCCCGATCTGCGAGGAGTGGAACGAGTGCCTCGTCGAGGTCGGCCTCCGCATCGGGTGGCAGGACCACGATCTCCTGAGTGAGTGCACACCCGGCAACCGAGGCGGGCCACGTCGTGGTCGCGAGGAACTCGTCGAGTGCCGGTGTGCCGCCACCGATGTCGTCGGGCAACGATTCCTGCTCGATCGGCGTGAGTTCGGCCCCGTCCTCCAACTGGTCGAGGAGGGTGGGTTCGGCGGCAGCCAAGGCCGCGGTCGGAACCAGGGCGAACATCTGCGGCGGTTGATCCCAGCCTCGGGCATCGACGAACTCGACGACCTCCCGAACGCAGCGGGCAAGGGCATCTGTCGGATTGTCGAAATTCTCGGAACTCACCGTTTCATCTTCTCACCGCCTCGGTTCGGCCCGAAGGGCCGCGCCGATTCGACCGCAACGGCGTGCCCGATCGGCCCCGAGGAGACATCATGTGAGTGGTCGTTCGGTCGTTACGTAGAGTGGGACGAAACGGTCACCACCCCAGGTGGTGGACACAGGTACGGTTGCAGTTGATCGCGTCGCCGAGGGCGTCGCCGAACTCTTGGAGCGTGAGACGTGGGCATGCGGCCCCCCGCCGGTTTACCGTCGTTGTCCAAGCGGAGTCGCGTGCTGCTGATACTGGCACTCGTCGCCGCCGCACTGTTGTTGGTGGGACCCCGGCTCATCGGCACCTATACGGACTGGCTGTGGTTCGGCGAGGTCGGATTCCGCAGTGTGTTCACCACCGTTCTGGTGACCAGGCTGATCCTGTTCGTTGTCGTCGGCGTCATCGTCGCCGCGATCGTCTGGTTGGCCCTGTTTCTCGCTTACCGGTCGCGTCCGGTGTTCGTACCGGTCGCGGGACCGAACGATCCGGTCGCGCGTTACCGCACCACCGTGATGAGCCGCTTGCGGCTCTTCGGCGTGGTCATACCTGCCGTGATCGGTGCATTCTCCGGTCTCATCGCGCAGTCGAGTTGGGTCACGGTTCAGCTGTTCCTCAACGGCGGCGATTTCGGGAACGTCGATCCCGAGTTCGGCTTGGACGTCGGCTTCTACACCTTCGACCTGCCGTTCTACCGGTTCGTGCTGAACTGGTTGTTCGTCGCTGTCGTGTTGGCGTTCTTCGCCGCACTGGTCACCCACTACATCTTCGGCGGTATCAAGCTGGCCGGGCGTGGGGGATCGCTCACGAGCGCCGCTCGCATTCAGCTCGCCGTACTCGCCGGCACGTTCGTTCTCCTCAAGGCCGTCGCCTACTGGTTCGACCGGTACTCCCTCTTGTCGAGCAGTCGCAAGGAACCGACGTTCACGGGCGGTAGCTACACGGACATGAACGCGGTCATGCAGGCCAAGCTCATTCTCCTGGCCATCGCGGTGATCTGCGCGATCGCCTTCTTCGCCGCAATCTTCATGCGCGATCTGCGAATCCCGGCAATGGCCACCGCACTGCTCGTGCTGTCTTCGATTCTCGTCGGCGCGGCCTGGCCCATGGTCGTGGAGCAGTTCTCCGTGCGACCGAACGCCGCCGACATGGAGGCGCCGTACATCGAACGGAACATCGCGGCCACTCGCCAGGCGTACGGAATCACCGACGACAAGGTCGAGTACAAGGACTACCAGGGATACAGCACCACGAATCCACGCGATGTGCCTTCCGACGCGACCACCATCGCGAACACTCGACTGCTGGATCCGAACATCCTGTCCCGCACGTTCACTCAGCAGCAGCAGCTGAAGAACTTCTACGGCTTCCCGCCCTCGCTGGACATCGACCGGTACACGATCGACGGCGAGATGCGCGACTACATCGTGGCCGCACGCGAGTTGTCGCCGAAGAGCCTGCAGGGCAACCAGACGGACTGGATCAACAAGCACACCGTCTACACGCACGGCAACGGCCTCGTGTCCGCACCCGCGAACCGAGTCAACGCCGCCGCAGGCGAGTCCGTGGAGGAAGCTGCGAACAGCAACAGCGGCTACCCCGTCTACCAGGTCAGTGACATTGCTTCGCAGGCTGCGGGCGACCAGACGATTCCCGTGGATCAGCCGCGCATCTACTACGGCGAGGTCATCGCGGACACCAACGACGACTACGCGATCGTGGGCAACACCGAGGGCGACGCGCCTCGCGAGTACGACACCGACGAGGCGACGTACACGTACACGGGGGCCGGGGGCGTCCCGATCGGCAACTGGTTCAACAGGTTGGCGTTCGCCGCCAAGTACGCGGAACGAAACATCCTCTTCTCGAGTGCCATCGGCAGCGATTCGAAGATCATCTACAACCGTGATCCGCGAGATCGTGTCACGCACGTGGCACCGTGGTTGACGGCGGACGGAGATTCGTACCCGGCCGTTGTGGACGGCAAGATCGTCTGGATCGTGGACGCGTACACGACGTTGCAGGACTACCCGTACGCGCAGCGAAGCTCGCTCGACGGATTGGTCGAGGACAGCATCGACGAGAACACCGGTCGTCCGCTGCCACGCAAGGAAGTCTCGTACATCCGAAACTCGGTGAAGGCGACCGTCGATGCCTACGACGGCACGGTCAAGCTGTACCAGGTCGACGAGCAAGACCCGGTTCTCGACGCCTGGATGGGCGTCTTCCCCGATGCGGTGGAGCCGAAGAGCGAGATTCCGCAGGAACTGAGCGAACACTTCCGCTACCCGGAGGATCTGTTCAAGGTGCAACGCGAGATGCTCGCGAAGTACCACGTGGACAACCCCAAGGAGTTCTTCACCAACAACGCCTTCTGGTCGGTACCCAGTGACCCGACGATCGATACGACTGCGAGCCAGCCGCCGTATTACGTACTGGTCGGTGACCCGGAGACCGGTAAGCCCTCGTTCAATCTGACGAGCGCGATGGTCGGTTACAGCCGTGAGTTCCTCTCGGCGTATCTGTCGGTGAAGTCGGACCCTGAGGATTACGGCAAGTTCACGGTGCTGCAATTGCCGACGGATACCCAGACTCAGGGCCCGCAGCAGACGCAGAACTCGATGATCTCGGATCCACGCGTGGCGTCCGAGCGGACATTGCTCGAGAGATCGAACAAGATTCAGTACGGCAATCTGCTCACCTTGCCGATCGCGGACGGTGGCATCCTCTACGTCGAGCCGATGTACACGGAGCGAAGTTCGACGGGCCCGAACTCGTCGACCTTCCCGCAGCTCTCTCGGGTTCTCGTGAGCTACCGCGAGGCGCCGCCGAGCAACAGTGTCCGGGTCGGTTACGCGCCGACCTTGGCGCAGGCACTTGATCAGGTGTTCGGTGCGGGTACCGGCAATGTGGCAACCGCCCCGAGCGCGGAGGGTGAGCCGGAGCAGCAGACGGGCGATGAACCCGTACCCACCGAAGGGGGCGTGACACCTCCGGCGCCGGCACCGGCCGCACCTCCGGCAGGAGATGTTTCTGCCGCGGTCACCGAACTGGACAGTTCGCTCGCCGCACTGCAGTCTGCGCAGCAGAGTGGCGACTTCTCCGCCTACGGTGAAGCACTCGAGCGGGTGCAGCGTGCCGTCGCCGCGTACCAGGACCTACCCAAGTAGGAATTCCGATGAGAAGCGCCCCGGCCGTCCGAGAGGACGACCGGGGCGCTTTCGCGAATCCGTGTGGAATCAGCTGATGGCTGCCGCGACCTGCGGGTTGGTGAGCACCTGCTGGTACTGCGCTGCGAATCCGTTCTGATCGGCGAACTGCTGGGCAGCTTCGAGAGCCTGATCGACGTACGGCTGCGCTTCCGCGGGAATCTGCGTGCCCTGATCGGCCGGCGCCTCGGGTGCCGGAGCCTCGGTGGTCGTGGTGAGGTACTGACCGCATACCGGCCATGCACCGGGGCCCTGGGTGTTCAGGACGTTCTCGGCGACTCGGACCTGCTCGGCTTTGCTGGCGTTGTGCGCCGAGCCGGTTCCTCCGTTGGCTTCCCAGGTGCTCTGCGAGAACTGTAGGCCGCCGTAGTAGCCGTTTCCGGTGTTGGTGCTCCAGTTTCCACCGCTCTCGCACTGTGCGACGCCGTCCCAGTCGTGGGTGGCAGCGTTGGCGGTTCCGGTGCTCAGCGCGAACGGTACGGCAGCGACCGCGCCGGTGAGCGCGAGGGCGCCGAACGTGCGCTTGGCGATATTACTAGTGGTCATGCGGGTGGTTCCTCTTCACTTCAGCGGGTGTGGCCACCTCGTGTCGGCGGCGGATCGGGAAAACGAAACCGCTCCACAACCTCCGCGCGCGTCGGGTTCGAATGACGACCGACACGGGGAAGTTGTGGAGCGGGTCGTGTGCGCTCTGAGTATTGCGCGAACTGCGGCGTTGTTACGCCGAGCGGTCAGCTCAGAGGTTTGCGCCGCAGACCGGCCATGCGCCGGGGCCCTGCGTCGCGAGAACGTTCTCTGCAACTGCGATCTGCTGCTCACGGCTGGCGTCTGCGGCCGAGCCGGTGCCGCCATTGGCTTCCCAGGTGCTCTGCGAGAACTGCAGGCCGCCGTAGTAGCCGTTTCCGGTGTTGGTGCTCCAGTCGCCACCGCTCTCGCACTGTGCGACGGCATCCCAGTCGCCCGAAGCCGCGTTGGCGGTTCCGGCGCTTACTCCGAGCGGCACGGCGACGACTGCGCCGGCCAGTGCCAGAGTGCTGAGGGTTCGCTTCGTGATGTTGCGGGTCATGCGGTTAGATCCTTACGTCGGGGGTAAATCCGCCCGTTTGGAACCGGGCCGTGAACGACCGTACGGATGTATTACGGATAGGTCACGGCGGCGCAATCTCCGTGTCAGTGACCATCAGGTGGGATTCAAACCCCCTGTTTTCCCAGTTCGGAACGCATTCACAACCTTCCGTATGCGCTTCTGTTACCGCAAAGTGATGTGGCACGTCTCACGCTCACAGGCCCTTTTCTGGAATGATTCGGCGACTGATTTGTCCGATTGTGATGTTGGATGGGTTCCGAATCGGGCCGGTTTGGAGGTGTGTCTTACTGCTATCGGAAGGGGTAATTGCGGTAGCCGGACGGTCGCTCGGTGAAGCCCTCGGTGACGCCGATGTGCGATTTGCACACCGTTCGCGCTTTCGTGTAGCTTTGTTCATGCAACGCGGGGTGGAGCAGCTCGGTAGCTCGCTGGGCTCATAACCCAGAGGTCGCAGGTTCAAATCCTGTCCCCGCTACCACTGAAGATTGGCCGACACCTACGGGTGTCGGCCAATTTTCGTTTGTCAGGGTCGAGCCTTGCCAGGTCAGGTCGAGTCGGCTGACGTAGTGGGGCCCGTCGTCTATCGGATTGTCCGGCGGCAGATACCCCTCGCCAACTCTGCGGAACCCGGCCTTCTCCAATGCGTGCCAGGACGCTCGATTGGGAACGGCCACCGGCACGATCACGGCGTCCATGTCCGGTAGATCTGTGCGACCGGTGTCGATGAACGCTCGAAGCATCGCGATACCCGACTCCCTGGCCGACAAGGTCTTCTTCGCCGATGAAATAGTCGATGGATAGCGTGCGGGGAGGCACCTCCACCAGCTACCCCAGGAGCGCTGTGTCCTCCGGATAGTCCTTGAGGCGGTAACGCTGAACGAAGCCAATAGGAATGCCGCCGCACCGCACGATGAGGTCTGCCGACGGTTCGGTGCCGTCTATGCTCCCGCCGAAATCGTTCTCGAGATCGGCGTCGGTGGTTCCGTGATTCCAGAACCTGGCCACATGCGGCTTCTCCAGCCAGGCACGAGGCCGCGGAAAGTCGCTTCTCCTTGTGCGGACGAACGTGAACTCGGTGCGGTCACAGGTCGTAGAGGGCCTTCCGCAGCAGTTTTCCGGTTGCATTGCGCGGCAACTCGTCGATGAACGTCACTTCTCGCGGCACCTTGTACCGGGCGAGGTTCTCCTTAACATATGCCCGTATCTGCTCGGCATCGTGATCGAAACCGGGGGCCGATACGACGAACGCGCGCAGCCGATGCCCGAAATCGGAGTCCTCCACACCGATCACCGCTGCCTCGATGACGTCCTCGCGGTTCGCGAGAAGGTTCTCCACCTCCAGCGGGTAGACGTTCTCGCCGCCGGAGACGATCATGTCGTCGTCTCGTCCGTCGACGAACAGCAGACCGTCGTCGTCGAAGTGGCCGACGTCGCCGGTCGAGAGTAGTCCGTCGATGCGTTCCTTGTCGCGGCCGTCGGTGTATCCGGAGAAGCTGAGTCCACTCGAGACGAAGATTCTGCCGACGGTGCCCGGTTCGGTGACGGGGTCGCCATCGTCGTCGTACAACCGCACGTGGCAGGTGACCGGGGCACGGCCGGCGGTTCCGGGTGCCTTCGCCAGATCGGCCGGTGTCGCGACAGTTGCTACGGCAACCTCCGTCGACCCGTACAGATTGTGCAGGACCTCCCCGAATGCGTCTGCCGTCCTCTTCGACAAGTCGGGAGAGATCGCGGAGCCCGCTGCGAAGATGATCTTCAGGCTCGAGGTGTCGTAACGGGACAGAACGTCGGGCCCGAGGTCGATGATGCGCTGGAGCATCGTGGGAACGACGACCAGGACATCGCACTTGTGTTCGGCGACCAGCCGAACCGTGTTCTCGGGGTCGAACTTCCGATGCATGATGACGGTCTGCCCGAGCGCGAGGGCCAGCGCGAACTGTGACACCCCGGTCCCGTGGAATGCGGGCGCCGCCATCATCATCGTCTGACTGCGCCGCAGCGGGACGCGGTCGAGGAACTGTGCAGACGCCAGGGGAGACGTGTGACCGCGTGGCGCGCCCTTGGGGGTTCCCGTCGTTCCGCTCGTCAGCAGGACGAACCCACCTTCGGTTCGAGGAGCGGGGACGGGCCGGTGATCGAACTTCGCTGTCAGTTCCTCGAGGTTGCGGTCGTCGGGCTCGCCGTCGGACCACGACCGGTACACGATCACGTCGTCCGGCAGAGCGGCTGCGACATCGGAGAATTCGTCGTCGTAGACGAATGCGCGAACTTTTTCGCGGGCCGCGACGTCGACGAGCTGCGGCCGTGCGAACCCCGTGTTCATCAGCACGAGTTTCGTTCCGTTCTTGGCGGAGGCGAGCATCGTGAGCACGAGTCCGCGGTGGTTGCGGCACATCGCTCCCATGACGGACCCCTCACGGATTCCATCGGCCTGCCACGCACGCACGAGTGCATTCGAGTGCTCTTCGAGTTCGCGATAGGTGAGCGAGCCGTGTTCGTCGACGAGAGCCACTGCATCCAGTCCGTTCTGGGCGTGAGCGTGAACGGGACCGGCAAAGGGCCCGTACTTGTTCACTGCCAGAATCGAATTGATGCCCCGGTCGAGGCGTGGGAAGGGGACCAGGCCGGCGCGACCCATGACAGTGACGGCCCCGGCCGCATCGGTGATCTTGCCGAGAATGTCAGGGCCGGTGATCTTGCCCAGGATGCTCTGCCGTGGCATGGAAACCCTCCCCAGGGTTCAGGTGACATGTGTCACTGCCAAGAGTAGAGGATGATGCAGGGCAGGGTGCCGGGGTCTTCAACGATCCTGGCCGGGCCCCTCGGCGAGTTGCTCCGCGTAAGCAACGGCGTCTTCACTCTGGGTGAGACGGGCGACGAGTCCCGGCGCGATACCGCTGAGCCTCGCAACGATACGAACGGGAAGGTCTGCGACATCGATCTCCGACCGATCACGTTCTATGGCCGCGACGACCGCGAGTCCCACTGCCATGGATGTGACGCCTTCGATCCTGGAGGAGCGGGAAGGTGTGCGTGCCAACATGCCGGCGTCCACGACCGAACCGAGGAAATGTAGACGAGATGCTCACGTCCGCGCAGATCGACGTCGAGCGCGCGGACGATGGCGCACCGAGGCCGCCGGACGCGCCCGTCACCGCTGCTCTGGCGCCGCGAATCTGCATGATCGCCTCCGTGACCTACCCAGGAGACCTCGGAGCCTGCGCCGAAAGGAAGGGGACACACAGCGAAGCCCCCGTCGCGCAGTGGCGTGACGGGGGCTTCGGTCCGGTGCGATCACTTCAGTTCGGAAGAAGACTTTCCGAGGAGGCGACGCGCGATGATGAGCTGCTGAATCTGCTGGGTGCCCTCGAAGATGTCGAGAATCTTCGAGTCGCGGGCCCACTTCTCCAGGAGCGGACGCTCCGAGTAACCGACGGTGCCGGCCAGTTCGACGGCTTTGAGCGACACCGCGGTACCGGTGCGGCCCGCCTTGGCCTTGGACATCGAAGCCTCGAGCGAGTTGGGCTTCTTGTTGTCGGCCATCCAGGTCGCGCGGAGCGTGAGCAGGTAGGCGGCTTCCCAGTCGGCTTCGAGCTGGAGGAACTCAGCCGCTGCCGCGTGCTGGTTGTAGGCCGGGGTGTCGTAGGAGATCTCGACGCCCGCCTCGGTGAGGATGTTGCGCAGTTCCTCGAGAGCAGCGCGGCCCAGGCCGATCGCCATACCCGCAACGAGGGGACGGGTGTTGTCGAACGTCTGCATGACGCCCGCGAAGCCCTTTTCGACGTTCACCTCGGGGGAGCCGAGGATGTTGTCCTTGGGGATTCGGCAGTTCTCGAAGAGCAGGACGGCCGTGTCGGACGCCTTGATGCCGAGCTTGTGCTCGAGACGGGCGACGCTCAGGCCGGGAGCCTCACGGGGAACGACGAACGACTTGATCGCCGCGCGTCCCTTCGACTTGTCGACGCTCGCCCACACCACGATGTGGGTGGAACGCTCACCGGAGGTGACGAAGATCTTCTCGCCGTTGAGCACCCACTCGTCGCCGTCGAGGACCGCCGTGGTGCTGACCGCCGCCGAGTCGGAGCCGAAGCTGGGCTCGGTGATGGCCATCGAGGCCCACACCTTGCCGAAGCGGTCGAGCTGCTCGTCCGTGGCGACGGATGCGATGGCCGAGTTGCCGAGACCCTGGTAGGGGATCGCGAGGGTGAGACCGACGTCGCCCCAGCAGGTTTCGATGACGTTGAGGAGTGACGACATGTTGCCGCCGTTCTGGTTGCCGTCCTTCTCCTTGGCATCGGCGCTGCGACCCATGGTGGCGCCGGCGGCGCCCTTACCGGAGTCGTTGAGGCCCTCGACCATGGCGGCCATCGTGTCGAGCTCGACGGGGTAGTCGTGCTCGCCGAGGTCGTAACGGCGGGAGATGGGACGGAAGATCTCGGCAGCGACCTGGTGGGCCTGGTTCGCCTGGGCCTTGAGCTTCTTGGGGAGTTCGAGATTGATCATGTGAAGTGTCCTTTTGTTAGCTCAGGCCGCTCAGATGAGGACGATGCCCTCGGCAACGCCGACTGCACGAAGGTCGCGGTACCAACGCTCGACCGGGTGCTCCTTGGTGTATCCGTGTCCACCGAGAAGCTGAACGCCGTCGAGGCCGATCTGCATGCCCTTGTCGGATGCGAGCTTGCGGGCGAGCGCGGACTCGCGGGCGAACGAGAGGCCCTGCTCGGCGCGGGAAGCACCACGAAGGGTGACGAGGCGAATGCTGTCGAGTTCGATCGCGATGTTGGACACCATGAAGGCGACTGCCTGACGGTGGCTGATCGGCTCGCCGAAGGCTTCGCGCTCGTTGACGTAAGGAATCACGTAGTCGAGGACGGCCTGGCCGGTACCGACTGCGAGCGAAGCCCAGCCCAGGCGTGCGAGACGGATGGCCTCGGCGTACTCGAGCTTGCGCTGGTCGGCATCACCGTCACCCAGGATTGCGGACTCGGGAACGGCGACGTCGTCGAGGATGAGGCGACCCAGGCCGGCTGCGCGCAGGCCCATGCTCGGGTCTGCTTCGACGACAAGGCCCTTGGTGTCGGACTCGACGATGAAGAACGTCGGCTTTCCGTCGAGCTCGGCGGCGACGATGAACAGCTCGGACGACGCGGCGGCGGGCACGAGGCTCTTCACACCGTTGAGCTTGTAACCGCTGGGGGAGCGGACGGCCTTGGTCTGCAGAGCGAACGGGTCGAACAGTGCCCGCGGCTCGTTGACGACGACGGCCGCGTTGGGAACCTTCTCGCCGGTGAAAGCGGGGAGGTAGGTCTTCTGCTGTGCATCGCTACCGAACTGGGTGAGCGCGACAGCGACACCGCTGGGGGCGAGGATCGGGAGGGCAAGGCCCATGTCGCCGTGCGCGAGGGCCTCGGCAACGAGAGAGTTGGTGACCGCGCCGCGCTCGCTGGCTGCGCCGTCGAGCTCCTCCGGAACGTTGATGAGCGTGATGCCGAGTTCGGCGGCACGCTCGACCAGGTCGGCCGGGGACTCTGCTGCGGCGTCCGCGTCGTGGCCGGCGGGGCGCAGGATCTCTTCGGCGAACTCGCGCACCGTTTCGACGATCATCTTCTGCTCGTCGTTGGGCGTGAGGTCGAAGTAGTCGGCGTTCTTGGTCTCGGAGTCGGGGAGTCGCTTGGGAGCGCCACCTCCGGACACCTGCTTGAAGGTGCGGGTGGCCGCACCGAGAGTCTTGAATCCGGTCTTGGTGCCTTCGTAGGTCACGCGGTCGATCGTCTGCCGAAGGTTGTACTTCTCGGCCAGGTCGGATCCGGTGATCTTGGTCAAGACTCGCATTGCGGCACCCATGGCGTCGCGCTTGACCGGATTCAGTCCGACAGCGGACGTGTCGCGGGGTTCCCGCTTGGCGCCGTCAGTGGGGGCAACAGTGTCTTGCTTGCTCATGATCACCAGCAGTTTCTCGGTGTACGGGCGTGGACACTCCATAACCTTACTCCGGAGTAAGGTCGGTGTCTACTTTGGAGTAAGTTCCGAGTCCTGCCGTTCCGCCGAAATGTGTTGCCGGCTGTGGCAGATTTCTCTCCATGCCACTGATATCCCTGGTCCTGGCAACTTTCACCGCCTTGCTTCACGTAGGCATATTCGTGTTGGAGAGCGTGTTGTGGACGCGCCCGGACGTGTGGCAGCAATTCGGTGTGAAGTCGCAAGCCGACGCGGAGGTCGCTCGGCCCCTCGCTTTCAATCAGGGCTTCTACAACCTGTTTCTGGCGCTTGGGTTGTTCGGTGGTCTCATCCTCGGCGGCTCGGCAGGGCACGGCGTGGTCGTGTTCTGCTGCCTTGCGATCGTCGGCGCGGCCCTGGTCCTCGCTACGACGGGGAAGGCCTACCTGCGGCCGGCGTTCATACAGGGAATTCTGCCGGCGCTCGCTCTTCTTGCGGCCGTGATCTGGTAGAGGCCCGCTGCCACGACCGGCTAGCGATTGTGGTCAAGATGCTCGAGAATGCCTTCGATGCCGAGCAGGAAGGTCTCCGCAACGGGGCGGGGGTCGGTAAGGCAGCCGGCGGCCATGGCTCCGTCTCGCAGCATGACGAAGTGCCGGGAGGCGGTGTTCGGGTCGCTTTCTCCGGTGGCGGATACGAGTTGGGTGACCGTTTCCAGGAACCACTGTCTGTGTGAGAGGACCGCTTGGTGGACCGGGTGTGCGGGGTCCGGGTACTCGGCAGTGGCATTGAGGAAGGCGCAACCACGGAAGCCGGGGCTCTGGACATCCTCGGCGATGAACCGGGCGATGGCTCGAAGGGTGTCTTGGGGGGTTGCTTCCTGAGTTCGTGCTGAATCCGCACGCGCGCGGAGAGCATCGTCTGCTTGCGTCAGGTAGGCGACGGCGAGGGCGTCCTTGCTCGGAAAGTGCCGGTACAGCGTCGCCCGTGTCACCCCCGCGGTGGCAATGATGCGATCGATGCCCACGGAATGGAGTCCCTCGGTGTAGAAGAGCTCGGTAGCCGTTCCCAGGAGTCGCGCTCGTGCTTCCGACATCGAACCCCTGCTTTCGCTCGCTTGCTTGTCCTTGATCTCCGGACGGTAGCAGATAGAACGATCGGTCTTGACATCACCCCCTCAAGTTCTACATACTACGAGGAGTACCGATCGTTCTATCTACATTCATTTCGAAGGAGTAATCCGATGTCCAGTGCCATCGACACCCGCAACCCCGTTCCGGCCAGGAATGCAGGCCACGTCAGGGGGTTGCGACACTTGTACTACGCCCGATTCGGGTTCGCCGTCGTCTGGGCGGGCCTTCTCGCCCTCACGGCTGCGACGCTCACCGCACCCGTCATTGCCCTACTGGTGATCTACCCTCTGTTCGACGTCGTCGCGGCAGTGATCGACTTCCGTACCTCCGGCGCTGCACGAGCGCGAGCAGCGCTGTACGTCAATATGGCACTGAGTCTGGGGGCCGCGGTCGGTCTGGCCGCGGCAGTCACCTCGGGCATTCCTGGCGTGCTGCGGGTATGGGGTGTCTGGGCCATCGCTGCAGGCCTCGTGCAATTGATCGTCGCAATCCGGCGTTACCGGTTCGGTGGGCAGTGGGCGATGATCCTCAGCGGCGCAATCTCCGCAATCGCTGGTACGAGCTTCGTTCTGCAGTCGGTCGGGTCACAGGTGTTGCTCACGAACATTGCCGGATACGCGACCCTGGGTGGCGTCTTTTTCCTGATCTCGGCGATTCGCATGCATCGCCTCGACGCGAATCAAGCGGCCTAGCAGGGGTGACGCTGGACTATGAGCCGAGTGCCGCGAGTGTTGCCCCGTGCAGCAGACCGTTGGTCGCGACTGCGCTTCCGCCGTGCGGCCCGGGCTTGCCCTCGAGGTTGCCGAAGGCGCCACCCGCCTCGCGAACGAGAATGTCGAGCGCCGCGAGGTCCCACAGCGACACCTCGGGTTCGGCGGCGATATCGACGCTGCCTTCCGCAAGCAGGCAGTAGGAGTAGAAGTCGCCGTATCCGCGGACACGCCACACGTTGTCCGTCAGGCCGAGGAAGCGATCGCGGATGCCGCGGTCCTTCCACCCCGACAGGCTGGAAAAGCTCAGGCTCGAGGAGGCGAGGTCACCGACGGCGGACACGGCCAGTTTGCGTGGCTCACCCCCATCGAAACTTGCCCAGGCTCCCGCACCCTCCGAAGCCCACCAGCGACGCGACAGTGCCGGGGCGCTGACAACTCCCACCACCGGTACGCCGTGTTCGAGGAGTGCGACGAGCGTGGCCCACACCGGAACGCCGCGCACGAAGTTCTTGGTGCCGTCGATCGGATCGACGACCCACTGGCGTCCCACGAACGTCGGGTGCCCACCGAATTCCTCGCCGAGGACCGCATCGCGGGGCCGTTCGCGTTCGAGGGTCGCGCGCACCGCGCGCTCGACGGCAAGGTCGGCGTCGGAGACGGGAGTGAGATCGGGTTTGGAGTCGACCTTCAGATCGAGAGCGCCGAAACGGGCCTCGGTGAGTGCGTCCGCCTCGTCGGCGATTCGGAGGGCGAGGCGAAGGTCGTCCGCAAGATCGGTCACGAGGCCGAAGTTTACTAGGCGAGCACCTCGTTCGGTCGGCCCGTGGCGCCATCGAAGCACCCGGTAACCTTGAGAACCGTGCAACCTGACGTATCCGCAGACCTGAACGAACTCGACACCACCCTCCGTACCGTCGAATCGGTGCTGGACGTGGAGGAACTGCGTCGGCGTATCGACGAACTGGAGCACCAGGCGGCCGATCCCGACCTGTGGAACGACCAGGAGCACGCCCAGAAGGTGACGAGCACCCTGTCTCATGCGCAGACGGAACTGCGCCGAGTGGAGGGCCTCCGCCAACGCCTCGACGACCTTCCGCTGCTCTACGAACTCGCCGAAGAAGACGAAGGCGCGGACGCGATCGCCGAAGCGGACGAGGAGCGCGCCAGCCTGCGCACCGACATCGCGGCGATGGAAGTGAAGACCATGCTGTCGGGTGAGTACGACGAGCGTGACGCACTGGTCAACATCCGTTCGGGTGCAGGCGGTGTCGACGCCGCAGACTGGGCCGAGATGCTCATGCGCATGTACATCCGCTGGGCGGAGAAGCACGACTACGGAGTCGAGGTCTACGACACCTCGTACGCAGAAGAGGCGGGCATCAAGAGTGCAACCTTCGCGATCAAGGCTCCTTACTCCTACGGAACGCTGTCCGTGGAAATGGGGACGCACCGCCTGGTTCGCATCAGCCCCTTCGACAACCAGGGACGACGTCAGACGTCGTTCGCCGAGGTCGAGGTGCTTCCGGTCGTCGAGACCACAGACCACATCGACATCAACGAGAACGACGTGCGAGTCGACGTCTACCGTTCGTCGGGCCCGGGTGGCCAGTCGGTCAACACGACGGACTCCGCGGTTCGATTGACGCACGTCCCCACCGGCATCGTCGTGACCTGTCAGAACGAGAAGTCGCAGCTGCAGAACAAGGTGTCCGCGATGCGGGTGCTGCAGGCGAAACTGCTCGAGCGCAAGCGTCAGGAAGAACGCGCCGAGATGGACGCACTCAAGGGCGACGGTGGCAACTCCTGGGGCAACCAGATGCGCTCGTACGTTCTACATCCGTACCAGATGGTCAAGGACTTGCGGACCGAGTTCGAGGTCAACAATCCCTCGACGGTCCTCGATGGTGATATCGACGGTTTTCTCGAGTCCGGTATCCGCTGGCGTATGCGTGAGAACCAGGAGTAGGTCGTGATGTCGGCTGCCTCGAACGCCGCCGTCGCGGCGGCGTTCGTGCCGGCGCAGAACTTCCTGGGCTGGCTGTCCACTGTCGCACTGCCGGTGGCCCTCACCGTGCTCGGCGCGATGCTGGTGGCGCGCTTCGTGAGCTGGGGCGGAGCCAAGATCACCGACCGGATCGACAGCAGTTACACCCAGGGCGACGCACTTGTCCGTTCCGAGGTCAGTAAGCACCGGCACTCGGTGGCGCAGATGATCACCTGGGTGATCATCACGATGGTCTACGTCATTGCGACCACGAGGGTTCTCGGTCGGATGGGGTTGCCGATCGCGAGTCTCGTGGCCCCGGCAACCGTCATCGGTGCAGCCCTGGGCTTCGGCGCGCAGCGTGTGGTGCAGGACATTCTCGCGGGGTTCTTCATCATCACCGAGCGGCAGTACGGGTTCGGTGACACCGTCAATCTCGCCGTCACCGGCTCCTCCGAGGATGCGGAAGGCGTGATCGAAGACGTCACCCTCCGGGTGACCCGCCTGCGCAACTCCGACGGCGAAGTGATCACCGTCCCGAACGGTCAGATCGTCAAGGCCACGAACCTGTCGAAAGACTGGGCACGAGCCGTGATCGACGTGCCGGTTCCCGCCGCAGCCGACATCAACCGGGTCAACGATCTGCTGCACCGAGTCGGGGTCGAGGCGATGGAGGACCCGCACCTGAAGACACTCCTGCTCGACGAACCGTCGGTGATGGGCGTCGAGAATCTCGGCGTCGACGAGGTAGTGGTGCGGATGGTCGCCCGAACTCTTCCGGGCAAGCAGTTCCAGGTCCGCCGTGCGCTTCGGGTGCGCGTGGCGTCGACGATGCAGCAGCAGGGGATGGCCGTCACTTCCGATCTCGCCGCTGTACCCGACTCCGCCGAGTCGGCGAAGGAGGATCGGCAGTGAGCAGCAACGACCGAACCGGACTCGACCGCTTCCTGGCTCCGAACGTGCTACCCAGCCATCTCTTCGGTGGGCGAGTACGCACCTCGACTCTGTTTCTGGTGATCCTGTGGCTTGTGCTCTACTCCCTCAACGCGTATCTCAACCCGGAGGAACCGGAACCGAGTGTGGTGACCAACCCTCCCGCCGCCACGTCCGAAGCGCCTGTCGAGACACCTGCGCCGCAGACGACGACTTCCGTCACCAGCGAGACCACCACCGAACCCACGACGACCACCGAATCCACCACGACCGAGTCGACGACCACCGAACAGACCACATCCGAGTCGACCACGACGGCTCCCGGGCTGCCTCTGTTCGAGATTCCGGGGTTGAACCGGGACACGCCCGCGCCCGAGGACGAGCCGACCACCATGGTCCCGGCTGTTCCAGCGCCATAGCGAATCGAGCTCGGGAGTTGTCACAGAAGGGCACTCCCTCGCATCGGGCTAGACTGGCTCTCCGTGATCAGCGTCGAGAATGTGTCGAAGTCGTACAAGACCTCAACCAGGCCTGCTTTGGACAAGGTGAGCGTCGATGTGGACAAGGGCGAGTTCGTCTTCCTCATCGGGCCGTCGGGTTCGGGTAAGTCGACGTTCATGCGCCTTCTTCTCAAGGAGGAGTCGCCCACCGCCGGCGACATCCACATCTCGAAGTTCCATGTGAACAAGCTGTCTGCCAGGCGGGTGCCGAAGCTGCGTCAGAGCATGGGCTGTGTCTTCCAGGACTTCAGGCTGCTGCAGAAGAAGACGGTGTCCGAGAACGTCGCCTTCGCCCTCGAGGTGATCGGTAAGCCCCGATCGATGATCACGCGCACCGTTCCGGAGGTTCTCGAGATGGTGGGGCTGTCCGGCAAAGCGGACCGTCTGCCCAACGAATTGTCGGGTGGTGAGCAGCAACGAGTCGCCATTGCCCGAGCGTTCGTGAACCGGCCGTTGGTGTTGCTGTGCGACGAGCCCACCGGCAACCTCGACCCGGAGACGAGTCAGGACATCATGTTGCTGCTCGAGCGAATCAACCGCACCGGAACCACCGTCGTAATGGCCACCCACGATCACCACATCGTCGACTCGATGCGACGCCGCGTGGTCGAACTCGACCTCGGCCGAGTGGTCCGTGACGAAGCGCGGGGTGTGTACGGCGTCGGCAGATAGTCGACGAGCACACAGTCACCGTTCACGCCCTCCCACGAAGGACTCCATTTTCCGATGCGCGCCAGTTTCATCTTCAGCGAGGTTCTGACCGGCCTCCGCCGCAACGTCACGATGACGATCGCAATGGTTCTGACTACGGCGATCTCGCTCGGCTTGTTCGGCAGCGGCCTGCTGGTCGTGCAGATGGCCGGGAAGACCCAGCAGATCTTCCTCGATCGCGTCGAGGTGCAGATCTTCCTCACCGACGACATCTCCACGTCCGATCCCGGATGTGAGGGGGAGATCTGCAAGGCGATTCGTTCCGATTTGGACGACACCCCCTCGGTGGTGTCCGTGCAGTACCTCAACCGCGACGATGCGGTGAAGGACGCCACCGAGCGCGTCTTCAAGGATCAGCCGGAACTGGCCGCCCTCGTGAGCCCCGACAGCTTCCCGGCGTCGTTCAAGGTGAAACTGAGCGATCCCGAGCGGTTCGGTGTCATCAACGAGGAGTTCGGCGCCCGGCCCGGTGTCGAGAGCGTGCTCAACCAGCGCGAACTGGTGGAGCGGCTCTTCAGTGTCCTGGGCGGTGTGCGCAACGCCGCGTTCGCGATCGCGATCGTCCAGGCCGTTGCCGCCGTGTTGTTGATCGCGAACATGGTGCAGATCGCCGCATTCACTCGTCGTACCGAGGTCGGCATCATGCGACTCGTGGGTGCGACCCGTTGGTACACCCAACTTCCGTTCCTGCTCGAGGCGGTGGCCGCGGCCCTTGTCGGTGCGGTTCTCGCCATCGTCGGCCTGTTCACCGCGAAGAACATGTTCATCGACGATGTTCTGTCGGATGTGTACGAAGCGAACATCGTGGCCCGGATCTCCAACAGTGACGTTCTCTTCGTCTCTCCGTGGCTGATCCTGGTGGGCGTAGGAATGGCCGCTGCCACCGCGTACACCACCTTGCGTCTGTACGTACGCGAATAATCCGGTTGCCGACGCTCGTATGCTCGTTGGAGCAAGATCAATGATCGAAACGCGGACTGAAAGGCCCGGACAGTGAAGGAAAAGGGCCGCAAGGTCATCGCGAGCAACAAAAAGGCGCGCCACAACTACTCCATCATCGATGTCTACGAGGCGGGTATCGCACTCGTCGGCACCGAGGTGAAGAGCCTGCGCGAGGGCAAAGCGTCGCTCGTCGACGCATTCGCCACCGTCGACGACGGGGAGGTGTGGCTTCGCGGTCTCCACATCCCCGAGTACACCCAGGGCACGTGGACCAACCATTCGCCTCGCCGCACCCGAAAGCTGCTGCTGCACAAGCGTGAGATCGAGCACCTCGTGGGTAAGACCCGCGAAGGAAACCAGACGCTCGTGCCGCTGTCCATGTATTTCTCGGACGGCAAGGTGAAAGTCGAACTCGCACTTGCGAAGGGCAAGCAGGACTACGACAAGCGTCAGGACCTGGCCCGCCGAACCGCCGAACGTGAGGTGACCCGCGAACTCGGCCGCCGAATCAAGGGCATGCGCTGACATCGGTCCTGCTCGCCTTCGTGGCCGCGATCGGCTACGGCGTGAGCGATTTCGTCGGCGGGGTTGCCTCGCGTCGGGTCGCCGCCCTGCGTGTGGTGTTGGTGTCGTACCCCATTTCGTTCGTGATCGTCCTGGCGATCGCCCCATTCGTTGCAGGCGAACTCACGACCGCATCCATGGTGTGGGGCGCACTGTCCGGAGTTGCCAACGGTCTGGCCGTGTGGGGTTTCTACCTCGCGCTGGCGGCCGGGCCGATGTCGGTGGTGTCTCCGCTGACTGCCGTGTTGGTTGCCGGCGTTCCGGTCCTGATCGGCCTGGGTCTCGGTGAGCGTCCTGGTGTTATCGCGTTCGCGGGGGTGATGGTCGCGCTCGTGGCGGTCGTCCTCGTGAGCCGCGAATCCCCGGACGAGACGGTGGGTGAAGTCTTCGGTGGTCGGAAGATGCGATTCACGAAGTCGGTGGCGTTGCTGACCGTGGGCTCGGGGATCGCGTTCGCTCTGGCCTTCGCCTGTCTGCACCGCATCGACGGCGAAGGTGGCTTGTGGCCCCTCGTGCTCTCACGTGCGTCTGCAACGGCTGCGGTGTGGGTCGCGGCGCTCGTGGCACGGGACTTCTCGCCGTCACACGGCGAACCGCTGCGATTGGCCGTGTACATCAGCGTGCTGGACGTGATCGCCAACGTCGCAATGCTGTACGCATTCCACGGTGGCCTGTTGTCGTTGGTCAGCGTGATCGGCTCGCTGTACCCGGCTGCGACAGTGCTGCTCGCGATGGTGATGCTGGGGGAGCGGGTCACCCGGGTGCAGCAGGCCGGCATGCTGCTCGCGATGGCTGCGGTGGGAATGATCGCTGTCGCCAGTTGACCGATCCGTCTACGTGCGCAGGTGCATGCGCTCGCCTTGGCGGCCGAACAGGCTCAACAGCTCAGCGGGTTCTTTTCCCGCCGCCCCGAACCAGTGCGGAATCCGGGTGTTGAACTCGACTGCTTCGCCGGCCGTCAACATCACGTCCTGTTCGCCGAGGAGGAGTCGTACTCGACCGGCCAACACGTAGAACCATTCGTAGCCTTCGTGGGTGCGTTGTTGCTGCACCTGGTCGGGGTCCGGTTCGATGATGATCTTGTACGCCTGGAGATTGCCCGGTTGCCGGGTCAGCGGGATCGACGTCATTCGCCCGTTCGTATTACGAACCTGCTTGATCCGTGGATCGCGGACCGGTTCGCGCACGAGATCGTCGAGCGGAATGCGGTAGGTGGAGGCGATGGGTAGCAACAGTTCCAGACTGGCCCGTCGCTGCCCCGATTCGAGGCGCGAGAGTGTGCTGACCGAGATCCCCGTCGCCTCGGCGAGCACCGACAGCGTCAGATCCCGTTCGATCCGCAAGGCTTTGAGCCTCGGCCCGATTCCTGCCACGACGTCGTCCATGACTCCAGTGTGGACTCTGATTTGCCGAAACTGCAAACAAACTTGCCAGTACCGCCACACTCGCGGACAGTGGAATCATGACGAACAACAAGACCTTGGACGTGGCAATCGTGGGCGGCGGACCTGCCGGGCTCAACGCGGCACTCGTTCTGGCGCAGGCCAGGCGATCGGTGACGGTGATCGACGCCGGGCAACCTCGTAACGAGTTGGCCACCCACCTGCGCGGATTCCTGACTCGGGACGGGACCGTACCCACCGATCTGCTGGCGATGGGACGAGAGGAAGCCGAGCGTTTCGGGGTCACGTTCACCGAGGGCTCCGTCACGAAGGCGTCGGCAATCGCAGGGGGATTCGAGCTCGCACTCGCAGACGGAGAGTCCCTGGTTGCTCGTCGACTGCTCGTCGCGACCGGCATCAGCGACACCTTTCCGGACATCGAGGGTTTCGCCGATCGGTGGGCAAAGGACGTTCTGCACTGCCCTTACTGCCACGGCTACGAAGTGCGTGACCAACCACTCGGAGTCATCGCCGAAACCGCGTTCTTCGGCGTTCACCAGGCGCTGATGGTCCGGCAATGGACGGACGACGTGGTGCTGTTCACGCACACGGACGACGCCATCGAGCCCGGGGACCGAGAGAAGCTCGACGCCCGCGATATTCGTATCGTCTCCGGGAAGGTCACGGGACTCGAGGTCGAGAACGACGAACTGACCGGGGTTCGGCTGGCCGACGGCACGGTCACCCCGCGGCGAGCGGTGTTCGTCGGCGGCGCCATCACACCGGTGCCGCGCGATCAGACTCTGCGAGACCTCGGTGCCGAGACGAACGA
This sequence comes from Rhodococcus sp. NPDC058521, assembly GCF_042719695.1. NCBI lineage: Bacteria > Bacillati > Actinomycetota > Actinomycetes > Mycobacteriales > Nocardiaceae > Rhodococcus > Rhodococcus sp. NPDC058521. The sequence goes on from NZ_JBHXNL010000001.1 coordinate 612,032, forward strand.
CACTCCGTTCGGGCCGTTCGCCGCAGTCGATGCGACCGGAGCCACGAGCGTTCCCGGCGTGTGGGCGGCCGGCAATGTCGTGGACCCGAAAGCGCAGGTCGTCATCTCCGCATCGGCCGGATATCAGGCGGCCGTGGCGATCAACATGGACCTGATCGAAGCCGACGTGGAGGCTGCCGTCGCCGCCCGGCGGGCTCGCTGAGGCGTGGGAGCAATACTCGGATGAAACGGCGCGCCCCACGCGTTACACTTGGTGGCCCCGCGAGATTCGTGGGGACGTACGGGGCTGAACGGTTTCGACTGCGTACGTTGAGTCAGGGGAAGCGTGTCGGTGCAGGCAAGAGACCACCGTTAAGCGTCGCTGCAACCAATTAAGCGCCGATTCCAATCAGCGCGACTACGCACTCGCTGCCTAAGTAGCGACTGCGTGTCTGTCAGTCCGGGTTCGCCCTCGGCCCGGGTACTGGCATCAGCTAGAGGGCTTTACCTACCGACTCGGTCGCGGAGTCGGATGGGACATCAAACAGCGACTGGGATCGTCATCCTGGCTGGTTTGTGAGACCGGGAGATCCAAGTAGAGACATAGCAAACTGCACACGGAGAAGCCCTGGCTTTGCTGCGGAGGACCCGGGTTCAATTCCCGGCAGCTCCACAAAGAAGAGGCCCCTCACCTGGATGTCAGGTGAGGGGCCTCTTCTTTTGCCCTGGACGAATCTGTTATACGCCTTCGTATATCACCTGTTACCATCAATTTATACGCACCCGTATAAAAGGAGGTCGGTATGTCGAACGGAAAGATGTCGACCAGCCGCGTGACCGAGGTAGGGGGCTGGCTTGCGATCGCTTTCGGAGCCGTCCACACCGTGGTTGCGCCACTGGGACATGGATCGGCTCTGTCGGACGCCGCGGAAGAAGGCTGGTGGAACACCTTCACGCTCGACGACTCCACGACTCTGGCCGAAGCCCTACGTTCCGAAGCGTTCTGGATGACCATCGGCAGCTTCGGAATCCCGATGTTCGCGCTCGGGAGTTTCATACTGTGGAGCGCTCGTCAGAGTCACCGCGTCCCGGCCTGGCTGGGTTGGATATTGGTTGTCTGGAGCGTGATTCTCACGACGGCGCTTCCCGCCTCGCCAGGATGGGTCGTCATCGTCATCGGCGTGCTCCTGATTCTCGGCGATCGCGCCGGCACACGGGATCGTGTGCAGGGGGAGGCACGCCGGGCGACGTAAGGTGATCCGGTGATCGAAGCGAGGGCCCTCCGCGTGGTGGTTGCCGGCGGCGCCCTCGGTGCATGCGCACGGTACGGGCTTTCCGAGCTGGTCCCGGGTATCTGGACGATTGCCGTTGTCAACGTGGTCGGTTCGCTGCTGCTCGGCATCATCGCCGCGATGCTGGGGCCGGAGCGCCTTTGGCGGCTGTTCCTCGGTACCGGGGTACTCGGCGGCTTCACCACGTTCTCCACCTTCGCCGTCGATGCGGTGGATCAGAGCGCACTCGTTGCGACCGCATACGTTGCCGCGACCCTGATTCCGGCGCTGCTGGCGGCGCGCGCGGGCATGGAGATCGGCCACCTCCTTCGACGTAAGAGAGGTGTCGCGTGAATGTCGTGTTCGTCGCACTTGGCGGCGGTGTCGGCGCCGGCCTCCGCTATCTGACGGGACGTTATGTCGCGTCCTACGGCAGCTTCCCGATCCCGACTTTTCTGGTCAACATCGTGGGTTGCTTCGTTCTCGGCCTGATCTCGGGTGTCGCTCTGCCGCCTTCGCTGTTCGCATTGTTGGGTACGGGTTTCTGCGGCGGTCTCACCACCTACTCCACATTTGCCGTGGAGTCCGTTGCGGCCGAACGGCTCCACCGGCCGTACGTGGGTGTGCTGTATGTCGCGGCAAGCCTGATCGTAGGCCTGAGTCTTGCGTGGGCAGGATTTTCACTCACGGCGTGAACCCCGCGGCGCGAGGGTGCAGGATGGTTGACAGTCGAACGATCAGGGAGGTTTCGTGGCGCACGAGCGGGCCGGGCAGTTGGCCCTTCCGGAGGATCTGGTGGACATCGCCCACCTTGTCACGGCGTACTACAGCCGAGTTCCGGACCCGGAGAATCCGTTGCAGCAGGTGACGTTCGGAACGTCGGGCCATCGCGGTTCGAGTCTCGACAGTGCTTTCAACGAGGCACACATCGTGGCGACCACCCAGGCGATCGTGGAGTACCGCAGCTCGCAGGGGATCGACGGACCGTTGTTCATGGGACGTGACACCCACGCGTTGTCGGAACCGGCGTGGGTTTCGGCCCTCGAGGTTCTCGCAGGCAACGGCGTGGACGTGCTGATCGATTCGCGTGATCGGTACACGCCGACTCCCGCGGTCAGCCACGCCATCCTCAGGTACAACGGCAGCGCACCGTCGTCTCTAGCAGACGGAATCGTGGTGACGCCCTCGCACAATCCGCCACGCGACGGGGGATTCAAGTACAACCCACCGCACGGCGGTCCGGCCGACTCCGATGCGACCTCGATCATCGCGAAACGCGCAAACGAACTGTTGCGCTCCGAATTGTCGGGCGTGCGGCGCATCCCGATCGAACGCGCGTTGCAGCACGCCGAGCGCTACGACTACCTGCGCTTCTACGTGGACGATCTACCGAGTGTCCTGAACCTCGATGCTATTCGCGGCGAAGGTATCCGAATCGGTGCCGACCCACTGGGGGGCGCCAGTGTCGACTACTGGGGTGCGATCGCCGAGACCCATCACCTCGACCTCCAGGTGGTGAACCCGACCGTCGACGCGGCTTGGCGCTTCATGACGCTCGACACCGACGGCAAGATTCGGATGGACTGTTCGTCGCCGCACGCGATGGCGTCGCTCATCGACATGCGAGATCGTTTCGACATCGCAACAGGCAACGACGCCGATGCCGATCGACATGGGATCGTCACTTCCGATGGCGGATTGATGAACCCGAACCACTATCTGGCCGTGGCCATCGACTACCTGTTCTCGCACCGTGAGGGTTGGGGTTCGCGGGCCGACGTCGGCAAGACACTGGTGAGTTCGTCCATGATCGACCGCGTCGTCGCCGGCCTCGGCCGCACGCTCGTCGAGGTGCCGGTCGGGTTCAAGTGGTTCGTGCCGGGACTGCTCGACGGCTCGGTGGGATTCGGTGGCGAGGAGAGCGCCGGCGCGTCGTTCCTCCGGCACGACGGGGGAGTGTGGACCACCGACAAGGATGGCATCATCCTGGCGTTGCTCGCCGCCGAGATCACCGCGGTGACGGGCAAGACGCCGTCGGTGCGGTACCGGAGGCTGACCGAGAAGTTCGGGGACCCCGCCTACGCCCGCATCGACGCGCCTGCGTCACGGGAACAGAAGGCCGTCCTCGCGAAACTGAACGCCGATCAGGTGACCGCGACCGACCTCGCGGGCGAACCGATCACGGCAGTCCTCACGGAGGCCCCCGGAAACGGAGCGGCCCTCGGTGGTCTGAAGGTGACGACCGAGAATGCGTGGTTCGCAGCCAGGCCGTCCGGGACCGAGGACGTCTACAAGATCTATGCCGAATCATTCGTCGGTGCCGACCACCTCGCGCGGGTTCAGGAGGCAGCTCAGGCGTTGGTGTCAGGGGTTCTGAAGTAGCGGGCTAGCATCGGTCACGATCATGACTACGCGAACCGACAAGCTGCCCAAAGAGATCTGGATACTGGTCTCGGCCAGCTTCGTCATCGCCCTCGGCTTCGGTCTCGTCGCGCCCGCACTACCGCAGTTCGCCCGCAGTTTCGACGTCAGCGTCACGGCTGCCACCGTGGTGATCTCCTCATTCGCGTTCATGCGGCTGGCCTTCGCGCCCGTCAGTGGTCGGTTGGTCCAGCGATTGGGAGAGCGGCCCGTCTACATCACCGGCCTCTTGATCGTCGCGGCCTCGACGGGCGCATGCGCGATTGCGATGGACTACTGGCAGCTGTTGCTGTTCCGCGGACTCGGCGGTATCGGATCGACGATGTTCACGGTCTCCGCGATGGGTCTCGTCATCAGAATGGCCCCGCCGGATCGTCGCGGTCGAGTGTCGGGTGTGTACGCGACCAGTTTCTTGATGGGCTCGATCAGTGGTCCGCTCGTGGGTGGTCTGCTCGTCGGATTCGGTCTGCGGGTGCCCTTCGTCATCTACGCGATTGCCCTGGTGATCGCGGCGGCGGTGGTGTTCGTGAGCCTGCGCGATTCGCATCTCGCGTCGCCGGAGGTCACCGAGAACAGTGCCACCATGACGTTGCGGGAGGCGCTGCGCAATCCCGTGTATCGGGCGGTCCTCGGATCCAATCTGGCGTTCGGTGGAGTGATCTTCGGGGTTCGGGTGGCGATGGTTCCTTTGTTCGTCGTCGAGTCGCTGCATCGGGAACCAGCGGTGGCGGGTGTCGCGTTGACCGTGTTCGCGGTCGGGAACGCATTGGTGCTGATGGTGGCGGGCAGGTTGTCCGACACCTACGGACGGAAGATGTTCGTCCTCATCGGTCTCGTGGTGTGTGGAACATCGACCATCGCGATGGGTTTGACGGGCAATCTCTGGGTGTTCCTCTTGCTGTCTGCGGTCGCGGGCTTGGGGTCGGGGATCATGAACCCCTCGCAGCAAGCCGCTGTCGCCGATGTCGTCGGGGCGAAGTCACGGGGTGGGCCCGTTCTCGCGACTTTCCAGATGGTCGCCGATATCGGCGGCGTTCTCGGACCGGTCGGCGCCGGACTGTTGGCTCAATACTTCTCGTATGGGGTTGCCTTCGCGGTGACCGGCTGCGTCATGCTCGCCGCCACCATCGGATGGTTGCTCGTGCCGAACCGCGCAGCACCGGAGGCCACGACCGAGGTGCGCTGACCGCGAATCGGTACTCTCGTTCCTGTGTGGAAACAGATCATCACCCTCGTCGCGCGGCTCGGACTGGCTGCGGTGTGGCTCGTTTCGGGTTGGATCAAGGCCGCGGACCCGGCTCAGACCACAGTGGCGGTGGAGGCGTATCGGTTGCTCCCACACGACCTCGTCCGTCCGGTCGCCAACACCCTGCCGTTCGTCGAGATAGCGCTCGGACTGCTCCTACTGATCGGCCTGGCCGTGCGTGCCACCGCGGTGGTGTCGGCCGGTGTACTGCTCGTACTGATCGGCGTGATCATCTCCGTGTGGGCGCGCGGACTGTCGATCGACTGCGGGTGTTTCGGTGGGGGAGGCGCCGCGGATGTGGGCGCGTGGGACTACGCGCTCGAAATTCTCCGCGACGTCGGTTTCCTGGCACTGGCGGCCTGGCTGATCGTGTTCCCACGATCGCCGTTCTCCCTCGGTCCACGATCGAAGGGACGATTCTCAGTGCGCCCTCAGCCTGCGGTGGCAGAGTAGATTGCCGCCCGCCCGTTTCATCCGAAATCTAAGGACTGCATAACGTGAGCTCGAAGAACAAGTACAACCCGCAACCGGAGTCCAGTAAGTCGACGTACATCCTCGGCGGACTCGCGATTGTCGTCATCGCGGTTCTCGTGATCGGGGGTGTGATCTGGCAGAACCAGCGCAGCAAACCGCTCAACGACGGGTACGGCGGTGTGCAGAACTCCGAGGTTCAGGTGCAGACGCAGGAAGACGGCATCGTCCTGCTGGGACTACCGGACGCAGCGACCACGATCGACTTGTTCGAGGACCCGATGTGTCCGGCGTGCCGCCTGTTCGAGGAGCGGTACGGCCAGCAGGTCGCGCAGGCTGTCGACGACGGCCAGATCGCGGTCCGCTTTCACATGATGAACTTCCTCAACGAGGCATCGCCCAGCAAGGACTACTCGACTCGTGCGATCGCGGCGACGCAATGCGTGGCCGATTCCGGTGATGCGATCGCCTACTCGGCCTTCCACACCGCGCTGTTCGACGAATCCAATCAGCCCGGTGAAGGTGGTAGCTCGGACCTGTCCAACGACGATCTGGCGCAGCTCGCACGTGATGCCGGCGCTTCGGACGAGGCCGCCGATTGCATCACCTCGGGCAGCGGCGTCGAGCAGGCCGGCGCACACGCTGCCGCGTCCAGCCAGGCGCTCTCTGCTGCCGGCGGAAACTCCACCCCGTCCGTGGTGCACAACGGCACCGTGATCGATCCGTTCGGTGACACCGACTGGATTGCGAACCTGCAGCCCTGATCAGCGTCCGGGAGGGTGGGGGCTCTCGCCTTCCCGGACGGCACCTGGCGATTTGTAGGCCGGGACGGCGATGGTGTAGCTTTCTTCGAGCACACAGAAGTGATTCTGGGTGCGACAATATAACTGAACACGGGGCTATGGCGCAGCTGGTAGCGCACCACACTGGCAGTGTGGGGGTCAGGGGTTCGAGTCCCCTTAGCTCCACGGCACGCACAAGACCCGAATCTCTATCAAACGGAAACGTCGATAGAGATTCGGGTCTTTTCGGCGCCATGTTTCGCGACGAGTGGTCGCCGGGATTTAGCGGGGCCGCGGTCAGTCTCTCGGACGGATCGCAGCCGCGAGAGCGATGCCGGTGAGCGATTCGTCATTTGCGATCACGTCGGCGGGGGAGCCTTCAACCACGAGCCGGCCACCCTCGGAGCCAGCCCCCGGACCGATGTCGATGACATGATCGGCGCGTGCCACGACGCGCATGTTGTGTTCGACGATCACCAAGGTCGCCCCTTCGTCAACGAGGTCGTCGAACAGCACGTTGATCGTGTTGACATCGCTGGGGTGCAGTCCAGTAGTCGGCTCGTCGAGCACGATGCGATCCGATCGATCGCGGCGCGGATCGCTGAGATGACGCGCGAGCAGCAGCCGCTGCTTTTCGCCGCCGGAGAGGGTGTCCAGAGAGCGGCCGACGGCCATGTATCCGAGTCCCGTGCGCTGAACCCACGACATGGCGGAGGATATACTGGCGTCCTCGGCGAAGAGCGCGGCGACGCGATCAGGGGTCGCCGCAAGGACGTCGGCGATCGACATCCCGTCGAGCTGCGCCGCCAGGGCGGTGTCGTTGAAGCGCAGGCCCCCGCACTCGTCGCACGGAGTGGCGACGTCGTCGAGGAAGGCGAGCTCGGTGGTGATGTGGCCCTTGCCCTTACAGGTGGGGCAGGCGCCCTTGCCGTTGAAACTGAACCACGACGGATCGAGTCCAGATGCCCCGCTGAACGCGTCCCGTACCGCTTCCGCAACTCCGAGCACGGACAGTGACATCGATCGCACCCCGCCGCGCAGCGGCTCTTGTCCGACGACGGTGAAATCGGGATGCTGCCGGGGCAGCTCGAGCGTAGCGAACGAGCTTTTCCCAGAGCCGGCTACGCCGGTCACTGCCGTGAGCACGCCGAGCGGGATGTCGGCATCGAACCCCGTCAGGTTGTGCGAGCGGGCGTCCTTCACGCGGACCGTACCCTGCGGAGCGCGCGGCGACGTCCGTATTTCGAGCGGTTCCGCGAGCAGCCGGCCCGTGATCGTGTCACTCTTCCGGAGCTCGGCTGAGGTGCCCTCGAACTGGATCCGACCACCGTCCGACCCGGCCCCTGGCCCGAGGTCTACGACATGGTCGGCGACGGCGATCACCTGCGGGTGATGCTCGACGACGAGGATCGTGTTGCCGCGATCGCGCAGTCTCGTCAGCAGGGCGATCAGTCGCTGGATGTCGGCCGGGTGCAATCCCGTGCTCGGCTCGTCGAAGACGTAGGTGACGTCAGTCAGTGCGCTGCCGAGGTGGCGGACAATTTTCACCCGCTGCGCTTCGCCGCCTGAGAGCGTGGAGGACTCCCGATCGAGAGTGAGATAGCCGAGCCCCACGGAGAGCAGAGCGTCGAGCGTGTGACGTATGCCGTCCAGGGCCGGAGCGACCCGGGGGTCGGTGAAGTCCTCGAGAAGACGGTGCAATTGGGCGACCGGTATCCGCATCCAGTCCACGATCGATCTGCCGTCGATGAGGCTCGCGCGAGCCGCCGCGTTCAGTCGTGCCCCATTGCAATCGGGGCACAGGTGCGTCGTGACTATCTGCTCCAGTTCGGCGCGGACCGACGCAGACATCTTCGAGCGACCTTGCCGGAAATAGACGTCGCGCATACGCGTGATCACGCCATCGAAACGGGCGCTCTTCGGGAATCGCGGATCGGGGTCCTCCAGCTTGACCTTGTCGGCGTATAGGAAGAGGTCCATCTCCTCGGGCGTGTAGTCCTTGAGCGGCTTCGACCGGTCGAAAAGTCCGCAATAGGCGAAACGCTTCCACCGGTACACACCGGGACGGAACATGCTGAAGCGCACCGGCCCCTCGTCGATGTTCTTCTCGAGATCGATCAGCTCGTCCACATCGATGTCGTAGACGGTTCCCAGGCCCTCGCAGGTAGGGCACATCCCCGACGGGTCGTTGAAGGAGTATGCGGGTGAATATCCTGCTGAGGGCGCCCCGATTCGGGAGAACACCAGCCGCAGGAGTGGTGCGAGGTCGGTTGCCGTGGCGACCGTAGAGCGTGAGTTGCCGGTAAAACGGCGTTGATCGATAAGTACCGCGAACGTCAGCCCGTCCATTGCTTGAACCTTCGGAGCAGGCATCTGTGGCAGACGTGCGCGAATGAAAGTCGAGTACGAGTCGTTCACAAGCCGCTGAGACTCGGCGGCGATCGTGTCGAGCACAAGCGAGGACTTCCCGGATCCAGACACGCCGGTGAAGACCGCGAGCAACCTTTTCGGGAGCGTGAGGTCCACATCCTTGAGATTGTTCGTATGCGCGCCGGTGACAACGATTGGCCTGGCGGCCGGACCGCCGTCATGAGGATCGGGCATGGCCCCAGCGTATTCGGTGGACCAACAGGAGCGCCGGTTAGCTGCGCACTTACGGGAGACAGTCGCCGTGTCGCAATCGAGGCACGCACAGGGCCGGGACCCTATGCTTCGGATGGCGGCACGGAGTCCGCGGCCGAGGACTCTCTACACCGTCAGCACGGAGTCTCGACTCCTCACCCCATCACAGGGGTTACCCAGGCTCGGATGTGCTGCTCGATGGCGGCACGGAATACGGCGATGTCGAGGAATTGGCCCGTGATGGTGTGCAGAAGAGCGCCGTCGAGATGATCGGCCAGCGCTCTGGCCGCCGCGTTCGGATTCACGTCGTCACCCATCGACGTCAATGACCGGGCGATGACCCCGATGAGGTCCGTTCGTCGAACTTCGATCGCCGCGGTGAGTGCCGAGTCGCCTGCGGACTCCGCGAACACCGCGAACCGGGCCCGGGAACGGGTCGCCTCGGGACCGCTGGCGTGGGCCAGGTAGGCCGTGAGCGCGTCGGCGAGTGTGCCTACCGAGTTGGGGAGTGCGGTGACGGTAATGCGCGCGATGACGTGTCGATCGACTTCGAGGAGCCGGTCGAGGACACCCTCCAACAGTGCGCGACGTGTTCGGAAGTGGTTGGAGGCCGAGCCGAGAGGCACCCCAGCCTGTTCGTCTACGCGCCTATGGGTGAGTGCACGCATTCCTTCCGCGCCGATCATGTCGATCGCGCTGTCGAGCAGGTCCGTGCGTCGTGACATATCGCGACACTATCTACGATCTCAAGGAAACTACAAATGTAGTAGAAGAACTACATTTGTAGTACGCTCGGGTTATGGCAAGGATCAGGGCTACTTCGGGTGAGGTGCGGATCGCGGGCGCCGGCGTCGCGGGGCTGGCTGCGGCTGTGATCTTGTCGCGGGCCGGAATCGCGGTGACCGTCGACGAACGTGCGGACTCGCCGCCGGCCACGGGAACCGTATTCGGCCTCGCAGGTTCGGCGCAGGATGCGCTCCGTCGATGTGGGGTGCTCGAGCGTGTTCGCGCTGTCGCAGTCGAGCAGCGCCGCGGCACGTTGCGTGCAGGCGACGGGCGGGTGCTGATCGCCGCAGACCTGCCGCACCCTGTGCTTCTCGTGACGCGCCCCGATCTTCAGAAGGTCCTGGCCGCAGAGTTGCCCGCAGGCACCGTCAACTACGGGCGGCCGGGAAGATCGCCGAGTGAGGTCGGGATCGACCACGTGATGATCGGTGCGGACGGCACATTCAGTCCGACCAGGGAGCATCTGTTCGGGCCGGACGCCGCACCACGACCGGTCGGTATCACGGTGTGGCGCGGCACGGTCGATGCATTTCCAACACCTACCGCTGAGGCCGACACCCTCTACGGTGAGACTTGGGGCCGTGGAGCTCTTTTCGGGATCACCCCGCGGTGGGATGGCAGACTCAACTTCTTCGGTGCTGTTCGCGCCGAGCCTGGGATCGCCACGGTCGAGGACTTCTTCACGCACTTTGCGGACTGGCACAGCGATGTGCGGGCCGTGCTGGACGGAGTGGGTCGCGATACGCTTCTTCATCACGACCTCTTTCAGTCACCTCCGCTGTCGCGGTTCACGTCCCGACGAGTCGCGCTGGTCGGAGATGCCGCCCATACGATGACACCGCACCTCGGACGCGGCGCAGGCGAGGCACTGATCGACGCCGTGACTCTGGCCGAACTGCTCGTCGAGTACCCGGTGAACGATGCCTTCGCGCGCTACGAGAAGACGCGGAGACGGCGTTCCTTGCGGATGGTTCGGGCCTCGGCGGCGGTGGGGTCCGTGGCTCTCGCCGATCGTTCGACGCCAATGCGCGACGGGGTGCTCGGCCTCGTTGGTCGCGCAATGAGACGGCGCTGACGGCGCAAGATTACGTGCCGACGCGATGTGAGATTTCCACGAGACGATTCGAGAAGCCCCATTCGTTGTCGTACCAGGCGAAGATCTTCACCTGGCCGCCGATGGCCTGCGTGAGAGGCGCGTCGAAGATCGCCGAGTGAGGATTTCCCGCGATGTCGGCGGAGACGATGGGCGCCTCCGAGTAAGCCAGGTACCGCGCCAGTCCGGGCGTCGATGCAGCTGCGCCGAAAGCCGCGTTGACCTCTTCGGCACTCGCCGGGCGTGTCAGGGTTGCCGTGAGGTCGGTGAGCGAGCCGACCGGAACGGGTACGCGCAGGGCGAGACCGGTGAGCTTGCCGTCGAGGTCGGGGATGATTCGGCCGATCGTGCGGGCGGCGCCGGACGACGTCGGAATTGTGGACAGGGCGGCTGCGCGGGCGCGGCGGAGGTCGCTGTGCGGGGCGTCGTGGAGGCGCTGGTCGCTGGTATAGGCGTGGATCGTGGTCATGAGCCCGGACTCGACGCCGAACGCCTCGTGCAGCACCTTCGCCATCGGGGCGAGACAGTTGGTGGTGCACGAACCGTTCGAGAACACATCACCCGTCACATCGAGTTCGTCGTCGTTGACCCCCAATACGACCGCGGGAACGCTGTCGTCGGCGGGTGCCGAGATGACGACCTTTCGTGCTCCTGCCTCGAGATGTTTGCGGGCGCTGACGGAATCCGTGAAGAGTCCGGTGGACTCGATGACGACATCGACCCCCACGTCGCCCCAGTCGATGTCGGCCGGTTCACGTTCCGAGGTGACGCGAATGCTCTTGTCGTCGACGACAAGAGCATCCTCGTGGGCGCGCACCCCGTCGAGATGTCCCGACAGCGAATCCCATTCGAGAAGCGCGGCGCTACGTCGTTGATCGCCACGACCTCGACGTCCGTATCGCTACGCAGGGCAGCGCGAAGGTAGCTGCGGCCGATGCGGCCGAATCCGTTGACGCCGATCCGAACAGTCATCATTGTCTCCTTCTCTGGGTGGTGTGGTCGGCGTCGACGGCGGCGTGTGCGGCGTCGAGCAGACCGACTGCTCCGCGAATCGCGGCGTCCATCGGGCCCTGATCGCCTTTCGCGCGGGCAAGTACGTAGCCGCCCTGGATGACGGCCGCCAATGTTCGGGCGAGCTCGGACGGGACGGTGCTCGCGGGGAGCTCGCCAGCCCCGACTGCCTCGGCGATCGTGGCCTCCCAGCGGCCCAGCATCGTGTCGAAGGCTTTGGACACGATGCCGAGCAGCTCGGCATCGGCGACGACTTGAGGGTCCTGGGTCATTCGGCCCACGCGGCACCCGCGAGTTCCCGGACGTGGCTCGGTCAGATGGTTCTTGATGCGCTGCAGGGGCGATCCTTCGCCGGCCAGCAGCGACGACTTGCCCGTCATGTCGCCAATGACAGCGGACATCACCTCCACGGCCAGGTCGTGTTTGCCACTGAAATGGTGATACATGCTCCCTTGGCCGACGCCGGCGCGTGCCATCACCTCGCGCGGACTCGTCGCGGCGTATCCGCGTTCCCACAGCAGCTCCGCCATTGCGTCCGTGAGTTGGTTCCGTGAGCTCATGGGAACAATTGTAACAACTAGTATGTACAGCACGCGACCGCGCCGTCGGCGCTAACGTGTCGAGCGTGAATCTGGGACTTGCAGAATCGACCGAATCGGTTCCCCGCGACGATCTCGCGGCCACGGAAGAGTTCTACGCAACGCGCTCCAGTGGCGTCGGACCGAAGTCGTTCGAGGAACTCGTCGCGGTGCGAAAGACTCGAGAGGTCGATCCCGGTGCACCCATCCGCGCTGTCGAGCACACGGTCGACTTCGAAGGACGATCCGCGTCGGTACGGATCACCAGCCCCAAGAATCGGGGCGTGTCCGGGGTATACCTGCACCTCCACGGAGGCGGCTTCTACATGGACTCCGCCGCGCGAGACGATGCCCGGAACGCACGGCTGGCCGATGCGGTCGGGATCGCCGTGGTGAGTGTCGACTACCGACTCGCGCCGGAGTCTCCCTGGCCCGCAGCTCCGGACGATTGCGAAGCCGTGGCCTTGTGGTTGATCGACGTCGCCGCCGAGCGGTTCTCGACAACGCGCCTCGTGATCGGTGGCATGTCGGCAGGGGCGACCCTGGTCGTGGCGACACTGCTGCGGCTACGTGATCGCGGGCTCGTGGACGCGTTCACCGGGGCAGTCCTCGAAGCCGGTACCTACGACCTGAGCGCACTGACCCCCGCCGGCCGGATCATCGCCGACGAGTACTTCATCGAGGCGTACGTGGGACATGTCGACGACCGGACCGATCCCGACATCTCGCCGTCCTACGGCGACCTGCGAGGGCTACCGCCCACCCTCGTCGTGATCGGGACCGAGGATGTGGTGCTGCCGGACAACCTGGCGATGGTGGCCCGGTTGTCCGCGGCGGGCAACGACGTCGACTTGCGTCTCTACCCTTCGGTTCCGCACGGATTCACGATGCACGGAACGCCTGTCGCACGCCGGGCCGTCCTCGACGTGGACACCTGGCTCCGGCAGCGGCTGGAGGTCCGCTAGCGCGGGCTCACCCGTCGAGGCGAGCGGCGATCCCGTCGAGGATCGTTTCGAGGCCCCCATGAAAATCGTTGCGTGCCGTCGTCTCGGTGGGTACGGATGGACCGTCGAAGACATCCGAATCGAACATGTCGGACAGTTGCGGGAATCGTCTGCTGTCCACGAGATCGCGCATTGCCAGTCCGTAGCGTCTTTCGCTTTCGGCCTGCTGCTCGGCGTCGTCGCGTCCTTCGGAAAGATCCTGGGTCAGCAGGATCGACTGTCGCACATAACCGCTCAGCAGCATGACATAGCCGACCTTTTCCGCCCAGTCGAGGTCGGTATCGGCGATGACGGTCAGTGCCCGCTCGAGCCATGCCAACTGATTGGGTCCGGTGGGAGCCCCGTGAACAGGCACTCGGACGATCCAGGGGCGGGAGCGGTACAGGTCCCACAATTCGTCGGCCCAGACTGTGAGTCCCTCGCGCCACCCCCGGTCTTCTGTCGGTGCCGAGGGGGTGGTGCTCGCGAAGTCGACCATCAGATCCAGTAGTTCGAGCTTCGAGCCGACGTGCCGGTACAGCGACATCGCAGTCACGCCCAGATCGGCAGCGACTCGGGGCAACGTCGCGGCGCCCAGTCCGTCTCGATCAGCCAGGCGGACTGCGGCCTGTACGACGACGTCGGTGTCGAGGGAGGATGGGCGTCCAAGCCGGGAAGCCTGTTCCGGTAGCCGCCACAGCCTCCGCAACGGCTCCGGAATGTCGTGGCCAGGCATCGGTGGTCTCCTGGATGGGTTGGGGTCGAGTCGTGTCGGATTCTATGACACATAATAGTCTATGTAAGAAACTATAGGTAGTAATCTAACTGCCATGACCGACGAGACGGCAGTGCGTACTGCGAACACCTCCCGAGTCCACGACGTCGATGCCCTACGCGGGTTCGCGCTGTTGGGCATCTTCGTCGTCAACATCACCTTCATGGCGTCCGCCTACCCCGGGAATCTCGTCGACGACCCGGACTTCTCCGCACCCCTCGACGACGCCGCCAGGTTCCTCACCTCGGCACTGTTCTCGATGAAGTTCTATCTGCTGTTCGCCTTCCTGTTCGGTTACAGCTTCACCATGCAGATGGCGGCCGCACATCGTACGGCCGCATCATTCGTTCCGAGGATGTTGCGACGGATCCTCGGACTGTTTCTGTTGGGTGTGCTGAACATCGTCGCGTTGTACAGCGGAGACGTGCTCACCACCTACGCCGTGGCATGTCTGGTCCTGTTGGCGATGTATCGAGTGACAGACCGGGTGGCTATTCGAGTCGCCGTCGGGCTCTACGCCCTCGTGTCGATATCGTTGGTGAGCAGCAGCCTCTTCGTCGACCGGTCGGCATTCATGCCCTCACATGCACAAGCACTGTCCAACGCCGAGGAACAGACCCAGACGATGCTCGGCTCCGTCGGCGACGTCGTGGGACAGCACCTCGACGGTCTCGGACTTCTCGCGCTGCAAGCCGTTTCGATGCAGGGGCCGACCGCTCTCGCCATGTTCTTGCTGGGAATGGTTGCCGGACGGCGTCGCCTGTTCGCCGAACTGAACGGGCAGGAGCCGATCTTGCGTCGTGTTCAGTTCGTGGGTTTCCCGGTCGGCATTGCAGGTGGCGTCGCATTCGCCGCGCTCGGCGGTGACGTCGACACCACGGCCGTCACGGTCAGCGTCGCCACCGCGCCCTTCTTGGCTGCCGCGTACGTGGCGACTCTGCTGCGTGCGATGCACAGTCGACGGTGGGGGCGGCTGCGTCGAGCGCTGTCGCCGGCGGGGAAGATGGCTCTGACGAACTACCTGCTCCAGTCGGTGATCGGGTTGCTGCTGTTCACGGGTGTGGGGTTCGGTCTCGCCGGTACCTGGGGCCCCGCGGCTCTACTCCTCGCAGCACTAGTTGTCTTCGTCGCTCAGATGGCCGGAAGTTCGTGGTGGTTGTCACGACACCGGTACGGACCCGCGGAATGGATTCTTCGGTGGTTGACCAACTGGCAGCGACCGTAGGCATCGAACGTGCAGCGGCGGTACAGTCGTCGTGTGTTCCTGAATTTCCTCTCGTTGTGCGCGATCATGCTGACGCTGATCGTCACTTCGCCCTTGGAAGGAACAGTTCTCACCGCCGTCGGCCTGTTGATCACGGTCCTGGCAATGGCTGCGGTGTTGTTGCAGTTCTACGGCCACAGGCTGGCGACAGCACCCATGCAGGCCTCCCACGGCCCGGAACCGGACGAGCGTCGACTTCGTGGCTCGTTCCGTCGCAGCTGCCATCCCGACACTCCCGGTCGGCCGCGCCCACGGGCGCCCGGTCTCTCGGCGGGGACGCTCTGACGCTGGTCCCCGCATCCTCGCTCATATTCACGAGGACAACCGGGAGTAACCCATGTTGCAAGTACGCGGCGCTTCGCGCTGCTTCGGTGCGCTGACCGTCTTCAGCGATGTCACATTCGACGTAGAACTCGGCACGGCCTGTGCGATCGTCGGCGCGAACGGCGCCGGAAAATCCACCCTGCTTCGCTGCGTCGTCGGCGCAGATCATCTGGACGAAGGGGCGATCCTCTTCGACGGTGAACCGGTGGACGAATCGTCCCCGACATTCCGGGCGGCGGTCGCCTCGGTTCTCGACGAACCCGGCTTCTTCCCACACCTGTCGGTCTCCGAACACATTCGGCTGATCGCCTCAGCGCACGGGATGCCCGACGCGTCGGAGGTCGCAGAGGCGACCCTCGACAACTTCGGGATGTCGGGTGCAGCCGATCAACTACCGGTCACCCTGTCGAGCGGACAACGCCGTCGTCTGGCGCTGGCCTCCGCCTTCGTGCGGCCCCGCACCACGTTGGTGCTCGACGAACCCGAGCAGCACCTCGACGCCGAAGGTAGGGCGCGGCTCGCGGACACGTTGAACGCCGAGAAGGCAGCCGGCGTGACGGTGCTGCTCGTCTCGCACGATCCCGAACTCGTCGACGCCGTCGCGGACTTCACGATAGACGGTGACTCATGGCGATGACGACGGACCCGACATCGCCCGAATTAGTGGTTCCCTCGGCGCCCGCGATCACGGGTCTGCGGAAGAGTTGGGAACGCGCACGCCGAACCGAGACCCTACGAGATCAGGCTGCCGTGTGGGCCGTACCGATCTGTGTGGTCACAGGCATTATGTGGGGGCTGGCACGCAAAGACTCCGGTGTGCTGTCCTCCGGGGGTCTTTTGGACACCGATCGCGTCGCGCTGCCGTATGCGGCGGGAGTGGTACTGCTGCTGATTGCGGCGTCGGCTTTTCGGGTGCTGAAAGCACTGGGTCCGATAGCCGTCGGCAGCGCCGAGATGCATTGGCTGTTCTCGAGTCCAGTGGACCGGGCTGCCCTGCTGAGGCGGAAACTGGTCGCGTGGGTGGTGGGCACTGCCGTCGCCGGCGTGCTGGCCGCCCGTCTCGTGACGCTGATGCTTCCCACTCCGACAACGTGGTGGTTGTTCGCCGCACTCGGAGTCGTGAGCGCTTGGGGAGTGTGGGGACTCGCTGTCCGCGCACAGGGCAAGTGGGACAGGTCTGCCCTCACCAAGGGCGCTGACGTGGCTACCGGATTCTCGGCGTCGTTGGTGTCGCTCGAACCGTCGCATCTGTCCTCTGCCTGGGAACGGCGTTCGTGGCGAAGGGTCGGATCGGTCCGGTCGCGAGCGTTCACCGTGGGACGCACCCGCTCACTCGTCGAGGCGGACTTTCGGCGCGTGCTTCGGGGACGGTGGGCCCAGGTGACATTCGTGGTCGCGCTGGGAGCGACTTACGCCGTAGCGCTGGTGGGTACGCCCTTGGCTGTGGCACTCGTTGAGACGATTGCCTGTTTCGCGGTCGGATCGGCGTTCAGCAGGGGATTGCTCGATGTCTGTCGCTCTGCCGAGTTGCGAAATCTGCTCGGTGGGACCGACCGCGGACTACGGCTGGCACATGTCCTCGTTCCGGCCGCCGCGATCGCGCTGTTGTGGCTCGCCACGATGCCTGTTGCGATGGCCGGAGGATGGGCGGCTCTCGCCATCACGCCGATCACGGCAACTCTTGCGGTGTATCGGTCGCGCACTCGTCCGCCGATGCAGTACGGCGGCCTCGTGCTCGAGACCAACTTCGGCCAGGTTCCGATCGACGTGTTGCGACAGATGGTGCGGGGCCCGGCGATCCTTGCTGTCGGCCTGTTCCTGCTGGCCTTCGGCCTGTGAGTGGCTAGCGAGTCTCTGCACTCGTCAGCCACTCACAGGGGTGGATTAGGATGGGCGGCCGGTTCAAGTCGACGGAGGCGTGCGTGGCCAAGAAGCGAATCCCCGTGGTGCTCGTGGGCGGATTCCTGGGTGCGGGCAAGACGACGCTGCTCAACCACCTGCTCCGGAACAACCGCGGCGTGCGCATCGGGGTCATCGTCAACGATTTCGGTGCCGTCAACATCGATTCGATGATGGTTGCGGGACAGGTCGATTCGATGATGGCTCTCAGCAACGGCTGCCTGTGCTGCGCCGTCGACGTCAGTGACATGGACGAGATGATCGATCGGCTGGCCGGTTCCGATCTCGACGTGATCGTCGTCGAGGCCAGTGGTCTGGCCGAGCCGCGCAACATGATCCGTCTGATCCTCGGTTCCAAGAACCCGAGCGTGGTGTACGGCGGACTCGTGATGCTGGTCGACGGCACCCAGTTCGAGGACACCGTCGAACGGCATCCAGAAGTGGTGCAACACCTCGGGCTCGCTGATCTTATCGTGCCGAACAAGACGGCCGGTATCGACGAGGAACGGCGCGCCCGCCTCGAACAGGTGTTGCGCGAGCACAACGGTCGCGCCCCGATCGTCTTCACCGATCACGGGCGAATCGACCCTGCGCTCCTCTTCGAGCCCGAAGAAGACCGTGCACCCACCGCAGGTGAGCAAATGAGCCTCGATCAGCTCATGCTCGACCAGGATCACGACGACTGCGATGACCACGAGCATCTCCATACCTCGTACCGAGCCGTCGATTTCGAGTCGGCATCGCCCGTCCACCCGCGGCGGTTGGTGGCGTTTCTCGAGGATCGTCCCGTCGGGCTGTACCGCATCAAGGGCTACGTTCATTTCGACGTACCGGGGCAGACCCGCAAGTTCGAGGTTCAGACGGTGGGGCCGCACATTCGGTTCGTCTCGACCAGGTGGGAACAGGGTCAGGAACGTTCCACCCAGTTGGTGCTCATCGGTGTGGACGTCGACGAACAGGACGTCCTGGGACGTCTCGGGGACTGTGTGGTGGTGGACGGCGAGGAGCCCGGCCCGGACACCATGCTCGGCGTCCACCGATACACCGTCACCGCCTGAACGCGTGTGAGAGTCTGGGCCAGTGAGCGAACTCGAACCCAGTATGTCGGTGTACGACGCCATCCGCCTCCGTCGCGACGTCCGCGCCGAGTTCACCGCGGAACCGTTGTCCGAGACCATGCTCGAGCGCATTCTCGGCGCCGCACACAGCGCCCCGAGCGTCGGCAACACGCAGCCCTGGGATTTCGTGGTCGTCCGGGACACGGGCACGTTGGACACGTTCGCCGATCACGTGGCAGACGCACGGCAACGTTTCGCGGACTCGCTGCCCGAGGACCGGCGCCAGACGTTCGACCCGATCAAGGTGGAAGGCATTCGGGAGTCCGGGATGGGCATCGTAGTCACGTACGACCGCTCGCGCGGCGGTGAACATATTCTCGGGCGCCACACCATCGACGACACTGGCCTGTTCTCGGCGGTCCTCGCGATTCAGAACCTGTGGCTCGCTGCCGCTGCCGAGAACGTCGGTGTCGGCTGGGTGTCCTTCTACGACGAGGCCTACCTCACGCAGCTCCTCGAGATTCCGGACCCCATTCGTCCCATCGCATGGTTGTGCGTGGGCCGGGTCAGCGAGTTCCAGCAGGTTCCGGACCTCGAAAGGTTCGGATGGCGCGGCCGTCGGTCACTGACCGACGCCGTCCATCACGAAAGGTTCTAGCGGGAACCGCGGCGGGTTCCGGACGCCGATGCACCAGCACGAGGCCGTCCACCTCCGGAACGGTTGCCGCCGCCCGAGCGGCCACGCGAACCCTGGCCGCCCTGACGCCGTCCGCCGGATCCGCTGCGTCCGCCGGATCCGCTGCGGCTTCCCTGACCTGCGGGCCGCGGTCGACGATTGCCGCCGTTGTTCTGGGCCGGTGCCTTGGGTGCGGGCTTCACGTGTGGGGCGATGGCACCGACGAGCTCGACAACGTGAGCCGAGTCGGCCGTCGACTTGACGGGCGACACTTTGATTGCGGCCTTGCGCATGAGCACCGAAAGGTCCTTGCGCTGTTCGGGCAGCACAACGGTCACCACATCACCTGCGCTGCCGGCACGCGCAGTGCGTCCGGAGCGGTGCAGGTAGGCCTTGTGCTCGGCGGGCGGGTCGACGTGAACGACGAGTTCGACGTCGTCCACGTGCACACCGCGGGCCGCGACATCGGTGGCCACCAGCACGCGGGCATCGCCGGCGGAGAAGGCTGCGAGGTTGCGGTCACGGGCGGCCTGCGACAGATTGCCATGCAGGTCGACGGACGGAATGCCGGCCTCGGTGAGCTGGCGAGCCAGCTTGCGTGCCTGGTGCTTGGTGCGCATGAAAAGGATGCGACGCCCGGTGCCGGATGCCAGCTTCTGGACGAGCTGACGCTTGGCCTCGACACCGTCGACGTCGAACACATGGTGGGTCATGGCGGCAACCGGCGAGTTGGCCTCGTCGACCGAGTGCAGGACCTCGTTCTTCAGGAACCGCTTCACCAACTTGTCCACGCCGTTGTCGAGGGTGGCGGAGAACAGGAGGCGCTGACCGTTCGACGGTGTCGCGTTGAGAATCCGGGTGACGACCGGCAGGAATCCGAGGTCGGCCATGTGGTCGGCCTCGTCGAGCACCGTGATCTCCACGGCGTCGAGCGACACGAACTTCTGCTTCATGAGGTCTTCGAGGCGACCGGGGCATGCGACGACGATGTCGACACCTGCCTTCAGTGCCTGGACCTGGCGGTGCTGGGAGACCCCACCGAAGATGGTGGTGACCTTCAGGTCGTACGCCTGAGCGAGCGGTTCGAGAGTGGCCGTGATCTGCGTCGCGAGTTCGCGAGTGGGCGAGAGGATCAGACCGAGGGGCCGCCCCGGGCGGCGCTTTCCGCCGGACAGATCACCGGCGAGCCGAGAGACCATCGGGATGGAGAATGCGAGTGTCTTTCCGCTGCCGGTCTTTCCGCGGCCGAGGACGTCGCGGCCGGAAAGAGTGTCGGGCAGGGTGTCGACCTGAATCGGGAAGGGCGCGGTGATGCCCTTGTCTTCGAGTGCCTTGACGAGGGGAGCGCGAACGCCCAGTTCGGCAAAGGTGGGCACGTGTGTTTCGGGCAAGATGTGAATGGCCTTTCGGGCACGTTGTCGTGCCGGAGGGCGACTGGAACACGAGTGTTCCATCGTGCTCGAGCACTTCGATGGCGGCGTTACCGGTTGGTACGCAGGTCGCCGTAAGAAAGAGTCGGTGACAGTTCACCGGACTGGATGCGTTCCACGACGCTGGACGGCCTTAGTGGCTGTCTAGTGGGCTCGACTGTACCCGTTCGGCGGTGTCGGGTCGATTCCAGCCGAGGTGCGAGGGCTCACAGCCCGACCCATTCGGACTCGCCGTCGGTGAACTTCTGCCGCTTCCAGATGGGAACTTGGTGCTTGATTTTCTCGACCAGTTCGGCACAGGTTGCGAAGGCTTCGGCGCGGTGTGGTGACGCGACGGCTGCGACGAGCGCCAGATCGCCCACCGTCAACGTTCCGACGCGATGAACGGCGGCGACGGACAGACCGCTGGATGCGGCAACCTCGGCGCAGCACCGACGGAGAAAACGCTCCGCGTCCGGGTGCGCCTGATACTCGAGCGAGGAAACAGGCTGTCCGCCATCGTGATTGCGCACCACGCCGGTGAAGGTGACAACCGCCCCGTTCGTGGGACCGCCGACGAAGGACTCGACCTCTGCCGTGTCGAGGGCTGTCGCGGAGATGCGGGCCAACGGCTCACTCATCGTGCGAACCTCCACCGGAGACCTGGGCGAGCAGATGTTCGAGGATCGGTTCGAGAACCGACAGGCCGTCCTTGACGCCCCCGGGCGATCCGGGGAGGTTGACGATCACGGTTCGCCCGGACACGCCCGCCAGCCCACGACTCAACACAGCATGCGGAGTGATCTTCGTCCCACGTTCACGAACGGCCTCTGCAACACCGGGGAGTTCGCGGTCGAGCACTGCCCGAGTGGCCTCGGGGGTGGCATCGGTGGGGGACACCCCGGTCCCTCCCGTGGTGATGATCAGCGATGGTGAGGTGCTCAGCGCGTCGGCAAGACCGGCAGCGATGGTTGCGTCCCCGTATACGAGGGGGCCACGCGTATCGAAACCGTGCCGTCCCAGCCATTCGGTGATGAACGGACCCGTCGTGTCTTCCCGTCTACCGGCTGCGCCTTCGGTCGACGCAACCAGCACCACAGCGGAATTGGGCTCGGGCACAACGGATTGTTCTCGCGCCCAACGGCCGCGTTTGCCGCCTTCCTTCGTCAGCAATCGGACCCCGTTCATGGTCGCCGCGGGATCGATGGCCTTGACCATGTCGTGCAGGGTGAGGCCAGCCACGGCGACGGCGGTGAGGGCTTCCATCTCCACACCGGTGGGGCCCTTGGTCGTTGCGGTTGCCTCGACGGTGATCGTGGTGTCGGTGAACCCGAACTCGATCGTGACCGAGGACAGCGCGAGCTGATGACACAGCGGTATCAACTCGGAGGTCTTCTTCGCGCCGGAGATGCCCGCGATGCGGGCCGTGGCGAGAACGTCCGCCTTCGGGAGTCCATCCGAACGAACCAGGCGAACCACCTCGGGCGTGGTGGCCAGTTCGCCTGCAGCGGCGGCGATTCGAGTGGTGTCCGCCTTCGCGCTCACATCGACCATGCGCGCACGGCCCTCGTCGTCGAGATGCGACAGTTCGTTCTGCTTCGGCTCGTTCACAGTGGCCACACTTCCACGAGTTCTCCCGCCGCGAGCGACTCGACTTCTTCGGGCAGGTCGATCAGGACGTTGGACCAGGCGAGGCCGGCGACGAGATGCGAGCCGGGTCCCGAGACCGTGTCGACCGTGCCCCGGTCGGTGCAGCGGGCGCGAAGGAGCTGACGTTTGCCCGGAATGGATGTCACACCTCGTTCGAGGGCGAGCCGTGGTCGCGATATTGCAGGGAGGCCGGCGGACTGTCGAAGGATCGGGCGCGTGAACACCTCGAAGGACACGAGGGTGCTGACCGGATTACCCGGGAAGCACAGAACCGGAACACCGTGGACGAGCGCAGTACCCTGCGGCCCGCCCGGTTGCATTGCGACGTGCACGAACTCGCCGCCCATCGTGGTGAGTGTTTCCTTGACCACCTCGAAGTCACCCATCGATACTCCACCGGACGTGAACACCACGTCGGCGATGGCCGTGGCGCGGTCGAGCACGGCCCGGAACGTGTCGATGTCGTCTTCGCTGTGGATCACGGACACGACCTCGGCGCCGTTTGCGGTGGCACTCGCGGAGAGTGCGGTCCCGTTCGAGTCGTAGATTTCGCCGGACCCGAGTGACCGTCCCGCCGCGACGAGTTCGGTGCCCGTCGTGATGATCGCGACACGTGGGCGGGCACGGACGGAAACGGTTTCGGCGCCAACTGCCGCGAGCAAGGCGATGTGCCTCGGTTCGAGAACGGTATCGGCGGCGACGAGCAGCGTCCCTTCGGTGACGTCGCTGCCCTGCTCGCGAACGTATTCGCCGGCGGACCTGCCTCGCGAGATGGTGACGGTATCGCCGTCGACCGTGGTGTCCTCGACAGGAACGATCGTGTCCGCACCTTCGGGGATCACGGCCCCTGTCATGATGCGTACCGCGGTACCGGGCGCGTGTGGAGGCGGGGTTCCCGGTCCGGCCGGCACGACCCCGCGGGTCGGCAGTGTCACCGGGACGGTCGCGAGGGAGGCGGCGTCGACCGCATATCCGTCCATCTGTGAGTTGCGGAAGGGCGGCAGATCGAGCGGGGAGAAGATGTCGGCGGCAGTGGCGCGTCCGAGGGCCTCGGTCGGTGAGACATCGACCGACGATAGTGAGAGCAACGGCTCGAGCAGGCTCTGGACGTGTGCGGAGTGCTCGTGCACCGACCGACGTTGTTCCGATCCCATGGGTCCCGATCCTAGGCGCATCGGGGCCGAGGGGAGTGTGCGGCGAGCCGGGGTGATGCGCATACTGGACGCAAGGACAGGAGGTGGACTCGATGACGGTGGTGTCGATGGGCATTCCTGCGGTGCGTCCCCTCGCCTCGCCTCACGTCGAGTCCGTCGAAGGTCGTCCGGACGTCCCCGAACTGGTCGACAGCTTCGGCAGGGTGGCTCGGGACCTGAGAGTGTCGATCACCGAGAAATGCTCCTTGCGCTGCACGTATTGCATGCCCGAAGGAGGGCTGCCCGCGATTCCGGCAGACCGCTTGCTGTCGGCGGAGGAGATCGTGCGTCTCGTGGGGATCGCCGTCGATCGGCTGGGTGTTCGAGAAGTGCGGTTCACCGGGGGCGAACCCCTCATGAGGGCCGACCTCGAGACCATCGTGTCCGGCTGCACGCAGCGTGTGCCGGGTATTCCGCTGGCCATGACGTCCAACGCGGTCGGTCTGGAGCATCGTGCCGACGCGCTTGCCCGTGCGGGGCTTGGCCGGGTGAACGTGTCCTTGGACTCGGTGAACCGCGAGCATTTCGCCCGGCTCACTCGTCGCGATCGTCTGCCGTCCGTGCTCGCCGGCATCCGGGCGGCGGCGCAATCGGGACTCGCGCCGATCAAGATCAATGCCGTGCTCATGGCGGAAACTCTCGATGGTGCGGCCGATCTACTCGAATGGTGCCTGGGCGAGGGTGTCGCCCTGCGCTTCATCGAGGAGATGCCACTCGACGCCGACCACGCCTGGCGTCGGGACGCGATGGTGTCGGCAGGGCGTCTGCTCGAGGTCCTCGGCCGAAGATTCGATCTACGGGAGGTGGGCCGCGCCGATCCGTCCGCCCCGGCAGAGGAGTGGGCGGTGAACGGTGGGCCGGCGACGGTCGGCATCATCGGGTCCGTCACCAGATCGTTCTGTAGCGACTGCGATAGAACACGGCTCACCGCCGAGGGGACCGTGCGTTCGTGTCTCTTCAGCGATCGAGAAACCGATCTGCGCGCCGCCATGCGCGCAGGTGCGGGCGATGAGGAACTCGCCGGATTGTGGCGCGGCGCCATGTGGAACAAGTGGGCTGGTCACGGTATCGACGCCGCGGGTTTCACCCCGCCCGAGCGGAGTATGGGAGCGATCGGTGGCTGACGGAATTGCGGTGCGGTACTTCGCGGCCGCCGCGGACGCTGCGGGCTGCACCGGTGAAATCTTGGCATTGGATCCTGGAGCCGATCTCGGGCAGGTGAGGACGATGCTCGTCGGCAAGTACGGTCCCGACATGGAGCGGGTGCTCTCGGTTGCCGCGTACCTCGTGGACGAGGAGCTGACCCGCGATCTCGCGCGGGTGGCCGGAGACGAGGTCGACATTCTGCCGCCGTTCGCGGGTGGGTGACGCGGCAGTCAACCCGCTCGAAGGTTGTTCAGCGCTTGCACTACCGCCGTAGGTGCGTCCGCTCGGAGAAGCGGTAGGCGTACGAAGGCGTTCGGTATCCGTCCCTGTGCATGAAGTACAGCCTTGACGACGGTGGGGTTCGGGCCACCGAGAAGGCCTGCGACCGGGGCCACGAGGCGATTGCCCAGTCCGCGGGCCTCCTCCGTTCGACCCGACCGCCACAGCCGATGGAGCTCCACGAGTTCGGCCGCGCAGACGTTGGCTGCCGCGAGAATGCCTCCGCTCGCACCCATGGCCAGCAGCGGAGAAACCAACGTGTCCTCGCCTGCGAGCACCGAGAACGAATTCGGTGTCCTCGCGAGGAGCAGCGCCGTATCCGTGTCGACGGACCCGACGGCTTGCTTGACTCCCACGATTCGTGGATGCGCGGCCAACCGAATCAGCGAATCCTGGCCCAGCGACTGCGCCGTCCGATACGGGACGTTGTACAGGACGACCGGCAACGGGCTGTGGTCGGCGATGTGCTGAAAGTGCGCGACCACACCGGCCTCCGACGGGCGCGTGTAGTAAGGCACCACCACCAATACGCCTGCGGCATCGGCGTTCTCGTGCACTTCACGAATGGAGTGCACCGTCTCGGCGGTGTCGTTCGTGCCCACACCCACGATGAGAGGAACGTCGTGTTCGCGGCAGACTCGCCAGCACGTCGTGATCACCGTTCGCTTCTCAGCAGGGGAGAGAGTCGATGCCTCGGCTGTCGTTCCCAACGCGACGATGCCGGCCGCGCCTTCTTCGATCGCCGTGTGCGCCAGACGTTCGAGTACCGATTCGGCTATGTCGCCACCGTCCGTGAACGGCGTGACGAGCGGGACGAAGATTCCGGATGGACGAAGACTCATGGGGACAGTGTCTTCGAACAGAAGGATAAGAACTAGCTACTGTTCATGACGTATTGCGTAAGCTGAACTTATGCTCGATGTTCGGAAACTGAGGGTGCTTCGTGAATTGGCGCACCGGGGCACCATCGCGGCGGTCGCCGAAGCCCTCTCGTACACCCCGTCGGCCGTTTCCCAGCAGCTCTCTGCGCTGGAACGCGACGTCCGTCGCCCCCTTCTGACACGCACAGGTCGCAGGGTTCGGCTGACCCCGGCAGCATGGGTGCTGGTCGAGCACTCCGAGGTGGTTCTCGAGGGGCTCGAGCGGGCGGAGGCTGCACTGATGCAGGACGACGTGACCCTGCACGGGCACGTTCGACTGGGAGCGTTTCCCACCGCATTGCGCACCATCGTCCTACCGGCTCTGTATGAACTCGGTCGGACCCAGGAACGCTTGGCGCTGACGGTGTCGGAGGTCGACCCGGCGAATGCCTCCGATCTTCTTCGCGACGACAGTCTCGACGTCGCACTCGTTCACGAATACGACAACGTGCCCTCGACGGTGGGCGCGGGGATCGAGCTCGAGCCGCTCCTCGACGAGGTCGTCTACCTCGCTTCCCCGGGTGCGCCCGATGTTCCCGAAGAAGAAGTGATCCGCAGCCATCGGGCGAGCGACTGGATCGTCGGCAATCCGGAGACGCTGTGTCACACCATGGCCGTACGTAGTTGCCAGGCACAGGGATTCGAGCCTCGGGTCGCGCACCGTGTCGACGACTTCGCGACCGTTCTCGGGCTGGTCGCCGCCGGCGCCGGGGTTGCTCTGGTTCCACAACTCGGTGTGACCGAGCTGCCCGAGGGCGTGGTCCTCACGCCCCTGCGAATCGGAAGACGGACACGGATCGCCTATCGGCGGGGCAGTGGCGCCCACCCGGCCCTCGTGGCGGTGGGTACGCAGTTGCGCAGCGCCGTCCGTCGGTTCGCCGAGTCGGGGCCCGACTAACCGCGCACTGTGTCGGCCAACCACTGCTCGAAGGTGATGGTGCCGAACTTGTGCTCCTCCACTATGTTCGACTCCTCGCGGAAGAACTTGCCGAGCTTCCCCGGCATCGGAATCTCGAGCACCAGACCACGCTTGCCCGCCGCCTTCTTCCACGCCTTCGTCAGTTCCTTCGACGTGCGGACTTCGGGCCCACCGATGACGACGGGCTCGTTCGGAACGCCACCACCTGACAGCGCGGCGTCCACCAGAGCTCTCGCCACGTCACGAAGATCGATGGTCTGAAACCGGGTGCCGGACAGGGCAGGTAGCAGCCCGATCCGGCTCGTGGATGCTGCGATCATCGGAACGAACTCGTGGAATTGAGTGGCCCGGACGATGCATGTCGGCAGGTCGGCGCCGTCGTAGATCTGCTCCTGCTCGAACTTCGCCCGGTAATAGGCGTAATCGCCGCGCTCCACGTTGACGATCGACAGCAGAACCGCACGCCTGACATTCGCTTCGGCAGCGGCACCGACCAGGTTCCGTGCCCCGTCCGTGAAGATGGGTCGCGTGGCTCGGGTACGACCGTCGGTGGTGTCGATGACCGCGTCCACACCGGTCAGGGCGTCGGCCAGGCCCTCCCCGGTGATCAGATCACCCGGGTAGTGGGCTATGGGGGTACCCGGCGCGCCGCCGTGACGAGTCAGCACGCGGACCGAATGCCCGCGGTGCAGAAGTTCCTTCACCACCTTGGCGCCGGACTGCCCCGTTCCGCCTGCAACCAGAACTTCGGCCATGGTCGATCACCTCCACCACGTGTCGAGCGGAGTCACCGGTACAGCGCGCTTGTGTCGGGTGTTGGTGTACATCGTCTCGAGCCTGTCGCCCACCTCGGACGGAACGTCCTTGCCCTCGAGATAGTCGTCGATCTGCGCGTACGTGACGCCGAGCGCGACCTCGTCCGGCAGCGCGGGCCGATCGTCCTCGAGATCTGCCGTGGGAACCTTCTGCCACGTGCTGTCGGGTGCACCCAGCTCACGAAGCAGTTGTGCACCTTGTCGTTTGGACAGACCCGTCAGGGGAGTGATGTCGACACCGCCGTCCCCGAACTTGGTGAAGAAGCCGGTGATCGCCTCGGCCGCATGGTCCGTTCCCACGACGAGCAGGCCGAGCTGACCGGCGATCGCGTACTGGATCATCATGCGTTCACGCGCTTTGATGTTGCCGCGCACGAAGTCCCGCAGCTCCCCGCCGTCGCCGAGCATTTCCCGCAGGGCCGCCGAGGACTCCTTCGCCGTGGCGTCGGCGCCAGGCTTGACGTCGACGGTCACCGACCGGTCCGGCTCGATGAACTTCAGTGAGACCTGCGCGTCGGACTCGTCGGCCTGCGAACCGTAGGGAAGCCGGACCGCTACGAAGAGTGCATCGTGACCCTCGTCGCGCAGCTCGGAGGCGGCGAGTTGAGCAAGCCGTCCCGCCAACGTGCTGTCCTGGCCGCCACTGATCCCGAGCACGAAGCCTCTCGCCGGGGTCGAACGTAAGTAGTCCTTGAGGAACTGCACTCGCGTTCGGATCTCGGCGGCTGCGTCGATGTTCGGTCGCGCCCCGAGGTTCTCGAGGATCTGCTCGCGTAGGTTCGCCATGACAGAACTCTAGCGACCGGGTCGCGAGCGAGCGAACGCAGGAAACGGCCCGGTACCGTCTCACGGCATGAGTAGATCGGACGTTCTCGTCGTCAGTGCCACAGCCGCAGAGGCCGCGCATGTGACTTCGGAGTTCGAAGTCGTCGTCACCGGAATCGGCAAGGTGAGTGCGGCGGTCACGGTTGCGGCAGCGCTCGGTCGGCACCAGGGGGAGTTGCCGCTGGTGGTCAACATCGGAACGGCGGGTGCACTACACGTCGTTCACGAGGGAATCTTCGTGCCGTCGGCGGTGATCAATCACGACATCAGTAGTGCCGCGATTCGTGCTGTCGGGCACGAGGTGCTCGACGAGGTTGCACTGCCGGACGGTGACGGATCCGTTCTGGCGACCGGCGACGCGTTCGTCTCGGACGCGGACGTCCGAGATCTGCTGGCCCAGCGAGCAGATCTCGTCGACATGGAGGGATTCGCCGTGGCGCAGGCGTGTGCCCACGTCGGTGCCCGCTGCCGTCTGGTCAAGTGTGTGAGCGACCTGGCAGACGACTCGGCACTCGACTGGCCGTCTCGGATAGATTCCTGTGCACGGCAATTGGCGAAATGGTTGGTCAACGAGCTGTGAGTTCCAGACCGTAGCCGTCCGCTTTCGACAAGCGCATGGTGTCGGAGTCGACCGAGACCCGAACTTCACCGTCCATCACGTGCAACACCGCGCGCTCGACCTCGGTGACGTCTTCGGGGCAGGCCATGCGAGTTGTCGTGAGTGGGCCGAAGACGATCGTGTCGGAGTGCACGTCGGCTTTACCGCTGATCCGGTTGCACCCGGCGTTGCCGGTGACTGCGCCGTCGTCGCCGATCGTCAACTGTGCGGCCGACCGTTCGAGTGCGGCGGACGTGGAGACGGCATCGGGAGACAGCAGCGACGTGACGGTCCACGCGGTCCCGGTGATCGGCCGATCGGGATCGAGAGCCTTCCGGTCCGTAAGAGTGATCGTGGCGGTGTCGTTTCGAAGCACGAGGTTCTCGGCGTCGAGTTGCCACGACGGTGACTGTTCGAGGAACTCCGTCACCCACGCATCAGCGCCGGAGAGCTCGCCAGGGCAGGCCATCAATGTCATGGCGATCGGGCCCGTCGTCATGGTGCCGTCGGCGAAGTCCACGTCTGCGCTGCCACGGTTGCATCCGGCGTGGACCGATACGCGGTCCTTCTCGGTGAAATCGAGGGTGAGCGGTCCGCCCCCGGGAATGTCCGTGCCCTCCACGGAAGTGGACACGAACGTCCGACCGGACGGCACTGTAGAGGCAGGCGCACCGGGGGATCCATCGGATTCGGCACACCCGGCAAGGCCCGCCGCGACGAGAGTGATGACGAGGACGGCCAAAGAGCGCATGACTCGAGGCTAGTTGCGGGTGAGGCGGCGAACCAGGTCTGTCCAGGACTCTTCGATTCGGTCGACCGGTATGCCCTGGTCGCGGATCTGGTGGAGCAACAACGCGGCGTCGAGCGTGGCGAACAGGAAAGCGGCGATCAGTTCGCGGTCGCCGTCGACGTTCGCTTCGCGCAGCAGTGCGACGATGTGTGCGATCGACAAGGTTCTCGCCGGAGCAGCGAAACGGAACTCGCGTGAATCCTCGGCGGCCCGCTGGACGTCGCCCTGAACTTCGACGATCGCGATGCGGGCGCGACCGAACGCCACGAGGCGATCGACAGGGTCGGCGCCCGGGCCCAGAGGCGGTGGACCGAACATGAATCCGTGCTGGAGTTCGCGCTCCGAGTGGTCGAGTAAGGCCTGCATGAGCCCGGACCGGCTCCCGAAGCGCCGGAACACAGTGCCCTTGCCGACGCCGGCGCGACATGCGACGGCATCCATGATGACCGCGTCCACTCCGCGTTCGGCGACCAACAGTGCGGCGGCGTCGAGCAGCAGGTGGCGGTTGCGTGCGGCGTCCTCGCGTTCTTGCGGCTGCGCGCCGATCAGGGGGAGAAAATGGCTGGTCACGAGATCATCCTACCGACCGGGAATAGAAGTGGACCGTGGTCCGCTTACTTTGGTATACATGGTCACGACCCACCGAACACACCACGAAGGATTTCGCAATGTCCAACACCAATGTTCTCGCTCTCGTCGGTAGTCTCCGCGTGGGTTCCGTCAATCGTCGCCTCGCCGAAACCGCCGAAGCGGTCGCGCCCGGGAACTCGAGCGTCACGGTATTCGACGGCCTCGCGGACATCCCGTTCTACAACGAAGATCTCGACACGGCCGACAATTCGATTCCGGCCGTCGTCGCACTCCGCGAAGCGGCAGCGGACGCGGACGCCTTCCTCCTGGTGACCCCCGAGTACAACGGCACCATCCCCGCGGTCTTGAAGAACGCCATCGACTGGCTGTCGCGGCCGTACGGAGCCGGCGCGATCAAGGACAAGCCGGTCGCCGTCGTCAGCGCGTCGCCCAGCGGAAACGGGGCGCAGTGGGCACACGAGGACACCCGCAAGGCAGCCCGCATCGCAGGCGGCAAGGTCCTCGAGGACGTCACCCTCGCCATCGGCGGCACCATCGACAAGTTCGGCGACGGACACCCACGTGAGAACGTCGAGGTCGCCGGACAGATCACCGAGGTCGTCGAGGTTCTGGTCCGTGCGACCAAGGAGCTCGTCGACGCCTGAACCAGGCTCATAGGCCAGCTTGCTCCATCGCCGCATCGACGGCGTCTCGTACGGATTCGAGGCCGTTGCCTTCCGCGATCGCGCGGTCTGCGACGGTCTCGATGTGTGTGCGCACCTTCTCGTAGCGGGCGGTCCATGCTTCCTTGTCGTCTCGCCAGTACCCCATGACGTGATACGACTCCGGTGTGCGGCCGAGCTCGTGACGGAGCCACTTGCGCACGTCCCGTGCAACGGCTGCCTCGCCTGCGAACCACACGTATTCGAAGTCGGGGTGCTCGCGAATGGCGTCACCGAGAATGCTCGGCCCGAGTCCGTTGCCGGTCCCGCGCAGCCATTCCGTGCTCGAGGTGGCCGGGGAGGTGAATTGTTGCTCGTCGGCCGACCCGACCGCTTCTGCGATCACGTGGGCGTGCATCGTGGCCGGTAGTTCCTCGAGGATTCGGCCTATTGCAGGTAGGGCAGTCAGGTCACCGACGAGGAGAGTCTGTGGGTCTCCTGCGGT
The DNA here is from genome assembly GCF_042719695.1 of Rhodococcus sp. NPDC058521. Lineage (NCBI taxonomy): Bacteria > Bacillati > Actinomycetota > Actinomycetes > Mycobacteriales > Nocardiaceae > Rhodococcus > Rhodococcus sp. NPDC058521. The sequence goes on from NZ_JBHXNL010000001.1 coordinate 643,552, forward strand.
GGGGCGTACCAGCCGGACGCGCCGGACAGGCCGACCGTGTCGCCAGGCTCCGCGTCGCGCGCCCAACCGGCGGCGGCACCGCCCGCGTGTGTCACGAAGTCGATCACGAGTTCGCCGCACTCGGGGTTCCATCGACGGACGGTGTAGCTGCGCCGCTCGCTGTGATCGGGCGCTAGCGCGACGAGTAGTCGTTCGTCCGGTCGGCCCGAAGAATCGAAGCCCGCGAGGCCGCGGCCTGTGAAGGTGATTCGGGTCGTGTGAGGGGTGAGGCGCACGGCGCTCGACACTTCGGCTGTGTAAGGGAGAGCGTCCTCGTGTTCCACGAACCGGAACGTTACGCGGGGCACTGTTCGACCGGGCGTCAGTTATCCAGGAGCAAGTGTCGGTCCGGGCCGTGTCGGGGCGGGATTTCAGGGGTTCGGGCAGGGCAGCTGCAGCGGGGCGGCGGACGTACTCCGGGCAGACGTGCGACACGTTTCGTGAATCGGGGAATCGTCGAGCGGTGCGATGGTTCCGTCGCCAGGGATGGGGGTGTGATCGGTTGCGCCCCGAGGCTGTCGGTGCCCTGTGGGAGTGTTCGGTGGCGTTCGATCGCGGCGAGTTGCGACGTGATAGCCCACGGCCGTAAATGTGATGTGCGACACGCCGGTGGTCGATGGAACTTTTGCGTTTCCGCGGATCACGACCTGGGAATTTCATCGATGTGACTCACTACATCTCGGGTTTGGTGTTTATGTCGCCCACTAGGTGTAGTGTCTTGGGCACCGGAAGGCCACAACGCGAGAATTACCGGACGCACTTCACGTCCGTCCCGCTCAGACGGCCGATCGGTAGCTGAAATCACAGGTCGTCAGCGTCGTCAGGTAACGGAAAGAGGGACTTCATGAGCATCACCGTCTACACCAAGCCCGCTTGCGTTCAGTGCAATGCCACCTACAAGGCTCTCGACAAGGCCGGCATCGAATATGCGGTCGTCGACATCACCGAAGATGCCGAAGCCCGGGACTACGTCATGGCATTGGGATACCTGCAGGCGCCCGTGGTCGTGGCCGGTGACGATCACTGGTCGGGCTTCCGTCCCGACCGGATCAAGAGCCTCTCGGCAAACGCTGCTTGAAGCGCGGGCGCCCGAACGTTCGATCGAAGGTGAGGGTCGATGACGTCGCTGGTGTACTTCTCCAGCGCATCGGAGAACACGCACCGATTCGTGGAGAAGCTTCGGCTTCCCAGCATCCGTATTCCAATTCATGACCGCGAAGGTGTCTTCGAGGTCGACGAACCCTACGTCCTCGTTGTTCCCACCTACGGTGGGGGAACGACGGCGATGGGTCGCGACACGAGCTACGTACCGAAACCGGTCATTCGATTCCTGAACAACAAGCACAACCGATCATTGATTCGGGCGGTCATCGCGGCCGGCAACACAAACTTCGGCGACTCGTATTGCTTCGCCGGAGACGTCATATCTCAGAAGTGTCAGGTTCCGTACCTGTACCGCTTCGAACTCATGGGTACGTCCGAGGACGTCGAACGTGTCCGTGCGGGTTTGCGGCAATTCTGGGAACACGAGGCAGAGCGGGAGCAAGCACAGTGGCACCAACCATCACAGACACAGTCGACGTAGCGCGAGACGTGCGCGGCGGTGACTCGACGGCCGGTCTCGACTACCACGCGCTCAACGCGATGCTGAATCTCTACGGCCCCAACGGCGAGATTCAGTTCGACAAGGATGTTGCGGCCGCTCGCCAGTACTTCCTGCAGCACGTCAACCAGAACACCGTCTTCTTCCACAACCTGGACGAGAAGCTCGACTACTTGGTGGAAGAGAACTACTACGAGCCCGAGGTGCTCGACCAGTACTCGCGTGAGTTCGTGAAGTCGCTCATGGACCACGCGTACGCGAAGAAGTTCCGCTTCCCGACGTTCCTCGGCGCCTTCAAGTACTACACCTCATACACACTCAAGACGTTCGACGGGAAGCGTTACCTCGAGCGGTTCGAGGATCGTGTGTGCATGGTTGCGCTCACCCTCGCCGCCGGCGACGAGGTGTTGGCGACCAAGCTGGTCGACGAAATCATTGCCGGGCGTTTCCAGCCCGCGACACCCACCTTCCTCAATTCGGGCAAGAAGCAGCGCGGCGAGCCGGTTTCGTGCTTCCTGCTTCGAATCGAGGACAACATGGAGTCGATCGGACGGTCCGTCAACTCCGCCCTGCAGCTGTCCAAACGCGGAGGTGGAGTCGCGTTGCTGCTCACCAACATTCGCGAGCACGGTGCGCCGATCAAGAAGATCGAGAACCAGAGTTCGGGTGTCATCCCCATCATGAAGCTGCTCGAGGACTCGTTCTCGTACGCCAATCAGCTCGGTGCTCGCCAGGGCGCCGGCGCGGTGTACCTGCATGCACACCACCCGGACATCTACCGCTTCCTCGACACCAAGCGCGAGAACGCCGACGAGAAGATCCGCATCAAGACGCTGTCCCTCGGTGTGGTGATTCCGGACATCACGTTCGAGCTCGCGAAGAAGAACGAGGACATGTACCTGTTCTCGCCGTACGACGTCGAGCGCATATACGGTGTACCGTTCGCGGACATCGACGTCACCGAGAAGTACTACGAGATGGTCGACGACAAGCGAATTCGCAAGTCCAAGATCAAGGCTCGCGAGTTCTTCCAGACGATCGCGGAGTTGCAGTTCGAGTCGGGCTACCCGTACATCATGTTCGAGGACACCGTGAATCGGGCGAACCCGATCGACGGAAAGATCACTCACTCGAACCTGTGCTCCGAGATTCTTCAGGTGTCCACGGCGTCTACGTTCAACGACGACCTCACCTACGAGAAGGTCGGCAAGGACATCTCCTGCAACCTGGGTTCGCTGAACATCGCGAAGACCATGGACTCGCCTGACTTCGCGCGCACCATCGAGGTGTCGATTCGCGCCTTGACGGCGGTGTCCGACCAGACGCACATCTACTCGGTGCCGTCGATCGAGCAGGGCAACAACGGTTCTCACGCCATCGGCCTCGGTCAGATGAACCTGCACGGATACCTGGCTCGCGAGCGCATCTACTACGGTTCCGACGAAGGTGTCGATTTCACGAACATTTACTTCTACACCGTGGTGTTCCACGCGATTCGTGCCTCGAACCTCATTGCCATCGAGCGTGGCTCGCACTTCGCGGGGTTCGCGGAATCGCAGTACGCCTCGGGTGAGTACTTCGACAAGTACACGGACCAGGTGTGGGAGCCCAAGACGGAGAAGGTCGGTCAGCTCTTCGCCGACTCCGGTGTGCACATTCCCACCCAGGACGACTGGCGTGAGCTGAAGGCTTCGGTGCAGAAGCACGGCATCTACAACCAGAACTTGCAGGCAGTCCCGCCGACCGGTTCGATCTCGTACATCAACTACTCCACGAGCTCCATTCACCCGGTTGCCGCGAAGATCGAGATCCGTAAGGAAGGCAAGATCGGCCGCGTCTACTACCCGGCGCCGTACCTGAACAACGACAACCTGGACTACTACCAGGATGCCTACGAGATCGGGTACGAGAAGATCATCGACACCTATGCTGCCGCGACGCAGCACGTCGATCAGGGGCTGTCACTGACGCTGTTCTTCAAGGACACCGCCACTACTCGTGACATCAACAAGGCGCAGATCTACGCGTGGCGCAAGGGAATCAAGACCTTGTACTACATCCGGCTGCGACAGATGGCGCTCGAGGGCACCGAGGTCGAAGGTTGCGTTTCCTGCATGTTGTAGCGGCTCCGCCGCCCGTGAGTGGTTGACGAGTCCAGAGACTCGTCAACCACTCACAGCCGAACGAAGTGAGGAATCAATGGTCAAGCTGGTCAGCCGCGTCTCGGCTATCAACTGGAATCGCGTCCAGGACGAGAAGGACGCGGAGGTGTGGGATCGCCTCGTCGGCAACTTCTGGCTCCCGGAGAAGGTGCCGGTGTCGAACGACATCCCGTCGTGGGGAACCCTCACGGAACAGGAACAGCAGCTCACGATGCGGGTCTTCACCGGCCTGACGTTGCTCGACACCATCCAGGGCACGGTCGGTGCGGTCAGCCTCATCCCCGATGCGATCACCCCGCACGAGGAGGCGGTGTACACCAACATCGCGTTCATGGAGTCCGTGCACGCGAAGAGCTACAGTTCGATCTTCTCGACCCTGTGCTCGACCCGTGACATCGACGACGCGTTCCGCTGGTCGGAGGAGAACCCCAACCTGCAGCGCAAGGCCGAGATCGTCATGGACTACTACCAGGGCGACGCGCCGCTGAAGCGCAAGGTCGCGTCGACCCTGCTCGAGAGCTTCCTGTTCTACTCGGGCTTCTACCTGCCGATGTACTGGTCCTCGCGCGCCAAGCTGACCAACACCGCGGACCTCATTCGTCTGATCATTCGTGACGAGGCCGTGCACGGGTACTACATCGGTTACAAGTATCAGAAGGGCCTCGAGCAGCTCACGCAGGCCGAACGTGACGATCTCAAGAACTACACGTTCGAGCTGCTCTTCGAGTTGTACGACAACGAGGTCGAGTACACGCAGGATCTCTACGACGAGGTCGGATTGACCGAGGACGTCAAGAAGTTCTTGCGCTACAACGCCAACAAGGCGCTGATGAACCTCGGATACGAGGGTCTGTTCCCCAAGGACGAGACGGACGTCAACCCGGCGATCCTGTCTGCGCTGTCCCCGAACGCCGACGAGAACCACGACTTCTTCTCGGGGTCGGGCAGCTCGTACGTCATCGGTAAGGCCGTCAACACCGAGGACGAGGACTGGGACTTCTAGCCCATCCTCGCCACCCCACCCCGACCAATGTCACACCGGTTCAGTTCAACTGAACCGGTGTGACATTCGTCAGGGTGGGGAGGGTCAGGTGGGGGACTGAAACCACGCCTCCGAGGTGTCGCGCAGTGCATGTGCGATGCGCGCTCGCGAGGTTTCGGTGAGTTCTTTCGGCAGCGCGTCGACGTCGAACCAGGCGACGTCCAGGTTCTCGTCGTCCGCCACGTGCGGTTTGCCCGCCACGTACCGGGCCAGGAAGCAGACGTCCAGATACTGCGCGACGTCACCGTTCGGGTACGTGATCGGCCCGGTCGACTCGACGCCGGTGATGCGAACGAGTAGGGCATCGACACCGGTCTCCTCGTGTACCTCGCGCAACGCGGCCGGCCCCGGTTGCTCGCCCGGCTCGAGAATGCCGGACACGATCGCCCACAGGCCGTTGTCCTTGCGGCGGGTGAGCAGGATTCGTTCGTCGTCGGCCACCACGACGCTGACCCCGGACAACCACAACGGATCGTGGCCGACGTGTCCCCGCAGCGCTCTGACGAAGTCCGGAATCGGCATGTCAGTACCGGAACGTGACCGGTGCTGCCTCACTACCCGAGTACGGCAGCAACACCGTCGGCTGCAGCGTGTTCGTGAACCGGGCTGGTACGTCGGTTCGCTCGGATGTGTTCGGGTCTGCAGGTACGTCCAAGCGTGCCAATCTAACTCGAGTCATGGAGTCGGTCCCCGTGGTGTTCGTGTTCGAAGACTCCGCGCTGAGGAACGTCCCGGACTCGGTGAATTCGACCCACGGGTCGGTGAGTGCGATCTCGGCGAGGTGGAAACGAGTGGAGGACACCACGGTTCCCGAGTAGCGAACCGTGCCGAGGCCGGTGGCAGGGTCGATGTCTGCGGAGTCGAGCGCGAATGCGAGTCGGCCTTCGGGCCGCACGGTGGCGCCGTCGGATCCCACGACAGCTCCCTGGGTCGAACGCGTCACGATGTCCGTGTACCCGGGGGCGAATCCCCACACGAGGTCCTGTGGCGAGGGTTTCGGCGCATTCGGACCCGGCGCCGGGTCGAACGCCACAGGCACCGAGAGCTCTTCGGCAGCGTTCACGGACTCCGCCGCGCCGTATGTGTATATGCCGTACAGGGCGTCGGTGGGGATGGACTTGGGCTTCTTCACGGTGATTTCGGCGGTGAACGTACCGTCGTCGGCGAGCGGTACCCACTGTTGACGGATCGTGCGCTGGAAATCGAACGGGGCACTGGGCACACGGTCGAGGGCACTCTGTGTCATCACCCAAGCCGTTGCAGATCGATCGGTGGCGCGGGCCTCGGTGGGCGCCCCTGCGGAGGGACGCCATTCGGGCGAGAAAGCGCCGAAGGTCACGAAGGTGCCGTGGGGGACTCCGGGTGGCACGGGAACGGGCAGTCCGCCCGTATTGCCGTGCGGATCGAACCCGGTTCCGCGGACCACGAGCGTGTCGCCTTCGTGTACTGGTTGGTCGCCCAGTGGTGTGACCCCATCGGCGGCGAAGACCTCGATCGCGGCGTCGGCGACCGGCGCCGCGTCCGCAGCGACGACGGGAAGCGTCATCGTGAACGCCGCGACGGTGGCGATAGCGAAGGATCGATATTTAGCTGACGTACGCATTGAGCGACTCCCTGAGGTCACCGACTATTGCCCGGGCCGCAACCAGCCCGTTGCCCTTCCAGATGGAATTGTCCACCGCGAACACGCGATTGTCCGTAGCGGCTTCCAGATCCTCCCAGCCTTCGCTCCGCATCACCTCGGTGCCGTGTTCCTGCGCCTCCGGGCCGTCGAAGCCGACGTAGATGAGATCACCTTCGGCCTTGCTCAGGTCGTCCTCGGAGATTTCCTCGGTCGCTGATTCTTCCAGGCGCTGGTAGTGGGGGCGGCGCACTCCCGCGTCGGTCAGTACCTGGCCGGCGAACGACGCCGGACCCGAAATGGTGAGGCTGTCCGTGCCGAACGACACGACGGACGCCTGAGTCTGGGTTGCGTCGATGTCGAGCCCGGTCTGGGCTGCTTCCTCCTGATACTGCTCGAGGCTCGCGGCTGCCGCCTCGGTGCGTCCGAGCGCGCCTGCTGCCACCTGGAACTGTGCCTTCCAGTACACGGGGTCGGACCCGGCGAACACCGTCGGAGCGATGGCCTCGAGCCCCTCGTAGAGGCCGTCCGATGCGGGCGAGGAGCCGAGGATCAGATCCGGTGCCGCCTGCGCGATCAGGTCGAGGTCGGGGGCGCCGACAGGGCCGACACCCGGAATCTCGGAGATTCCGGATCCCAGGTAAGCCGGCTGCGGGCTCTCACCCTCGACGGTCGCGGCCCCCACCACTCGTTCCCACAAACCCAATGCGCACACCGTGTCGAGGGCAGCCGGATCGAGTACGACGATCCGCTGGGGGTCGGCCGGCACCTGAGTCTCACCCAACGTGTGGGTGACCGGGTGTGTGCTGTCGGGGGCGAGTCCGCCGTCCAGAGGCGTGGGCGTTGCGCACGCGGTCGCGGTGTCGCGCTCGATGCCGACGACGCCGGCGCCCGCGATGCGGGTGGTCGTCTCGACGATCGTGCTCGCATTGTCGTCGGGGGCGCTGCATCCGGTGAAAGCGACGAGAGCCACGGCGGTCACCACCAATGAGGCGACCGATCGGCGGGGGAGACGGGTACGAATAGACAATTCGGCGACTTCCTGTGGGTGCGGGCGCAATCAGGTTAGCCGCCGCTTCGAGGGCCGGTTTCGAAGGATCTACGCCGACCGGCGGTGTGTACGACTCCCGACACGCCGGACAGGGTCGTGCGGTGTCGAGACTGCGATGTCGAACTGCAGGTGGGCGGCGGTTCGACTTGCCGTTCGAAGTCCGAAGTACGACAGTGGGTAGGACCGAGTAATCGGTCTGTTCGGGCACGGTCTACGATTCGATGAGCGCAAGCCAGTAGTGCGTTCGCCTCGCTGCGCGGGGAAGGACGTAGAGCAGAGCTTGCGGAGCGACCGAAGGCTCAGGAGCGGAGCCTGCGGAGCGACCAAGGGCACATTCAGGAGGATCAGTGACTGCCGTAGCGCCCCAGCCAGTCCCCGAGATAGCTGCAGCCAGGCCTTACCCGCCGCGGCAGGGACCCAAGGGCTCGTTCGTCTACAAGATGATTACGACCACCGACCCCAAGGTGCTCGGAATCATGTACTTGGCGACGTCCATCGCCTTCTTCCTCATCGGTGGCCTCATGGCGCTGCTGATGCGTGCGGAACTCGCCGTTCCCGGCATGCAGTTCCTGTCGAACGAGCAGTTCAACCAGCTGTTCACCATGCACGGCACCATCATGCTGCTGCTGTACGCGACCCCGGTCGTGTTCGGCTTCGCGAACTACATTCTTCCGCTGCAGATCGGTGCTCCCGATGTGGCGTTCCCGCGCTTGAACTCGTTCAGCTACTGGCTGTACCTCTTCGGCGCCATCATCACGACCGCCGGCTTCGTCACCCCCGGTGGTGCAGCGGACTTCGGTTGGACGGCGTACACCCCGCTGACGAGCGCCCTGCACTCGCCCGGCGCAGGCGCCGACCTTTGGATCATGGGCCTCGCGGTCGCCGGTCTCGGCACCATCCTCGGTGGTGTCAACATGATCACCACCGTCATCTGCCTGCGTGCTCCCGGTATGACCATGTTCCGCATGCCGATCTTCACCTGGAACATCTTCATCACCAGCATCCTGATCCTGCTGGCGTTCCCGCTGTTGACCGCGGCGTTCATGGGTCTGTTCGTCGACCGGCACCTCGGTGGTCACATCTTCGACCCGGCAACCGGTGGCGTGCTTCTGTGGCAGCACCTGTTCTGGTTCTTCGGACACCCTGAGGTCTACATCATCGCGCTCCCGTTCTTCGGCATCGTGTCGGAGATCTTCCCGGTCTTCAGCCGTAAGCCTGTCTTCGGCTACAGCGGCCTGGTCTACGCAACGCTCGGTATCGCAGCTCTTTCCATCGCGGTGTGGGCGCACCACATGTACGCCACCGGTGCCGTGTTGCTGCCGTACTTCTCGTTCATGACGTTCCTCATCGCGGTTCCGACCGGTGTGAAGATCTTCAACTGGATCGGCACGATGTGGAAGGGGCAGCTGACCTTCGAGTCGCCGATGCTCTTCTCGATCGGCTTCCTCGTGACCTTCCTCTTCGGTGGTCTGTCCGGCGTCATTCTCGCCAGCCCGCCGCTCGACTTCCACGTCACGGACACCTACTTCGTGGTGGCGCACTTCCACTACGTGGTGTTCGGAACCGTCGTGTTCGCGACGTACGCCGGCATCTACTTCTGGTTCCCGAAGATGACCGGACGCCTGATGGACGAGCGTCTCGCGAAGTGGCACTTCTGGACCACCTTCGTCGGCTTCCACGGCACGTTCCTGGTGCAGCACTGGCTGGGTAACGAGGGCATGCCGCGTCGCTACGCCGACTACCTGCCTTCGGACGGTTTCACCGGGCTCAACACATTCTCCACGATCTTCGCGTTCGTCCTCGGCGCTTCGACGCTGCCGTTCATCTGGAACGTCTTCAAGAGTTATCGCTACGGCGAAGTCGTCACGGTGGACGACCCATGGGGTTACGGCAACTCGCTCGAATGGGCGACCACCTGCCCGCCGCCGCGCCACAACTTCACCGAGTTGCCGCGCATCCGCTCCGAGCGTCCGGCGTTCGAACTGCACTACCCGCACATGATCGAGCGGATGAAAGCGGAAGCGCACGTCGGCCCCGGCCACGGCGGAAAGCACGAGAGCACGGTTCTCGAGGACGTCCGTCATTCGCCCATCGCCACGAAGGGCGAAGGCGACCCCGGCACCGACTCGGGACGCTAGGACCAGCATCGGAAAGCCCCGCCCGCACCATCGGGCGGGGCTTTCCGCTTGAACGACAATCTCGATCGACGAAATCTCGAACTACGAAACGGAGTCGCGCGGTGGGTGCCAACGACACCACTGTTCTGGTGACCGTGACGGGGCCGGACCGCCCTGGAGTCACCTCGGTGCTGTTCGCGGCACTCTCACGTCACGATGTCAGCCTGCTCGATGTCGAACAGGTCGTCATTCGGCGTCGCCTGACCCTCGGTGTTGTGGTGTCGTGCCCGAGTGACGCGGAAGCCCTCCAGGAAGAACTCGAAGAGGCGATGGCCACGGTCGGGATGTCCGTGGACGTCGAGATCGGCGCGGAACAGGCTCGGCCGTCGGTATCGACTCATGCTGTGGTCGTTCTCGGCAGTCCGGTGTCTGCGAAGGCCATGCGGTCGGTTGCACGCAAACTGGCATCGCTCGGCGCGAACATCGATTCGATTCGTGGTGTCGCCGACTACCCGGTCACCGGACTCGAGCTTCTCGTCAGCGCGCCCGGTACGGATGCCGGCGACGCGAGCCTACGGACCGGACTGGCGGAGGTGTCGGCAACCGAGAACGTGGACATCGCCATCGAACGCGGCGGTCTGGCCCGCCGTGCGAAGCGTCTCATCGTGTTCGACGTCGATTCCACACTCGTGCAGGGCGAGGTCATCGAGATGCTTGCGGCGAAGGCGGGCGTCGAAGACGAGGTCCGCGCCGTCACCGAAAGTGCCATGCGCGGCGAGATCGACTTCACCGAGTCGTTGCACCAGAGGGTCGCAACGCTGGCCGGGCTCGACGAGTCGGTGATCGAGGAAGTCGCGGAAAGCCTGGAGTTGACCCCTGGTGCGCGCACCACCATCCGTACTCTTCGCCGGCTCGGTTTCCATTGCGGTGTGGTTTCGGGTGGATTCCGACAGGTGATCGAGGGGTTGGCGCACGAACTGGAACTCGACTTCGTGCAGGCGAACACACTGGAGATCGTGGACGGCAAGCTGACTGGCCGGGTTGTCGGCGACATCGTCGACCGGGCCGCGAAGGCGACTGCGCTGCGGACCTTCGCCGATCAGGTCGGGGTTCCTCTGGAGCAGACCGTCGCGGTGGGAGACGGCGCGAACGACATCGACATGCTGACGGCCGCAGGGCTCGGCGTGGCGTTCAACGCGAAGCCGGCCTTGCGTGAGATCGCGGACACCGCGCTTTCGCATCCGTTCCTGGACGCGGTTCTGTTCATCCTCGGCGTGACGCGTGACGAGGTCGAAGCCGCGGACGCGAACGATGGTGGTATCAGGCGCGTTCCGCTGCCATGAGTCGTTCGTTCGAGGCAAGACATGCCAGGCTAGCGGCCGGTTACGGCGGGCAGCCCGATCCGGAAGATCCGGCGGCAGTTCTGGCGATGCCGATAGTCCTGCACATCCCCAAAGCGGAGCCGCCGAATCGGAGCGACCTTCTGGCTGCGGCGGCGACGGCCACGGTCGAGCTGTGCTTCGACGAGCGCGTCGGTCCGGACGAGAGCGGCGAGCCGGGCCCCTGGCAGGAGAACTTCGCGGCCTGGACCCAGGCTCGCATCAGAAAGGTGTCCCGCCGGGCTCGAGGCGCAGCGTGGGCCGGTGCTCACGAGGTGGACGGGATCACGGTCGAGGTGGGAAATGCACAGGCACGTGCTCTCGTTCCCGGCCCGGTCGGTGAGTTGGATCCGCGAATCAAGAAGCTCCAGATCGGCGGCACCGACCTGGAGCACGACGACCCCGAACTGCCGCCCTCGGGCGTGCCGATTCTCTGGATCGATGCGAGCCTCGAGATGACGGTGGGAAAAGCCGCAGCCCAGGTCGGTCATGGGGCGATGCTGCTGGCGGCCGCGCTCGACGTCGAGCGCGCGAGAGCATGGTCGGAAAGCGGATTCCGATGCGCAGTCCGGGACGCGGACCCCGAAATGTGGGGGCGTCTGGTGCCGCTCGTCGAGGCACGGCGCGCAGTTGCCGTCCGCGATGCGGGTTTCACCGAGGTTGCACCCGGATCGGTGACGGTGATTGCGGTTCCGGCGGGCTAGTGCCTGTTCGGTCCAGTCCCGCGTGGATGGCCATTGAGGACCGACATCGCGCCCGGCACGCTGATCTGCATGCTTGTCCGCCGTGTTCTGTCCCTGTTCGTCGGATTGTGGCTGTACGGGTTTTCGATGGCATCGATGATCAATGCCGGTGTCGGACTGAACCCGTGGGACGTGTTTCACCAGGGCGTCGCCGGACGGACGCCACTGAGCTTCGGAACCGTGACGATTCTGACCGGGGTGGTCGTGCTCGTAGTGTGGATTCCGATTCGGCAGCGACCGGGTTTCGGCACGGTCGCCAATGTCGTGGTCATCGGTTTGTCGGTGGATGCGTCGCTGGCCGTGCTTCCGGTCCACGACTCGGTCGCCGTCCGAGTCCCGATCATGCTGGGCGGAGTGGTGCTGAATGCACTCGCGACCGTTCTGTACATCGGCGCGGGCATGGGTCCCGGCCCGAGAGACGGGCTGATGACCGGGGTGGTGCGCTGCATCGGTTGGTCGGTGCGGGTCGTACGAACTGCGATCGAAGCGACGGTCCTCGTGGCCGGCTGGCTTCTCGGCGGAACCGTCGGTGTGGGCACGGTGATATACGCAGTGGCGATCGGCCCGTTGATCCAACTGTTCATGCGGTCGGAAATGCTTCATCCGACGCCGCGGAAGGCGAGCAGCGTGGGTCCGTCCACAGAGACCGTCGCGTCGGACACGATGGTCGACGGAGCCCCGTCCGGGGTGGTGGAATCGAATTCGGCACGGAATGTCCCGTAGAACCTTTCGGGGCAACCGAGTCGCACCGTTGCGGGGCCTCCTGCGTGGAAGACGAGAAGCCAACTGTCGTCGGTGAGTTCGCGTCCGTCTGCGGTGCGCGATCGGACGTCGGACCCGTCCACCCACATCTGAAGTGTGCGTGACGATTCGTCGTTCCAGGATCCGTCGTCCATTTCGGTTCCGTCGGCGTCGAAGAAGACGAGGGCTGGGTGGCCGGTGGTGTTGTCCCTGCCTTCGAAGAACTCGGCCTGGCGAAGAGCAGGCGCGGCGCGGCGCAGTGCCAGGGCGCGGCCGAGAAATGCGGTCAGGTCGTGCCGGCCGAGTTCGTCGCCTGCGGCGAACATCGGGGTGCCGGTGGAGAGTGCGACTCCGGCGAGCAGAGCACGGACGTGCGCGCGTTGATGGGAGCCCTCGTGCGACACCAGATCGGCTGCGGTGAAGCCGTCGTGGGAGGTGACGTAGTTGATCGACGCCCATGGCCGTCTACCGGTGAAATGGTCTTCCGAGCCGGAGATTCGAGAGGCGATTTCGCGAACGCCGGTCTCGCCCTTCCAGAACCGGCGCATCGCGTCGCGGTAGGAGTCGTTCCATTCGGACCAGGCACGATCGAAGTTGCCGAGTTGGTAACCGGCCTTCGTGGCATCCCACGGTTCTGCGATGATCTTGCATCGCGCCAGCAGGGGGTCTGCGGAGATTGCCGCGAACAGTGATGCTGCCCGGTCGAACTCGCCGCCGCCTCGACGACCCAACGCGGCCGCAAGGTCGAACCGGAAGCCGTCGACCCCCATGTCACCTGCCCAGTAGCGCAGGCTGTCGAGGATCATGCGAATCGCGATGGGGGAGTGCGCGTCGATCGTGTTTCCGCATCCGGTGAGGTCGATGTCGTACCCGTTGTCGTCGAGCAGGTAGTAACCCGGTGCGTCCAGTCCGCGCCAGCCGATGCTGATTCCATCGACGCCCTGTTCGCACGTGCGATTGTAGACGACGTCGAGGATCACCTCGATTCCGGCTGCGTGAAGGGCATCGACCATGGTGTGGAATTCGGTGATTTCGTGACCACGGACGGACGCGTAGCCAGGGTGTGGCGCGAAGAACGACGCCGGGGAGTAACCCCAGTGGTTGCGCATGCCGCGCTCACGAACCGTCTGTTCCGACAAGAACGCGTGTACGGGAAGCAGTTCCACTGCGGTCACGCCGAGGTGGATCAGATGTCCGATGACTGTCGGCTCCGCGAGGCCAAGGTACGTGCCACGATACGAAGCCGGCACGTTCGGATGACGCGCAGTGTACGAACCGACGTGCAGTTCTCGGATCACCGTTTCTTCCCACGGTGTCTCGAGTCGAGGTCCACTCGTTCGCGCGCTGCCGGGCACCACGACCGAGACCGGTACGTGACCGAGTGAGTCGACCGTCGACGGGGCGCCGAACGGATCGTCGTCGTAGGGGAGGAGGGCGCGGCCATCTCCGAGCCGACCGGTGACGCGCTTGCCCCAGGGATCGAGCAGCAACTTGGCCGGGTTGGTGCGCAGTCCGCGCCCGGGGTTCCATTCACCTCGCGCCCGAAAACCGTATCGCTGACCGGGCCCGACGCCCTCGACGATTCCGTGCCAGATTCCGTAGGTGTGCTGGGTTAGCGGAATGCGTTTCTGACCACCGGATTTCGAGATCAGACACACGTCGACCCCGTCGGCGTCCGGAGCGTGAACGGCGAACTGTGTGGCCGCCGCGCCGCCATGATCGAGAGGGGTGGCGCCCAGCGGAAACGGCGTGCCGGGCGAGCATTGCGACACGGTGTGGACGGTGTGGGACGACACGCTTTCGATCCTGCCGTGTATGGCCGAAGAATGTGCGCGAAGATGGTCAGGTGCCTGAACCTGATCCTGATCTGCTCATCGAATTCGACGACGTCCTCCTGCGACGAGGCGGTACCACTCTGGTGGGTCCCGCCACGTGGAATGTGGAGCTCGACGAACGCTGGGTGGTCCTGGGTCCCAACGGTGCGGGCAAGACGTCGCTGCTGCGCATGGCCGCGGCCGAGGTGCATCCCACGAGTGGAAGCGCATTCCTGCTCGGCGAACGTCTCGGTCGGGTCGAGGTTGGGGAGTTGCGCCAGCGGATCGGGTTGTCTTCCTCTTCGCTCGCGAACCGGGTTCCGGCGGACGAGGTGGTGGGAGACCTTGTCGTGTCCGCTGGTTACGCGGTCCTCGGCCGGTGGCGCGAGGAGTACGAGGACATGGACACCGACCGTGCGATCGAGATGTTGGAGGGGATGGGTGTCGAGCATCTCCTCAAACGCACCTACGGAACCCTCTCGGAGGGTGAGCGTAAACGCGTGCTCATTGCGCGGGCACTGATGACCGACCCGGAACTGCTCTTGCTGGACGAGCCGGCGGCGGGCCTCGATCTGGGCGGCCGCGAGGAGCTTGTCGCTCGGCTCACCGATCTGGCGTCCGACCCGGACGCACCTGCCACCGTGCTCATCACCCACCACGTCGAGGAGATACCTCCTGGCTTCACACACGCGCTCCTCCTGAAAGAAGGGGGAGTGGTGGCTCAGGGGCTGCTCGACGACGTCGTCACGGCAGACAATCTCACGGAAGCGTTCAGCCAACGCATCACACTCGACAAGGTCGACGGCAGGTTCTTCGCCAGGCGGACCCGGGCGCCCGGGGCACACCGAGCCTGAGTCGGGAGACGCCGGTGGCGTAGGTTCCGTTCATGGCTTCGGAAACCGCGCCCCATGATGTACCTGTCCGTGATGCGTCGACCGTCGTTCTTCTCAGAGACACCCCCGGCGGAATCGAGGTGTTCCTGCAGCGGCGTGTGGCCGGTATGGCGTTCGCCGGTGGCATGACGGTGTTCCCGGGCGGCGGCGTCGACGCCTCGGATGCGGAGTCGGAAGTGGCCTGGGCAGGTCCCGAGGTCGGCTGGTGGGCCGAGCGTTTCGCCGTGGACGAGGCCAAGGCGCGCGCTCTCGTGTGTGCCGCCGCGCGTGAGACGTTCGAAGAATGCGGAGTCCTGCTCGCAGGTCCGGATGCGGACACCGTCGTGTCCGATTCCAGTCGCTACTCCGGGGCGCGTTCCCAGCTCGAGAAGCGGGAGCTGTCGTTCAGCACGTTTCTCCGGAACGAGAATCTCGTCCTGCGATCGGATCTGTTGCGTCCGTGGGCGAACTGGATCACGCCGGTCGGTGAGGGTACCCGGCGATACGACACCCGTTTCTTCGTCGCGGCCGCTCCGGAGGGTCAGAAGGCGGACGGTGCGACGTCGGAGGCCGCCGAGGTCCTGTGGCGGACGCCCGAGCAGGAACTCGAGCACTGGCTTTCCGGTGGAAGCATGCTGCTTCCCCCCACGTGGAGCCAGCTGAAGGCGCTGACGGAATACCGCACGGTCGAGGAAGTTCTTGCGCAGTCGCCCGAGATTCCGGCGATCCTGCCCACCATGATCACCGACGAGGATCGAATCCGCGTGGAGTTCCCGGGTCAGGACGGCTATTACGACGCGGGGCCACATCCGTGGGACTCGAGGTCCGCCAAGTAGCCTGTCGCCATGGCTGAGTTCGTCACTCTCGAAGTTTCCGAAGGCATCGGCACGATTCGTCTGGCCCGGCCGCCCATGAACGCTCTGAACCGTCAGGTACAGGACGAGTTGGCGGCGGCTGCGCACCAAGCGACGGTCGATCCCGAGGTCAAGGCGGTCATCGTCTACGGCGGTGAGAAAGTGTTCGCCGCCGGCGCCGACGTGAAGGAAATGGCGGAGATGGACTTCGCCGCGATCAGCAAGGTCGTCGACCGGATGCAGCGGTCGATCGCGGCAGTCTCGGAGATCCCCAAGCCGACGGTTGCAGCCGTCACGGGTTACGCCCTCGGTGGTGGACTCGAGGTGGCATTGTCGGCGGACCGCCGAATCGTCGGTGACAACGTGAAGGTCGGAACCCCGGAGATTCTGCTCGGCATCATCCCCGGAGGTGGTGGGACGCAGCGTCTCGCACGTCTGATCGGCCCGTCGAAGGCCAAGGACCTGGTGTTCACCGGTCGATTCGTCGGCGCGGACGAGGCGCTGCAGATCGGTCTGGTGGACGAGGTCGTGGCGCCCGACGACGTATACGACGCGGCGCGCAAGTGGGCGTCACAGTTCACCGGCGCTGCCGGCCGCGCGCTGGCAGCTGCAAAGGCGGCGATCGACGAGGGTCTCGACGCCGACCTGAACACCGGACTGAAGATCGAGCAGCACGTGTTCGCCGGGCTGTTCGCCACGAAGGACCGGACCATCGGCATGGAGTCGTTCATCGAGAACGGGCCCGGTAAGGCCCAGTTCACGGGCGAGTAGGCTTCGGTCGGCCGAAACTGGAACGTGTTCCCATCTACCAGCGAGTAGGATTCCGCTCATGACTGCAAGTGCAAACGACGAGTCGACCGACACCACGAACGGTGGGGTCGACCCCGCACCGCGTCCTCACGCCACGGCGGAGGAAGTGGAGGCCGCACGCAAGGACACCAAGCTCGCGCAGGTCCTCTACCACGATTGGGAAGCCGAAACCTACGACGACAAGTGGTCGATCTCGTACGACGAGCGTTGCATCGACTACGCCCGCGGACGTTTCGACGCCGTCGCCGGGGAACAGCCGCTGCCTTACGGGCGCGCTCTCGAACTCGGGTGCGGCACCGGTTTCTTCCTGCTCAACCTGATGCAGGGTGGGGTTGCCAAGACCGGGTCGGTCACCGACCTGTCACCGGGCATGGTGAAGGTTGCTCTGCGCAACGCAGAGGGGCTCGGTCTGCCGGTGGACGGACGGGTCGCCGACGCCGAAACGATTCCGTACGAGGACGATACGTTCGATCTCGTGGTCGGACATGCCGTCTTGCACCACATCCCCGACGTCGAGCAGTCGCTTCGCGAGGTGCTCCGCGTGCTCAAGCCGGGCGGACGCTTCGTGTTCGCAGGTGAGCCCACCACGGTCGGCAACTTCTACGCACGTTGGCTCGGACGCGCTACCTGGGAGGCCACGACCAAGGTCACCAAGCTTCCGTTCCTGGCCGACTGGCGTCGTCCGCAGGAAGAGCTGGACGAGTCCTCTCGCGCCGCGGCTCTCGAGGCCGTCGTCGACATTCACACCTTCGATCCCACCGACCTCGAGAACATCGCCAAGTCTGCCGGCGCTGCCGAGGTGCACGCCGAGACGGAGGAGTTCGCAGCGGCTCTCCTCGGCTGGCCCGTGCGGACCTTCGAGGCCGCGGTTCCGTCCGAGAAGCTCGGCTGGGGCTGGGCGAAGTTCGCCTTCGGTGGATGGAAGAGCCTGAGCTGGGTCGACGAAAAGGTCCTGCGCCGCGTCGTTCCCCGTGGCTTCTTCTACAACGTGATGATCACCGGTGTGAAGCCCGGCAAGTGACATCTCGAGGACGGTGACGTGGCGTACGCCTTCACTCTCGGCGACGTCGAGTACCTGCGGAGCAGTGCCGGAAGGGACGCGCTTCGCGAAGTGGACGAACTCGAACTGACAACGCGCACGCGCCTGGCCGACATCGGCCGGGCGCGTGCGCGTTTCGATGTGCGTGCACCATTGCTCGTGGAATCGGTGTTGCTGCGCCGGAAGGCTGCGGCGAAGCTCCCTGGCTCTGCCGACTGGTTGTTCACCGACGATGCATTACAGCAGGCGACGCCGGCGGCTGTGGCCGGTCATCGGAGTACCCGGCTTGCCGGTCGGGCGGTCCACGACGTGACGTGCTCCATCGGCGCAGAACTGGACGCTCTGGTGGGTACCGCCGAAGTCGTGATCGGCAGTGACATCGATCCTGTGCGTCTGGCCATGGCGAAGCACAACGTGCCGGGTGCGCAGCTGCTTCGGGCGGATGCCCTGGTGCCCACTTCTCGTGACATCGTCGTCGTCGCGGACCCCGCGCGGCGCTCGGGTGGGCGAAGAACGCACGACCCCGCGGCGTTGCAGCCGCCACTGCCGGACCTCGTCGATGCCTACCGCGGTCGGGACCTGGCCGTGAAATGCGCACCCGGTCTCGATTTCGACCGTTTCGGCTGGGACGGCGAAGTGGAGATCGTGTCGCTGGACGGTGCTGTGCGTGAAGCCTGCCTGTGGTCACCGGGACTTGCGAGCGGATCGAGAAGGGCGACGGTCCTGCACTCCGACGGCGCCGGGTGGTCGATCACCGACGAAGAGGACGACACGATCCCCGAAGCCGAGCCGGGGGAATGGATCGTCGACCCGGACGGCGCCGTGGTCCGCGCCGGACTGGTTCGGCATTTCGGTGCGCGCCACGGGTTGTGGCAGTTGGACCCGCGAATCGCCTATCTGACCGGCGACGAGTTGCCCGCCGGCGTGGCCGGATTCCGCGTGCTCGATCGAATCAAGTACTCGGAGAAGACGTTGCGTCAGGAACTCGCGCGCCACGACTGTGGCGTCGTGGAGATTCTGGTGCGCGGTGTGGACGTCGATCCCGCGCAGCTGCGGCCGAAACTGAAGCTACGCGGGAAGCGCACGCTGTCCGTCGTGATCACCCGAATCGGAAGGTCGGGCGTGGCGTTCGTGTGCGAACCCCGAACTACTTCAACACGAACAACTCACCGATGAAGGTGGGTGTGACGACCTCACCGCCGGGGCCGATCGACGTACCTACCGTGAAGCCCTCCGCGCCCGGCAGGGTGTCCTGATCGAGGGTCTCTCCCGTCTGGGTGTCGAACGTGAGCATCGCCAGTCCGTTCTCGCCTTCCTTAACGGCGGTGTAGCCGGTGTCGCCCGCAGTCTGCGCGGGCACGCCCAGCTGGAGTAGGTCCTTACGTTCCCAGACGACCTCGGCGTGGTCTCCCAGGTCGCGGAGTGCGAGGAGGTGTCCGTCGCTGCCGCCCGCAGGGATCAGCAGGCCGTCTGCGGACGTGGACGGACTTCCTGCCGCTGCGAAGCCGATGTCGTGACTCCACTTCGGATCCCCGGTCTCGGCGTCGACGGCCCACATCTTGCCTTCGTTGTCGTTCGCATAGACGACGGAGCCGTCCGCCGAGAGGTCGGGACTCGATGCGCTGCCTCCGGGCAGCGCGTCGGAGGACCATTCCTGAGTGATCTGGGGGTTGTCACCGCCCGAGTAGCGCATCGCGACGAGCTCGGCCTGCGGTGCACCCGGCGCGAAGTACGTGAAGTAGAACTTGCCGCTCTCGAGATCGATCGCCGGGGTGTTCGCCACCGGGCACTCCGGACCACCCAGGAAGCAGGCCTCCAAGCCCCAGTCGTCGGGCGCCGGGTTTGCCGGCCCACTGCTGTCGATGGACGGTGGCGGAATCAGGTTGTACGGCGCGAGGACCTGACGTCCGGTCTGGGTGTCGAGGACGTTGATCTGTCCGAGCTGGGTGATGAAGAGGAGGTTTCCGTCACCGGTGAACTGCGCGGAGATCGGAGTGCCGACAACGGGTGTCCGCCACCGAAGCTGTCCGTGCTCGTTGAACGAATTCATCGCGCCGTTATCGCCGACGTAGACGTTCGCAACCGTGTCCACCACGGGTGTGGATGCGACCGCGCCAGGGCCCAGCTCTCGGCACCAGCGCTTGCGGCCACTGTCGAGTTGGTAGGAGAAGAGATTGCATCCCTTCTCGGTGCGTGCTGTCACGAAGGTCTGGCCGCTCGCGGCAATGGATGCGTATGCGGCGACAGTGCCGCCGATGGGGCGGGACCACTCGTTGGAGATCCCTCGGGATCCGGTCACGGGGCTGGTGTCGCTGTTGCGTGCGTCGGCGTGAATGCCGGGCCAGCCGCCGCCCGAAAAGATGTCGATGACCTCCGGTTCGCTGGCACAGCTGCTGAGCGCGACCGTGGTGACCGCGGCCAGCGCCAGTACGGACGAACGTAGGACGCGCCGCATTCCATCTCCTCGTGATCGGTTGAAACCCAGACGAGAGACTATCCCGCTCGTGCACCGGTGATCGGGCACACCCTAGGCTGACGGGTTATGACGAGCATGTGGGGCGCACCGTTGCGCACTAGGTGGCGGGGATCCAGGCGTGGCGACGACGAGCAGACCAAGTTCCTGACCGTTGCCTCGTTGAAGTGGGTCCTGGCCAACAAGGCGTACACACCGTGGTACCTCGTGCGCTACTACCGCCTTGCGAAGTTCCGACTCGCCAACCCGCACGTGATCCTGCGCGGAATGTTGTTCCTCGGTAAGCGCGTCGAGATCCACGCGACGCCGGAACTGTCACGGCTCGAGATCGGGCGCTGGGTCCACATCGGAGACGGCAACGCGATCCGCTGCCACGAAGGCTCGTTGCGGATCGGCGACAAGGTCGTGTTCGGCAAGGACAACGTCGTCAACACGTACCTCGACATCGAGATCGGTGCGTCGACACTCGTGGCCGATTGGTGCTACATCACCGATTTCGACCACCGCATGGACGATGTGACGATGCCGATCAAGGACCAGGGCATCGTCAAGAGTCCGGTTCGGATCGGTCCGGACACCTGGATCGCCGCGAAGGTGTCGGTGCTCCGCAACACCCGCGTCGGACGCGGATGTGTTCTCGGCGCGCACGCCGTGGTGAAGGGTGACATCCCCGACTTCAGCATCGCCGTCGGTTCGCCGGCGCGCGTGGTGAAGAACCGCAAGGAAGTCTGGGAAGCAGGCGCACAGGATCGCGCCAAGTACATCGCCGCGCTCGAGGACATCGCACGGAAGAAGGCCGCCGCCGGCGAATGAGGGTCGCTCAAGGGTTTCGTTCGAACGGGACCTGTTGATAGACGCAGTGATTCAGCCAGTTCGCGTACAGCAGGACGCCGTGGCCGCGCCACGTCACCCGGGGCTCGCGGCTCGGGTCGTCGTCGGGGTAATAGTTGGCCGGCAACGCCGGGTCCAGCCCGGTATCGACGTCACGTCGGTACTCGCGATCGAGGGTGTCGCGGTCGTACTCGGGATGGCCGGTGACGAACACCTGGCGCAGGTCGGGTGTTGCCGCGAGTACCATACCGGCGTCGTCACCGACGGCGAGCACGTCGACCGTGCCGGTGGCATCGATGTCTGCGGCGTGCACGTCGGTGTAGCGCGACTGGGGGACGGCCACGGTGTCGTCGAATCCGCGCAGCAGCGCTGACTCCGGCCGGACCACCCGATGGTCGAACACACCTGACAGCTTGCTCGGCAGTTCGTACTTCTGCACACCGTGGTGGCGGTACAAGGCGGCCTGCGCGCCCCAGCAGATGTGGATCGTCGAATGGACGTGGTCGAGGCTCCAGTCCAGAATCTGGGTCATCTCCGGCCAGTAGTCGACGTCTTCGAACTTCAGCCGCTCGATCGGCGCACCTGTCACGATCATGCCGTCGAAGTACTGGTCGGCGACGTCACCGAAGGTCGCGTAGAACGCGTCGAGATGCTCGGGCGCGGTGTTGCGCGACGCGTGGCTGGCCATGTGCAGCAGCGTGACTTCCACCTGCAGCGGTGTGCTGCCCAGTACGCGCAGGAGCTGGGTCTCGGTTGCTTCCTTGGTCGGCATCAGGTTGAGGATGGCGATGCGCATCGGCCGGATGTCCTGCGAACGGGCTTGCTCGTCGGACATCACGAAGATGCCCTCGTCCTCGAGAATCGCGCGGGCAGGAAGATCCCTCGGAACGTTGACCGGCATAGCTCACATAGTGCCACTACGCCGGTGGGCACACCCGCCCCGGTCGACGCGCGTCGGATCAGCGGCCGGGCAGGGGGCGTTCGGGAATCTCGGGGCGCGCGAGCGGATGACGAACGCGCCGCTTGGCGCCCGCATAGATCTGCAGGGTGTCCTCGGCGACCTTGTGCCAATCGAAGTCCGATGTCAGGCGTGCCCGCGCGGCGTCGGCACGCACGCGTGCGGCAGCCGGATCGTCCAGCACTTCACGCACCGCGGACGTCAAGCCGGCGACGTCGCCCGGTTCGAACGACATTCCCGTGACCCCGTCGACTACTGCCTCGCCCAGGCCGCCGGCCGTGGACGCGACGAGTGGTGTGCCCGCCGCGGCGGATTCGAGCGCGATGATGCCGAAGGGTTCGTACCGGCTCGGAAGGACGATGGCGTCGGCCCCGTGGAGCCAGCCGAGTAGCTCGAGGTGGTCGAGATTGCCCAGGAACGTCACCGAACGGGTCACGCGATGCGTCCGTGCCAATTCCGAGAGCCACTCGAATTGGGTGCCCTCGCCCGCGATGGAAAGTGTCGTCCCGGGATGACTGCGCCTGATCCGCGGAAGTGCCGCGATGACGTCCTGTACGCCCTTCTCGTATTCGAGTCGGCCAACGTACAGCAGGTGTGGAGGGCCGGATCGGGGGGCGAGCTCGCGGTAGGTCCACGTGGTGAGGTCGATGCCGTTTCGAATGACCGTGACCGCAGGCAGATTCGGGCCGTAGAGTGCGGTCACCTCTTCCTTCATCGAAGCCGAGCAGGTGACGAGCGCATCCGACTCGTTGGCGAGCCACCACTCGACCGAATGCACCTGACGGTTGATGCGACCGGAAACCCAGCCACTGTGCCGGCCGGCCTCCGTGGCGTGCAACGTCGATACGAGCGGCACGTCGTAGAACTCGGCGAGCGCGATGGCCGGGTGGGCAACGAGCCAGTCGTGGGCGTGCACCACATCCGGCTGCCAACCTTCACCCAATCCGGGTTTGTGTAATGCAGTGCCGGCCCGCACCATGGCGTGCCCCATGGCGAGTGTCCACGCGATCATGTCCTCGCCGAAGACGAAGTGAGCCGGATCCTCTGCGACCGCCACGACCAGGACGCCGTCTTCGAAGTGCGTGATGGTGGGGTGCGTCGTCGCATCGGTGCCCGAAGGGCGACGCGACAGCACGACCACCTCGTGACCTGCAGCAGCCAACTCGGTCGCCAGGTGGTGGACGTGGCGACCCAATCCACCCACGACGACCGGCGGGTACTCCCAGGACACGATGAGAATCTTCATGGCGTGCTCTCTGTGCTTTCGGTCGGATTCGTGCGGTCGAACGAGTTCGGCTGGGCATGCGCCGGCAAGCGGCGAGCGTCGAGACCGGGAAACAGCCCGTCTGCATTGTTCCAGCCTGCCGCGAGCTGTTCGGCGCGGGTGTCCTTGCCTGCGGCCACCGCCTCCGCTATTTCCCGAAGGGCGTGTGCGTGCTTGTGCGCCCTCTCGCGTGCGTACTCGGCCGCAGAGTCCTTGCTGACCATGAAAGCCCAGTCGCTCGATACCGTCATCAGCGCTTCGCGCAGCATCTGGTCGGCGACTCGGTTGCGTAGCCGGGTGTCGGATTCTCCGTGCACCTTGTCGATCGTCTCGAGTGCCGTGGCCACAACTTCGGAGTTGAGTTGAACGAGGTCGGCGACCTGGTCGCCAGCCCACACTCGCCAATCCTTCCCCGAGCCCCAGGACGAGTCCTCGAGTTGAACAGGTTCTCCGACGAATCCCTGCTTCTTGGCGTCGGCGAGGGTGCCGACCCGAATTCCGGCTTCGGGGAGAGCGCGCAAGAGCTTCTCGAGCCACTGTGGGCCCTCGTACCACCAATGTCCGAAGAGTTCGGTGTCGAACGCGGCGACGACCAGGGCGTCGCGGCCGATACGCCCGGACTCTTCGCGCAGACGTGCACGAATGGTTTCGACGAAGTCCGCAACGTGCTTGTCCACTGCGGCTGCGGCAAGTTCCGGATCGTAGGGAGCCTTGTCCGTCGAGTCGACGGTGCGTCCGGTCACGCGCGCGGGCTTGAGGCCGGTCTCGTGGTCGTAGGTGTGGAAGTCGCGATACGCCGCGTGGCCCGGGTACCCGGACTTCGGGGACCACACGCGGTAGCTGACCTGCAGGTCTCGACCGAATGCGACGACATCCGAATCCCGCACCGGGCGGCCGAGCGAGGTGTCGCCACGCAGCGCCGGCCCGTCCACCATGAAGTGGGTGACGCCGGCATTCTGATAACCGGCCTCCATTCCTGGCGTGTACCCGCATTCGGGTCCCCATATTCCGGTGGGTGTGTGGCGCCACCGCGCGTACGCGTCGGCCAGCCCCTCGGAGAGTGAGAAGGCACGCAGGCGCGGGTCGAGGAGCGGCTGGAACGGGTGAGCGAGGGGGCCACCCAGCAGTTCGATCACCTGCCTGTCGATGAGGTCACGCAGAACCGGGGACCCGCCGTGTCGCCAGTGAGTCTCGAAATCGGCGAGCGCGGCGGACGCGGCGCGATGCTCGTGAGCGCCGAGGTCACGATGTGCCGCGTCCGGCATACCGGCCGCTTCGTGGGCTCGGATCTGCCAATTTCCGAGCCAGTGGTGCATGCCGGACAGGCAGTGCGGGTCGTCCAACTGGGCAGCGAGAACTGGAGTGATACCCAGGGTCAGGAGGTTCGAACGTCCTTCGTCCGAGAGCCTGCGAAGGACCGAGGTCACGGGAAGGTAGGTCGCCGCCCACGACTGATAGAGCCATTCCTCGCCGACCGGCCACCTGCCGTGGTTGGCCAGCCAGGGCAGGTGTGAGTGCAGGACCAGGGCGAACATGCCCGGTTCGGTGTGCTTTGTCACGTAACGGGGTCCTTCACGGCGATCGCCACCAGGTCCAGGCTGTCGTCGATGTCGGGAACGGACAGGGTGAAGTCGTCCGCGGTGATGCCCTCCACGTCGCGGGTGAGGTCTTCGGGCCAGGGTTCGCCGGCGAGGGCGCGGTCGATCTGGGCGTCGATGAACGACCCGCCGTGTTTCGCGTCGAGTTCTCGCAGGCGATCGCCATGATGGACGCCCGTCATGACAGACACGGTGAAGTCGGCGTCGACGAGAAGCTCGGTGAGTTCTCGGGCATTCAGTTCGCGTGTGTGGAACGGGTTGAGTGGAGTGTCGCGACCGGGGGAGAAGGTGATCCTGTTGGGGGTGCTCACCAGCAGTTCGCCGCCGGGCTTCAGGACTCGGAAGCATTCGCGCAGGAACTGGGCCTGGTCCCACAGGTGCTCGATCACCTGGAAATTGACGACCACGTCGACCGATGCGTCTTCGAACGGCAGCTCGGCGAGGTTGCCGTGGATCATCTCCACGCGCGGGTAGCGCGAGCGCACGTGTTCGACTGCAGAGATGTCGTAGTCGAGGCCGGTCACCTTGGCGGCGACGTCGGCAATCATGTTGGCGCCGTAGCCTTCTCCGGAACCTGCTTCGAGGACCGTCCGGTCGGCGCACCGGGACAGGAGGTCTCGGTAGACGATCTCGTGTCGCCTGAACCAGTAGTTCTCTTCGGGGATTCCGGGCACGGTCCGCTCCCCGGTCAGGGGTAGAGGTGCATCGTCACGGTCGCCGACAATTGATTCGCTCACCGCTTCGAGGTTAGTGCCCCCGTAGTTCGGCTCGGTCGTCGTGGTCCACATCACAGCGGTATTTCGTCCTTTCGGCCGTTATGGTGAACGAGGTTTGCACTCAAGTTACCGTCGGGTAACTTGACGTGAGGTAATCTAACGCACAGCCGACGTGCGACGAAGTACCGAAGAACGAGAGCTCGGCCTGCGCCCAGCAGCTCACGACAACCAGGTAAATACACACAGGAGGTCGACGAAGACCCATGACGAATATCGTTGTTTTGATCAAGCAGGTCCCCGACACGTGGTCCGAGCGCAAGCTCACCGACGGCGACTTCACCCTCGATCGTGAGGCTGCCGACGCGGTGCTCGACGAGATCAACGAGCGCGCCGTCGAGGAAGCTCTCCTGATCAAGGAAGCGCAGGGCGGCGAGGTCACCCTCCTGGCAGCCGGTCCCGACCGCGCTACCGATGCCATCCGCAAGGCTCTCTCCATGGGCGCCGACAAGGCCGTGCACATCAACGATCCCGCTCTGCACGGATCCGACGCCGTTCAGACCGCATGGACCCTCGCGGCCGCTCTCGGCCAGATCACCTTCGAGAACGGTGAAGCCGCCGACATCATCATCGCCGGCAACGAGGCCACCGACGGTCGCGTCGGTGCCGTCCCGGCGATCATCGCCGAGTACCTGGGCATCCCGCAGCTCACTCAGCTCCGCAAGCTGACCGTTGCCGACGGCACCGTCAGCGGCGAGCGTGAGACCGACGAGGGCGTCTTCGGCCTCGAGGCCGGCCTGCCCGCGATCGTCTCGGTCAACGAGAAGATCAACGAGCCGCGCTTCCCCTCCTTCAAGGGCATCATGGCCGCGAAGAAGAAGGAAGTTCTCGTCTACACCCTGGCCGACCTCGGCGTCGACCCGGAGACCGTGGGTGTTGCCAACGCGGCCACCACCGTCACCGCCTCCACCCCCAAGCCCCCCCGTACCGCTGGTGAGCGCATCGTCGACGAGGGCGACGGCGGCAGCAAGATCGCCGCATACCTCGTGGCTCAGAAGATCATCTGATCGCGCCCCTCTCGGACAAACCAGCAGACATACACAGGGAGTAGTTAGTCATGGCAGAAGTACTTGTGCTCGTCGAGCACGCAGAGGGTGCACTCAAGAAGGTCAGCACCGAGCTCCTCACCGCTGCACGCCAGCTGGGTGAGCCGTCCGCCGTCGTCACCGGCCCCGCCGGCACCGCCGACAAGCTCGCGGACGCACTCACCGCTGCCGGTGCAGAGAAGATCTACGTCGCGGAGTCGGACGACATCGACGGCTTCCTCGTCACCCCCAAGGTCGACGTGCTCGCCGGGATCGTCGAGTCCGCCTCGCCCGCCGCAGTGATCACCGCGGCCAGCATCGAGGGCAAGGAGGTGTCCGGCCGTCTCGCCGCACGCCTCGGTTCCGGTCTCCTGGTCGACGTCGTCGAGGTCAAGGACGACGCCAGCGTCGTTCACTCGATCTTCGGTGGCGCGTTCACCGTCGACGCGAAGGCGAACGGCGACGTTCCGGTCATCTCGGTTCGCCCGGGTGCCATCGAGGCCCAGGCGCAGGCCGGTGCCGGCGAGAAGGTTTCCGTCGAGGTTCCCGCTCAGGAAGACGGCGCAGTCAAGATCACCTCGCGTGATCCGATCGTCGGTGGCGACCGCCCCGAGCTCACCGAGGCGACCGTGGTCGTGTCCGGTGGTCGTGGTGTCGGCAGCGCCGACAAGTTCTCCGTGGTCGAGGAGCTCGCCGACTCGCTCGGTGCAGCTGTCGGTGCGTCGCGTGCCGCGGTGGACTCGGGTTACTACCCGGGCCAGTTCCAGGTCGGTCAGACGGGCAAGACGGTCTCGCCGCAGCTGTACGTCGCCCTCGGCATTTCCGGTGCCATCCAGCACCGTGCGGGCATGCAGACCTCGAAGACCATCGTCGCTGTGAACAAGGACGAAGAGGCACCGATCTTCGAGATCGCCGACTACGGCATCGTCGGCGACCTGTTCGACGTCGCGCCGCAGCTCACCGAGGCCGTGAAGAGTCACAAGGGCTGACAGTTCGCCCTTCGGTCATCATCTTGGTCGGCAGCGCCCCCGTTTCCAGTGGAAACGGGGGCGCTGCGCATTTTCGTCATCGTTCACCCGTCCTGCATCGACATGACACCTCGTCGATGCCGCAGGTCTGCAGTGGCTCGGTAAACCTGCGCCATGACAACTTCGTCAGTTCTGAGTTCGCACCGCGACTCCGTCGATTCCGTTGTTTCTTCCCCCAAGTACTCGCTGGTCGTCTCCTCCGACCGCGAGCATCGGGAGATCGCCCAGCGCCTCCGGTATCAGGTGTTCGCTTCCGAACCCGGCTTCTCGGTTCCCGAGAACGACCAAGGCATCGACGCCGATCGGTTCGACGGCTTCTGTGACCACCTCCTCGTGCGGCACGACGTCACCGGTGAGTTCGTGGGTTGCTATCGGATGCTGCCGCCCGACGCAGCCCGTGCGGCGGGCGGCTACTACACCGCCACCGAGTTCGACATCTCCGCACTCGCACCCGAAGCGAACCGGATCGTCGAGATGGGCCGCGCATGCGTCACGTCCGATCACCGCTCCGGGTCCGTCCTCAGCCTGATGTGGGCGGGAATCCTGCAATACCTTCAGCTCACCGGGTACGAGTGGGTCATGGGCTGTGTGTCGGTTCCGATGCAGGAGGCACCCGACTCCTCGGTGGGGTCGAACGTCCGCGGCGTTCGTGATCAGCTCCTGCGAAAGTACGGAAACGACCCGGACCGTCGGGTGACGCCCTACCGTCCGGTCGTCGTGGACGGCAAGGGCCTCGACGACCTCGAACCGCCTGCGAAGGTTTCGGTCCCACCTTTGCTGCGCGGCTACCTGCGGCTGAACGCGAAGATTTGTGGCGAGCCCGCGCACGACCCCGATTTCGGGGTTGCCGACTTCGTTGCGATCCTGGGTCTGCACGAGACCAACCACCGCTACCTCGACCGACTTCGATCCGCCTCGGCGAACCTCGAAACGGGGTCGCTCGGATGAGCGCCGCGGCTCAGCACGCGTGGATGCCGGCGAGTCCGTGCGGCGACGGTTGCCTCCCGCCCGAGCAGGATCGGGTCTCGGGTCCGACGATGATCGGCCGCTGGATCCTGGTCGTCGCCGCACTCGCCACCGCTCCGGTGCTGAGTGCTGGATGGCTTCTTCCGCGCAAATCGAGGGCCGGCCTGCAGCGCCGCTACGCGCGGATGCTGCTGCGCTGTGTCGGGATTCGACTGCGAGTCGTCGACGAGCGGGGAAAGCGCCGCCCCGAGGGCGGGGTCATGATGGTCGCGGGTCATGTGTCCTGGACGGATGTTCTCGTCCTCAGCGCGATCGTGCCCGCCGATTTCGTGGCGCGTGGTGACCTTCTGGACTGGCCGGTCCTCGGTTCCCTCGCGCGCCGGATGCGGGTCATCCCCATCGCCCGCCACGACCTGCGCGGTCTACCGGCAACCATCGATCTGGCAGCAGAGCGACTTCGGTCGGGTGAGCGAGTCGTCGTGTTCCCGGAGGGCACCACCTGGTGCGGCCGGGCATACGGTGGATTTCGGCCCGCGATGTTTCAGGCCGCGATCGATTCGGAGTGCCCGGTGCAGCCGATCTCTCTTCGGTATTGCTGCAGTGACGGCACTCTCACCACCGGCCCGTGCTTCGTGGGCGACGAGACGATCGGACAGTCGATCGGTCGCATCATCCGGCAGAAGAACGTCACAGCTCAGGTCCGGCTCGCGCCCATCGAGTACCCGGGAGAATCCCGCCACGACCTGGCAGCACGGGCAGAGCGAGCCGTACGGGGAGTCGAACGAATCGATCTGGCAGCGCACGACATCGTCGATCCCGCCATCGAGGCGCAGGAGAGCCTGGTCGCCTAGGTTATCCTGGTCGGGTCATGACGTCTGCTCGTACCGTTGCTTCGCCGGTCTACCTGGACCACGCCGCCACCACACCGATGGTGTCGGCAGCCGTTCGGGCAATGACGGACATCTTCGCGACGGTGGGCAATGCGTCGTCGCTGCACGGTTCCGGTCGTGCAGCCCGCAGGCGAGTCGAGGAATCACGCGAGTCGATTGCCGCGAACCTCGGTGCGCGCCCGTCCGAGGTCATCTTCACCTCCGGTGGCACCGAGAGCGACAACCTCGCGGTGAAGGGCATTTACCGGGCCCGACGGGATGCCGAGCCCGCACGGAACCGCATCTTGGTCAGTTCGGTCGAACATCACGCTGTTCTCGACGCCGTCGAATGGCTCGAGCAGCATGAGGGGGCCGCAGTGACGTGGCTGCCGGTCGACGAGTTGGGCAGGGTCGATCCCCGGACACTTCGACACGAACTCGAACTCCACGCCCACGAGACCGCCCTGGTGACGATCATGTGGGCCAACAACGAGATCGGCACGGTGATGCCGATCTCGGAGCTCGCTGCGGTGGCATCCGAATTCGAGATCCCCATGCACAGTGACGCCATCCAGGCGATTGCGCACCTCCCGGTCGACTTCCAGGCG
Source organism: Rhodococcus sp. NPDC058521 (assembly GCF_042719695.1). Taxonomy (NCBI): domain Bacteria; kingdom Bacillati; phylum Actinomycetota; class Actinomycetes; order Mycobacteriales; family Nocardiaceae; genus Rhodococcus; species Rhodococcus sp. NPDC058521. Next base: position 673,832 of record NZ_JBHXNL010000001.1, read on the forward strand.
AGCGGGCTTTCGGCGATGAGTATCGCCGCACACAAGTTCGGCGGGCCACAGGGTGTCGGAGCGCTGTTGCTCGGTCGCCAGGTGTCGTGTGTTCCGCTCTTCCATGGGGGAGGGCACGAGCGGGAACTTCGGTCCGGCACTCCCGACACCGCGGGAGTTGTGGGCATGGCGGCCGCACTGCAGGAGGGCATCGACTCGATGCCGGCCCGCACGACGGAACTCGCCGCTCTGCGGGACCGGCTCGTGGCAGGAGTTCAGCGGGTGGCGCCCGAGGCAGTGCTCAACGGACCGGTCGGTAACGACAGACTCGTCGGAAACGCGCATTTCACGTTCCCAGGATGTGAGGGCGATTCACTCCTGATGCTGCTCGACGCGGCCGGAATCGAGTGTTCGACCGGATCTGCCTGCACCGCCGGTGTCGCGCGAGCGAGTCACGTACTCGTCGCCATCGGCACCGACCCCGTCACCGCTCGCGGATCGCTGCGGTTCTCGATGGGGCATACATCGACGAACGAGGACGTGGACGCGCTCATCGCGGCGTTGCCACAGGTAGTCGAGCGCGCCCGTGCGGCCGGTCTGGCCGGCGTCGGATCGCGCGGAGGAGGTATTTGATGCGCATTCTCGCAGCCATGAGCGGCGGCGTGGACTCGGCAGTGGCCGCCGCCCGCGCAGTAGATGCGGGCCACGACGTGGTCGGCGTTCACCTCGCGCTGTCCACGGCTCCGGGCGCGTTGCGTACCGGGTCCCGCGGGTGCTGCTCGAAGGAGGATGCCGGAGACGCACGTCGTGCCGCCGACGTCCTCGGAATCCCTTTCTACGTCTGGGATTTCGCCGAACGCTTCAAAGAAGATGTCATAGACGACTTCGTGGCTTCCTATGCTGCCGGTGAGACTCCGAACCCGTGCCTGCGTTGCAACGAGAAGATCAAGTTCTCGGCTTTGGCGGACCGTGCGGCAGCGCTCGGATTCGATGCTGTCGCAACAGGCCACTATGCCCGCCTCGAGAACGGCACCCTCCGGCGTGCCGTCGACGGCGACAAGGATCAGTCGTACGTGCTGGGTGTGCTCACAGCGGATCAACTGTCACGCGCCATGTTCCCGGTCGGTGACACCCCGAAGGACCGCATTCGCGAAGAGGCCGCCGAGCGCGGTCTGGCGGTTGCCGACAAGCCCGACAGTCACGACATCTGCTTCATTCCTTCCGGGGACACCCGCGCGTTCCTCGGTGCCCACATCGGGGTGCGACCCGGGAGTGTCGTCGATGCAGATTCCGGCAAGATCCTCGCCGAACACGAAGGTGTGCACGGATTCACGATCGGCCAGCGCAAGGGTCTCGGTGTCGAGGGGCCTGCCGCGGACGGTCGCCCCCGCTACGTGACGGCGATCGAACCCGAAACCGGAACGGTGCGCGTCGGTTCGGCCGCGAACCTCGACGTCTGGTTCATTTCTGCAGAACGGGCAGTATGGACCTCAGGGCAGGTGCCGGAGGCGCCGCTCGAGTGCACTGTGCAAGTGCGAGCGCACGGAGGGCTCGCGGAGGCTGTTGCCGAAGCCGTCGACGGCGGAATCGCGATCATGCTTAGGCAGCCGTTGACAGGCGTAGCAAAGGGTCAGGCAGTCGTGTTGTACCGGCCGGATTCCGGCGGCGACGTCGTGCTCGGCAGCGGAACCATCGCAGGTACCGGCAACACGCCGAATCCGCTGTGACACAGAACCTTCCTGCCGACATCGCGGGAAAGGTCACCAGTGTCGGATCGTGGCCGGGCGTCGATGCGCGCGAATCGGCGCGAGTGATTCTTGGTGAGCTGAGGGAGTTGCCGCACCTCGTCGAACTGCCGGGGCGCGGACTCGGATCGGACATGATCGGTCGTGCTGCAGCCCTACTCGTCGACATTCCTCTCGACGTATCGACAACCGGGTACCGAATCACGGTCCGCCGCGGGTCGCTTGCCAAGCGAGCGTCGGATCTCCTCGCGCAGGACCTCGATGCGCTCGAAGAGGCGTGGGAGACGGTCGGACTCACCGGCGACGGCGTTCTCAAGGTTCAATCGGTGGGCCCACTGACTCTGGCGGCTCAGATCGAATTCTCTACCGGTAGAAGGATTCTCACCGATCGCGGCGCGGTTCGCGATTTCGCGGAATCGCTCGGTGAGGGGTTGTCGCGGCATGCGGCCGAGGTGACGCGACGGACGGGTGCACAGGTGATCGTGCAATTCGACGAGCCGTCACTGCCTGCTGTGTTGGCTGGAACTCTTACCGGCCGCACCCGCCTCGAAACGGTTCCCGCCGTCCCCGAACCGGAGGCTCTCGCGACGTTGAACAGCACGATCGAGCTGTCGGGTCGGCCGGTTGTCGTCCACTGCTGTGGTAACGATCTGCCTGCGAACCTGTTACGTCGGAGTCGAGCGTTCGGTGTCGGTTTCGACGTGAGCGGGCTCGATTCTTCTGCCTTGGACGGGATCGGTGAATTGATCGATGCCGGAAAGCAACTGGCGCTCGGCCTCGTACCGACGGAAGACCCTGCCGTCACTCCGGGTTGGCGTGAACTCGCGCAGCCGGCCGTTACACTGGTCGATCGACTCGGTTTCGCCCGCACCACGCTGCGCACCCAGATGGCCGTCACGCCGGCGTGTGGCCTCGCGGCAGCGAGCGATGCCTGGAGCCGCGAGGCCATCCGGTTGACGAGAGAGGTCGGCAGCGCGCTGACCGAGGACCCCGAGTCCCTCTGATCTCGTCGTCAGGGTGTGATCACGTATCGCCCCCGGACGCCGCCTTTCGCCACCGTCTTGTGTGCGTCGACCACTCGGTCGAGTGGAACAACCGAGTGCACCCGTGCTGGTAGTTCTCCCGAGGCGGTGCGAGCGAGCAGTTCCGCCAGCTTCGCCCCGTCCGGATGCGCCATGATGGCTCCGGTGCGGATCCCGCGAATCGGAGCGGGCACGTCTTCGGGTAAGACGCCGACGAAGATGCCGCCGTCCCGAACCAGTTCGAGTGCCTCGCCCTGCAGTGTGGCCGTGTCCGCTACTGCGTCCCAGCCCGGAGTCGTGTCGGTGACGAGGTCTGCGCCCAGCGCGCGAACGAATTCCTCGTCTTCGGGTCGGGCGAGGCCGGTTACCCGCCAGCCACTGTTCTGAGCGAACGCGAGGATGTAGCCCCCGACTGCACCGGCAGCGCCGGTCACTAGCAGCCGGTTCCCGCCGTCGGGAGCCCTGCCGAGGAGTTCGACGATCTGAATTGCCGTCTGTCCGTTGAGGGGAACGGTGGCCGCGTCGACGAGGTCGAGGCCGTCGGGGACGACGGCGACATCGGCGACGGCTACCACGAGTTGCTCTGCGTACGTGCCGAAGTCGCGGTCCACGCCGCCGATCAGGCCGGCAACTCGGGTTCCGGGCGCAAGGTCTACTCCTGGGCCCGCCGCCACGATCGTTCCAGAGAAGTCCCAGCCCAGCCCGGTGTGTTTTGGCTGCTGCACTGCGCCGATCGCGTGGAAGACGCCATTGGCCACTGCAACGTCGACAGGATTCACCGTCGCCGCGGCAACGGCGACTCGCACCTCACCGCGCCCTGGCTCGGTGACGGGTACCTCGATGATGTCGATCGAGTCGGGACCGCCCGGAGTGTGGATCACCGCGGTGCGGAAGGTGGAATTCGACATGATTCTCTCCTGGAGGATTGTGTTAGTTGTCCTGCTGCTCCACTATGGATAGGTAACTCTCCACTGGGAAGTACGCACTCACGAGTGCGTTGGTCACCTCGAAGTAGGAAGGTGTTGGCCATGCCGACGATGACGGCGGCGCAACAGAGGGCACGCGCGAAGGCGGATTACGACGCGTTCATGGCGGACTGTCCGAGTCGTAAGCTTCTGGACCGAGTTTCGGACAAGTGGGTCGCCCTGGTTCTCGAAGCGCTCGGAGGCGATGACTCGCAGGTCATGCGCTATTCCGAACTGTCTCGCAAGCTTGCGGGTGTCAGTCAGAAAATGCTTACTCAGACGCTGCGGTCGCTCGAGCGCGACGGGTTGCTGACCCGACACGTGACTCCCACGGTTCCCGTGACAGTCCACTACGAACTCACCGAACTCGGTCTCTCGCTCCATCAAGTCATGCGCGAGATCAAGGCGTGGGCGGAGATGCACATGGACGAAGTCCTTTCGAATCGCGAGGAGTACGACAAGCAGATCGCCAGTGGAGTTTGAGTCTGTACGACTGCCGTGTCAGGGCTTCGGTGACGGTGTGGTCTTGACGGGCGTCATGCCGGAATACCGAACAGCTCGTCGAGCAGCGGTTGCGCCTCCCGCGGCGCCCGAACTTCGAGATGAGTGTCCGACGCTCCCGTTTGCAGAACGAAACTGTAGAACGAGCAGCATTGCTGTTCTGCGGCAACCAGTTTGCCCAGAGCAGAGATCACGTCAGGGTTGGTGCAGAAGGTGTATCGCACACCGACGGTGAGGGAATCGGCCTCGGCGAACCGGCGTTCGGTAGCCGTGGCAAGCAGGTCGTGCCAGTCACGGACACGATCACCCAGCTCGTCGCGGCCCAGCGAACACGCGATCGCCACCGAGTCCGCTGACTCGTCTGTAATCGTGCAACCGCAGTCCGGCCCACACGCACCATCAGGCGCTGGCCCCGCGAGCCCGGACCGCACCATGTGAAGCCGCTGAGCGAACACCGTCAACTCTGCAATCCGCTGCTCGGTATCGGCGAGACGCTGGTCAACCAGCGGTGTCAACCGGGTCCGCACCTCAGCGCACACGCCGGACTGCCAGGCCTGCAACAGATCCCGAATGTCGTCGAGAGTCATCCCCATCGCCTTTGCCGAGGTGATGAACGCCAGGCGGTCGACCGCGGAGTTGTCGTAGATGCGGTAACCCGACGGTGTGCGCTCGGGCGTCAGTAGGCCCGCGTCCTCGTAGAAACGCAACGTCGACGCCGGTACGCGAGTGCGTTCGGCCAGCTCGGAGATGCGATAAGTGCTCACACCACAACGATAAACCTTCAATCCGACTCGAAGGTCAAGCCATGTTCGTATCGATCTGCTGCGAACGCTGGAAGAGTTGAAAGCGGCCTGCGCAGGTGCGCAGGCGAAAGTCGCGGCAGATCTCGACGAGTCGTTCGGAAGCGACGCCGATGTGAGGGGGTTGCGGAGGCGCAAGGCAGTAGCGGGGTGGTGTGATGCCGATTCGACATCACGATCACATCCAGGCATACGCGTCGGGCGGCCGGACCGAGGAGTCGAACGGTGCGGGATTGTGCGGGGCGTGCAATTATGCGAAGCAGGGCTCGGGCTGGTCGGCTCGATGCGTATCGCAGGCATCCGGTCGTCGGCACATGCTCGAGATTCGAACACCGACAGGGCACCGGTACCGGTCGAGCGCACCGTCGTTGCCCAGAACCAATTCGGTTGCGCCCGAAAGTATCGTGTGGGAATGACTGGAACCATTCCCCGATTCGTGCCGGTGCCCGACTCGAGACCGGAGGATGAGCCTTGGCCCGAGATGGTGTGGCCAATTCCCGCGGACACCGAATTGCGCGGCTCCACCGTCACGTTGACACCCCTCGAACCTTCGCGCGACGCGGAGGGGCTGTTTCACGCACTCGACAGCCATGCAGTGTGGGCGTACTTTTCGGAACGTCCCGACAGCCCAGCACAGATCGAAGAAATGATGTCGGTGCGGAAAGCCCGCGCCGACTCGATGCCGTGGGTCGTCCGCACTCGGGAAGGAATCGTCGGCACCACGTCCTACCTCGACGTGAACACTCACGACGCGCGTCTCGAGATCGGCTACACGCTCTACTCGGCCGCAGTGTGGGCAACGGCCGTCAACCCCGAAACCAAACTGCTGTTGCTCGGCTACGCGTTCGACACTCTGGGAGTCGGCCGCGTCCAGTTGAAGACCGACACCCGCAATATCCGCTCTCAACAGGCGATCGCCCGTCTGGGTGCGCAGTACGAGGGCACCCTGCGTCGACACTTTCGTCGATTCGACGGGACCGTCCGAGACTCGGTGATGTTCTCCGTGGTTGCGGAGGACTGGCCGACAGTCCGCGACGGACTGAAGGAACGGCTCGGACTCGTCGGTGGCACCGGATAATCTCTGTGTGTGAGTGAATCGACCGAAGCCCCAGCTGCCGCGCCCAGTGATGTTCGGGAACGATGGAACGAGCTGGCGGAAGACGTCCGACAGCATCAGTTCCGGTATTACGTGCGTGATTCTCCGGTCATCTCGGACGGCGCGTTCGACACGCTGCTCGGTGAATTGAATGCACTCGAGGAGAAGTACCCGGATCTGCGCACTCCGGATTCGCCCACCCAGTTGGTGGGTGGCGGCTTCGCCACCGATTTCACCTCCGTCGATCACCTCGAGCGGATGCTCAGCCTGGACAATGTGTTCGACACCGAAGAACTACGGGCGTGGATCGCGCGCGTCGAGCAGGAGACCGGGCCGAAACTGCACTACCTGTGTGAGGTGAAGATCGACGGTGTCGCCCTGAACCTCGTGTACGAGAACGGCACACTCGTGCGGGGGGCCACGCGAGGTGACGGTCGCACGGGTGAGGACGTCACCCTCAATGCGCGCACGATCGACGAGATACCGGAGAAGCTCACCGGCACGGACGAATATCCGGTGCCCACCCTGCTGGAAGTGCGTGGCGAGGTCTTCTTCCGGCTGGAGGACTTCGCGGCGCTCAACGCTTCGCTGGTTGTGGAAGGAAAGGCGCCTTTCGCGAATCCTCGGAACTCGGCGGCAGGTTCCCTGCGCCAGAAGAATCCGGCCGTCACCGCACGTAGGCGGCTCGGGATGATCTGTCACGGTCTCGGCCGCATCGAAGGATTCGAGCCCAAGTCGCAGTACGACGCGTACACCGCCTTGGCGGCCTGGGGGCTTCCCGTGTCGTCCCACACCTCGCGTGTCGAGGGCGCGGACGCCGTGGTCGAGAAGATGCAGTATTGGGGCGAGCATCGGCACGACGTGGAGCACGAGATCGACGGGCTCGTCGTGAAGGTCGACGAAATGTCGCTCCACCGCCGCCTGGGTTCCACATCGCGCGCGCCGCGGTGGGCGATCGCCTACAAGTACCCGCCCGAGGAAGCCACCACCAAGCTTCTCGATATCCGGGTGAGCGTCGGACGGACGGGGAGGGTCACGCCGTTCGCATACATGGAGCCGGTGACGGTTGCCGGGTCCACGGTGTCGCTTGCCACCTTGCACAACGGTTCCGAAGTGCAGCGCAAGGGCGTTCTGATCGGAGACACGGTGGTATTGCGCAAGGCGGGCGACGTGATCCCCGAGGTGCTCGGGCCGGTCGTCGACGTACGTACGGGCGACGAGTACGCCTTCGAGATGCCCACCCACTGCCCGGAATGCGGCACGCTGCTCGCGCCTGCGAAGGAGGGGGACGCGGACATCCGGTGCCCCAATCAACAGCACTGCCCGGCGCAGTTGCGTGAACGGGTGTTCCACGTGGCAGGCCGCGGCGCGTTCGACATCGAGGTACTGGGATACGAAGCCGCCACGGCACTGCTCGAGTCGAACGTGATCGGTGACGAGGGCGACCTGTTCTCGCTCACCGAAGAGTCACTGCTCGAAACCTCGATCTTCCGTACGAAGGCGGGAGTACTGTCGGCCAACGGGCGTCGATTGATCGCGAACCTCGACTCCGCCAAGGACAAGCCGCTCTGGCGTGTTCTGGTTGCGCTGTCCATTCGTCATGTCGGTCCCACTGCTGCTCGGGCCCTGGCGGGCGAGTTCGGATCACTCGAGCGCATCCGGTCGGCCTCGCTGGAAGAATTGGCGGCGGTCGACGGTGTGGGCGCAACGATTGCCACGGCGGTCGTGGAATGGTTCGGAGTCGACTGGCACCGGCAGATCGTCGACAAATGGGCCGCGGCCGGTGTGCGCATGGAAGACGAGCGCGACGAGTCGATTCCGCGCAATCTCGAGGGGTTGTCGATCGTGGTCACCGGATCTCTCGAGACCTTCTCGAGAGACCAGGCCAAGGAGGCGATTCTCGTTCGGGGCGGAAAAGCCGCGGGTTCGGTGTCGAAGAAGACCGCGTTCGTGGTCGTGGGCGAGGCCCCGGGGTCCAAGCACGACAAGGCGGTCGAATTGGGTGTCCCGGTGCTGGACGAGAAAGGTTTTCGCACCCTCCTCGCCGAAGGGCCGGACGCGGTGGCCGGCAGCGCAGTGTGATTGTTCCCTCACGCCGAAGTTTTGGGACCTGTGAGTTCGTGCTGTCATCATTCGTGAATGATCGAGATACGCGAGGTCGCGCCTGACGAATACGAGGCGGTCGCCGACCTCACCCTGATCTCCTACGTGGGTGGCGGGCACGTCGATGCGCACAGCCCCTACACGGTGACCTTGAAGGACACCGCTGGTCGTGCCGAGAAGGCAACCGTCCTCGTTGCAGAAAAGGACGGCACTCTCCTCGGGTCGGTCACCATCGCCGAGCCGGGGTCGCCGTATGCAGATGTGGCTGGACCGGGCGAGTTGGAGTTTCGCATGCTCGCCGTGTCCACCGATGTACGCCGGCAGGGCGTTGGTTCGGCTCTCGTGCGGCATGTCGTGGACGTGGCGTACGAGCGGGGCGATCACGCCGTGGTCATATCGACCCAATCGGACATGGAAGATGCGCGGCGGATCTACGAGCGCAACGGGTTCGTCGTCGATCCCGAGCGCAGCTGGGAACCTGTTCCCGGGCTCGAACTGACGGTGCTGGTGCGCGAACTCGCCTAGCCCAGGACGGTGGCGATGATTCCCGTGAGGTAGCCGAGACGCGCAATTTCGGAGGGCCGGAACTCGGGGCCTCCGGGGCGTCCGAGCATCAGCACCCGACCGGATTCACCGAGTGGCGCAGCTGCCAACGCGGTGTTCATCTCGCGCCACACCGGTGGTACCCAGGAGCCGTCGCCGTCGAGCGCCACGGTCTTCTCCAGGGGCATCCACGGTAGGTCGGCGGCGTGCGTCTCCGGAGCTCCGGAACTTCCCACCATGCGGTACGCGCCCTGTGGTCTCGTCGCCACCACGGTCGCCCACCCCACGCGAAGGACGCGGGGTGCGCCGTCGACGAGGATCTGCAGTCGATCGTCGGATGCGGTCGCCACTTGGTCGATGAGTTCGAGTTCGCGGTGGGTGTCGAGAATGCCTGCGTAGGGGCGTATCGAATCGACGCGTACCTGTGGGAGTCGTTCGGCCGCGGTGATGAGCGTGTCGGGGAGCGCGCCGGGTTCCACGTCGACGACGAGGTCGTCGATTGCATAGTCGCCCTCTCGCTCCACGACGTCGAGCGAGAGGATGTCCGCGCCGACCGAACCGAGCGCCATGGCGAGCGCGCCGAGACTACCGGGGCGGTCGGGGAGCCGGACACGGAGGAGATACGACACGTGCGTCCCTTTCGGCATGAGATGTTGCCGCTCATCCTTGCACTTTCGTCGCGGAGTATCGCTTCCGCCGTGCACCGGCTGGCTGCACAGCTCACCGCAGCACGTTCTAGGCTGGGACGGAAAGCCATGCCCGATCCGAAATGCCCGATCCGAAAGGGGTACCGCGGTGCCTGCCATCTCTCGCGACGAGGTCGCGCACCTCGCGCGGCTGTCCAGACTTGCGTTGACCGAGTCCGAACTCGACGAGTTCTCCGGCCAGTTGGACTCGATCCTCAGCCATGTCAAAGCGGTCACGGAGGTCGGTGCCGACGACGTGCCGCCGATGGCCAACCCCAACGCGGCCACCAACGTGACTCGTCCGGACACGATCGTTCCCGGCCTGACGCCGGAAGAGGCGTTGTCGGGTGCACCCGCAGTCGAACAGGACCGTTTCGCGGTTCCGCAGATTCTTGGAGAGGGCGAATGAACGCCGATCTGACCGGTCTCGATGCTTCCGTGCTCGCGGAGAAGATTCACAGTCGTGAGGTTTCCGCGGTAGAGGTGACCCGCGCGCACCTCGACCGGATCGAAGCGGTCGACGGCGATCTGAATGCTTTCCTGCACGTGTCCGGTGAGCAGGCATTGGTGTCCGCGAAGGCCGTCGACGAGGCGATCGGTGCCGGTGAAGCGCCGGCGTCGCGGCTCGCCGGTGTGCCGTTGGCGCTGAAGGACATCTTCACCACCACGGACATGCCGACGACGTGTGCTTCGAAAATTCTCGACGGCTGGGTGGCGCCGTACGACGCGACACTGACCACCAAGCTTCGCGACGCCGGGATTCCGATCCTGGGCAAGACGAACATGGACGAGTTCGCGATGGGTTCGTCGACCGAGAACTCGGCGTACGGTCCGACGCGCAATCCGTGGGACAAGGAGCGGATTCCGGGCGGTTCCGGTGGCGGCAGTGCAGCAGCGCTCGCCTCGCGTCAGGCTCCACTCGCGATCGGCACCGATACCGGTGGATCGATTCGACAGCCGGCTGCAGTCACCGCGACGGTGGGTACCAAGCCCACGTACGGCACGGTGTCCCGTTTCGGGCTGGTTGCGTGTGCGTCGTCGTTGGACCAGGGCGGCCCGTGTGGTCGCACGGTTCTCGATACCGCGCTTCTGCACGAGGTGATCGCCGGTCACGACCCGCGCGACTCGACGTCCATCGATGCGCCCGTCCGTCCCGTCGTGGCCGCGGCGCGTGAAGGCGCGAAAGGAAACCTCAACGGAGTCAAGGTCGGTGTGGTCAAGGAGCTTCACTCCGACAGCTACCAGCCCGGTGTCCTTTCCTCGTTCGATGCGGCTGTCACGCAGCTGACGGAACTGGGCGCCGAGGTCGTCGAGGTGTCGTGCCCCAACTTCGAGTACGCGCTCGCTGCTTACTACTTGATCCTGCCGAGTGAGGTGTCGTCCAACCTGGCGCGCTTCGATGCGATGCGTTACGGCCTGCGTGTCGACGAGGGTGACATGAGTGCCGACCAGGTCATGGCTGCCTCACGTGCCGCCGGATTCGGCCCGGAGGTCAAGCGCCGCATCATGATCGGTACCTACGCACTGTCGTCGGGGTACTACGACGCCTACTACGGTCAGGCATTGAAGGTGCGCACGCTCATCTCTCGCGACTTCGACAAGGCCTATGAGAAGGTCGACGTCCTTGTGTCCCCGACGAGCCCGTTCACCCCGTGGAAATTGGGTGAGAAGGTCGACGACCCGTTGGCGATGTACCTGTCGGACCTGTGCACCTTGCCCACCAACCTCGCAGGTCACTGCGCCATGTCGGTGCCGTCCGGGCTGTCGGAGGACGACGGTCTGCCGGTCGGTCTGCAGATCATGGCTCCCGCCCTTGCCGACGAGCGTCTCTACCGGGTCGGCGCGGCATACGAAGCGGCCCGTGGTTCGATCGGCGCACCGGCCTGACAATCCGGTAATGCGGTGCCCTGTTCGGTTCCGTACCGGTGGCCGTGGCCGGGCGGAACGGACAGGGCGGCAAGCAGGTCGACGCTGGTCTGTACGAAGCTGATTCCCGGTAGCCAGGTGGGCATCGGTGCGTCTCGTTCGGCGAGGGTCAGATCAGGTCTGCTGGTGATCAGCTTCGGTGACCACCACACGACCGGATCCGAGGTGTTGGCGAGAACCGTTGCGCCGCCGGTGTCCACGGATCCTGCCGGGGGTCCCGCCCACAGCACACCGCACACTTGCGATCGGGTTCCGGGGTCGCGTAGTGCTGCGCTGCCGCCGACGGAACCCAGGCTCTGCCCGTAGACGTAGATGTTCGGCCTCCGGTCTGTCGGCATTCCGGCGACGTGACGTTCGACGGCCGAGAGAAGTGCGACCGCACTGTCGTTCGCGGCGTCACGCCCGAAAAGGAACGTCACCCAGCTCGGCGCGAACGAGTACTGCAGACCGACGATTGCGACGTCGCCGTCGAAGCGTTCCTCGATGCCGTCGGCGGCATGTGCGTCGATCCAGCCGGATCCGGTGGGAACGGCGACCACCACCGTGGAGCGGTCGAACCCGCCGGCCCGGTCGAGTTCGGCAACGGCCAGTGCTGCACGGGTGTTCGTGTCGGCCGCGGAATCCAGTCCGACGTAGGTGCGGATTCCCGCGTCGTTCTCGCCACCAGCGACGAACCTGCGGCCCTCGCGGCCCAGGCTCTCCCAGTCGACGGTGGATGCGGGACTGCCGGCAAGCGCGCCACCGACCGGGCGGTGCACGGAAACGTCCATCGTCGCATTGGCCTCGCTGTACGACTGGGTGAGCGCGTTCCACGCCGCAGGGCCGATCACCACCTGGACGCCGATCACGGCGATCAACGCCGCAGTGACGGTGCCGAGTCGTCCGACTCGGCGTGCCAGATGCCCGAGTCCGGCACCTGCGCCGACGAGGAGCAGGAAGGTGAGGATCGCGGAGGCGAGGACGGCTGCCCAGTGCGTCGGACCGACCGATGCCATACCCATCGCGCGTCGCAGTCCGTCCTGCCAGTGGTCCGCGTAGACGACGGCCCAGCTCACGGCAATAGCGGCGAAGAGCAGAGACAACACCCGAACGGAGTCCCGGCCGGGCCCGCGCGTGTCGTCGCGCACGAGTTCGACCACGCGTCGCACGAGTGCGGCCATTGCGAACGCCAGTGCTGCCAGAAGTCCCGTCACCACTCCCTGCATGATCGGTGGCCGCGGCAGCAGTGACGGCGCGAACGAGACGAGGATTCCGGAGGTGACTGCAATCGAATAGTGGGCCGGCGGAAGGTATCTCATGACCGGACACCGTTGTTGCGGCGGATCACGATTGCGGTCCCGGCCATGAGGACGATTCCCAAGGCGCAGAGTGCGTAGGGGAGCGGTGATTCCTTCGTGGGCGTCACGAATCCTTGGCGCCACGAGTTTCCGGTCACCGCGACCGACGCGACATCGGCCATGACGTGGCACGAGGTGCGATCCATTCCCACCTCGCGTGATTCGCAGGCACCGTGCATGTCGTCGGCGAGTTGGGCGTCGAGATCCTTTCGCGCCCAGGGGCCCAGCTCTTCGTTGTTGGCCGTGGCGTAGCGCAGGAGGTCGTAGCCGAGGTCGTGGGCCTTGCATGCGTTTTCGAACTCCGCGGGAAGGGGTACGGGGGAGGAGCAATCGCCACTCGGATTGACGAGGCGCCCGTCCAGGACCGTCGGCCGGTAGCCCATCACGGAGTCGAAATCGGCTGGGACCTCGCCAAGTTCGACCGTGGAGGGACTGAGTGAGTGCACCGTGTGAGCGGCTGCCACGTTCTCGTGCACCGATGTCGTGGCACCCGCCATGCCGGTCGTCGTGATGGTGGCCGTGGCCGCCAAGACAACTGCGAGAACTGCTGTTCTACTCCCCGTGATTCGCATGGGATCGACGCTATGAACCGGTTGTGCGGAGCCACATCACCCGCGAGAGCGGTTGTGAGCTCGTCCGTCGGGTGAGCCGATACCCCGTACCGATACCCAGGTGTGGTGTGAACATCCCTCCTGGGTATGAGGACTTGTCGACCGAGTGTTCGTAGGGTTGACGGTGTGAAGAACTCGGCGCACCCGCACGCACCTCAGATTCGACGACGGCGGAAGCCGACGGTGAGCCAGTGGGTCGACATCGCGATCGTCGTGATCACGGCGATCCTGTACTCGGTCGCGTGGCCCACGCTGCACCTGACCCACCAGGTGGCGCCTCCGATTCAGCCGATCGTGGCCGCGCTGGCGGCGTTCCCGTTCGTCCTGATCCGTTTCAACCCTGCGCTGGGCTGGGCCGTCTCTGCGGTATCCGCGCTGGTGATTCCGCGAGTCTTCGACCTTCAGGAGGGGTACGACTACCCGTGGCAGGTCGTTCACATCCTGGTGATTCTGGTGCTGCTTGCGACCGTGAGTATGCGTGCTGCGCTGCCTGTCGTAGGCGTCGCCTGGGTTGCCACGGTGCTGCTGTTCTTCGCCGACACTCCCGGCACCAACGGCCGTGGGTGGGCGGTAGGCCTGACCGCGATCGTCGCATTCGGGCTACTCGTCCGGTGGCTCGTGCTCTCGCGTCGGCAGTTGGCACACCAGGAAGAGTTGAGTGAGCTCGAACGCACCCGCCGAACCATTCTCGAGGAGAAGGCCCACATCGCCCGGGATCTGCACGACATCGTCGCTCACCACATGTCGATGGTGGTCGTGCAGGCGCAGAGTGCACCGTATCGGCTCGACGACGTGTCGCCGGCGGTGAAGGCCGAATTCGACTCGATCGGTGCGGCGGCCCGGTCCGCGCTGAACGAGACTCGCGGATTGCTGAGTGTGCTCCGGAGCGACGGGCAACTGGCCGAGGACGCTCCTCAGCCCGGCGGCGCGGAGATCGAGAACCTGTTGGCGGGTAGTCGACGCGCCGGAATCCCGGTGTCCTGGAACATTGTCGGCGATCCGAGCGGTATGTCTCCGGCGGCGGGTCTTGTCGCGTATCGGGTGTTGCAGGAATCGCTCGCCAATGCGGCTCGACATGCTCCCGGCGCGTCGGTGCAGGTTCGGATCGGTTGTCGAGATCACGACACCGTCGTGAGCGTGCTGAACGGCCCGGGGACGTCGCCACCCAGGTCGGAAGCGGGCGGGGGCAATGGTCTCGTCGGAATGCGCGAACGGGCCCGTGCCGTCGGTGGATCGGTCACGGCCGGGGCGCGGCCGGACGGTGGATTCGAAGTCCACGCACAGATTCCACGCGGATCCGCCTAGGCTGGCCGGGTGGCGATCACCGTATTCATAGCCGACGACCAGGCGATGGTCCGACAGGGCTTCGGCGCTCTGCTCGGGGCGCAGCCGGACATCAGTGTGATCGGCGATGCGCCGGACGGGCGTTCCGCGGTCTCCGAGGTCAAGCGCCTTCGTCCCGATGTGGTGCTGATGGATGTGCGAATGCCGGAGATGAACGGACTCGACGCGGCCCGCAACATTCTCACGGCCGGGCTCGAGCCGCCGGTTCGGGTGCTGATGCTCACGACGTTCGACATCGACGACTACGTGTACGAGGCGCTCACGTTGGGTGCCAGCGGTTTCATGCTCAAGGACGCGCCCGCGGAGGAGTTGGTGCGGGCCGTGCGTGTCGTCGCGGACGGGGAAGCGTTGTTGGCTCCCACCGTCACCCGAAGACTCATTGCCGATGTCACGAGCCGGCGGTCGAACGGCCGCCGCAAACCTGTCGCCCTGGGCTCGCTCACCCCACGCGAGCGGGAGGTTCTCGAGTTGATCGCCAGGGGGCTGTCGAACACGGAGATCGCGGAGCAGTTGTTCGTCGCCGAACAGACCGTGAAGACTCACGTGGGCAAGGTCTTGGCGAAACTGAACCTGCGTGACCGCGCGCAGGCCGTGGTCCTCGCGTACGAGAGCGGATTGGTCACTCCAGGCTGAGGTTCGGGGTGCCCGCGGGTGCGTTCGGCGGCAAGATGGACTCATGCGCATCGGAATTCTCACTGGCGGCGGCGACTGTCCCGGACTGAACGCGGTGATCAGAGCCGTCGTGCGGACCGCGGACGCGCGGTACGGCAGCACCGTCGTCGGCTTCCAGGACGGATGGCGAGGCCTGCTCGAGGATCGCAAGTCGAAGCTGTCCAACGACGACGGAATCGATCGCATCCTCACCCGCGGTGGCACCATTCTCGGAACCGCCAGGGTGAACCCGGACAAGCTGCGGGCCGGTCTGGATCAGGTGAAGCAGACTCTCGACGACAATGGAATCGACGTGCTCATCCCGATCGGCGGCGAAGGCACGCTGACCGCTGCGAGTTGGTTGTCGGACAGTGGGGTACCCGTCATCGGTGTCCCGAAGACGATCGACAACGACATCGACTGCACCGACGTCACGTTCGGGTTCGACACCGCACTCGCCGTCGCGACCGAGGCGATCGACCGTTTGCACACGACCGCGGAGTCTCATCAACGGGTGATGCTCGTGGAGGTGATGGGCCGTCATGCGGGATGGATCGCGTTGCATGCGGGACTGGCGACTGGGGCGCACCTCACGCTGGTCCCCGAGGTGCCGTTCGACGTCGCCGAGGTGTGCGCGATGGTGAAGAGGCGATTCCAGCGCGGCGACAGTCACTTCATCTGCGTCGTCGCGGAAGGTGCTGCACCGACACCGGATTCGATGAGTCTGCGGGAAGGCGGCATCGACGAGTTCGGACACAAACGCTTCACCGGTGTGGCCCAACAACTCGGCGACGAGATCGAACGCCGTATCGGGAAGGAAGTGCGCACGACGGTGCTCGGTCACGTTCAACGCGGCGGTACGCCCACCCCGTACGACCGGGTGCTGGCCACTCGTTTCGGGGTACACGCCACGGATGCCGCGCACCGCGGCGACTTCGGCCGGATGGTGGCGTTGCGGGGGACGGACATCGACCTCGTTCCGCTCGCGGATGCCACCCGCCGACTCAAGACCGTCCCCGCGGACCGATACGACGAAGCTGCGGCGTTCTTCGGCTGACCTCGACTCCCGAGGTCGGCCCGCCAAAGCATAAACTCGTGAGCATGACTGCTCTCGACGCGCCGGACATCCTCGACTACGACGAAGTGCTCGCCACGTACGAGCCCGTACTCGGTATGGAGGTACACGTCGAACTCGGCACGAACACCAAGATGTTCTGCCCGTGCCCCACGGAGTTCGGTGCCGAGCCCAACACTCAGGTGTGCCCGGTGTGCCTCGGCATGCCCGGGGCGCTGCCGGTGGTGAACGAGACGGCAGTCGAATCCGCCATCCGTATCGGGTTGGCCCTGAACTGCTCGGTCACTCCGTGGGGCCGTTTCGCCCGGAAGAACTACTTCTACCCGGACCAGCCGAAGAACTACCAGATCAGTCAGTACGACGAGCCCATCGTGCACGACGGTTACCTCGACGTGGTCCTCGACGACGGGAGCACCTTCCGTGTCGAGATCGAGCGTGCGCACATGGAAGAAGACACCGGAAAGTCGCTGCACATCGGCGGTGCCACCGGTCGAATCCACGGCGCCAGCCACTCGCTCCTCGACTACAACAGGGCCGGCGTGCCGTTGGTCGAGATCGTCACCAAGCCCATCGAGGGTGCAGGTGAGCGTGCCCCCGAGGTGGCCCGAGCCTACGTGTCGGCGCTGCGCGACCTTCTGAAGGCGCTGGACGTCTCGGACGTGCGAATGGACCAGGGGTCGCTGCGTTGCGATGCGAACGTGTCCCTCAAACCGATCGGCGCCGAGAAGTTCGGTACCCGCACCGAGACGAAGAACGTCAACTCGCTCAAGAGCGTCGAGGTGGCTGTCCGGTACGAGATGCGTCGCCAGGCGGCCGTGATCCGGTCCGGCGGCGAGGTCACCTTGGAAACCCGGCACTTCCAGGAAGCCGACGGCACGACGTCGGCAGGGCGTCCGAAGGAGTCCGCCGAGGACTACCGTTACTTCCCGGAGCCCGACCTCGAGCCCGTCGCCCCGAGCGAGGAGCTGGTGGAGCGGCTGCGTGGCACGCTGCCCGAGCTCCCGTGGGTGCGGCGCGCGCGCATCCAGGCCGATTGGGGCGTGTCCGACGAGGTCATGCGCGACCTCGTGAACGCCGGCGCTCTCGATCTCGTGATCGCGACGGCTGACGCGGGTGCTTCGCCCGAAGCGGCCCGCTCCTGGTGGGTGTCCTACCTGTCACAGCAGGCCAACACGCGTGGCGTCGAACTCGCCGACCTGCCGATCACTCCGGCCCAGGTCGCCAAGGTCGTCGAGTTGGTCGACAGCGGCAAGCTCAACAACAAGATCGCCCGACAGGTCGTCGACCACGTCCTCGACGGCGAAGGCGAACCCGAACAGATCGTCGAAGCACGTTCGCTCGTCGTCGAACGTGACGACACCAAGCTGCAAGCTGCCGTCGACGAGGCGCTGGCCACCAACCCGGGCATCGCCGACAAGATCCGAAGCGGCAAGGTCGCCGCAGCCGGGAAGATCGTCGGCGACGTAATGAAGGCCACGCGCGGCCAAGCCGACCCTGCACGAGTGAAGGAACTCGTGCTCGCGGCCTGCAGCTAGCGCGTCAGTCGAATCCGCCGCCGCCGGACGGCAGTGGCATCTTCACGACGCGGTCGTCGTTGGGTCCGGGTTCGCCACCGTCCTTGTTGACGGTGCCGACCCAGATCTGACCGTCTTCGCCCAGGGCCGCGCCGTTCAGTCGGCCGTAGCGGTCCTTGGCGACGACGGACGGCGCCGCGGACACCGCGCCGGTGGGGTCGGCGGCGAGCGCCGAAAGCGCCTTGCCCTCGTCGAGTGAAACGGCGACGACGCCCTCGGCCGCAACGCAGCCACCCACACCTGGATGCTCGGGCCAGGTCCATACGGGTGAGGTCACCGAACCGTCTGCGCCGACCCGCTGCAGTCGATCCTCGAGTGCCGTCCGGTCGGTCACCCAGGTTGCGATGCCGGGGTCCACACAGACCCCGCCTGCCGTGCCGATCCCGGACAGCACGACCTGGGGTGGCGGCTGCGCGCCGGCGGGCGCGGGGGAGAGTGCGGTGACCTTCAGCAGTTTTCCGGCCAGGGATGCGGGGTTTGCCGCCGCTGCGGGATCGCCGCCGTCTCCGGTGAGCACCATCAGATCGGTCGGGCTCGAGAACTCGAGCGACCCGCTGTTGCCGGATTCGCCGCGGGGAATCCCACTGAGAATTTCCTTGGCGCTGTCACCCGGTGCGATGCGGACGATGCGGTTGTCGCTGCCGGAGGTGGCGTACGCGTAGATCAGATTGTCTTCCGCGAACGTCGGTGACAGCGCTATGTCGAGGAGGCCTCCGCCGGAACCGCCGTCGACGTCGACGTGCGCGATCTCGCGAGGTTCCTGCCCCTGCGTCACCTCGAGGATGCGGCCGCTGCGCCGTTCGGCAACGATCGCCGTGGTGCCGCCGGGCAGCGTGACGAGCCCGCCTGTCGAGTCGAGACAAGTGGCGACCACGGCCGGGTCCGGGTCCTCACAAGGCCCGAGGGGACCACGTGGCGGCTCCGGTGAGGTGGTTTCCGGGGCTTCGCTCTCGGGATGGACGTCGACGGGAGCTTCAGAGGGTTCCGGGCTGAACGGCGACGATGCCGACTCGTCGAACTGGGCGCACCCGCTGACCAATGCGGCCGTGACCCCGAACGCTGCCAGGCTCACCACCGATTTGTTGCGCGTCGCCTTGCGCCACCCACCCACAGTCATGGGTCAGACGTTACGGAAGGCGGCGGGTGTGCCGCCACGCCGGTTCGCTTACCGCTCGCAGCGGCCGTCCAGACTTACCCTGGTCCACGTGACCGACATGCCGAAAGACCCCAGCAAGTCGTCCCCTTCGGATGGGCTGCCCAGTTCCGACGACGAACTCGACTTCGGCGACACCGCAGGTGGCGGATTGCCGACCGAGCAGATTCCGACGTATTCGGCGATGTCCGAGCAGTCGGAACAGTACGTGTCGCAGCAGCCCACCGAGATCCTGTCGGCCCCGGCGCCCGCGACGTCCGCGTCGGACTCGGATTTTGCCGCGACTCCCGTGTCGAGTCGTTCCGACGAGGACGAGTCCGATCGCAAGTCCGGGCGAGGCACGCTCGATCTCGGTTTGCTGTGCCTGCGAGTTGCGGTCGGTGCCATCGCCCTGGTTCACGGTCTCCAGAAGCTCGTCGGTCTGTGGGACGGTCCCGGTCTCGACGGCTTCGAGAGCACCCTGGCGGACGCCGGATTCGACCATGCGAAGCCACTGGCGATACTCGGTGCGGTAGGCGAGGTTGCCGGTGGTGCACTGCTGATTCTCGGTCTGCTGACACCGTTCGCGGCTGCGTCGGTGCTGGCGGTGATGATCAACGCGTGGGCGTTCCGGCAGATTGCGGCGCCCGGCCTCGAGTTCTTCGCCCCGGCGGGTACCGAGTACGAAACGCTCCTCGGCGTCTGTGCAGGTGTCATCATCCTGACCGGTCCCGGCCGTATCTCATTCGACGGCAGAAGGGGCTGGGCCACCCGTCCGTTCGTCGGCTCGTTCGTCGTACTGCTCCTCGGTATCGCAGCAGGCGTGTGCACCTGGATCTTCCTGAACGGCGCCAACCCCCTCATCTGACTTCCCGACCAATGTCACACCGGTTCAGCTCACGCGAACTGGTGTGACATTCGTCAGGTCAGTTTTCGACGAATGCGGGGATCGTCTCTTCCTCTGGCGAGTCGGCCGGAGCTTTCAGGCGGCGGCCGAGTACCGAGTGCCTGCGGCTGTAGACGAAGTAGACCACCACTCCGAGAGCCATCCAGGCGAGGAACCGGATCCACGTTTCCACCGACAGGTTCAGCATCAGCCATCCGCAGGCAACGACGGCAAGGATCGGGACGAGCGGGACGAGGGGAACGCGGAAGCCGCGCTTCAGGTCGGGCCGGGTGCGCCGCAGAACGACGACACCGATGCACACGAGCACGAATGCGAACAGGGTGCCGATGTTGACCATTTCCTCGAGAACGCCCATCGGGAAGAACGCGGCGAGGAAACCGACGACCAAGGCGACGACGAGAGTGATTCGGACCGGGGTGCCCTTGTTGCCGGTTCGCGCGAGTTGCTTGGGCATGAGGCCGTCCCTGGACATCGCGAACAGCACACGGGTCTGACCGAGCATCATGACCATGACGACCGTGGTGAGACCGGCGAGCCCGCCGAAGTTGATCGCCGTCTGAGCCCAGGCAATTCCGTGTGCCTCGAATGCCGTTGCGAGGGTTGCACTGCTGTCGCCGACGAGCGGGCTGCCTGTGCGCAGGTCCGTGTAGTGGACCATGCCGGTGAGTACCAGCGTGACGGCGACGTAGAGAACCGTCACGATCGCCAGGGAGCCGAGAATGCCGCGAGGAAGTGCCTTCTGGGGGTTCTTGGTTTCCTCGGCCGTAGTGGCTACGACGTCGAATCCGATAAAGGCGAAGAAGACGAGGCTGGCTGCGGCAAGCAATCCGTACCAGCCGTAGCTGCTTCCTTCCGCGCCGGTGAGGAACGAGAACAGGCTCTGGTGAACCCCGCTGGCGGTGCTGTCCGCGCCTTCACTCGACGGAATGTACGGCGAGTAGTTCTCTTTCTTGATGTAGAAGGCGCCCACCGTCACGACCAGAAGCACCACGGCAATTTTGATCGCGGTGATGACGGCCGACACCCGTGAGGACATCTTGGTTCCGGAGAGCAGGACCACGGTGATCGCGCCGACGATGATCAGTGCGCCCCAGTCGAAGTCGAGGGGTCCGAGGTGGGCGGTCGTCGAGCCACTGAAGCCGAGGACGTTGCCGAGATACAGCGACCAGCCCTTGGCGACGACGGCGGACGCGAGTGCGAACTCGAGGATCAGGTCCCAACCGATGATCCACGCGACGAACTCACCGAAAGTGGCGTACGAGAAGGTGTATGCGCTACCCGCGACCGGCACCGTCGACGCGAACTCCGCGTAACACAGGGCAGCGAGGGCGCAGGCGATCGCTGCGAGCACGAAGGCCAACGAGATGGACGGTCCCGCAACGTTTCCTGCCGTACGCGCCGTGAGTGTGAAGATTCCGGCGCCGATCACCACGGCGACGCCGAACACGGTCAGGTCCTTGGCCGTCAGCTCACGGCGGAGTCGACTTCCGGGTTCGTCCGTATCCGCGATGGATTGCTCGACGGATTTGGTTCGCCAAATGCCGACTCCGGGCATGGGTACTCCTCGATTGGTACTGAGACTGTGATTCAGGTCTCATTGATGAATTGAGGGAACCATTGGTGATCGGTCTGCGCAAGGAAACGTGAACAGACTGATCGAACTGATCAGTCGACAGCGATCGAGGCGGGTTCGAACTGCGCGGACCGCTCATTTCCCGCCCCCCGACGAATGTCACACCGGTTCGCGTGAGCTGAACCGGTGTGACATTCGTCGAGGAAGTTGGGTCTACGGAACCTGGCGCACCGCGCCCTTGTCCGCAGACGTTGCGAGTGCCGCGTAGGCGCGCAGCGCCGTCGTGACGGTGCGCTGGCGGTCGACGGGCTGCCAGGGGCGCTCGCGTGCTTCCATCTTGGCACGTCGCTCGGCAAGCACGTCGTCGTCCACCAGAACCTCGAGGGCGCGGGTCGCGACGTCGATGCGGATACGGTCACCGTTCTCGACGAGTCCGATGACACCGCGAGATGCGGCCTCCGGGGAGATGTGTCCGATCGAAAGTCCCGATGTGCCACCCGAGAAGCGTCCGTCGGTGATGAGGGCGCACTTCTTGCCGAGGCCTGCGCCCTTCAGGAATGCGGTGGGGTGCAGCATCTCCTGCATTCCCGGACCGCCGGACGGTCCCTCGTAACGAACCACCAGAACGTCGCCTTCGCTGATCTTCTTCTGCAAGATCGCGGAGACGGCTTCTTCTTGGGACTCCACCACCAGAGCCGGGCCCTCGAATGTGAAGAGGTCCTCGTCGATTCCGGCCGTCTTGAGGATGGCTCCGTCGACCGCGATGTTGCCGCGCAGCACCACGAGGCCACCCTCGACCGTGTAGGCGTTCTCGATGTCGCGGATGCAACCACCCGTCGCATCGGTGTCCAGCGAGGACCAACGGTTCTCGGTCGAGAACGGTTCGGTGGTGCGGACGCCACCCGGGGCCGCGTGGAACAGCTCGAGAGCTTCCTCGGTTGCCTTGCCCGACCGGATGTCCCATTCGTCGAGCCACTGATCGAAACTCGGAGTGTGGACCGTGGAGACCTCGGTCTCGAGCAGTCCGCCTCGGCGGAGTTCGCCCAGCAGGGCAGGGATTCCGCCGGCGCGGTGCACGTCCTCCATGTGGTAATCGGAGTTGGGGGAGACCTTCGACAAGCAAGGCACCTTGCGGCTGATCGCGTCGATGGTGTCGAGGTCGAAATCGACCTCGCCCTCCTGTGCGGCGGCAAGTGTGTGCAGGACGGTGTTGGTCGAGCCACCCATCGCCACGTCGAGTGCCATTGCGTTGCGGAAGGCCGCGGGGGTGGCGATGTTGCGGGGGAGTACCGACTCGTCTTCGTCGCGGTAGTACTTCAGCGCAGCTTCGACGACGGTGGTGCCCGCCCGGTTGAACAGCGCGCGTCGCGCCTCGTGCGTGGCGAGCGTGGATCCGTTGCCCGGCAAGGCGAGGCCCAACGCCTCGGTGAGGCAGTTCATCGAGTTTGCCGTGAACATCCCCGAGCAGGAACCACACGTCGGGCACGCGCTGAGCTCCACCTCCGAGAGTCCTTCGTCCGACACTGCGCTGTTGGCGCTCGCGGAAATCGCGGTGATGAGGTCGGTGGGTGCCTGGGCGACGCCGTCGACGATTACGGCCTTGCCGGCTTCCATCGGGCCGCCGGACACGAACACGGTCGGAACGTTCAGTCGCATTGCGGCATTCAGCATTCCGGGAGTGATCTTGTCGCAGTTGGAGATACAGACGAGCGCATCGGCCGTGTGCGCATTGACCATGTATTCGACGGAATCAGCGATGATCTCGCGACTCGGCAGAGAGTAGAGCATCCCGCCGTGGCCCATGGCGATGCCGTCGTCCACTGCGATGGTGTGGAATTCGCGCGGAACACCGCCCGCTGCCCGTACTGCCTCGGCGACGATTTCGCCGACGTCCTTGAGGTGAACGTGACCGGGAACGAACTGCGTGTACGAGTTCGCAATCGCGACGATCGGTTTCCCGAAGTCCGAGTCGGTCATGCCGGTGGCGCGCCAGAGTGCGCGCGCGCCTGCGGCGTTTCGTCCTGCGGTGGTGGTTCGAGACCTCAGCGGGGGCATGAATTATTCCTTATATGGGCTGATAGAACTGCATCTCAACGCTACTCGCGAGCTATTGCTCGGATTCGCGGGGTCCTTCTTCCTCGGCGGCGGCCTGCGCGGCGTACGGGTCGGGTACGCGACCGCGACTGGCCTCGGAGATCTGCGGAAGTCGGTCGAAGGTGACGACAGGGAGCCTGACCTCGCCGCCATCGACGAGTGCCGCACGCGCCCAACCGCGGTCCGGGAAGCGGAAGCCGGCGATCTCGCTCCATGCCAGCTTCCGGGTGCCGGCGAGGTAGCGAAGTTCGAGTCCCTCTTCGGTGACCGTCGTGCGTAAACGGGCAACCCAGATGCACGCAACGATCGGAGCGATCAGTAGCCACCCGAAGGCGAGTGGCCAGCCGAAGACGGGGAACGTCACGGCGAACAGGAGAAACGCGCACCCGATGTATGCGAGTGGCGAAATCCGTATGACCTGCCGGGAGGTGTTCGGCGTATGGGATGATGGACGTGGTGGCACGGGCTGCTGCGAAGTTGACACCTCTACATCTTCGCACTGCAGCCGACGTATCCTACATTCTGGGACGGTCGACTCACCAAGTTTGACTGTTCACCATTTACGCGCCTACCGTCGAGTGCGTGAAACAGAATGAGTTGCTCGTAATCGACTGGCGCGTCGTCGCCTGAGTCGATTCCTCAACTCGCCAGATAACGACGCGCCACCCTCGTACAGCATTGTGCTGACGGGGGTTTTTTGTTGCCCGGAGCCAGAATCAGAGGATTTTCCAGTGAGCGCACCAACTGCACGGCCCCAACCCACACCGCGGAAGGCGGCTGCTGCCGGCCCCGCCGCGGCAGCAGCAACACCGACGGGTAGCCGCCGCCAACTCGCCCCCGAGCGAGTCACCGGCGCGCAGTCGGTCGTTCGCGCCCTCGAGGAACTCGAGGTCGACACGGTCTTCGGGCTCCCGGGTGGGGCAGTACTTCCGGTCTACGACCCGCTCTTCGACTCGAAGAAGGTTCGGCACGTCCTCGTCCGGCACGAGCAGGGTGCGGGACACGCCGCCACCGGCTACGCCCAGGCGACCGGCAAGGTCGGTGTGTGCATGGCCACCTCCGGTCCAGGTGCAACCAACCTGGTCACACCCTTGGCCGACGCGCAGATGGACTCGGTTCCCGTCGTCGCCATCACCGGGCAGGTCGCACGCAGCCTCATCGGCACCGACGGCTTCCAGGAAGCCGATATCTCGGGCATCACGATGCCGATCACCAAGCACAACTTCCTGATCACCGATGCCGTCGACATCCCGCGGATCATCGCGGAGGCATTCCACCTCGCCGAGAGTGGACGTCCGGGCGCTGTGCTCGTCGACATCCCCAAGGACATTCTGCAGGCCCAGACCACGTTCTCGTGGCCGCCGGAGATGCGTCTGCCCGGGTATCGGCCGGTCACGAAGCCGCACGGCAAGCAGGTTCGCGAGGCGGCACGCCTTATCACCGATGCCAAGCGGCCCGTTCTGTACGTGGGCGGAGGTGTGATCAAGTCCGACTCCTCGCCCGAACTGCTCGAACTGGCCGAGCTGACCGGCATCCCGGTCGTCACCACGCTGATGGCTCGGGGCGCGTTCCCGGACAGCCACAAGCTGAACTGTGGCATGCCCGGTATGCACGGAACCGTTGCTGCTGTCGCGGCATTGCAGAAGAGCGACCTGCTGATCACCCTCGGTGCGCGATTCGACGACCGGGTGACCGGCCAGCTCAGCTCGTTCGCGCCGGACGCCAAGGTGATCCATGCGGACATCGACCCGGCGGAGATCGGTAAGAACCGCTACGCGGACGTCCCGATCGTCGGTGACTGCAAGGAGGTCATCGGTGAACTGATCGAGGCCGTCAAGGCGGACCTGGCGACGGGAACGAAGTTCGCCCTGTCCGAGTGGTGGGCCTACCTCGACGACATCCGCAGCACTTACCCGTTGGCATACGACCGCCCCAGCGACGGCGCGCTGTCGCCAGAGTTCGTGATCCAGGCCGTCGGTAGGCTCGCCGGCCCGGACGCGATCTACTGCGCGGGCGTCGGCCAGCACCAGATGTGGGCTGCACAGTTCGTGAACTACGAGAAGCCTCGCACCTGGCTCAACTCTGGCGGTCTCGGCACGATGGGCTACGCCGTCCCGGCCGCCATGGGCGCGAAGATGGGCATGCCGGACTCCGAGGTCTGGGCCATCGACGGTGACGGCTGCTTCCAGATGACCAACCAGGAACTCGCGACGTGTGCCGTCGAGGGTGTTCCCATCAAGGTGGCGCTCGTCAACAACGGAAACCTCGGAATGGTGCGTCAGTGGCAGACCCTCTTCTACGAGGAGCGCTACTCGAACACCAACCTCGGTACGCACGGTGCGGTCCGGATCCCGGACTTCGTGAAGCTCGCGGAAGCGTTGGGCTGCCACGGCATCCGAGTCGAGCGTGAAGAGGATGTGGAAGCCGCGATCCGCGAGGCACAGTCGATCAACGACCGTCCGGTCGTCATCGACTTCATCGTCGGTGCCGATGCTCAGGTGTGGCCGATGGTCGCCGCAGGCACGAGTAACGACGAAATCATGGCGGCGCGGGGCATCCGTCCGCTGTTCGACGAAGACGAAGCGGTCGCCGAACCGGCCGTCATTCACGAAGCCATGGATCGCGAGATGCGTTCCGCCGAGGAGGACCAGCAGTGAGCACGAGCCACACCCTCAGCGTTCTCGTCGAGGACAAGCCGGGCGTGCTGGCCAGAGTTGCCGCACTGTTCTCCCGTCGTGGATTCAACATCGAGTCGCTCGCCGTCGGTGGTACCGAGATCCCTGAGATCTCGCGTATGACCATCGTCGTCACGGTCGACGAGTTTCCCCTCGAGCAGGTGACGAAGCAGCTCAACAAGCTGGTCAACGTCATCAAGATCGTCGAACAGGACGGTGACGCCTCGGTCGCGCGTGAGCTCGTGCTGATCAAGGTGCGGGCCGATGCGAGTGTGCGGACCCAGGTCATCGAGACGGTGAACCTGTTCCGCGCCAAGGTGATCGACGTTTCTCCCGAGTCGGTCACGATCGAGGCGACCGGAACCCGGTCGAAGCTCGACGCTCTCCTGCGCATGCTCGACCCGTACGGTATTCGGGAGATCGTGCAATCCGGTGTGGTGGCCGTCGGTCGCGGGCCGAAGTCCATCACCGCCACCCGCTAGTACTGAATTCGAGAAGAACACCCAAGAAAGAGGTTGAGAAGTGGCAGTCGAGATGTTCTATGACGACGATGCCGATCTGTCGATCATCCAGGGCCGCAAGGTTGCTGTGATCGGCTACGGGAGCCAGGGCCACGCGCATTCGCTGAGCCTGCGTGACTCGGGTGTCGATGTGCGCATCGGCCTCAAGGAGGGCTCGAAGTCGCGTGCCAAGGCAGAGGAGCAGGGCCTGACGGTCGGTACTCCCGCCGAGGTTTCCGAGTGGGCCGACGTGATCATGCTGCTCGCACCCGACACCGCACAGGCGTCGATCTTCACCGCCGACATCGAGCCCAATCTGAAGGACGGCGACGCCCTCTTCTTCGGACACGGACTCAACATCCACTTCGACCTGATCAAGGCTCCGGAGTTCGTCACCGTCGGCATGGTCGCACCGAAGGGCCCCGGCCACCTCGTGCGTCGTCAGTTCGTCGACGGCAAGGGCGTTCCCGCGCTCATCGCAGTCGACCAGGATCCGAAGGGTGAGGGCCAGGCTCTTGCTCTGTCCTACGCCAAGGGCATCGGGGGCACCCGCGCGGGCGTCATCAAGACCACGTTCAAGGAAGAGACCGAGACCGACCTCTTCGGCGAGCAGGCCGTTCTCTGTGGTGGCACCGAAGAACTGGTCAAGACCGGTTTCGAGGTCATGGTCGAGGCCGGATACGCACCCGAGATGGCGTACTTCGAGGTTCTGCACGAGCTCAAGCTCATCGTCGACCTCATGTACGAGGGTGGCATCGCGCGCATGAACTACTCGGTGTCCGACACCGCCGAGTTCGGTGGCTACCTCTCCGGTCCGCGCGTCATCGACGCCGACACCAAGGAGCGCATGAAGGCGATCCTCGCGGACATCCAGTCCGGTGAGTTCACCCGTCGCCTGGTCGCGAACGTCGAGAACGGCAACACCGAGCTCGAGGGCCTGCGCAAGGAGAACGCCGAGCACCCGATCGAGGTCACGGGCAAGAAGCTGCGCGACCTGATGAGCTGGGTCGATCGCCCCATCACCGAAACCGCCTGAGTTTCGTGGCCCGAACCGGCCCGGTAGTCGCGAATGCGGCGCCGGGCCGGTTTCGTTTCGGCCGTGCGTGTCTGTAAGCGAAATCACGACCGAAGTTCCACTATGTGGTATTGCGGACCAGGATACGGTTTCGGCGTGAGTACACACTAAGCTGGGTGTGTTCGAATCATCCCCACATCCACCTATCCAGGGAGTTTGCACGTGAGCCAGCCAGGCCGTCCTGTAGTACTGATCGCCGACAAGCTCGCCCAATCGACCGTCGATGCGCTCGGCGACAGCGTCGAGGTGCGATGGGTCGACGGCCCGGACCGTCCCGCGCTGCTCGCTGCCGTCCCGGAAGCGGATGCACTGCTGGTGCGTTCGGCCACCAAGGTCGATGCGGACGTGCTGGCCGCCGCCACGAAGCTGAAGATCGTCGGTCGCGCCGGTGTCGGTCTCGACAACGTCGACATCCCGGCTGCCACCGAGCGCGGCGTGATGGTCGTGAACGCACCCACCTCGAACATTCACTCGGCCGCGGAGCACGCAGTCGCGCTGCTGATGTCGACCGCCCGTCAGGTCCCGGCAGCCGATCGCACGCTGCGTGAGAACACCTGGAAGCGCTCGAGCTTCAACGGCACCGAGATCCTCGGTAAGACCATCGGCGTCGTGGGCCTCGGACGCATCGGTCAGCTGTTCGCGCAGCGGCTCGCCGCCTTCGAGACCGAGATCATCGCGTACGACCCCTACCTGCCTGCAGCTCGCGCAGCCCAGCTCGGTATCGAACTGGTCGATATCGACGAGCTCGTCGAGCGCGCTGACTTCATCTCGGTGCACCTTCCGAAGACCAAGGAAACGGCCGGCCTGATCAATGCCGATCGTCTCGCTCGCGCCAAGGACGGCGTCATCATCGTCAACGCCGCCCGCGGTGGGCTCATCGACGAGGACGCTCTCTACGACGCTCTCGTGTCCGGCAAGGTCGGCGGCGCCGGCCTCGACGTCTTCGAGTCCGAGCCGTGCACTGATTCGAAGCTGTTCGACCTGCCGAACACGGTCGTCACCCCGCACCTCGGTGCATCCACCTCGGAAGCTCAGGACCGCGCGGGCATCGACGTCGCGAAGTCCGTGTTGCTCGCGCTCGCAGGCGAGTTCGTACCGGATGCCGTCAACGTCAGTGGTGGCCCGGTCGGTGAAGAGGTTGCACCGTGGCTCGACCTGGTGCGCAAGCTCGGTCTCCTGGCCGGCACCCTGTCCACCGACGCGGTCCAGACCGTTCAGGTCGTCGCCAGTGGCGAACTGTCGGCGGAGAAGGTCGACATTCTCGGTCTGGCCGCGCTGCGCGGTGTCTTCTCGGCGTCCAGTGACGAGGCTGTCACCTTCGTCAACGCCCCGCAGATCGCGGAGCAGCGTGGCGTATCCGTCGCGGTCGAAACCCACTCCGAGGCGTCCACGCATCGCAGCGCCGTCGAGGTGCGTGCGGTGTCCGGTGACGGTGCAGTCACCACGGTGACCGGCGCACTCACCGGCCTGCAGCAGGTCGAGAAGATCGTGAACGTCAACGGTCGCAGCTTCGATCTGCGCGCACAGGGACAGAACCTGGTCGTCCACTACACCGACCGCCCCGGCGTTCTCGGAACGCTCGGTACGGTGCTCGGCAACGCCGAGGTCGACATTCAGGCCGCTGCCCTCAGCCAGGACGCAGAGGGCGAAGGCGCTACCGTGATCCTGCGTGTGAGCAAGGTCGTCGGTGATGCCGAGGTCGAGGCGATCTCGTCTCGGCTCGACGCCCGTGTCGAGCAGGTCGATCTGTCGTGAAGCTCGCGGTAATTCCTGGTGACGGCATCGGTGTCGAGGTCACTGCCGAGGCACTGAAGGTGCTGAAGAAGCTGGTTCCCGACCTGGAAACCACCGAGTACGACCTCGGCGCGCGTCGCTACAACGCAACCGGCGAATTGCTGCCCGAGGGCGACCTCGCCGCGATTCGTGAGCACGACGCGATCCTTCTCGGCGCAATCGGCGATCCGTCGGTGACCCCGGGTGTGCTCGAGCGCGGACTGCTGCTCAACATGCGTTTCGCACTCGACCACCACGTGAACCTGCGTCCGTCGCAGCTGTATCCGGGTTCGAAGTCACCATTGGCGGCGCAGCCGGACATCGACTTCGTGGTTGTGCGTGAGGGCACCGAGGGTCCGTACACGGGCAACGGCGGTGCGATCCGAGTGGGCACACCACACGAGATCGCCACCGAGGTTTCGATCAACACCTGGTTCGGCGCCGAGCGCGTCGTCCGGTACGCGTTCGCGCTGGCGCAGACTCGGAACAAGCACGTGACGTTGATCCACAAGACGAATGTGTTGTCGAACGCGGGTGCGATCTGGACCCGTGCAGTCGAAACGGTCTCGGCCGAGTACCCGGAGGTCGCGACGGCGTACTGCCACATCGACGCCGCAACCATCTACATGGTCACCGACCCGTCCCGCTTCGACGTGATCGTCACGGACAACCTGTTCGGTGACATCGTCACCGATCTTGCCGGTGCGGTCACAGGCGGAATCGGGCTGGCGGCGTCGGGCAACATCGATGCTTCGGGCACCAATCCGTCGATGTTCGAGCCGGTACACGGAAGTGCGCCGGACATCGCGGGCCAGGGCATTGCCGATCCGACAGCCGCAATTCTGTCGGCAGCGCTGTTGTTGCGGCACCTCGGCCGGGCCGAGGATGCAGCCCGCGTCGAGGCTGCTGTCGAGGCAGACCTTGCTTCGCGTGGTGACTCGAAGGTCGTCACCACCGAGGTGGGTGACCGGATCGCCGCGGCGATCTAGCGCGAATCTCGTTCGCGCTCTACGGGAATCACCGGTATCGCGGCGGCGGGGAACGCCGCCGCGATACCGAATGCCAGCGGGAAACTTGCCGCGCCGATGATCGCTCCGAACACCGGAGGCACTACGGATGCGGCCACGAACTGACCGGTGTTCTGCATTCCGAGCGCGCGGCCACTCCAGAACGGGCCGGCGATCTCGGCCACGGCGGTGAACGCCAGTCCGTTCGGTGCCACGGTGGCGATCGAGGCCGCCATCATCACGATCACCGCCACCGTGAAGTCGAACTGGTCGGTCACCGCGAGCAGGAGCATGAGGCTGCACCCTGTCGCCGCCACGACGCGCATCGGACGCAGGCGCGCGCCGACTCGGTCCGACCAGTAACCCACCGCGATACGTCCCGCTGCGCCGAGCAGTTGGGAAGCGGTGATCATCAGTCCCGCAGACGTGGCGTCCCAGCTACGTTCGGAGATCAGCCATACGAGGGCGTAGGTCCACACGGTGTACTGCGGCACCACGAGGAGAACCGACGCGGCATGGATGCGCCACAGTACGGCGCTGCTGCGGTAGGGATTGTCGAGCAGTCCCAGTTCGGCTGCGGCACCACGTTCGGGTCTGGGCGGGTCGACGATTCCGATGATGCTTGCGGCGGCGGCGATCGCGCACACGGCTGCTGGAAGAGTCAGCGCCCATCCGACTCCGCGTGAACCGGCGATCATTGGGATCGTCATTGCAGCACAGGCGATTCCGAGTGGCAGCGACATCTGTCGGATACCCATTGCCAGCCCCCGTCGTTCGGGTGGGAACCAACCCACC
The DNA here is from genome assembly GCF_042719695.1 of Rhodococcus sp. NPDC058521. Lineage (NCBI taxonomy): Bacteria > Bacillati > Actinomycetota > Actinomycetes > Mycobacteriales > Nocardiaceae > Rhodococcus > Rhodococcus sp. NPDC058521. The sequence goes on from NZ_JBHXNL010000001.1 coordinate 705,321, forward strand.
ACGACCCGGCCACTGGCGGCGTTGGCCGCCGAGGCCGCCATGCCTGCGGCGACGAGAAAGACTGTGATCCAGGGGAGTGACGGTGCGAGAGCGGCTCCGGTCGTAGCGAGAGCAGCCAGGCCGAGGCCGGCGCCCAGGACCGTACGTTCGCCGAATCTGTCGGCCAGTCCTCCCCACAGGACGAGTGTGAACATGACGCCCACCGTGGGCGCTGCGACGACGATTCCGGTGTGTGCCAACGTCAGTCCGTGATCCCGCTGGAGCGTCGGGATGAGGAAGGCCACGCCGTTCACGAGTATCGCCTGCGCAGCCTGCGCGAACATGCCGAGCGCGAGCATCCACCACTTGCGTGCCGAGGGTTCGGTGTTCGTGTCCGAAGGCGTTCGCATCAAGTCTCGCATTCTGGGATCGGGTTCCCATAAATTGGTACACGAGCGAAGTCTATACCTCCATGTCGATCCGATAGACTCGGCGCCATGCGTCTAGGTCGAGTGGCAAGCCCGGATGGGGTCGCGTTCGTGAGCATCGAGGGTGACGGTGACGATGCCCGAGCCAAGGAGATCGCCGAACATCCCTTCGGCAACCCCACGTTCACGGGCCGTAGCTGGGCCCTGGCGGACGTCCGTCTGCTCGCCCCGATTCTCGCGAGCAAGGTCGTCTGCGTGGGCAAGAACTACTCGGCGCACGCCGCCGAGATGGGCAGTGAGGCACCCGAGGATCCGGTGATCTTCCTCAAGCCGAACACCTCCATCGTCGGTCCCGGTGCGCCGATCATGCTTCCGGAGTCCTCGTCGGAGGTGCACTACGAGGGCGAACTCGCCGTCGTGATCGGGCGCCCCTGCAAGGACGTCCCGGCAGCCAAAGCGCTCGACGTCGTGCTCGGTTACACGGCCGCCAACGACGTGTCGGCGCGCGATCACCAGCGGAAAGACGGCCAGTGGACTCGCGCCAAGAGCCACGACACCTTCTGCCCTCTCGGCCCCTGGATCGAGACTTCACTCGACCCGTCCGACCTCGACGTGAAGACGGAGGTCGACGGTGTCGAGAAGCAGAACAGCAATACTGCACTCTTGTTGCACACGGTCCCCGAGATCATCGAATGGGTTTCTTCGATCATGACGCTCCTGCCGGGCGACGTCATTCTCACCGGCACCCCGGAGGGTGTGGGACCGATCGTCGACGGTCAGACCGTGGCCGTCACCATCGGTGGAGTCGGAACCCTGAGCAACCCCGTCGTGTCCAAGCGCTGAGTAGTCCGAGCGCCGAGTACTAGCCTGTCAGACGACCACGCTTTTCCACGCCGACCCGAGTGAGCCATGAGCACCAGCGAAGTTCGTGTCCGATTCTGTCCGTCGCCTACCGGAACCCCGCACGTGGGTCTGGTCCGCACAGCCCTGTTCAACTGGGCCTTCGCCCGACACCACGAGGGTTCGTTCGTGTTTCGTATCGAGGACACCGATGCGGCCCGCGACAGTGAGGACTCGTACCAGGCGATCCTCGATGCCTTGCGGTGGTTGGGCCTCGACTGGGACGAGGGGCCGGAGGTCGGTGGACCGTATGCGCCGTACCGGCAGTCACAACGGCGCGATCAACACCTCGAGGTCGTGGCCCAGCTGTTGGCCGCGGGGGAGGCGTACGAGTCCTTCTCCACACCGGAAGAGGTCGAGGAACGCCACAAGGCCGCCGGCCGCGATCCGAAGTTGGGTTACGACAATTTCGATCGTGATCTGAGCGCCGAGCAGCGAGAGGCGTATCTGGCCGAGGGGCGAAAGCCGGTGGTGCGGTTGCGTATGCCCGACCACGATCTGACGTGGCACGACCTCGTGCGCGGGGAAACCACCTTCAAGGCAGGCACCGTCCCGGACTTCGCGCTCACTCGGGGAAGCGGAATTCCCCTCTACACATTGGTCAATCCGGTCGACGATGCGTTGATGAAGATCACTCACGTGCTTCGCGGCGAGGACCTGTTGTCTTCCACACCGCGGCAGCTCGCACTGTACGAGGCGCTCGAGCGGATCGGGGTTGCAGACTTCACACCGGAGTTCGGCCACCTTCCGTTCGTCATGGGGCAGGGCAACAAGAAACTCTCCAAGCGTGATCCTGAGTCGAACCTCTTCATCCATCGTGATCGCGGATTCGTGCCGGAGGGGTTGCTCAACTACCTCGCTCTTCTCGGTTGGGGCATCTCGGACGATCACGACGTGTTCTCACTCGACGAGATGGTTGCCGCATTCGACATCACGAAGGTCAATTCCAACCCCGCACGGTTCGACCAGAAGAAGGCCGATGCGATCAACGCCGAGCACATCCGTCGGCTCGACCCGGTGGACTTCCGGGATCGGCTCCGCGAGTACCTGACGCATCACGGCCATCTCGTCAGCGCGATCGACGACGACGTGTTCGCCACCGCGGCCGAACTGGTGCAGACCCGAATCGTCGTTCTCTCGGACGCGTGGGACCTGTTGAAGTTCCTGTTCGTGGACGAGTCGGATTTCATCGTGGACGAGGCCGCTGCCGCCAAGAATCTGAAGGAGGATTCGGCTTCCGTCCTGGACGCCGCGATCGACGCTCTCGACTCCACTGGAGAATGGACTGCGGGATCGATCGAGGATGCCCTCAAGGCGTCGCTCATCGACGGTCTGGGGCTCAAGCCGCGCAAGGCGTTCGCGCCTGTTCGCGTAGGCGTCACCGGCTCGCACATCAGCCCTCCGCTCTACGAGTCCATGGAACTGCTGGGGAAGGACACTTCGCTGGCTCGTCTGCGTGCGGCGCGCGCATTCGTCAGTAGGTGATCCGAGCGCATCGGCGCTCAAAAATGCCCTCTGACCATACGATTTGGTAAACCACACCGGGGGGCTGGTAATCTCTTCCTCGGCCCGATGCGGTCCGCGAAGCGTTTGCGCCGAGCGAATCGAGCAAGGCCATTGGGGTATGGTGTAATTGGCAACACAGCGGTTTCTGGTACCGCCATTCTAGGTTCGAGTCCTGGTACCCCAGCGGAAATTCGGTCGATTTTGACACCGAACTTCGGCAAGCTAAGCTTGCGGAGCTTCCAAGAAGAATCAAGTTCCTGGCCCCGTCGTCTAGCGGCCTAGGACGCCGCCCTCTCAAGGCGGTAGCGCGGGTTCGAATCCCGTCGGGGCTACCAAACAAGAAGTCCTCCGATCGATGATCGGAGGACTTCTTCGTTTTCTCGGGTGTCGCGGCTTATCCGGTCTTGCGACGGAAGTCGCGCTTGTGGTCGGCAGGACCGTGCGCGTCGTGGATCTTGGATCGCGAATCCTTGTGATCCACGGAATGCGAGTCCGTGTGATTCTTTCGTTCCAGCGCCTCGCGGAACTTCTGTTTCGTCTCGTCGCTTGATTCGGTCACGATGCCTCCTCGATAACGGTGTGTATGTGAAGCTACGCCGAAGACCGAGGAATGGCCCGTGATTTGTTCGGGCCGATCTATCGGTGATGCGAGGTGTTACCTGCGACCGGCATCGCGGGAATTCCGAGTTTTCGATGATCCCACGACCGGATTCGTTCGGGAACCGTTCGGACGACGACTCGGTTGTCCAGCAACTGCTCGATCGCGGGACGCAGGTCGTCGCTGTACGGGCCGGTGTACCTCTCCCACACGCTGACCCCCACGGCGAAGGCGGCGTCGGCATCGTCGACGATCTCACCGCGGCCTTCGATGGACACACCGCGCAATGTGTCGTAGGTGTCGCCGTCCTCGATGAGGAGCGTGATCCGATCGTCGCGGCGAATGTTCACCGCCTTCTGCGACTTGGATTTCGTTTCGAACCAGATCTCGCCATCGACGACCGCGTACCACATGGCGACGAGGTGAGGTGTTCCCGATTTCCCGATGGTCGCCAGAGTGGCCACCCGGCTGCGTTCCACGAACGTGGTGATCTCGTCCTCGCTCATCGTGATCTGAGCGCGTTGATTGTTGCCCAAGGTCTTGCTCCTTCTCGTCGGTTCAGAGGCGCTTGTGGAGTGCTTCGGCGGCGGCGAGGAGATCCGCCGCCCAGCGGGCGCCGGGTCGACGGCCCATTCGGTCGATGGGGCCGGAGACGGAGATGGCTGCGATCACAGCGCCGTTCGAATCCCGGACGGGCGCCGCGACGCTGGCGACACCTTGTTCGCGTTCGGCGGCGCTCTGGGCCCATCCTCTGCGGCGTACCTCGAGAAGAACGCGTTCGCCGAACGACGCCTCGGGGAGGATGGCACGCTGTGTCTGTGGGTCGGACCAGGCGAGCAGGACCTTGGCGCCCGAGCCTGCGGTCATGGGCAGGCGTGCGCCGACGAGTACGGTGTCGCGCAGACCCGCAGGGGGTTCCATCGAGGCGATGCAGATCCGTTGGGTGCCCTCGCGCCGGTACAGCTGGACGCTTTCGCCGGTGATCTCGCGGAGTCTCGGTAGGACGAGTGCTGCTGCCGAGACCAGTGGGTCGTTCGCGGTGGCGGCCAGCTCGGCCAATCCGGGACCGGGGCACCAGAGCCCGTCGTTGTCGCGGGCGAGTAGGCGGTGGACCTCGAGTCCGACGGCAAGGCGATGAGCCGTCGCGCGTGGAAGCCCTGTCTTTCCGCACAGTTCGGTGAGGCTGCACGGCTCTTCTGCGACCGCGTGCAGCACGCCCATGGCTTTGTCGAGGACCCCGATGCCGCTATGCTGTCTCATAGGACGATACCAACTTCTCGCATATTGGGATCATAGCGCACTCGTCGATCCTTGTGGGCATCCCGAGAAGAGAGTTGGCGTACGGCCGGAACATTGCGCACAGCAGCACGTACAGAGGTGGAGCAGATGGTAGTGAAAGCACGCACCCTTGCCGAGAAGGTTTGGGACGATCACGTCGTCGTCCGAGGTGAAGACGGCAAACCGGACCTCATCTACATCGACCTCCATCTCGTGCACGAGGTGACGAGTCCCCAGGCTTTCGACGGTCTCCGGCTGGCCGGCCGCGGTCTCCGTCGCCCCGACCTCACCATTGCGACCGAAGACCACAACGTGCCGACGGTCGACATCGACAAGCCGATCGCGGATCCGGTCTCGAAGACTCAGGTCGACACCCTGCGCCGCAACTGCGAGGAGTTCGGGGTTCGCCTGCACCCCATGGGTGACATCGATCAGGGCATCGTTCACGTCGTGGGCCCACAGCTCGGACTGACCCAGCCCGGAATGACTGTGGTGTGCGGCGACAGCCACACCTCGACCCACGGCGCATTCGGTGCGCTGGCAATGGGAATCGGGACGAGTGAGGTCGAGCACGTCATGGCGACGCAGACGCTGTCGTTGCGTCCGTTCAAGACCATGGCGATCACCGTCGACGGCGTATTACCTCCTGGCGTCACCAGCAAGGACCTCATTCTGGCCGTCATCGCGAAGATCGGTACCGGCGGTGGACAGGGTTACGTTCTCGAATATCGGGGCGAAGCAATCCGGAACATGTCCATGGAAGCGCGGATGACGATCTGCAACATGTCGATCGAGGCTGGTGCTCGTGCCGGAATGATCGCACCGGACGAGGTGACGTACGAATTCGTCAAGGGACGCCCGCATGCGCCGCGGGGTGCCGACTGGGACGCCGCGGTGGCCGCATGGGAACAGCTGAAGACGGACGAAGGTGCCGCGTTCGACAACGAGGTCCATATCGACGCATCCGAGCTCACCCCGTTCGTCACGTGGGGAACCAATCCCGGGCAAGGACTTCCATTGGGTGAGAAGGTTCCCGATCCCGCGGACATCGTCGACGAGAGTGAACGTCACGCTGCCGAAAAGGCATTGACCTACATGGGACTGGAGGCGGGGACGCCGCTTCGTGACGTCCGGGTCGACACCGTGTTCGTCGGATCCTGCACCAACGGCCGAATCGAAGACCTCCGAGCTGTTGCCGAGGTCCTCCGGGGACGCCATGTGGCAGAAGGTGTCCGAATGCTCGTCGTCCCGGGCTCGATGCGAGTCCGTGCGCAAGCCGAGGAAGAAGGACTGGGCGAGATTTTCGCGGAGGCAGGTGCGGAGTGGCGGCAGGCCGGTTGTTCGATGTGCCTGGGAATGAACCCGGATCAGATCGCACCTGGGGAGCGTTCCGCATCCACGTCCAACCGGAACTTCGAAGGCAGACAGGGCAAAGGTGGGCGTACGCACCTCGTCTCGCCCTTGGTGGCTGCGGCAACTGCGGTTCGCGGAACATTGTCGGCGCCGTCGGATCTGGTCTAGGACCGAAAGAATTTAGGAGATATTTCGATGGAACCCTTTATCACGCACAAAGGGATCGGTGTTCCGCTGCGGCGTTCGAACGTCGATACCGACCAGATCATTCCTGCCGTCTACCTGAAAAGGGTGACACGCACGGGATTCGAGGACGGGCTGTTCGCCGCATGGCGTAACGACCCCGAATTCGTTCTCAACGTCTCGCCCTACGACAAGGGTTCGGTGTTGGTCGCCGGCCCCGACTTCGGTACCGGATCGTCTCGCGAACATGCGGTATGGGCGCTATCGGACTTCGGTTTTCGGGTCGTGATCGCCTCTCGGTTCGCAGATATCTTCCGCGGGAACGCCGGCAAGGCCGGGTTGCTCGCAGCGCAAGTGGTCCAGCCCGACGTGGAACTGCTGTGGAAATTGCTCGACGAGCAGCCCGGGCTCGAATTGACCGTCGATCTCGAGAATCGAACCGTGGCGGCCGGAACAACCGTGGTGCGCTTTGACATTGACGACTACACGAGATGGCGCCTATTGGAGGGTCTGGACGATATCGGACTGACGTTGCGCCAGGTAGAGGCGATTTCGGAGTTCGAAAAGTCAAGGCCTTCATGGAAACCAGAGACCCTCCCCGGGGGCGTCGACGCGAACTGAATCGCTACGACCACGGTCGAATCCGGCGCCATTCGCGCCATGGAATTGATGCCACATCCAATGAGAATTGGCGTGGCACATAGACTCCTGCCGTATTCGGGTTTACCGTGGTTCGTAGTCGGTCCGAAGAAGGACCATTAGTTTGCGGAGGAATTTCAATGAACAAGGCAGAGCTCATCGATGTTCTGACCGAGAAACTGGGGTCGGACAGGCGGACGGCGACTGATGCAGTCGAGCATGTGGTGGACACGATCGTTCGCGCCGTTCATCGCGGCGAGAGCGTGACGATCACCGGATTCGGAGTTTTCGAGCAGCGTCGCCGCGCGGCACGTGTGGCGCGCAATCCGCGCACCGGCGAGACCGTGAAGGTCAAGCCGACATCGGTTCCCGCCTTCCGCCCCGGTGCCCAGTTCAAGGCTGTTATCGCCGGCGGCCAGAAGCTTCCGTCTTCCGGTCCGGCCGTAAAGCGCGGTGCTGCAGCGCCCGCGAAGAAGACGGCAGCCAAGAAGACTGCGGCAAAGAAGGCGGCTGCCAAGAAGACAGCGGCGAAGAAGACTGCGGCAAAGGCACCTGCCAAGACCGCAGCAAAGAAGACCGCAGCGAAGAAGACTGCGGCAAAGGCACCTGCCAAGACCACCGCGAAGAAGACTGCGGCGAAGAAGGCACCCGCCAAGACCACTGCCAAGAAGACTGCGGCAAAGAAGGCACCCGCCAAGACCACTGCCAAGAAGACTGCGGCAAAGAAGGCACCCGCCAAGACCACCGCGAAGAAGACTGCGGCGAAGAAGGCACCCGCCAAGACCACCGCGAAGAAGACTGCGGCGAAGAAGGCACCCGCCAAGAAGACAACCGCCAAGAAGGCTTCCGCGCGGCGGAAGTAGCTCTCGGTAGAACGAATTCGGCGCCGACAACGCACTATCTGCGTTGTCGGCGCCGAATTCGTTTCAGACCGTGCGCTTGACCGGCAGTGGACTGTCGATATGATCGGCCGCGCACAAGCGGCCACCGGACAGCGACAGCACCCACATGCTCGCCTTGCGGTTACGGGCAGGCGGCAACTCGATTCCGTCGGCGTCCGCCCACCACGACAGAAGGTCGGGGATGACCCCACCCTGGCTCGAGATCACGGGCACACCACCGCCCGCCGCGATCTTGCGTACGAGAGTGCGGGTACCCACCGGGTCCTCGGCGAAACCTTCTTCCGAGAGCCGCGAATCCGTGCGAATCTCCAGCCCTTCCGCATCGGCGAAGGGCTGGACGGTCTGAACGCACCGCTTTCGATCAGCCGATGTCACGGAAGACCCACCGAAGGCGCGGAGTTGCGCGACGAGCGCGTCGGCTTGAATGCGACCCTTGCTGTCGAGGGGCCGCTTGGCATCGTCGCCCTTGTAGCGCTTCTTCGAACCGGCCTTCGCGTGGCGTACCACGATGACGGTAGCGGTATCTGCCGGAAGTGCTTCGAATCTCCGGAGAATCATGCGGTCCATCGGATACGACAACTGATCCGCGACGTCGCCGACCGGAACCCATCGGAGCTCGTCCACCTCCGAATTCGGAACGAACTCGCCGGATATCGCCTCGCCGTTCCAGTACTCGACGCGTTTGCGTAGACGGTGGCCCGGAACGGGATAGGACACCGATCCGAGATGACGGCCGGTCCTGATCGTCATTCCCGTCTCTTCGCCCACCTCGCGAATCGCGGCGACCAATTCGGTTTCACCCGGATCGAGTTTGCCCTTGGGAAACGACCAATCGTCGTACTTACGGCGATGCACCAGAGCGAGTTCGACATCGTCCGGCGTATCCGTGGACTTGCGCCAGACGACAGCCCCGGCAGCAAAGACATTCGACTTGAACGGCTTCTTCGACGACATGATCGGAGATACCCGCTATCCGGCGTTGGTTCGGCTACGCATCAGCGCTTCCTGATGCTCTCGAACCTCTTCACCACGCGCCGGAGCAGCCACCCAGCCTCCGTCGGGCTGAAGCACCCAACAGCGAGTCGTCGGATCCAGTGCGGATTCGAAGATGTCGCTCAACTGCTTGGTGAGTCGTGCGTCCTTCACCTGAGCCATGACCTCCACTCGGCGGTCGAGATTGCGGTGCATCATGTCCGCACTGCCGATCCAGAATTCGTCGGATGCCTGGAAGTGGAATATCCGCGAGTGCTCGAGGAATCTCCCCAGAATGGAACGGACTTCGATGTTCTCGCTGAGTCCGGGTACGCCGGGCCGGAGGGCACAGATTCCGCGCACCACGATTTCGACAGGCACGCCCGCAGCCGAGGCCCGGTAGAGCGCATCGATGACCTGCTCGTCCACCAGTGCGTTGGCCTTCAAGCGAATCCGAGCGTCGCGACCCTGCTCCTTGGCGGACACTTCGGCGTCGATCCGTTCGACGATGCCCTTTCGCACCCCGTATGGCGCGACCAACAGGTTCCGGTACTTGGACTTTCGTGAATAACCGGTAAGCGAGTTGAACAGATCGGTGAGATCCGCCCCGATCTCGGGTGCGGCGGTCAGAAGACCCACGTCCTCGTAGAGTCGGGCCGTCTTCGGGTTGTAGTTGCCGGTTCCGATGTGGCAGTAGCGCCGAATTGTGGAACCCTCCCTGCGGACCACCAGGCACGTCTTGCAGTGAGTTTTGAGCCCGACGAGACCGTAGACCACGTGAACACCGGCCTGTTCGAGCTTGCGGGCCCACTTGATGTTCGCCTGCTCGTCGAAGCGCGCCTTGATTTCCACCAGCGCGACAACCTGTTTGCCGGCCTCGGCCGCATCGATCAGTGCGTTGACGATGGGCGAGTCACCGGAAGTGCGGTACAGCGTCTGCTTGATCGCGAGGACCTGAGGGTCGGCTGCCGCCTGCTCGATGAAGCGCTGCACGCTGGTGGAGAACGAATCGTAAGGGTGCTGCACGAGAACGTCGCCGTCGCGCAGAGTGGAGAAGACACTCTTGGGCGTTTCGCGCTCACCGAATGCGGGATGCGTGGCGGGAACGAACGGCGCATCCTTGAGACCCGGCCGGTCCACCGCGTAAACCTGCCAGAGGCAGGACAGATCAAGCAGACCGGATACCTGGATGACGTCGCCGGGGTCGACGTCGAGTTCGCGTAGCAGCAACTCCAACATGTGATCGGTCATGTCGTCCGCGACCTCGAGTCGGACCGGTGAACCGAAGCGGCGGCGCGCAAGTTCACGCTCGAGTGCCTGCAGCAAGTCCTCGTCACGATCTTCCTCGACCTCGAAGTCTGCATTGCGGGTGATGCGGAAGGCATGATGCTCGACGATCTCCATACCGGGAAAAAGAATGTCGAGGTGCGCCGAGATCAGTTCCTCCATCGGAAGGAACGCGTCGATCGAGGATGGTGTGTCGTTCCGGCGTACGCGAACGAACCTGCCCACGTTGTCCGGCACCTTCACCCTGGCGAAGTGCTCGCCACCGGTCGCGGCGTCCTTGACGGTCACCGCGAGGTTGAGACTGAGGCCGCTGATGTAGGGGAAGGGGTGCGCGTGGTCGACGGCGAGTGGAGTCAGCACCGGGAAGACCTGATCGATGAAGTGCGCAGACAGGCGCTCGTGGTCGTCGGCTGCGAGGTCCTGCCAACGAACGATCGATATTCCCTCGCCGGCGAGCGCAGGGCGAACCGAATCCATGAAGACCCGAGCATGTTTGCTCGCGATTTCCTGAGTTCGAGTATTGATCAGTGCGAGCTGTTCGCGCGGGGACAACCCGTCTGCGGATCGAACCGACAACCCGGTCTCGTCGCGGCGCTTGAGACCGGCCACCCGAACCATGAAGAACTCGTCGAGATTGGACGAGAAGATGGCCAGGAACTTCGCACGCTCGAGCAGCGGCAGAGAGGTGTCCTCGGCGAGAGCCAGAACACGTGAATTGAAGTCCAGCCAGCTCAGTTCACGGTTGAGGTAACGATCGGATGCCAAGCCGTCGGGCAGTGCGCTCGCAATGCCGTTGGTGGCGGCGGGCGGCGCGGTGGGGATGTTCGACCGCGATTGCGACCCGTTCGACGAGCCGACGTCGATCGAGTCGGCTTCTGACTGCTGGCGGTCGGTGTGCCGACCCAATGCTTCCGTGTTGCTCACCCCACGATCATCCCTCACAACTCGAGAAGCGGACAATCATGCGCGAAAATTCGCCGACCCGGTCCGGAGAGCCAGACCGGCGAGGACTTCCGCCGTCGACGGGCCGACACCCAACTCGGTTGCGGCAGCGAGGTCGGACTCGGTGTCCACGTCGGTGCGCAGTCCCGGCCAGTCCCCGGTCAACGGTCGGGCACCCGATTCGAGATGTCTTCGAGCGGAGCTCGGGCCGAAGGAGGGACCGAGGTCGGCGTCCGAATCGCATGCGAACAGTGCTGCCGTCCCGGTGCCGTGGCGGTCGACGATCATCGACCGCGAATGCTCTCGTGCTGCGGCCAGCGCGGTCGTGAGTTCGTGGACCCGAATCGACGGCAGATCGGCTTGTAGCGCAACCAGGTCGGTGGACGGGTCCAGTCGGCGGACGTGATCCGCCGCAGCGGAGAGTGCCGAATTCAACCCGACTTCCGGTTCGTCGGGGCGCATCTCGACGCCGTCTCGGTGCGCAGACGGGGGTGCGGGATCGGGATACGCATCGGCCCCGGTGCTGCGAGCGAGTTCGGCGACCACGTCGTCGGGAGTCACCACGGTGATCCCCGCGACCGTGTCGACGGAGCGAACCACCGAGAGGGTGTCGTGAAGCATGGACAGGACGAGGTCGGTTCGAACGCTTCCTCCGACGAATCCGGACAGCCGTGTCTTCGCTGCCCGGAGATCTTTCACCGCGACGAGAACGTGCGCGCGAGGCCCGTTCACGTATGTGTTCGCGTCACCGCCGGTGCTCATACCGACAATCCTGCCAGGTGTCCTCTCCCGTGACTCACCCTGCCGGAGCCTGTGCGCGAACGATACTGTGGGACGAACACCATCGTCGACACAGGTGAGGGGACGACGTGACCAAGGCAGCGGTTCTGGGTGCGGGCTCGTGGGGGACTGCTTTCGCGAAGGTCCTGGCCGACGCGGGCTCCGACGTCACGGTGTGGTCGAGGCGGCCCGAGGTGGCCGAGTCGATCGTCACCCGTCACGAGAACCCCGGATATCTGCCGGGCGTCGTACTGCCGCCCGGCCTGCACGCTACTGCGGACCACACCCAGGCGTTGGCCGGCGCCGATCTGGTGGTGCTGGCGGTGCCCTCACAGTCACTGCGAACCAATCTCGAGGCGTGGAAGGACGACCTGCCGGAGGATGCCACTCTGCTGAGTCTCGCCAAGGGAATCGAAACCGGAACGCTGATGCGGATGAGTCAGGTCATCGGTCAGGTGTCCGGTGTCGACTCGAACCGGATCGCGGTCTTGTCGGGCCCGAATCTGGCGCGGGAGATCGCATTGGGGCAACCCTCCGCGACGGTGGTCGCGTGCACCGACTCCTCGCGGGCGCTCGCGATCCAGAAAGACTGTGCTACAGGCTATTTCCGCCCCTACACCAACTCTGACGTCATTGGATGCGAGGTGGGCGGCGCCTGCAAGAACGTCATCGCACTCGCCTGCGGGATGGCCGCAGGAATCGGCCTCGGCGAGAACACCACGGCCACGATCATCACGCGCGGCCTGGCGGAGGTGACCCGCCTCGGTGTTGCGCTCGGCGCAAACCCCGCAACACTTTCCGGTTTGGCGGGCGTCGGCGATCTCGTGGCCACCTGTACTTCCCGACTGTCCCGTAACCGGACCTTCGGAGAACGCCTCGGTAGGGGCGGTTCGATCGAAAGCGCGCAGGATGCGACCAACGGGCAGGTCGCCGAAGGCGTGAAGTCGTGCACGTCGGTGCGCGCACTCGCCGCTGGATTCGACGTCGAGATGCCGTTGACCGATGCCGTGCACCGTGTCTGTCACGACGGCCTCGAGGTGCAGGAAGCGATCGGACAGCTGCTCGGACGACGAACGAAGCCGGAGTAGAGCCTTGCACGACACGAAAGGCAGCCCGGTGTTCGGTGATTCGACGCGCTGCGTCAAAGCCGTTGCCGCTGAACATGCACCTGGACGGCCGATGCAGCGCGGGCCGGTGTTCGCAGCGCCGTACCAGCTCTCCGCGGATGAGGGCTCCGAATCCGATTCGTATGCGCGCGCATCCAATCCGGCATGGCGGGAACTCGAGGCTGCGCTCGCAGAACTCGAAGGTGCGGCGGCGGCGCTCGTGGTGGGCTCGGGGATGTCCGCGATCACCGTGGCTTTGCGGTCGCTGTTGTCTACCGGTGGCACGGTGATCGTTCCCTCCGACGGGTACTACCAAGTCCGCGCATACGCACACGAGATGCTTGCACCAGTCGGGGTGACCGTGCACGAGTATGCCACCGCCGAGATGCTGTCGCCCACGGCCGAGGCCACGATCGCCGGTGCGCAGGGTCCCGTCGTCGTGGTGGCGGAGACGCCGGCGAACCCTTCGCTCGACGTCGTCGACCTGCGAGCGTTGTCCGCGTCGTGTGCGCGATCGGGTGCTCTGCTCGTCGTCGACAACACGACCGCAACTCCCCTGGGGCAGCAGCCGCTTTCGCTCGGCGCGGATGTCGTGGTAGCCAGCGGTACCAAGGCGTTGAGCGGCCACAGCGACCTGTTGATGGGATACGTCGCGGTGTCGGACCGTGCGCTGCTCGATCGGATGAGTCGGGAGCGCCTCATGTCAGGAACCGTGCTCGGACCGTTCGAGACTTGGCTGGCGCACCGCAGTCTCGGCACCGCGGGACTGCGCTTCGAGCGGCAGTGCGCGAACGCGGCCGCAATTGCGAAGGCGCTGTCCGAGCATCCGAAGCCACGCCGCGTGCGGTATCCGGGTCTGCAGACCGACCCCTCGTTCGAGATCGCGTCCGGGCAGATGCGCAGATTCGGTGGGCTCGTCACTTTCGAGTTGGAGTCGGCCGCAGAGTTCCACCGTCTGGTCGAGATCGCAGAACTGCCCGTATCGGCGACGAGTTTCGGCGGCATCCACACCACCCTCGACCGGCGTGCCAGATGGGGCGACGCCGTTGCGGACGGATTCGTTCGTCTCTCGGGCGGTATCGAGGACACCGCCGACCTCGTTGCAGATCTCGAGGCCGCGCTGAGCGCCCTGTGACCGACAATATGGGCGTGGGGTCGGTGGCTACCTGCGCTGACCGGTACGGTTTGTCTCGTGAGTGAACCGCGTATCAGGGTCGCCGTCGTCTTCGGCGGACGCAGTAGCGAGCATTCCGTCTCCTGCGTATCGGCTGGAAGTGTGCTGACCAATCTCGACCCGTTTCGTTACGAAGTGGTGCCTGTCGGTATCGGCCGCGACGGCACCTGGATGTTGGGCTCGACCGATCCGGAGTCGCTCGCCATCCGTGATCGAACCCTGCCGAGTGTGCAGCCGGGAGGCAACGAACTCGCACTGACCGCGGACCCGACCCGGCACGGTGCCCTGGTCTCGCTCGGCGATTCCGAGGCAGGCAAGGTTCTCGCGTCCGTGGACGTCGTGTTTCCCGTTCTTCACGGCGCGTACGGCGAGGACGGCACGGTACAGGGTCTCCTCGAGTTGGCCGGAGTTCCCTACGTCGGACCGGGTGTGCTGGCCAGTGCCGCCGGAATGGACAAGGAGTTCACCAAGAAACTCCTGGCCGCCGAGCACCTTCCGGTCGGCCATCAGGTGGTGCTGCGTCCGGGCACGGAAACGCTGACGCAGGAACAGAAGGACGGCCTCGACCTGCCGGTGTTCGTGAAGCCGGCTCGGGGTGGCTCCTCGATCGGTATCACCCGCGTCGCCGACTGGGCGAAACTGGACGACGCGATCACGCAGGCACGCCGGCACGATCCGAAGGTGATCGTCGAATCGGGAATCGTCGGTCGCGAGGTCGAATGCGGCGTGCTCGAGTTTCCGGACGGTTCGGTTCGCGCGAGTGTGGTTGCCGAGATCAAGATGCCCGAATCGAGTCGCGAGGACGACACCGCGTTCTACGACTTCGACACGAAGTATCTCGACGACGTCTGCGAGTTCGATGTTCCCGCCAAGCTGGACGACGACGTGAGCGACGAGATCAGGAAGCTGGCGGTGGAGGCGTTCCGTGCCCTCGATTGCCAGGGACTGTCCCGAGTCGACTTCTTCGTTACCGAGAACGGACCCGTGATCAACGAGATCAACACGATGCCCGGCTTCACCTCGATCTCGATGTATCCGCGCATGTGGGATGCGGCCGGCGTCGACTACCCGACTCTGGTGTCGACCTTGGTGGACACGGCGCTGACCCGTGGAACCGGTCTGCGGTAAGGCCGATCAGGAACCGGGAAGCGGCGCCGGGTCGAGTGGACGAGCTTCCAGTGCCTTCGACGCAGCCTCGGACATCTCCTGAAGTGGGGTGGGACCGGAGCCGTTCGGGATCGTCACCGCGACGTACACGCCGCGGTCGACGAGGTACCAGGTACTCGACTCGAGTCCCATCTCCGCGCCCGAAACCTCGAACCACTGCACCCCGTCGATGACCTGAAGGGGTGCCGCCTGGTCGAACTCGACCGGACGGTCGACTCCGCACCGCAGGACCACGGGTTCACCTTCGCTCGGCTGCCAGGCCGCAGCGGATTCGGGTGCCGGTTCGGCAAGTTCCGCGCGTTCGAGGTCACCCAGATTGTCGGGAAGTGCTGCCATCAGCTTGTCGCACTCGGGTGACTCCGAGGCAGGTGCGGGTACCGTGCCGAGCGACACCGGTTCTCGTATCGGATCTCGGCCGGCAAGGAAGGCTGCCACCAGGACCGCCACGACGAGGGCTACGGGGATGGCCACGGCGGTGGCTATCACGGCAGGGTGTCGGCGATGGTCTTGTTCGGGCTCGAATGCGTCGGTCTCGGGCATGCTCGGATCTTGTTCGTCGTATCGTCTGGACTGTTCGAACCTACCGTAGGAGGCTCACCATCTCACCGACCGATGCCCAGCCCGATCATGTGAGCCCGCGTCCGCGCACGGTGGCGGAGATCGGTGAGTTCGCGGTGATCGGCCGAGCGACCGCTTCGCGGACACAACCTGCAAGCACCTTGCTGGGTCCCGGCGACGATGCCGCCATCGTGAGTGCCTCAGACGGCAGAGTCGCGGTCTCCGCGGACATGCTCGTCGAGGGCAGGCACTTCCGGTTCGACTGGTCCAGCCCACGGGAAGTCGGTCGAAAAGCGTTGGCGCAGAATGCTGCCGATATCTTCGCGATGGGTGCTTCGCCCACCGCCCTGGTGGTGTCGATCGGATGCCCCGCAGACACTCCCGTCGACGTCGTCGACGCGATCTCGGCCGGAATCGGCGAGGCGGCGGAAGAACTCGGTGCAGGTGTCGTCGGCGGCGACCTCGTCCAATCGGACCAGGTGGTGGTATCGGTCACCGTGCTGGGCGATCTCGGTGGTGGTGAACCGGTCCTACGATCCGGTGCGGGAATCGGCGACGTTGTTGCCGTGACCGGTGGACTGGGTCGATCCGCGGCGGGACTGGCACTGCTCCGCGCCGGTGCGGACTACGGCGCTGCCGGACTGGACGGTCTCGTCGCAGCACACCGGGTTCCCGCGCCGCCCTATGCCGCTGCGCGCGCGGCGTCGGATTCGGCCACGTCGATGACGGACGTCTCGGACGGCCTGCTCGCCGATCTCGGCCACCTGTGCGCGGCGTCGGGCGTGAGTATCGATGTCGAATCGGCGCTGTTGCAGCCCGGCACCGACATCGACGTGGCAGCCGAACTGCTGGGCGTGGACCCGCGCGAGTGGATCATGACCGGGGGAGAGGATCACGCGTTCGCCGCGACCTTCCGCGAAGAATCCGATCTTCCCGAGGGCTGGACCCGGATCGGACGGGTTCGCGACGGATCGGGAGTGTCGATCGACGGAAGCCCCGCGACGGGGGGCGCGGGATGGGAAAGCTTCTCCGTATAAATTGCACGCATGGCTATCTACGCGCTCGGCGAACGAACCCCGGACATACACCCGGACGCCTACGTCCATCCCGATGCGGTGGTGATCGGCGCCGTCACTCTCGCTGCCGGCGCATCGGTGTGGCCGGGCGCGGTTCTGCGGGGCGACTACGGCACGATCACGATCGGGGAGCGCAGCAACATCCAGGACGGGTCGGTGATCCACTGCACCCCTGTCGATCCCACGGTGATCGGTGCGGGCTGCGTCGTTGGACACAACGCACACGTCGAAGGTGCCGTCGTGGAGGACAACTGTCTGATCGCGTCCGGGTCCGTCGTGCTGAACGGTGCTGTCGTCGGTGAGGGCGCGGTCGTGGGTGCGGGCGCTGTCGTTCCCTTCAAGTTCGAGGTACCCAGTAGGCGCATGGCATTGGGGGTTCCCGCGAAAGTGCGCGACGGGTTCGAGGTTCCCGAGGGGCATGTGGATCTCAATGTTCAGATGTACTCCGCCAACGCCGGTTACTACCGCGACGCATTGCGCAGGCTCGACTGATGGCGCCGCTGAAGGACGTGGTGGAGGCCGGTTGGGCGAGCGCGCTGGAGCCGGTATCCGGGCGCATCGCGGAAATGGGTGACTTCCTACGCGCGGAGAACGCCGCAGGAAGGGGATACCTCCCTGCGGGGGAGAACGTGTTGCGGGCATTCACGCATCCGTTCGAGGAGGTGAAAGTGCTGGTCGTGGGGCAAGATCCGTACCCGACACCCGGACACGCAGTGGGGCTGAGCTTCTCGGTCGCCCCCGAGGTGCGTCCGGTGCCCCGCAGCCTTGCGAACATCTTCACCGAGTACTCCACGGATCTCGTGCTGCCCACGCCGTCGAACGGTGACCTCACCGCGTGGTCTCGTCAGGGCGTTCTACTCCTCAACAGAGTGCTCACGGTTGCACCGGGCGAGGCCGCATCTCATCGCCGCAAGGGATGGGAGTCGGTCACCGAGCAAGCGATCCGCGCTCTGGTGGCGCGACCGGAACCACTCGTCGCAATTCTCTGGGGGCGAGACGCCGCGACGTTGAAACCGATGCTCGGCGAGGTTCCGATCATCGAATCCGCACATCCGTCGCCGCTCTCGGCGTCGCGTGGCTTCTTCGGATCACGACCGTTCAGCCGCGCAAACTCCCTCCTCGAGGAGTTGGGCGGCGATCCGGTCGACTGGCGCCTGCCCTGAGGCGGTACGGAATCTAGCTGGGCTTGACGGAACCGAAGTCGGCACGACGCTTCTCGACGAATGCGTCGACGCCCTCGATGCCGATCGGACTGTTCGCTGCCGCGGAGATGGAGGCGGCCTCGGCGTCGAGTTGATCGCCGAGCGAGTTGGTGACCGACGCGGCGAGCAGTTTCTTGATTCCGGCGAAGGCATCGGTGGGGCCCACGGCGAGCGAACGCGCGAGCCGGAACGCCTCGTCCTGGATGACGTCGTCACCCACCAGTCGACTCAGAATGCCGATGCGTACGGCTTCGTCACCGCCCAGCACGGAGTCGGAGAGGAGGATGTCCCGTGCACGGGAGATCCCCACGATCCGCGGAAGCAACCAGGTCATACCGCCGTCGGGGGTGAAACCGATGGACGGGTAGGCCGGGCGCAGCTTGGTCGACGGGCCACCCACCGCGATGTCGGCAAGGCACACGAGGCTCATGCCGGCGCCTGCGGCCCAGCCGTGGACCCCTGCGACGACCGGCGCACTGAGTTCGCTGAGGGACCGAACGAATTCGTGGAGCACTCCGGCAACCTCGGCGACGTGGGCACCGCGGTCGGATGCCGACGCGAACCCGTGCACGTTGCCGCCTGCACAGAAGTTGGGCCCCTCACCGACCAGGAGCACGCTGCCCACCTCGTCTCCGAGGATCTGCAGGGCCTGCGTGCCCTGTGCGACACCGTCGGAGTCGAGTGACGCGCCGTTCTCTGCGGTGGCGATCACGATCCGCAGGACACCTTCTTCGAACGTCACCTTGGAGAGTTGATCTATGGAGTTCACGGTCTGCACATTACAGACGGCGATACCGGGTTCGAACAGCACTGCACCCCACAGCGAATCGCTGGGGGGTGCAATTGCGAGTGTCTCGAGTACTCGTACTCGGGGACCGTTCTAGCCTCGGACGACCTTGCCGGCCTTGAGGCAGGAGGTGCACACGTTGACTCGCCGGGTGTTTCCGGGAGCAACCTGGGCGCGAACGGTCTGGATGTTCGGGTTCCAGCGACGATTGGTACGCCGGTGCGAGTGCGAGACCGACTTACCGAAGCCGGGCCCCTTGGCGCATACGTCGCAGACGGCAGCCATAGTCGCGAACTCCTTCAGATAGTGAACAGTGCTTCGTCCTCGTGAGGTCTTCCCGCACGAGGCAACCGTGTAAGAGTAGCCGTTGAGTGCCGGATTGGCCAAACTCGGACGTGTGGCATGGATCGCCCTCGCCGCTCGGTCCACCCCTGCTCGGCGCGTGCTCTCGCGATACCCTGTGCGCACCATCGTAGGTCCATGTGGAGAGGACGTTCGTGAATCCTGAGGTCCGCCCCGCACCGGGTGCCGGCGACGCCGATTTCCGTGTGGACGGTCGCCTGCTCGGATACTGGGCCCGCCTGTGCGTGGCAGGGCTCGAACAGCGGTGCGCGGAGATCAACGACCTCAATGTGTACCCGATCCCGGACGGCGATACCGGGACGAACCTGCTTGCGACTATGCGGTCCGCTGTGGCAGCCGCAGAGGACCACGCGCTGGGTAGCGCTGGTGAAGTGCCCCACAGTGCACACCAGATCGCCGTGGCGCTGGCGCGGGGAGCGGTGTCCGGTGCGAGAGGCAATTCCGGTGTCATCCTGTCCCAGGTCCTTCGCGGATTCGCGCAGGCAACGGGTGAAGGCGACCTCGACGACGCGGCATTGCGTAGTGGTCTTCGGCAGGGTTCGAATCTGGCCGCGGACGCTGTCAGCGAGCCGGTCGAGGGCACCATCGTCACCGTGCTGCGGTGCGCCGCCGACGCCGCCGCGAGTTCGGACCGGGATCTCGGGCTGGCCGCGACCGCGCGGGATGCTGCCGACGCGGCCGCATCGGCACTGATCCGCACCCCTGCGCAACTCGACGTGCTCGATGCTGCCGGTGTGGTGGACGCGGGCGGGCTCGGCCTCGTGGTGATTCTCGATGCGCTCGTCGAGGCGGTGGACGGCGCGGCGCCGAGGCGCGAGATCGTGACCCGTCGTGCGCTGCCCGAACGTGCGCAGAACACCGAGTGCGCCGTCCCCGCCCACGATCATCCCGGACACGAACACGCGGGACAGGATCGTTCGGGGCCGGACTACGAGGTCATGTACCTCGTCTCCGAGACCGAGGACGAACGCATGGCCGACCTGCGAGCCCACCTCGGTGCGCTCGGCGACTCGATCGTGATCGTGGGCGACGGCGCAGGCGGTTGGTCCGTCCACGTGCACTGCACCGATGCCGGTGCGGCCGTCGAAGCCGGCCTTCTCGCCGGCCGGGTTCACGGAATCCGGATCACGAGCTTCCTCGTCGATGCGCGTGATCAAGGACTGGTTGCGCCGACCGTGCGGGTCCGCAGCGGCGGGCACGGTCGGGGGATCATCGCGATGGCGTCCGGGGACGGCGCGGCCGAGTTGTTCGAAGCCGAGGGTGCGACCGTACTGCGGAGTGACACACCGGTTACTCGTGGCCGATTGCTCGGCGTGATTCGCGAGATCGAACGCAGCGAAGTGCTCGTGCTTCCCAACGGTGCCATTTCCGCGCAGGAACTCGTGGCGGTGAGCGCCGCCGCCCGTGACTCGAGCCACGAGGTGGTGCTGCTCGCAACCTCCTCGATGGTGCAGGGAATCGCTGCGATGGCAGTCCACGATCCCAGCAGAGACGCCGTCGACGATGCCTTCACGATGTCGGAGGCAGCGGCAGGCACCCGGTGGGGATCGCTGAGAGTCGCCGCCGAACGCGCCCTGACCTATGTCGGAACGTGTGAGCCGGGAGATTCTCTCGGCCTCATGGGCCACGAGGTGGTCCTGATCGAGTCGGATACGGTCACAGCCGGTACCCGGCTGGTCGACCTCGCGCTCGGGGGTGGCGGTGAACTCGTCACCCTGATCATGGGGGCGAACGCACCGGAAGGACTGAGCGAGCACCTCAGCGACCACGTCGCTCGCAATCATGTGGGTGTGGACGTGATGGTTTATGTCGGTGGGCAGGTCGACGATCTGTTTCAACTGGGTGTCGAATAGTCGGCACGATCGAGCACATCGGGAAGGAACCTCATGGCGGCGCTGTCGGATCGTCTCGATCTGCTCCTGGGAAACAAGACGGCGGACGCACTTGCCGAGGCCTTCGAGATTCGCACGGTCGAGGACCTTCTTCGCCACTATCCGCACCGGTACGCATCCCAGGGCCGGGATCTGGCCGAGAAGGAGCCTCCCGAAGGCGAACACATCACGATCATCGCGCGGGTCACGTCCGCCGCGGTCGTGAAGATGCGGAACCGCCCGGGGCAGATGCTCAAGGCGGTTCTCACGACGGACACCCAGAACGTGGATGTCACCTTCTTCAACCCACAGAAGGTCCGGCATGCGATCAAACCGGGTGTGCGCGCAATGTTTTCGGGGACGGTGAAGTACTTCCGCGGCAAGTGGAGTCTTACTCATCCCAGCTACCTGATCCTTCCCGAGCCTCGTGGGGGAGAGGACGACCCGGTCATTCGGGTCGGTCGCATCCGGGGGTCGGGCGATCTTGCCGGCATCGCGCGCGCCGGATCCGATTCCGGTGCCGGCGTGGACATGTCGGTGTTCGATCGCGCGTTCATTCCCCTGTACCCGGCGACACGCGAAGTCGAGAGCTGGACCATCATGCGGTGTGTACGGCAGGTGCTCGATCAACTCGATCCGGTCGTCGACCCGTTGCCCGAATCGACGGTGGGTGAGCACGGCCTCGTCGGCCTGGACGACGCCCTGCGTTCGATTCACCTTCCCGACACCAGGGACGAGATCGATCGCGCGCGTGATCGGCTTCGGTTCGACGAAGCGGTGTCGTTGCAGCTCGTGCTCGCGATGCGCCGCAAGGACAATGCAGAACGAGTCGCACCCGAGTGTCCGCCCGTTCGCGACGGAATCGCCGAGCGTTTCGAAGCGCGGCTGCCGTTCACTCTGACCGACGGACAGCACGCCGTTGCGGAGGAGATTTCGGCGGACCTTTCGCGCCCACACCCGATGAGCAGACTTCTACAAGGCGAGGTGGGGTCCGGAAAAACGATCGTCGCACTTCGGGCGATGCTGCAGGTCGTCGACGCCGGGTATCAATGTGCGCTCCTCGCGCCCACGGAAGTGCTCGCGACGCAGCACGCGAAGTCGTTGCGGGCAATGCTCGGCGACCTGGGGACCGCCGGCGAGCTCGGATCCGAGGACAAGGCGACACGTGTCACGTTGGTGACCGGCTCGATGTCGGTTGCCGCGAAACGAGCGGCGCTCAACGAAGTGGTGGTGGGCGACGCGGGAATCGTGATCGGCACACACGCCCTCATTCAGGACAACGTCGACTTCTTCCGGCTCGGCATGGTCGTGGTGGACGAGCAGCACCGATTCGGTGTCGAACAACGCGACGCGCTGCGGTCCAAGGCAAGGGACGGACTGAGTCCGCACGTTCTGGTCATGACCGCGACACCCATACCTCGCACTATCGCGATGACGGTGCTCGGGGACCTCGAGGTGTCGACGCTTCGGCAACTGCCGAAGGGCCGCTCTCCCATCAAGAGCAGTGTCGTACCTGCCGGTCAGAAGCCGCAGTGGGTGGGCCGTGCCTGGGAACGGATTCGTGAGGACGTCGCCGACGGTCGACAGGCGTACGTCGTCTGCTCACGGATCGGCGACGGCAACGACGAATCCGGCGACAAGGACGAGAAGGACGCGCAGCAACAGACGATCGCCGCGACCGACCTCCACGAGCAGTTGAGCACACAGCTTCTTCCCGATCTGCGCATCGGACTTCTGCACGGGCGATTGCCGGCGGACGAGAAGGACGGGGCGATGGCGGCGTTCGACGCGGGGGAGACGGACGTCCTGGTGTGCACCACGGTGGTGGAAGTGGGCGTGGACGTTCCCAATGCCACGGTCATGGTGATCGTCGATGCAGACCGATTCGGCGTCAGTCAGTTGCACCAATTGCGAGGACGCGTGGGCCGTGGCAAACATCAGGGTCTGTGCATTCTGATCACCAGCGCCAATCCCGGAAGCCCCACGTACGAGCGGCTGTCGAGTGTGGCGTCGACCAACGACGGTTTCGAACTGGCGCGGCTCGACCTGGAGACCCGCCGCGAGGGTGACATTCTCGGAAAAGCTCAGAGCGGAACGACCACGACGCTGCGACTGTTGTCACTCCTCGAACACGAGGACGTAATTGCGAGCGCCGCCGAATTCGCACGTGGAATCATCGACGTGGACCCGGTCCTCGAAGAGCATCCCGGATTGGCGGCAATGGTCGGTGCAGCACTCGATTCCGAGAAGATCGAATACCTGGAGAAAGCCTGATCGGAAGCGTGAACGTGCAGGTCGCGTGTTTCGCAGGTATTACCGAACTTGCACCCCGCCGAAGCTCGATTGTGAAGTCGTTTGTGGAATCTTGAATATTGGGACGCGGGTTCCCCGGCGCCCTTCCTCGCGGGGTAGTTTGCAGCCATGTTCTCAAAAGTGCTCGTCGCGAACCGTGGCGAAATTGCGATCCGCGCTTTCCGCGCCGCCTACGAACTAGGTGCCGGAACCGTCGCGGTGTTCCCGTACGAGGATCGGAACTCGATCCACCGTCTGAAGGCCGACGAGAGTTACCAGATCGGCGAGGAAGGGCACCCGGTTCGGGCGTACCTGTCCGTCGACGAGATCGTGTCCGCTGCCGTCCAGGCGGGTGCCGACGCCGTGTACCCCGGGTACGGGTTCCTGTCGGAGAACCCCGACCTTGCGGCCGCATGCGCCGAGGCCGGAATCACGTTCGTGGGCCCCTCGTCGGACGTCCTCGAGCTGACGGGAAACAAGTCACGGGCGATCTCGGCCGCGCGCGCCGCGGGCCTTCCGGTACTCGCTTCCTCGGAGCCCTCCTCCGACGTGGACGAACTGGTGGCAGCTTCCGAGAACATGGAGTTCCCGCTGTTCGTGAAGGCCGTTGCCGGTGGCGGCGGTCGCGGTATGCGCCGAGTGGCCGAACCCGCGCAGTTGCGTGAGTCCATCGAGGCGGCGGCTCGCGAGGCCGAGTCCGCGTTCGGTGACGCAACCGTGTTCCTCGAGCAGGCCGTGATCGATCCACGGCACATCGAGGTACAGATCCTCGCCGACGGCGAGGGCAACGTCATTCACCTCTTCGAGCGCGACTGCTCCCTGCAACGACGCCACCAGAAGGTCATCGAGCTCGCCCCCGCGCCGAACCTGTCCGACGAACTGCGTGAGCGGATCTGCTCCGACGCCGTCGCGTTCGCGAAGCAGATCGGCTATTCCTGCGCGGGCACGGTGGAGTTCCTTCTCGACGCCCGCGGCAATCACGTCTTCATCGAGATGAATCCGCGTATCCAGGTCGAGCACACCGTGACCGAGGAAGTCACCGATGTGGACCTCGTCCAGTCACAGTTGCGCATTGCTTCCGGAGAGACCCTGGCCGATCTGGGTCTGAGCCAGGACAAGATCACCCTCCGCGGCGCGGCGCTCCAGTGCCGAATCACCACCGAAGACCCCACCAACGGCTTCCGGCCCGACACGGGCCGCATCACCGCGTACCGCACGCCCGGAGGTGCCGGAATCCGTCTGGACGGCGGTGCGACCCTCGGTGCCGAGGTCGGTGCCTACTTCGACTCGATGCTGGTCAAACTGACCTGCCGTGGTCGTGATTTCGAAACCGCAGTCGGCCGCGCACGGCGAGCAGTCACCGAGTTCCGAATCCGTGGTGTGTCGACGAACATTCCGTTCCTGCAGGCGGTGCTCGACGATCCAGATTTTCGCGCGGGCCGTGTCACGACCTCGTTCATCGAGGAACGACCGCAGCTACTGACGCTGCGCTCCTCCGCCGACCGCGGAACCAAGATTCTGAGCTACCTCGCCGACGTGACGGTCAACAAACCGCACGGGGAACGGCCGTCGTCGGTGTACCCGCACGACAAGCTCCCCAAGATCGACTTGTCGGCACCCGCACCGGAAGGCAGTCGTCAGCGGCTGCTGACGCTCGGCCCAGACGGGTTCGCGAAGGCACTGCGTGAGCAGAAGGCGCTCGGCGTCACGGAAACCACCTTCCGGGATGCGCATCAGTCCCTGCTCGCGACCCGGGTGCGCACCAGCGGGCTCCTTGCCGTGGCTCCCTACGTCGCCCGTACCACCCCCGAGTTGCTGTCGATCGAGGCCTGGGGCGGCGCCACCTACGACGTCGCACTGCGCTTTCTGCACGAGGATCCGTGGTACCGGCTCGCGGCGTTGCGCGAAGCGGTCCCGAACATTTGTTTGCAGATGCTGCTGCGTGGACGCAACACGGTGGGCTACACCCCCTATCCGGAGAAGGTGACCCGGGCTTTCGTTCAGGAAGCGACGGACACCGGAATCGACATCTTCCGAATCTTCGACGCGCTCAACAACGTCGACCAGATGCGACCGGCCATCGATGCGGTCCGCGAGACCGGGACCGCCGTTGCCGAGGTGGCGCTGTCGTACACGGGTGACCTCGCGAACCCGAACGAGAAGCTCTACACACTCGACTACTACCTGAAGTTGGCCGAGGAGATCGTCGAAGCGGGCGCTCACATCATCGCCATCAAGGACATGGCCGGTCTTCTGCGTGCCCCGGCGGCCGCGAAGCTCGTGACAGCACTGCGGGAGAACTTCGACCTACCGGTCCACGTGCACACGCACGACACACCGGGTGGACAGCTCGCCACCTACTTGGCGGCCTGGCAGGCCGGTGCCGACGCGGTCGACGGGGCATCCTCGGCGCTCGCCGGAACCACCAGTCAGCCCGCGCTGTCGGCCATCGTCGCCGCAGCCGCGCACACCGAACAGGACACGGGTCTCGACCTGCAGGCGGTGTGCGACCTGGAGCCGTACTGGGAAGCTCTCCGCAAGGTGTACGCACCGTTCGAATCCGGGATTCCGGCACCGACCGGACGCGTCTACACCCACGAGATTCCGGGTGGGCAGTTGTCCAACCTGCGTACTCAGGCTGTGGCCCTCGGACTGGGTGATCGCTTCGAGGAGGTCGAGGCCAAATACGCTGCCGCAGACCGCATGTTGGGGCGCCTCGTGAAGGTCACGCCGTCGTCGAAGGTCGTCGGCGACCTGGCGCTGCACCTCGTCGGTTCCGGCGCCTCCACCGAGGAATTCGCCGACGACCCCTCCCGGTTCGACATCCCGGACTCGGTCGTGGGCTTCCTGCGTGGCGAACTCGGTACGCCTCCCGGCGGATGGCCGGAGCCGTTCCGTACCAAGGCCCTCGAGGGTAGAGGTCCGGCCAAGCCCGAGGTGCCGCTCAGCGCCGAGGACGAGAAGGCACTATCGGGAACCTCGGCGGAACGCCGGAGCACCTTGAACCGCTTGCTCTTCCCCGGGCCGGCGAAGGAATTCCTCGAGCACTACGAGAAGTACGGCGACACCTCCCAGCTGTCCGCCAACCAGTTCTTCTACGGACTGCGCCGCGGCGAAGAGCACCGCGTGAAACTTGCACAGGGTGTCGAACTGCTCATCGGTCTCGAGGCGATCTCCGAACCCGACGAGCGCGGGTACCGAAACGTGATGTGCATCCTCAACGGTCAGTTGCGTCCCGTGTCGGTGCGAGACCGTTCGATCGCCAGCGAGGTGCCCGCGGCGGAGAAGGCCGACAAGACCAACCCGGCTCACGTGGCAGCGCCGTTCGCGGGAGTGGTGACTCTGGCCGTCTCCGAGGGAGACGAGGTCGAGGCCGGCGGAACCGTCGCCACCATCGAAGCCATGAAGATGGAGGCTGCGATCACCGCACCCCGCGGTGGTGTCGTCTCGCGCCTCGCGATCGGCAGTGTCCAGCAGGTAGAGGGTGGTGACCTGTTGATCGAGGTGACTGCGGGGGAGTCGACGGCGCAGTGACGGAACGTCCTCGATGACCCGGATCGTTGCGGGACTCGCAGGCGGGCGCCGCCTGCGAGTCCCGCCCTCGGGCACGCGCCCCACGTCGGACCGCGTGCGCGAAGCACTGTTCAGCATGATCGACGCCCGTATGGACCTGGAGGGCATTTCGGTTCTCGACCTGTACGCCGGGTCCGGTGCGCTCGGTCTCGAAGCACTGTCGCGGGGTGCTTCTCATGTCGTTCTCGTCGAATCCGACGCGGCCGCAGCACGTGTCGTCGCGAGCAACATCGAGGCGACGGCGTTGCCGGGGGCCACGGTGCGGCGGTCGTCGGTGGAATCGGTTGTCGGGTCGCGGGCCGATCGCGAATTCGACCTCGTCCTCGCCGATCCGCCGTATTCGGTCGAGGACGCTGCCGTGGCCGGCATGCTGATCGCATTGCGTGACAACGGCTGGGTGCGAGACGGCTCCCTCGTCGTCGTCGAAAGGTCTTCGCGCTCACCCGAAACGTCCTGGCCCGACGGTTTCGAGGGGCGCAAGGGCAAGAAGTACGGCGAAGCCAGAATCGAACTCGCCACCTGCTACGGTCGGGACTCATGACTGGAGCTGTGTGCCCGGGATCCTTCGACCCTGTGACGAACGGCCACCTGGATGTCATATCCAGGGCAGCTGCGCAATTCGACGAGGTCGTCGTCACGGTGATGATCAACAAGAGCAAACGCGGACTGTTCACCGTGGACGAGCGTATCCGGATGCTCGAGGACGCGACCAGCGATCTCGGGAACGTGCGCATCAGTTCGTGGCACGGACTGCTCGTCGACTATGCGAAGCAAGAGGGCATCACGGCCATCGTGAAGGGTCTGCGTGGCGCCAACGATTTCGATTACGAACTGCAGATGGCGCAGATGAACCAGAAGTTGTCCGGCGTGGACACCTTGTTCATCCCCACCAACCCGACCTACAGCTACCTGTCGAGTTCGCTCGTCAAGGAAGTGGCCACGTTCGGGGGTGATGTCGCCGACATGTTGCCGGCGAAAGTGCACTCCCAGCTGCTCGAGCGCATCGCCGAGCGTGCAACCGAGCAGAGCTGAAAGCCGACACACCCACTCACGCCGCACATCGGCGCAGTCGATCCGGCAGACTTGCAGCCGTAGCTGTGTCACCGACGAATGGGGTTGCTTGTGTACCGGGTATTCGAGGCGCTGGACGAGCTCGTCGCGATCGTCGAAGAGGCGCGCGGAGTTCCGATGACCGCGGGCTGCGTCGTGCCGCGCGGTGACGTTCTCGAACTGCTCGACGACGTGCGTGACGCGATTCCCGGTGAACTCGACGACGCCCAGGACGTGCTCGACCACCGTGACAAGTTGGTCGGCGACGCCCGTGCGAGCGCCGAGAAGACGGTGTCGGTGGCGACTACCGAGGCCGACTCGATGGTCGAGAATGCTCGCGAGGACGCCGACCGGATTCTGTCGGACGCCAAGGCCCAGGCAGATCGCATGGTCACCGAGGCGCGTGCCCACGCCGACCAACTCATCGGCGACGCCGAAGCGGAAGCTGAGCGAGCCGTCGACGAGGGCCGCCGGGAGTACGAGTCCGTCACCGGGCGGGCACGCAGCGAGGCCGACCGGATGATCGAGTCCGGGAAGGCGAGCTACGAGCGTTCGGTGGCCGACGGTACGGCGGAGCAGGAACGGTTGGTCTCCCAGACCGAGGTCGTGCAGGCCGCCCACGCCGAATCCGCCAGGGTCATCGACTCGGCTCATGCCGAATCGGATCGTCTCCGTTCGGACTGCGACGTGTACGTCGACACCAAGCTGGCCGAGTTCGAAGACTTCCTCAGTGGCACCATCCGCTCTGTGGGCCGGGGGCGCCAGCAGCTCCGGACCGGGTCCGGTGTGCCCGACTACGCGCCCGATTACGAGGACGACCGCCGCCGCAGGTAGCTTGCCGCTTCCGGTTGGAGCCCACGCTGCCGATCGCGTATCGTTGAGTGGTTGCCCATTCAGTACACGTCGAAAGCGATTCTCGTGACTTCCCGTCATCACCGTCCGTCGCATCCGGTCAAGGATGCGGGTTTCGTGCTGGGCACGGCCGCTCTGGGTCGTCGTCCGGGGTCGATGCAGACGGTCGAACGAGTCGTGCCCGCACAGCGTCGAATCGGTCTGGATCTCGTTGCCATCCCCGAGGGGACGGACATCGACCTCGACCTGAAGCTCGAAGCGGTCTCCGAAGGTGTGCTGGTGACCGGAACGCTCTCCGCCCCCGTCGCGGGTGAGTGCTCCCGGTGCCTCGAGCCGTTCACGGACGACGTCGAGCTGCGTCTGACGGAACTGTTCGCGTACCCGGACAGTGCCACCGACGAGACCACAGAGGAAGACGAGGTGTACCTCGTAGAGGACGAGCAGATCGACCTCGAACCTCTCGTGATCGACTCCGTGGGACTGGCTCTTCCGTTGCAGCCCCTGTGCAGTGAAGATTGCCTGGGATTGTGCTCGGAATGTGGCGTTCGCCTGGCGATTGCCGAATCCGGGCATGGGCATGACATACTTGATCCTCGCTGGGCTGGTCTTGCAGCCAAATTTGGCGTGGATTCAGAACCGAGCGCAAATCTTGTGAACACCGAAGCCGAGGAGAAGTAGAAGTGGCTGTCCCCAAGCGCAGAATGTCGCGATCGAACACCAGGTCGCGTCGCAGCCAGTGGAAGACCACTGTGCCCACCCTCGTCACCTGCCCCAACCGTGGTTGCGGCGAGAAGACGCTGCCCCACGTTGCGTGCCCGTCCTGCGGCACGTACAAGGGCCGCCAGGTGACCGCCGCCGTTTAGTCTTCGGTAGACGTGACGAGCGACAACACCGCAGTACACGCCAGCGGCGAGGAGGATCACCGATCCCTCCTCGCCGCTCTCGGCGTGGAGATAGAGTCCGAGCTGCTCACGCTCGCTCTGACTCACCGCTCGTATGCGTACGAGAACGGCGGACTGCCGACCAACGAGCGACTCGAATTCCTCGGTGACTCCGTCCTCGGAGTGACGGTCACCGAGAAGCTCTACCGCGCGCACCCCGACAAATCCGAGGGTGATCTCGCCAAGATCCGGGCGAGCGTCGTCAACATGCATGCTCTGGCCGAGGTGGCCAGGCAGCTCGGCGAGGGTGGACTGGGCGCCCATCTTCTGCTCGGCAAGGGCGAAGAGATGACCGGCGGGCGCGACAAACCCAGCATTCTGGCCGACGGGATGGAGTCGATTCTCGGCGCCATCCATCTCGAGCACGGGATCGAGACCGCTCGCCGAGTCGTGCTCGACCTGTTCGCCGACCTGCTCGAGCGCGCGCCTCGTCTCGGTGCCGGCCTCGACTGGAAGACCAGTCTGCAGGAGCTCACTGCAGAACGCGGCGCTGGTGTGCCCGTCTACGAGATCGCCGCCACCGGGCCGGATCACGACAAGGAATTCACGGCGACCGTTCTGGTCGGCGGTAGTCCGCTCGGGATCGGTGTCGGGCGCTCGAAGAAGGAAGCCGAACAGAAGGCCGCGAGCACAGCGTGGAATGCGCTGTCGGATTCGGCGGACGGCGACGCCCCGGGCCTCGGTGCCTGAACTTCCCGAAGTCGAGGTGGTCCGTCGCGGCCTCGAGAAATTCGTCGTCGGATCCACCGTGGAGTCGGTGGATTTTCTGCATCCGCGATCCATAAGGCGCCACGTACTGGGCGCGGGTGATCTCGCCGGACAGATCGTCGGGCACCGCATCGTCTCTGCCGATCGGCGGGGCAAATACCTCTGGCTGGTTCTCGACCCCGGCACAGTTGCGATCGTCGTGCACCTCGGAATGAGCGGCCAGATGCTGGTCCAACCGGCCGATGCGCCGGCGGAGAAGCACCTTCGTATCAGAGCCAGGCTGTCGGATGGCAACGATCTTCGATTCGTCGACCAGCGCACGTTCGGCGGTTGGGCGATGGCCGAGCTGGTGACGGTCGACGGCACAGCTGTGCCGGATTCGGTGGCCCACATCGCCCGTGACCCGATGGATCCGCGATTCGACGTCGAGTCCGTCGTGAAGACACTGCGCGGTAAGCACACCGAGATCAAGCGGGCCCTGCTCGACCAGACCGTGGTGTCCGGGGTCGGCAACATCTACGCCGACGAAGCTCTGTGGCGCGCCAAGATTCACGGAAACCGCCTCACCGACAAACTGACCAGGCCGAAACTACGGGAAATCCTCGACGCCGCGCGGAGCGTCATGGACGCTGCCCTTTCCGAGGGCGGCACGTCGTTCGATGCGCTGTACGTCAACGTCAACGGGGAATCGGGCTACTTCGACCGCTCACTTCACGCCTACGGCAGGGAAGGTGAGCCCTGTGACCGGTGCGGGGCACCGATGCGCCGCGAGAAATTCATGAATCGCAGCTCGTACAGCTGCCCGGTGTGCCAGCGAAAACGCTAGTTCGACCGGTGCTACTTCGTCTCGTTCGGATGGCTCGTGTGCACCTACTCGATGAGTACCGTGCGCCCGTCGACGTAGAACCAGATACGCGCGGTGCCCTTCGTCGTCGGCTTGTGTTGCCAGCGATCATGAGTCTTCCCGCCGCGCTGGATCGTGCCGAGCTCGCCCCTCAGGCGGTAGTTCGTCGGCGTCGTGGACAGCGGCGTGCGCGTGAGAAACTCCCAGGCGTCGGTCATGGGGTTGCGGATCGTCGCGACGAGATCCCGCCAGCCCTTCTGTGGTCAGGGACGCTCCACGGTACTGGCGG
The DNA here is from genome assembly GCF_042719695.1 of Rhodococcus sp. NPDC058521. Lineage (NCBI taxonomy): Bacteria > Bacillati > Actinomycetota > Actinomycetes > Mycobacteriales > Nocardiaceae > Rhodococcus > Rhodococcus sp. NPDC058521. The sequence continues at coordinate 736,921 of NZ_JBHXNL010000001.1, forward strand.
CATCTTCTTCGTCGAGCCACTCGAGGTCGGTGCTACCCAAGCCTGCGGCGATTGCGGTTGCTGTCTCCTTCCAAGACGTGAGCTCGGTGATCGCCAGGTGCGGTTGATCGGTCGAGAACGACGCTCGCGCGGCATCGACGAGGTCCTGGGCGCAGGTCTCACGATCGGCGGGGGAGAGTGCCAGCATCCACGGGAACGCCTTCGTCATGCGCTCGGCGAGCGTGCCCGTATGATCCAGGGTCACCGTGATCAGCTGCGCGGCGAAGTTGAGCAGGCGTGCGCGTCCTTCGGCCTCGCGCTGCGACATCAGGACCAGTGCCTCGCCGTCTCGGCGGGTCACCGTGACTGGATGATCTTCGGCCTCGGCAAACACCTCGGCGGAGTGTTTACTCAGGTCCGACGATCGTCGAGTGGCGACAGGGAGGTCAGCTGCCATGGTCATGAACCGAGCGTATTCGGAACGTGTTCGGAAGTCTAGCGCGGGACTGCCTGCTTCATGGGGTCCGGTGTGCCAGCCGTCACCTCGTTCCAGGTCGCCCCGCGTTCGGGGATGACCGAGTGGCAGGATTGCCACATGACTGACGACAACGCCACGCCGTCCACAGAGCTGTGGGTCGAGCGCACCGGCACCCGGCTCTACACGGGTCGTAGTTCGCGCGGCGCCGAGGTTCGTATCGGCTCGGAGAGCGTCGAGGGTGTCTTCACTCCGGGTGAACTCCTCAAGATCGCGCTTGCCGCGTGCAGTGGCATGAGCTCGGACTTTCCGTTGTCTCGTCGGCTGGGCGACAACTACGACGCCACCATCCGCGTCTCCGGTGCCGCAGACCGCGAGAACGAGGTGTACCCGCAGCTCGACGAGGTTCTCGAACTCGATCTCAGTGAACTCGACGCGGATGCGCAGGCACGCCTGATCGCTCTCGTCGAGCGCTCGGTGGACAAGGTCTGCACTGTGGGCAGGACCCTGAAGGCGGGCACGAACGTGACTCTCACGGTGGCCGGGGAGAGCTGATGGAAAGGCTGACGGCCTGGGTGCACGGGCGCGTCCAAGGTGTCGGTTTTCGGTGGTGGACCCGGGCGAGGGCGCTGGAGCTCGGACTGGTCGGCTACGCGGCGAACAAGTCCGACGGCCGCGTGCTCGTCGTGGCCGAAGGAGAACATGCGCGACTGGAGACTCTCGTGGGCCTGCTGCGCGGCGGCGAGACACCCGGCCGGGTGGATCTGGTCGTGGAGAGTTACGACGCGCCGCGCGGAGACCTGATCGGGTTCGTCGAACGGTGAACCGAAGGTAAACTCGTCGGCCATGCATCTGAAGAGTCTGACGTTGAAGGGATTCAAGTCCTTTGCGTCCGCGACGACTCTGCGATTCGAGCCCGGAATCACCTGTGTGGTCGGCCCCAACGGGTCCGGCAAATCCAATGTTGTCGATGCTCTGACCTGGGTCATGGGCGAGCAGGGCGCCAAAGCTCTGCGCGGCGGCAAGATGGAGGACGTCATCTTCGCCGGTACCGCGGGCCGCGCACCACTCGGCCGCGCAGAGGTGACACTGACGATCGACAACACCGACGGTGCCTTGCCGATCGACTACTCCGAAGTGTCGATCACTCGTCGCATGTTTCGTGACGGTGCGGGCGAGTACGAGATCAACGGCTCGTCGTGTCGGTTGATGGACGTGCAGGAACTTCTCAGCGACTCCGGTATCGGCCGCGAGATGCACGTGATCGTGGGGCAGGGGCGCCTCGCAGCCATCCTCGAATCGCGGCCCGAGGATCGGCGTGCCTTCATCGAAGAGGCCGCAGGCGTTCTCAAACACCGCAAGCGCAAAGAGAAGGCCGTCCGAAAGCTCGATTCGATGCAGGCCAACCTCGCGCGTCTGACCGACCTCACGGCGGAACTGCGGCGACAGCTCAAGCCCTTGGGCAGGCAGGCCGAGGTCGCCAGAAGAGCCCAGACGGTGCAGGCGGACCTGCGTGACGCGCGGTTGCGTCTCGCAGCCGACGACCTGGTGACCCGGCGGGCGGAGCTGGAGAATCAGGCTCAGGACGAAAAGATCGCACGAGAGCAATACGACCAGGTGACGGCCGCGCTCGACGATGCGAACCTCGAACTGGGCAGGCACGAACAGTCCCTTGCCCGGCTCACACCGGGCGCCGAGGCTGCTGCGCAAACGTGGTTCCAGCTTTCGGCGCTGGCCGAACGAGTCAACTCGACCATTCGTATCGCTCGCGAGCGGGCCCGTCACCTCGACTCGGAACCCCTGTCCAACCGGGGTGAGGATCCCGACGCGATGGAGGCGCGAGCCGATCGGATCGCGGCCGAGGAAGCCGAGCTGGTCGAAGCCACCGAGATGGCCCGCGCCGCGCTGGACGCGGCAAAGGAACAGTTGGCGATCAACGAGGAGACAGCCGCCGCCGCGGAGCGGGCGCACATGGCAGAGGTTCGCGCCATCGCCGATCGGCGGGAAGGTCTCGCGAGGCTGTCCGGTCGGGTCGACACCCTGCGGACGCGCGGTGAGTCGGTGGACGCAGAGGTGGCCCGCCTGACCGCGTCGATCGAAGAGGCCCGCGCACGTGGAGAAGAGGCGCAAGCCGAATTCGAGGCTGTGCAGGCCGAGATCGGCGATCTCGACGCCGGCGAGCTCGGGCTCGACTCCAACCACGAGCGCGCCGTCGAGGCCTTGAAGTACGCCACCGAGCGGGTCGACGAGCTCCAGGAGCAGGAGCGCGCGGCCAGCCAACGGGTCGTTTCGCTGCGAGCGCGCATCGACGCACTGTCGATGGGTCTCGAGCGCAGAGACGGCGGTGCCTGGTTGCTCGAGCATCGATCCGGCGACGGGGTACTCGGCACGTTGTCCGATCGGATCACGGTGGAGAAGGGCTACGAGGTTGCCGTGGCCGCAGCACTCGGACCGGCTGCAGATGCGGTGATCGCCGAATCGCTCGATGCGGCGAAGGGTGCAGTGGTCGCGCTGAAGTCGGGAGACGGCGGCAGAGCCTCCCTCTTGATCGGAACGAGCGGTGGACCCGACACGGTCCCCGCACCCGCGAATTCGCGGTGGGCGAGTGACGTCGTCGAGGCCCCGACCGAACTGCGTCCCGGTCTCGCAGCGCTTCTGCGCGGAGTCGTCGTGGTCGACGACGTGGACCAGGCCGTGGCCGTGACCACCGCCGACCCCGGCCTGCATGCCGTGACGAAGGACGGCGATCTTCTCGGAGCCGGGTGGATGACCGGCGGCTCGGATCGGCAACCGAGCACGCTCGAGGTCCAAGCGGCCATCGACGACTCGAGCAAGGACCTCGCGCACGCGGAGCGCAGAGCCGAAGAGTTGTCGGCGGCACTGTCGGGTGCCCGCGAAGAGCAGGTGGCCCGACAGGAGAGTGCCGAACAGTCGTTGGCCGCTCTCAACGAATCGGATGCCGCGATGTCGGCGATCTACGAGAAGCTCGGGCGCTTGGGGCAGGCTGCCCGGGCCGCACACGCCGAGTCCGATCGCCTTGCGCAACAGCGTGAAAGGGCGGAGAGCGGCCGCGGCGACACGCTCACCGAACTCGCGGAGCTCGAGGAACGATTGCGGCTCGCCGAGCAGGAGAGCGGGGGAGAGGACGACTACGCGGCCTCCGCGAACACCGGATCCGACCGCGAGATGGCCGCTGCCGCCCTGTCCGAGGCCCGCGCTGTGGAGGTCGACGCACGACTGGCGGTGCGGACCGCAGAGGAACGTGCCGAATCCGTGCGAGGCAAGGCGGACTCGTTGCGTCGAGCTGCCCGCGCGGAGCGTGATGCCCGCGCGCGTGCCGAACGGGCGATGAAGGCCAGACAGAACGCAGCGGCCGTGGCAGGTGCGGTGGCCGAATCCGGTCAGCGAGTGGCCGATCATCTGGACGAAGTGGTCACTGCCGCAATGACGCATCGGGACGAGCTCGCACGCCACCGCACCGAACGCACCGAACAACTCGAGCAGGTCAAGGAACGGGTTCGTGACCTGTCCGCACAGATGGCGTCGCTGACGGATGCGGTTCATCGCGACGAAGTCGCGCGTGCACAGGCTGCTCTGCGTATCGAACAGCTCGAGGAGTCGATTCTCGAGCAGCACGGAATCGGGCTGGACGACCTGATTGCGGAGTACGGCCCCGACGTGGCGCTGCCGCCGTCCGCTCTCGAGCTCGAGGAATACGAGCAGGCGAAGGAGCGCGGTGAGCAGGTCACGAAACCCGCCCCGGTTCCCTACGATCGCGCAACTCAGGAGCGGCGCGCGAAGCGCGCCGAGAAGGATCTGACCACTCTCGGCAAGGTCAACCCCCTCGCACTCGAGGAGTTCGCAGCTCTCGAGGAGCGGTACAACTTCCTCTCTACTCAACTCGAGGACGTGAAGTCGGCGCGCAAGGACCTGCTCGGGGTGGTCGCAGATGTGGACGCCCGCATTCTGCAGGTGTTCACGGAGGCATACGCCGACGTGGAACGCGAGTTCGTAGAGGTGTTCGCGAAGTTGTTCCCGGGCGGCGAGGGTCGGCTGGTGCTGACCGATCCGTCGGACATGCTCACCACCGGTATCGAGGTCGAGGCGAGGCCACCGGGCAAGAAGGTCAAACGTCTGTCGTTGCTGTCGGGTGGTGAGAAGTCGTTGACGGCCGTTGCCATGCTGGTCGCCATCTTCCGCGCCCGGCCGTCCCCCTTCTATGTGATGGACGAGGTCGAGGCGGCATTGGACGACACCAACCTGCGGCGTCTCATCGGACTGTTCGAGCAACTTCGCGAGAAGTCACAGCTCATCGTGATCACGCACCAGAAGCCGACCATGGAAGTGGCGGACGCCCTCTACGGAGTGAGCATGCGAGGCGATGGCATCACCACCGTCATCTCGCAGCGGCTGCGGGGACAGGACATGGTCGCCGCGGACGCCTGACCGGCAGGAGTGTGCGACGCGGGGCGACGCCTGAAACAATGACGGCGTGACTACCGGAGCTTGGATTGCCATTGCGGCCGTACTGGCCGTTCTTCTCGTCGTACTCGTCGTCGGCACGGTGCTGTATCGCCGCCGACGCATCTCGCTCACCGAGCCGGAGACGCGTCAGGTCGATGCGGGCGACAAGGACCGATCGGGCGGCTACAAGGCCGGCAGCGGCTTCAGTTTCAGTCAGGGAGCGACGGCTACGGCGCCCCCGCGCGAAGCGGTGCCGACCCCGAAGCCGGCACCCGAGCCGCAGCCGGAACCGGAACCCGAACACCCCGTAGCCCCCGAGCCGGCCGCTCCGGAATCACCTGCGGCGGCGGATGCACCGGTCGCAGAGCCGGTCACTGCAGAACCGGTCGAGCCCGAGGTCGCTCCGACACCCGCGCCCGTGGAGGCAGAGCCGGAACCTGAGCCGGTACCAGAACCCGAACCGGCGCCCGAACCTGAACCTGAAACCGAGCCGGCACCCGAGCCCGAGGCCGCGCCCGCTCCGGTTCTCGACGAGATCGCTCCCACAGAAGGCCGCCTGGATCGTCTGCGCGGTCGCCTGTCGCGTTCCCAGTCCGCGGTCGGCAAGAGTCTGCTCGGCATCCTCGGTGGCGGTGACCTGGACGAGGATTCGTGGGAAGAGGTCGAGGACACCCTGCTGATCGCCGATCTCGGTTCGGCGACGACCGAGAAGATCGTCACGTCCTTGCGTGAGCAGATGGCTTCCCGCAGCGTTCGCACCGAATCCGAAGCCCGTGCGCTCCTGCGCGAGGTGATGATCACCGAGTTGAAGCCCGATCTGGACAGGTCCGTCAGGGCGCTTCCTCACGCCGACCATCCGGCGGTCCTTCTGGTCGTCGGCGTGAACGGAACCGGCAAGACCACCACGACGGGCAAGCTGGCTCGTGTTCTCGTGGGCGACGGACGCCGTGTCGTGCTCGGTGCAGCCGATACCTTCCGCGCTGCAGCCGCAGATCAGCTGCAGACGTGGGCCGAACGCGTGGGTGCCGAAGTGGTGCGCGGCAAGGAGGGTGCGGATCCCGCAGCCATCGCGTTCGACGCGGTCGTCAAGGGCACGGAGAACGGAGTCGACGCCGTCCTCATCGACACCGCGGGCCGGTTGCACACGAAGACCGGGCTGATGGACGAACTGGGCAAGGTCAAGCGTGTCGTGGAGAAGAAGGCGTCCGTGGACGACGTTCTTCTCGTTCTCGATGCGACCATCGGCCAGAACGGACTCGCGCAGGCCCGTGTCTTCGCGGACGTCGTGGACATCACGGGTGTCGTCCTCACCAAGCTCGACGGCACCGCGAAGGGCGGAATCGTCTTCCAGGTTCAGCACGAGTTGGGGGTACCCGTGAAATTGGTGGGTCTCGGTGAGGGCGCGGACGATCTGGCGCCGTTCGAGCCGGCCGCCTTCGTGGACGCACTGCTGGGCTAGCCGTCCTCACAGCCGCATTCGCTCCGCAAAGTGCCTGGCGAAACGTGTACGCAACACAAATGGTGGATGCGTTCACACAGGTGAAACCGTGCAGAGCCACAGCCGAAACACCGTGAAACCACTCTTCTCCTTACGACGTGCTGTCCCCGGCGCGCGCGACGAGGAGGTAGTAAGTGAGTCCCGACGAAGTGTTGGCAAACTCCGGTAATGCCGCGTGGATGCTGATGGCGGCATCCTTGGTGTTGCTGATGACCCCCGGCCTGGCCTTCTTCTACGGTGGGATGTCCCGGTCGAAGTCCGTGCTGAACATGATGATGATGTCGTTCGGCGCCATGGCCGTCATTGCGGTCGTGTACGTGCTGTGGGGCTGGTCGATGTCCTACGGCACCCAGGACATCGGCGGAATCTTCGCCAATCCGTTCGAGTTCTTCGGCCTGAAGGACAGCATCACGGATGCGGAGGGCAACTTCATCGCCGGTGCGGCCGGATATCCCAACGTCATCGACATCGCGTTCCAGGTGACGTTCGCGATCATCACCACGGCGTTGATCAGCGGTGCGCTGGCAGAACGCGTCAAGTTCGGGACGTGGATGGTGTTCTCGGCCATCTGGGTCACGGTCGTGTACTTCCCGCTCGCCCACATGGTGTGGGGTGGTGGCCTGCTGTCGGGTTCCGAGGACAGCCTTGCAGCGAAGATCTTCGGCACGGTCGACGATGGCGAAGGTGGGCTCGTTGCCGCTGTCGAGCCGATCGACTTCGCCGGCGGCACGGTCGTGCACATAAATGCCGGTATCGCAGCCTTCGTTCTGGTCCTGATCATCGGAAAGCGCGCAGGTTTCGGTAAGACGGCGTTCCGTCCGCACAATCTTCCGTTCGTGATGCTCGGCGCCGCGCTCCTGTGGTTCGGGTGGTTCGGATTCAATGCGGGCTCGGCTTTCGCCGCCGATGGCGCTGCCGGCCTCGCGTGGGTCAACACCACGGCCGCCACCGCCGCCGCCATTCTCGGCTGGCTTCTGACGGAGCGGATTCGTGACGGTCACGCCACCAGCCTCGGCGCAGCATCGGGTGCGGTCGCGGGTCTCGTGGCGATCACCCCGGCTGCCGGTTCGCTCAGCCCGATCGGTTCGCTCGTACTCGGTGTGATCGCCGGTGTGCTGTCGGCACTGGCCGTCGGACTGAAGTTCCGCTTCGGATACGACGACTCCCTCGACGTCGTCGGCGTTCACCTCGTGTCCGGCCTGTGGGGGACCGTCGCGATCGGCCTGCTCGGTACCGAGACCGGTTTGTTCTACGGTGGTGATTACAAGCAACTCGTCGTTCAGGTGGTCATCGCCGTGGTCGCACTCGTGTTCACCGCGATCCTCACCGCCGTGATCGCGCTGGCACTGAAGCCGCTCGGTTGGCGGGTATCGCGGGAGGACGAGGCGCGTGGCATCGACGAGGCAGAACACGCCGAGACCGCTTATGACCTCGCATGATCCGCTGATGGACCTTGTCAACCCTGGTGATGGCCCTACTGTGAATTGCAGAACCCTACTGTGAACCGCAGAACATTGGAAGGAATCGGAAAATGAAGCTGATCACGGCAATTGTCAAGCCGTTCACCCTCGAGGACGTGAAGACAGGCCTCGAGCAGGCTGGCGTGCTCGGCATGACCGTCAGCGAGGTCCAGGGCTACGGTCGGCAGAAGGGGCACACAGAGGTCTACCGCGGTGCCGAGTACTCCGTCGACTTCGTCCCGAAGGTTCGGGTGGAGGTTGTGGTCGACGACTCGGCGGTCGACAAGGTCGTCGAGGTGATCGTCGAGGCCGCTCGCACCGGAAAGATCGGTGACGGAAAGGTGTGGGTCTCGCCGGTCGAGTCGGTGATCCGGGTTCGCACCGGAGAACGCGGCGCGGATGCACTCTGACCCACGCGGGTCCGGATCGATCGGCCCTGATTCTGCTGCTTCGGCAGCAGGATCGGGGCCGTCTTCGTCCGGGCGCACCGAACTCGCATCGCCAAGTGCGGCAGACGACCTCGTCCGGGCACGCCGGCAACTTCTGCTCCGCAGTGAGCAGGGTTCCGGGGCCGGCGGTGGCCGAACGCGTCGACTCGACGCGCCGGCGCTGCGCAGCGCGCTTGTGGAACTGCACGAATTCTGGCTCACGACCAAGGGTACAGAGCTCGGAATGTCGCCGGACTGCGGTCTGGCACTGGTTGCGGTAGGCGGACTGGGCCGCCGGGAATTGCTGCCGCATTCGGATCTGGACCTGATCCTGCTGCACGACAACGTCGATCCGGACGTGGTGGCAGAAATCGCCGATCAGTTCTGGTACCCGCTGTGGGACGCCCACATCAAACTCGACCACAGCGTGCGTACGATTCCGCAGGCCCTGCAGGTCGCGGCAAACGACATGACGGCGGCTCTGGGGATGCTCGAAGCGCGTCACATCGTCGGAGACATCGAGCTGAGCAATCTCCTGATCGGTGGAGTTCGTCGCCAGTGGCGCACCGACATCCGCAGCCGATTCGACGAACTGATCGACCAGACCAGATCCCGGTGGGAACGCAGCGGCGAGATCGCGCATCGTGCGGAACCGGATCTCAAGAGTGGCCGCGGCGGCTTGCGCGACGTGCAACTGCTCAATGCGCTGGCGATCGCTCAACTGACCGACGGGATGCCGGGTCTCGATCCCGAATCGCCGGGCGGCGGGCTGACGGTTGCTCACGGCCGGCTGTTGGACGTGCGAACCGAGTTGCATCGCGTTGCGGGGCGGGCACGCGATCAGGTTCTTGCGCAGGATGCGGACGAGATCGGTGCCGCACTGCGACTCGGTGACAGGTTCGACTTGGCGAGGACCCTGAGCGACTCTGCCCGAACGATCGGATACTCGGTGGACGTCGGGATTCGCACGGCCGCCAATTCGCTGCCGCGACGGGGCCTTTCGGTGCTCCGTCGGGTTCCGGTTCGTCGTCCTCTGGACGAGGGTGTCGTCGAGCACGGTGGTGAGGTGGTGCTTGCGCGGGACGCGCGGCCGAAGAAGGATCCCGCACTGATCACCCGTGTCGCAGCTGCCGCAGCGCAGACGGGGATGCCGATGTCCGCGTCGACGTTGAGCCGACTCGCGGACAGTGCGCCGGAACTACGGCAACCGTGGCCGACGGAGGCGCTCAGCGATCTGCTCGTGTTGTTGGGCAGCGGTACTCGCATGATTCCGACCATCGAGGCACTCGACCGGACCGGGTTGTGGGGCCGGTTGTTGCCCGAGTGGGGAGCAGTCAGAGATCTGCCGCCACGTGATGCCGTGCACACCTGGACGGTCGATCGTCACCTCGTCGAAACGGCGGCATACGCCAGCGGGTTCACCACACGCGTCAGCCGTCCGGACCTGTTGGTACTCGGTGCCCTTCTGCACGACATCGGCAAGGGGCGCGGGGGAGACCACAGCATCGTGGGGGCCGAACTGGCCGATCAGATCGGTGTGCGGCTGGGATTGTGGCCGTCCGATCTCGCACTTCTGACGGCGATGGTCCGACACCACCTGCTGCTTCCGGCGACCGCGACTCGGCGTGATCTGGACGATCCGGCGACGGTGCAGAAGGTGGTCGACGCGCTGGGTGGCGACACGGTTCTCCTCGAACTGCTGCACGCTCTGGCGGAAGCGGACTCGCTCGCTACCGGTCCGGGTGTGTGGGGGGACTGGAAGTCCTCGCTGATCGGGGAACTCGTTCGGCGTTGCCGCATGGTGATGGCCGGGGACGTGTTGCCGGCTCCGGACCCACTCGATCCGGAGCACGTGTCACTTGCCGCGACGGGTGGCGTCCACGTCGCACTCGACACCACGGACACGGCGCACACCTACGTCGTGACGGTGATCGCCCCCGACGCCCCTGGCCTGCTCGCCAAGGCGGCAGGTGTGCTCGCACTCAATTCGCTCCGCGTGTACTCGGCCTCGCTGGGCAGCCACGACGGAGCTGCGATCAACTCGTTCGCGGTGTCGCCGCGCTTCGGGTCGCCCCCACAGGCGGGATTGTTGAGGCAGGAGCTGATCAGAGCCCTCGCCGGTGAGCTGGACGTGACGAATGCTCTGGACGTGAAGGACGCCGAGTCGAGGGAACATCAACGAGAGGAAGGCGCGACCGGAGTTCCGTCGTTGTGGGCGCAGGCTCCTCCGCGGATCATCTGGTTCGATGCGCCCAACCCGGGAGAGGCGATTCTGGAGTTGCGAGCAGAGGACCGGGTCGGATTGCTGTGCAGGTTGGCGTTCGCGCTCGAACGGTGTGGGGCAGACGTGCGATGGGCGCGCGTCAGCACTCTCGGGTCGTCCGTCATCGACGCGTTCTGCGTGGGCCGCGACGGTATCGACACCCGCAGTGTGCGCGAGGACATCGAAGCTGCTGTTCTCTCTGTCGTCCCCCTCACGAAGCCGGTCACGCCTCCGGCCGGAGAGGGCGGCGCTGCCGGGGGATGATGATTGCCGGGAACGGCAGCGGTTAGGCTGGTATCCGAGAATATCCACGTAGTCGACGCAGGCGCGGCGGCACACTCTTACGAACTCAGGAGCGCACTCGGTGTTCGAATCCCTTTCCGACAGATTGACCGGATCCCTCAAGGATCTGCGTGGCAAGGGTCGACTCTCCGGCGCCGACATCGATGCGACGTGCCGTGAGATCCGGCTCGCCCTCCTCGAGGCCGACGTCGCGCTCCCGGTCGTGCGGACCTTCATCGCGAAGATCAAGGAACGCGCGAAGGGCGTCGAGGTGTCCGGCGCGCTCAACCCGGCCCAGCAGGTCGTCAAGATCGTCAACGAGGAACTTGTCGGAATCCTCGGTGGCGAGACCCGTCGTCTGGCTTTCGCGAAGAACCCGCCCACCGTGGTGATGCTCGCCGGCCTTCAGGGTTCCGGTAAGACCACCCTCGCGGGAAAGCTCGCCAAGTGGTTGAAGGACCAGGGGCACACGCCGCTGCTGGTGGCCTGCGACCTTCAGCGACCCGGCGCGGTCTCGCAGTTGCAGATCGTCGGTGAGCGAGCGGGCGCGACAGTGTTCGCACCGCACCCCGGCACCTCGATCGGCGGCGGCGAGAACGAACTGGGTGTGACGGCAGCCGATCCCGTCGAGGTGGCGCGCGCCGGTGTCGAGGAAGCTCGCAACAAGCAGTACGACGTGGTCGTGGTCGACACCGCCGGTCGTCTCGGTATCGACTCCGAGTTGATGGCCCAGGCAGCGGGCATTCGGGACGCGGTCCAGCCCGACGAGACGCTTTTCGTCCTCGACGCGATGATCGGTCAGGACGCAGTCAGCACCGCCGAGGCGTTCCGCGAAGGCGTCGGCTTCACCGGTGTCGTTCTCACCAAGCTCGACGGCGACGCCCGTGGTGGTGCCGCGCTCAGCGTCCGTGAAATCACCGGTGAGCCCATCCTCTTCGCATCGACCGGTGAGAAGCTCGAAGACTTCGACGTCTTCCATCCGGACCGTATGGCCAGCCGCATCCTGGGCATGGGCGACGTTCTCAGCCTGATCGAAGCTGCCGAGCAGCATTTCGACGCGAAGCAGGCGGAGGCGACTGCCAGCAAGATCGGTTCGGGTCAGCTCACCCTCGAGGACTTCCTCGAGCAGATGATGGCCGTCCGCAAGATGGGCCCGATCGGCAACCTGCTCGGCATGCTGCCGGGCGCGGCGCAGATGAAGGACCAGCTCGCGAACGTCGACGAGAAGCAACTGGACCGCGTTCAGGCAATCATCCGCGGTATGACACCGGCCGAGCGTGCCGACCCGAAGATCATCAACGCTTCCCGGCGTCTGCGCATCGCGAACGGTTCCGGTGTCAAGGTCTCCGATGTCAATCAACTGGTCGACAGGTTCTTCGAGGCCCGCAAGATGATGGCTGCCATGGCCGGTCGCATGGGTATGCCGGGTGGGCGTAAACCTCAGCGGGGCAAGAAGGGCAAGAAGGGCAAAAAGGGAGGCAAGGGTCCGACCCCGCCGAAGATGAAGGGCGGATTCCCCGGAGGCCTGCCAGGTGGACTCCCGGGCGGTATGCCTGCCGGTAGCGGGATGCCCGACCTGTCCAACATGCCGAAGGGGCTCGACGAACTGCCGCCCGGACTCGAGGGCCTCGACCTCTCCCAGTTCAAACTTCCGAAGAAGTAGCCCGATGACCGCTCTGCATCTGCGTGGAACCCTGCTCCCGGGGGAGGACCCCACGGATTTGTGGGTGGACGGAGACGTGGTCTCGTTCGAGCCCGTCGCGGGAGCCGAGACCGTGTGCGAGTCCGGCTGGATCCTGCCCGGGCTGGTCGACGCGCACTGCCACGTGGGCATCGCGTTCGGTGGCGGTGGCGGCGAGACCAGGGACGGCCTCCTGGAACAAGCGGTCACCGAGCGAGATGCAGGGGTCCTGCTGTTGCGGGATGCGGGTTCGCCAGTCGACACCCGATTCGTCGACGACCGCGCCGATCTGCCACGCATCGTGCGGGCCGGTCAGCACATCGCGGCGCCTCGACGCTACATCCGTGGTCTCCCGGTCGACCTCGAAGACGAAGAGCAGTTGCCGGACGAGGTCGTACGACAGGCACGGGCAGGCGACGGCTGGGTCAAACTGGTCGGTGACTGGATCGATCGATCCGTCGGCGACCTGACACCTCTGTGGAGTGACGAGATTCTCGTGGAGGCAATCGCTGCAGCGCACCGGGAAGGGGCTCGCGTCACCGCCCACGTGTTCGCCGAGGACGCGCTGCCGGGTCTGATCAACGCCGGCATCGACTGCATCGAGCACGGCACGGGGCTCACCGACGAGACCATCGAGTCGATGGCGGCACACGGGACAGCACTCGTGCCCACCCTCGTGAACATTGCGACGTTCCCGGAGATCGCAGACTCCGCGTCGAAATACCCGACGTATGCAGCGCACATGCGTGACCTGCACTCGAGGGTCAAGGACACGATCGGGGCAGCGCACGATGCGGGAATCTCGATCTACGCGGGTACCGACGCGGGCGGCTCGATCAAGCACGGCCGGATCGCGGACGAGGTCGAGGCACTGAAAGGTGTCGGTCTTTCGCCCACCGACGCACTGGGTGCGGCGAGTTGGACGGCGCGTACGTGGCTCGGCCACGACGGTTTGTCCGAAGGTGGACCGGCCGATCTGGTCGTGTATCGCGATGATCCGCGGGCAAGCATCGACACGTTGCGGGAGCCGGACCTCGTCGTGTTGCGCGGGGCTGTGGTCAAGACGAGATGACCTCGTTTTCCGTGCATGGCGATCGTCTGGCAGAATGAACGGCTGTCGTCGCATCCGGTTACGTACCGCGCGGCGGTCACAGGTTAGAGGCAAAACCGGGCTCGCTATCCCTGCGGGTCGCTGAATTGCACGTGACATGCGCACTTTCGTGTGCGCTGAAGGAGAAGCACAGCAGTGGCTGTCAAGATCAAGCTCACCCGGCTCGGCAAGATCCGGAACCCGCAGTACCGCATCGTCGTCGCCGACTCTCGCACCCGCCGCAACGGCCGTGCGATCGAGACCATCGGCAAGTACCACCCCAAGGAAGAGCCCTCGCTGATCGAGGTCGACTCCGAGCGTGCACAGTACTGGCTCGGCGTGGGCGCACAGCCCACCGAGCCCGTCGAGGCCCTCCTCAAGGTCACGGGTGACTGGCAGAAGTTCAAGGGACTGCCCGGAGCCGAGGGCACCCTCGAGAAGGCAGAGCCCAAGCCGACCAAGCTCGAGCTGTTCCAGGCAGCCCTCGCGCAGGCCGAGAACGAGCCCGTCGCCGAGGCAGTCACCCCCAAGAAGAAGAAGGCCAAGGCCGACGATGCCGAGGCTGCTGCCGAGGCTCCGGCAGAAGAGGCCGCAGCCGACAGCTCCGAGGCTGCACAGAAGTGAGTGACGTCGTCGCCGATGCCGTCGAGCATCTCGTTCGGGGCATCGTCGCCAATCCCGACGACGTTCGTGTCGAGCTGATCACCGGACGTCGGGGACGCACTGTCGAGGTTCACGTGAACCCCGACGACCTGGGCAAGGTCATCGGTCGTAGCGGCCGTACCGCCACGGCTCTGCGGACACTGGTCTCCGGTATCGGTGGCCGTGGCATTCGGGTCGACGTCGTCGACACGGATCAGTAGACGGCCCCGACAGTGGAGCTCGTTGTCGGCCGAGTGGCCAAATCGCACGGCATCAAAGGTGAATTGGTCGTCGAGGTTCGCACCGACGAACCCGAGGACCGATTTGCGGTGGGTGCTGTGCTGCACGGTCGCAAGGCGCGCGAGCGCGAGCGCGAAACATACGAGGTGGAAGCCGCCCGGGAACATTCCGGGCGGCTTCTGCTGCGTCTCGTCGGGGTGCGCGATCGCACTGCGGCAGACGCACTTCGAGGAACCTTGTTCGTCATCGACAGCGAGGAACTCGACACACCCGAGGACCCGGACGAGTTCTACGACCATCAGCTCGAAGGTCTGTCGGTTCGTCTGAAGGACGGTTCCGAGGTGGGAACCGTCGTCGAGGTGCTGCATTCCGCGGCCGGCGAACTGCTGTCCGTTCGCCCTGTGGACCAGGACCGCGAGCTGCTCGTGCCGTTCGTGGCTGCGATCGTCACATCGGTGTCGATTGCCGACGGTGTCGTCGAGATCGACCCACCGGAGGGTCTTCTCGACCCCGACTTCGGCGAGTCCGCCGACGGGCGGTGACCCGTGCGTCTCGACGTCGTCACCATCTTTCCCGAGTACCTCGAGCCCTTGCGTGCTGCCCTGCTCGGCAAGGCGATCGACAAGGGGCTCATCTCCGTGGGCGTTCACGATCTGCGTGATTGGACCCACGATGTCCACAAGGCTGTCGACGATTCTCCTTACGGCGGCGGCCCCGGCATGGTCATGACGCCCACCGTGTGGGGGCCGGCTCTCGACGACGTGCTGAGCGCTCCGGACGCAGACGCGGACCCGGTGCTCGTCGTCCCGACCCCGGCCGGAGTTCCCTTCACCCAGGCCACCGCGCATCGATGGGCGGAGGAGAAGCACCTGGTCTTCGCATGCGGCCGCTACGAGGGTATCGACCAGCGTGTCTTCGACGATGCTGCGCGTCGCGTGCGCGTCGAAGAGGTGAGCATCGGCGACTACGTTCTCATCGGTGGCGAGGCCGCGGTACTGGTGATGGCCGAGGCTGTGGTTCGGCTGATTCCGGGTGTTCTGGGCAATCAGCAGTCACACCAAGAGGATTCGTTCTCGGACGGTCTCCTGGAGGGCCCGAGCTATACCCGTCCTGCCAGCTGGCGGGAACTGGAGGTGCCGCCGGTGCTGTTGTCCGGAGACCACGCGAAGGTCGCGCAGTGGCGCCACGAACAGGCAGTCGCCAGAACCGCCGAACGAAGGCCCGACCTGTTGCACTGATTCGGCAGGTCTTCACCGCCGATCTCGCTGTCGCACTGGCCCGGTAGGGTCAATTTTCGTGACTCTCAAGACCGTGAACCAGCGCATCGCCGAGGAACTCGACATTCGAGAGGGACAGGTGGCTGCGGCCGTCGACCTGCTCGACGGTGGCTCGACCGTCCCGTTCATCGCCCGCTACCGCAAGGAAGTCACGGGCATGCTCGACGATGCACAGTTGCGTCAGCTGGAAGAGCGGCTGCGCTACCTGCGCGAGCTCGACGAGCGTCGTGACGTGATCCTCGAGTCGATCGACGGACAGGGCAAACTCGACGACCAGTTGCGCGGGCAGATCATGCTGGCGGACACGAAGGCGCGTCTCGAAGACATCTACCTTCCGTTCAAGCCGAAGCGTCGCACCAAGGCCCAGATCGCACGCGAGGCCGGTCACGAGCCGGTTGCCGATGCTCTCATCGGCGACCCGAACGCCGATCCCGCCCAGTACGACGCGGAGCAACTCGACGGTGCCCGTGCCATCCTCGTCGAGCGTTTCGCCGAGGATGCCGATCTGGTCGGTGAGCTGCGCGAGCTGATGTGGACTCGTGGGCAATTGGTGACCGCGGTGAAGAAGGGAAAGGAATCCGAAGGCGCCAAGTTCGCCGACTACTTCGAGTTCTCCGAGCCCTTCACGAACCTGCCCTCACATCGCATCCTCGCTGCTCTGCGCGGGGAGAAGGAAGGCGTTCTCAGCATGACGCTCGCCCCGGACGCGGACGAGCCCGAGCCGGGTGTGCCTACCGTGTACGAAGGCCGGATTGCGCACCGGTTCGACATCGCGGATCGCGGGCGCACAGCGGACAGGTGGTTGTTGGACACCGTGCGCTGGGCGTGGCGCACGAAGCTGCTGATCACCATGGGTATCGACATGAGAATGCGGCTGCGCCAGTCGGCCGAGCAGGATGCTGTGGAGGTGTTCGCCAACAACCTGCGTGATCTGCTGCTTGCCGCGCCGGCCGGCACCCGTTCCACCATGGGACTCGACCCGGGCTTCCGCACCGGAACGAAGGTGGCCGTGGTGGACGCCACCGGCAAGGTGGTTGCTCACGAGACCATCTACCCTCATCAGCCGCACGGCAAGTGGGATGCGGCACTCGCGACCCTCGCTCGGCTCGTGAAGGAACACGGAGTTGAACTCGTCGCAATCGGAAACGGCACCGCATCTCGTGAGACGGACGCTCTCGCCGCGGAGCTGATCAAGGTCGCCGGATCCGGTGAACTGACCAAGATCGTCGTGTCCGAGGCAGGGGCATCGGTGTACTCGGCGTCCGCGTACGCGTCACAGGAGTTGCCGGACCTCGACGTATCGATTCGAGGCGCCGTATCGATCGCCCGCCGACTTCAGGACCCGCTCGCCGAGCTCGTCAAGATCGATCCCAAGTCGATCGGTGTCGGTCAGTACCAGCACGACATCTCCGAGACTCTGCTCGCGCGCTCGCTGGGCGCGGTGGTCGAAGACGCGGTGAACGCGGTGGGAGTCGACGTGAACACGGCGTCGGTCCCGCTGCTCTCCCGAGTGTCCGGCATCGCCGGGTCCCTGGCCGAAAGCATCGTCTCGCACCGCGATCAGAACGGTCCCTTCCGAAGCCGCAGGGGACTGAAGGACGTCGCCCGGCTCGGCCCGAAAGCGTTCGAGCAGTGCGCCGGCTTCCTCCGCATCCCCAACGGAGAGGACCCACTCGACGCATCGAGTGTCCACCCCGAGGCGTATCCGGTCGTGCGCAGAATCGTCGATTCGACCGGCACCGGCGTCCGCGAGATCATCGGCAACAGCCGGACGCTTCGGGCACTGAATCCGGCGGACTTCGCCGACGAGCGTTTCGGCCTCCCGACGGTCACGGACATCATCGGCGAGCTCGAGAAGCCCGGACGCGACCCGCGTCCCGAGTTCAAGACCGCGACGTTCGCCGCCGGCATCGAAAAGGTTGCGCACTTGAAACCCGGAATGGTGTTGGAAGGTGTCGTCACCAATGTCGCTGCGTTCGGTGCCTTCGTCGACGTGGGTGTTCACCAGGACGGTTTGGTGCACGTGTCGGCGATGTCGAAGTCGTTCGTCAAGGACCCGCACGATGTCGTGAAGTCCGGTGATGTGGTGAAGGTGAAGGTGCTCGAGGTCGACGAGGCCCGGCAACGGATCGGACTGTCCTTGCGTCTGGACGACGAACCGGGGTCCGGGCAGCGAAAGCCCGCCGGTGACCGTCGTGAGAACGGCCGACAGGGTGGCGACCGCAGACCGGGTGGCGGGGATCGGCGCGGCGGAAAGCCCGGTGGGCGGCGCGACTCCGCACCTGCGGCCGGTGGTTCGATGGCGGACGCACTACGTAAGGCAGGGTTCGGCCGCTGAGCCGACGAAGCGCGCCGAGCGGTCAGGGTTGCCGATAGACGAGACCGACAGGCGCGTTGCGAGCGAGCGTCGAACGCGCGGTACTCGACCGAGGGCACCGAGCGCGACGTTCGGACCTTGCGGGCGGCAGAGTAGTCGTCGAGCAGTGAGTCCGATCCACCGTCCAGGACGCGTCCGACTGCATCTGCGAGAGCCAGCGCATCGTGCAATCCCAGACTCATTCCCTGCCCGCCTGCAGGACTGTGCACGTGCGCCGAGTCGCCCGCGAGGAGAACGTGGCCTCGGCGGTACGTTGCCGGCACCTTGTGATGAATGCGGAACCGCGAACTCCACTGCACATCGGTCACCCGAACCGGATGCTTCGGTCCTCTCGCGGCGAGGAGGGCCTGAGCGCGAAAAGAACAGAATCACTTCGTCGCGGGGGAGTGGGCCGTCGACCGAGACGTCCGCGAGTGTGAACGATTCGGCAACGTCGTCGCCGGCGAACTCGATGCCGGCGAGTGACCGAACGGTGCTGTTCATACCGTCCGCGCCCACGAGGTAGCGAGCCTGCAACGTCTCGTGCGACAGTTCGGCGACGACGTGGTCGCCGTTGTCGCGCACGCTCGCCAAGGCAACAGAGCGCTCGATCGGTACCTGAAGTGCGTTCAGTCGCTATGTCAGAACCGCCTCGGTGACGTGCTGGGAAATCATCAACGAGTACGGATACTTCGTCGGTAGAGGGGTGAACTCGATCGGCACGAGCACCCGATCCCGGTCACGAGCGGTGAAACGGTGCGCTGGTATCCCTCGCTCCACGAGCGAGGGGTGACGCCGATGGACTCGAGAACTTCCAGGGTGTGCGAGTGCACGACAGCGGCCCTGGACTCGGAGGACGGCGCGTCCTGCCGATCCACCAGTCGAAAATTCCAGCCGGACCGCGCCAGGGATGCGGCGCACGCCATGCCCGTGGGGCCTGCCCCGACGATAAGCACATCGATCATGCCTGCCTCCCGGACGGGCGATGTCGGCGAATTCTCCTGCCGTCGTCGAGGGTAGTGCGCACGGAGCCGTAGGGTGCCAGGACTCGGAGTCCCTGCGAGGGAGCGTCGGGTCGTGCAATGCTCGGAACTACTCGTGAGGAGGAGGGCGATGCGGGACTGGCTCGAACGCGAGATCGTCGGCAACGGCCGGCTCCCGCTGTTGTTCTTCCTGCTGGGTTTTCTCGCGTCCTTCCTGTTCATCCGATTGAGTGTCCGGATGATTCGTGCCGAGGTGAAATGGTGGCCGGGGAACGTCACTCCGGGTGGCCATCACGTTCACCACGTCGTGTTCGGTGTGGTCATGATGCTGGTGAGCGGTGGCTCGATCATCGCCGTCTACGAAGATGGGACACAGACGACCGGGGCTGTGCTCGCCACCTTCTTCGGCATCGGAGCCGCGCTGGTTCTGGACGAGTTCGCGCTGATTTTCTATTTGAAGGACGTGTACTGGTCCGAACAGGGCCGGACATCCGTGGATGCGGTGTTCGTTGCGGTGGCCGTCACGGGTCTCGTGTTGCTGGGATTTCGCCCTCTGGAACTGTTCGACGTCGCCGGCTTCCGAAGCGAACCCGATCCGTGGTTGCGCGTGGCAATCAGCGTCGCGACCGTTCTCAATCTCGTACTGGCTGCCATCGTGCTCGCCAAGGGCAAGATCTGGACCGGGCTCGTCGGATTGTTCATCTTTCCGATCCTGATCGTGGGCGCACTGCGGCTGAGCCGTCCGGGCGCGCCGTGGGCCCGCTGGCGCTACACCCACAAGCCGAAACGGATGCGCCGTGCCGTCGTCCGTGAGCGTCGCTGGCGTCGTCCCGTGATCCGGGCCAAGATCTACGTGCAGGATCTGGTGGCAGGTACACCCAGCGTCGAGCACGCCAGGGCCGCCGCAGAGGAAGAGCTCGAACATGTCGTGCACCCCGCACCTGCACCGATTTCCCCGATGGGGGATCCGTCTGGCACAATTGACGGGTTGCCTGGACCAGGTGACGCTACTTGAACTGGGCACGAACCAGACGAGCACCGGACGTTATTGCGTGGCCGGGTGCCGCTCGGTTCCTCTGCTCCTGCGAAAACGCAAGGATGGAACACCGATGAACACCCTCGATTTCCTGGACAAGAAGTCCCTCCGCGACGACATTCCCGAGTTTCGTCCCGGCGATACGCTCAACGTGCACGTCAAGGTCATCGAAGGCTCCAAGGAGCGCGTGCAGGTCTTCAAGGGCGTCGTGATTCGTCGCCAGGGTGGCGGTGTTCGCGAGACGTTCACCGTCCGCAAGGTCTCCTTCGGTGTCGGCGTCGAGCGCACCTTCCCGGTTCACAGCCCCAACCTCGCGCAGATCGAGGTCGTGACCCGCGGTGACGTCCGTCGCGCCAAGCTGTACTACCTGCGCGATCTCCGTGGCAAGGCCGCGAAGATCAAGGAAAAGCGCTGACCTTTCCGGTGAGCCCGGCGCCGCACGATTGCGGTGCCGGGCTAATCTGTTTTCTGTGACCGATTCGTCGAAGGAGCAGGCATTGTCGTCCGACCCCGGGAATGCCCGAGATGATGCAGACGAGGCGGTCGACAGATTCTCCAAGAAGGGCGAGAAGAAGGAGCGATCCTTCTGGCGTGAGTTGCCCATTCTGATTCTCGTTGCGCTCGTTCTGAGCTTCCTGCTGCAGACTTTCATTGCGCGGGTCTACCTCATCCCATCCGAATCGATGGAACCCACGCTGCACGGCTGCCCGGGTTGTACCGGTGATCGCATAGTGGTGGAGAAGATCGGGTACCGATTCCACGATCCGAGGCCCGGTGACGTCATCGTGTTCCGCGGCCCCGATTCGTGGTCGGAGGAATTCGTCTCGACCCGTTCGGACAATGCCATCAAGCGAGGAGCTCAAGAGGTCGGTTCGTTGGTCGGGCTCGTGCCCCCGGACGAGAAGGATCTCGTCAAGCGCGTCATCGCGACCGGCGGACAGACCGTCGAATGCTGTGACGAACAGGGCCGAGTCCTGGTGGACGGAAAGCCCCTCGACGAGCCGTACGTTCAGATGGACTTCCCCTTCGTTCCCGGTCAACAGGACTGCGAGAGCGATCTGAAGTCGGGGCGTTGCTTCGCACCCGTTACCGTCCCGGAGGGCAATGTCTGGGTGATGGGCGACAACCGCAGCAATTCCGCGGATTCGCGCTTCCACGTCGGCGACGAGTTGCAGGGCACTATTCCGATCGAGAACGTGATCGGCAAGGCACGATTCATCGCCCTGCCTCCGGGGCGCATGGGCGGAATAAGTTCTCCCGACATTCAGGGCAACTGAGAAGTTGGCGTCTTCGTGTGAGTAGCTGGCCACCTCGTACCGTCATCCGTAGATCGTCCGGTCTGCGGACGATGGAGTCCGCCCTGGTGCGCAGTGGTCTTGGGCCTGTGGCGGGCGTAGACGAGGCCGGGCGAGGGGCATGCGCGGGCCCATTGGTGGTTGCCGCCTGCATTCTTGCCGCTAGGCCACATCCCGCGCTGTCCCGCCTCGACGATTCCAAGAAGCTCACCGAGAAGTCACGGGAAGAGTTGTTTCCCATGATCACTCGGCTGGCGGTGTCGTGGAGCGTCGTGCAGGTACCGGCATGGGAAGTCGATGCGATCGGTGTTCACGTCGCCAATATCGAAGGGATGCGGCGGGCGGTGGCCGGTTTGGGTGAGACGCCGGGCTACGTCCTCACCGATGGCTTCCGTGTGCCGGGTCTGCCGGTCCCGTCGTTACCGGTGATCGGTGGGGACGGCGCAGCGGCGTGTATAGCGGCGGCCAGCGTTCTCGCCAAGGTCACGCGAGATCGCACCATGGTGGACCTCGAGGATGCGTACCCCGGCTACGGATTCGCGGTACACAAGGGGTACAGCACGGCGGCGCACATGTCGGCCCTGCACGAGCTGGGTCCGAGCGACGAGCATCGCTACTCGTACGCGAACGTCGCCGCGGTTCGGGACCGGGCGGGTGCCACAGTTGGTGGTGCGCGATGATGACTGTTCACATCAGAGTAGGAGGGCCAACAGTCCTATGAGTGCCGAGGATCTCGAGAAGTACGAAACCGAGATGGAGCTGTCGCTCTACCGTGAATACCGCGACATCGTCGGGCAGTTCTCGTACGTCGTCGAAACGGAACGTCGCTTCTACCTGGCAAATTCCGTGGAACTGTTGCCCCACAACGCCGACGGCGAGATCTACTTCGAGCTTCGGATGTCCGATGCGTGGGTGTGGGACATGTATCGGCCGGCGCGGTTCGTGAAGTACGTCCGAGTGATCACGTTCAAGGACGTGAACATCGAGGAACTCGACAAGCCGGATCTGCGTCTCCCCGATAACGGGCTTTCCTGACACGATCGACTTCTTTCGCCCCGAGGTTTCCACAACCGGCCCACTCCTCCACAGGGCAAGTATTTGCCCTGGTCGCTCGGTTCCCGCCGTCGTGCAACGTGTGCACTCTGGTGGTCGGGAGCGGCTCCGACAGACGAGTCGCGGGGGCTGACGGAGGCCGGCGATGGGGCACAATCTTGCGCTCGGAGCGCACGGGGAGCAGTTGGCGGCCGACTATCTGGCCGGGGCGGGAATGGAGATCGTCGAACGTAATTGGCGTTCACGACACGGTGAGATCGATCTGATCGCGGCCGAGGGCGATTGTCTCGTGTTCGTCGAGGTGAAGACGAGAACGGGGCGAGGATTCGGCTCGCCTGCCGAGGCGGTGACCGTCACCAAACAGCGGCGAATCAGACTGCTGGGACTCGAATGGTTGCGTTCGTCCGGTCGGCATTGGGCACGAGTTCGCTTCGACGTGGTGTCGATCCTCGTCGAAAAGGCGTGTGCACCGCAGATCCAACACATCGAAGGGGCCTTCTGATGGCACTGGGTCGGGCACATTCGGTGGCGGTCTCCGGTGTCGACGGGCAGGTGGTGGAGATCGAGGCAGACATCGGACGCGGCCTCCCAGCGATCCACCTGGTGGGGTTACCCGACACGGCCCTGCAGGAGGCTCGGGATCGAATACGTGCCGCGGTCACCAACTCGGAAGAGGAGTGGCCCGATTCCAAGGTGATACTCGCGCTGTCTCCGGCGACATTGCCGAAAGTCGGGTCCGTCTACGATCTTGCTCTCGTCGCGGCGGTGCTCGATGCGGCGAACAAGGTTCAGCGTGATCGCTTGCGGAAGACCGTCCTGCTCGGTGAACTTGCGCTCGACGGTCGGCTACGCACGGTTCGGGGAGTGCTACCAGCTGTCCTGGCTGCCAAGAGGGCAGGTTGGTCGACCGTGGTCGTACCCGAGGACGCGCTGCTCGAAGCGGGTTTGGTCCGCGATATCGAGATTCTCGGAGCCGCCAACCTCCGTGCTGTGCTCGGCTGGCTCCGCGGCGAGCGTCAGTTGACGTCACCGGAGGTCCCGAGTTCCGCCCCACGAGAGGCATATGCGGATCTCAGCGAGGTTGCCGGGCAATCGGAAGCGCGGTGGGCCATCGAGGTGGCGGCAGCAGGTGCACATCATCTGATGCTCACCGGACCGCCGGGAATCGGTAAGACCATGCTGGCGCAACGGCTTCCAGGTGTTCTACCTGCTCTCAGCGAATCGGAATCCTTGGAGGTCACTGCAATTCACTCTGTGGCAGGCACTCTTCCGCCCGGCCGGCCGCTCATCGACCTGCCTCCGTTCATCGCTCCGCATCACACCGCGACAGTGAGCTCCCTCGTCGGAGGTGGTAGTGGAATGGCCAGGCCCGGTGCGGTGAGCCGTGCCCATCGCGGTGTCCTGTTCCTGGACGAATGCGCCGAGATCGGTACCAAGGTCCTCGAGGCGCTCCGTACGCCGCTCGAAGACGGCGAAGTGAGGATTGCGAGACGTGATGGGGTGGCACGTTATCCGGCCAGATTTCAAATGGTTCTCGCTGCGAATCCATGCCCGTGTGCACCTGCTCGGGAGGCGGATTGTGTATGCGCGCCCACCGCGCGGCGTAAGTATCTGGGGAAACTGTCGGGCCCGCTTCTCGACCGAGTGGACCTGAGGGTGCGGATGCAGTCCGTATCGACCGGGGCGTTGATCGACGAGGTCGGCGAGACCACGGAGGTGGTCCGCGAGCGCGTTGCACGGGCGCGTTCCGCCGCGACCGAACGCTGGCGAGAGTTCGGCTGGATCAGCAACGCCGAAGTTCCAGGCCCTGCACTGAGACAAAGATTTCGTCTCTCCAGGGTGGCTTTGGCGCCCGTCGAGAAGGCGCTGCGACGCGGAGTGATCACCGCCAGAGGGGCGGACAGGGCGTTGCGAGTTGCTTGGACTCTGGGCGATCTTGCCGGCGCGGACATCCCGGGCTCGGATCACGTGACGACGGCGCTGGGATTTCGGGACCGGGGGCTGCAATGACGATGCAACAGGAGATCGACGACCCGCGTTTGCTGGCGTGGGCGTACCTGTCGAAAGTGGTTCAGGGCCCGTGTGCGCCTCTGACGGAGTTGATCGAGAAGGTGGGACCGCAGGAGGCGGCCCGAGCGGTGCGCGAGCGAGATCTGTCGGAGTATCTGGGGGAGCGGACCGTTGCCAGAGCACACGTCGACTCGGCAGTCGAAGATCTGCGGGCGCTCTCGGAGATGGGTGGCCGACTCGTCACTCCCGACGACGACGAATGGCCACGATGGCGCATGCTCGCCTTCGACGGGCTGGGGCATTCCCGCGCAGACGGCCCACCTCTCGCGTTGTGGGTGGTCGGTTCCCGCTCGCTTGGCGAGCTCACCGAGAGGTCGATCTCCGTCGTGGGCACCCGCGCGGCAAGCGGATACGGTGAACACGTCACGGCAGAAATAGCGGGCGACCTTGCGCTCGACGGATGGACGATCGTCTCCGGTGCGGCATTCGGGATCGACGGTGCAGCGCACCGTGCTGCGCTGGGAGTGGGTGGCCTGACCATCGCCGTCCTGGCGTGTGGTGTCGATCGGGCGTACCCCGCCGGGCACGCCCGTCTGCTACGCCAGATTTCGCAGAACGGCCTGGTCGTCAGCGAGTATCCGCCGGGTACGACTCCCGCGAAACACCGCTTCCTCGCACGAAACCGTCTGGTCGCTGCCCTGTCGGACGGCGTGGTGGTTGTCGAAGCCGGGTGGA
Organism: Rhodococcus sp. NPDC058521; assembly: GCF_042719695.1. Taxonomy (NCBI): domain Bacteria; kingdom Bacillati; phylum Actinomycetota; class Actinomycetes; order Mycobacteriales; family Nocardiaceae; genus Rhodococcus; species Rhodococcus sp. NPDC058521. Next base: position 762,168 of record NZ_JBHXNL010000001.1, read on the forward strand.
GAAGTGGTGCGCGGAACACCGCTACCTGGGGTCGGCGGATGAGTCGACCCGTAATGGCGGTGCCCGGGCCGGTCACGTCCGCCTCGTCTGCCGGCTGCAACCGGATGATCCGCGAAGGCGAAGCGCGCTTGGTGGCCAGGGCCGTCGACGTCGTCGAGGAGGCCGGACCGATCGGGCTGGCGGATACCGAGGACGACACGGTGGCGCGAGACACGGATTCCCTCGACGGCAATGCGCTGTTGGTACACGAAGCACTGCCGACACGGGGGTTCCGTTCGGTCCCGGAGGTGTCGGTGGAGTCCGGGGTGCCGATCGCAATCGTGCGATCCATGCTCGCGCAGCTGGAACTCGACGGGTTCGCCGTCCCTTGTCAGGACGGGTGGATGCGATCCCGATGAATGCACCGACATCCGGCCCTCAGGTAACTCTCGAAGACCAGTGGCTGCGCGTCTACGATCCTCGAGATTCTCGGACCGCCGCCCACCTCCGACACAGCACGTCCGACGAACCTGCCGAGATCGGCGCTCGCGAACATTCGGGTACGGTGGTTAGGTAACGCTTACTTGCGTTGGTTGTGGATAGAGAATCGAGGTTGTAATGGCGAAGCCCGCAACGGTGCTGACGGTGGCCCGTACGGAACAATTGACGCCCCACATGATTCGAGTGCACCTCGGTGGTCCAGGATTCGATTCGTTCACACCGAACGAATTCACCGACATGTACGTGAAACTCGTTTTCGGCTCCGGCGACGACGCGGTGGTCCGCACCTACACGATCAGGTCGGTGGACCCGGTGAGGCGGGAGATCGCGATCGATTTCGTCGTGCACGGAGACGTGGGGGTTGCCGGTCCGTGGGCCGCAGCGGCGCAAGCCGGCGACGAGGTCGAGGTTCGCGGCCCCGGTGGGGCTTTCGCGCCCGACCCGGCTGCCGACTGGTACCTGCTCGCGGGAGACGAAACGGCGATTCCCGCCATCTCCGCAGCAGTCGAGCGGCTCGAATCGGATGCCGTCGGGAACGTTCTCATCGAGGTCGGCGGCTCCGAGGACGAGGTTCCGTTGCCCGCCCCGGCAGGCGTGGAGGTGCGGTGGATACATCGAGGGGTGTCCTCGGACCAGGTCGACGAAACCAACTCCGGCGACAACGCGCCGTTGATCGAGGCCGTTCGAAGTCTGCCTTGGCGTGCGGGGCAGCCGCACGTCTTCGTTCACGGTGAGGCACAGGCGGTCATGACAAATGTCCGTCCGTATGTTCGCAAAGAGCGCGGCGTCTCCTCGAAGTCCGCGTCGATTTCGGGATACTGGCGCAAGGGGCGTACAGAGGAGGGATTTCGCGTGTGGAAGTCGGAGTTCGCTGCCGCCGAGCAAGGCTGAACTCGTGCGTGTCCTGCTTGCCTGATGCCGACCGGCAACGAATAATGGTGGCGGTATGAGCAGCGATGGCGCGTCGGCGGTGAAATTGTCGCCGGGTCTGGACGAGGTGCTCGCCGAGTATGCCGAGTATCTGCGTCTGGGCCGGGGCCGGTCGGAACACACGGTTCGCGCCTACCTGGCGGATGTCCGTTCGTTGTTGCGACACTTCGCGTCGGCAGCCCCGGAGGCGAACATCTCGGCGCTCGACCTTGCCGTACTCCGCTCGTGGCTCGCGGCTCAGGCTGCCGCGGGAACGGCGCGGACGACGCTCGCGCGACGCACGTCGTCCGCCCGGAACTTCACCGCGTGGTTGGTCCGCACCAGACGACTCGCCACCGATCCCGGTGCTCGGTTGGTTGCCGCGCGGGCACACCGAACCCTGCCCGCAGTTCTTCGTCGTGAACAAGCAGTGGAGGCGATGGATGCGGCAGAACTCGGTGCAGCCCAAGAAGATCCGATTGCGCTCAGGGATCGGCTGATCGTCGAGCTGCTGTATTCGACGGGGATTCGCGTAGGCGAACTGTGCAGTCTGAACCTGGTGTCGGTCGACAAACATCGGCGTCTGCTTCGCGTGATCGGTAAGGGCGACAAGGAACGGTCCGTTCCGTACGGGCGCCCCGCCGCCGATGCCATCGATGCGTGGCTGCAAGTGGGAAGGCCGCAACTCGTCTCCGAATCATCCGGTACTGCACTGCTTCTCGGTAAGCGCGGGGGACGGCTCGATCAGAGGCAGGCGCGCAGCGTCGTGCACGAGGTGATGTCCGCCGTTCCGGGATCTCCGAATCTCGGCCCGCACGGTCTTCGACACAGCGCGGCGACGCACCTGCTAGAAGGGGGTGCAGATCTTCGTGTGGTCCAGGAATTGCTCGGGCACTCGAGTATGGGGACGACTCAGCTCTACACGCACGTGTCCGTCGAGCGATTGCGTGCAGTGCACGACCAGGCTCACCCGCGGGCCTGATCGAACGAGACGGGTTTGAGGCGTAGGGGAGCGGTACGGACGAGACGGAGTGGATTCAGGTACTCACGATCGCGCCGAACACCCCAATGCAGACAAGCCGCGGCCCGGCAGCCGGGGTGGCCCGCCTCGAGCGTGCCCAGCACCGTCCCGATTCCGACGCGCTGCCCGGGCCGGACGCGGGCGACGACAGGTTCATAGGTGGTGCGCAGACCGCCGTCGTGATCGACGGACACGGTCGGTTTACCCGCAACCTCACCCGCGAACACGACCGTCCCCGCACCTGCCGAGAGCACTGCCTGCTCGGGGCGCCCGGAGAGATCGACGCCGCGGTGCCCCGGAAGCCAGTTGTGCTCCGGTTTGTCGAACGTGCGTACCACTTCGGGCCGGGGATGAAGTGGCCAATCGAACTCGCCACCCGGAACCGCCGAAGCGCCCGGGCTGCCGAGCAGGATCAGTGCCGACAGCATCGGCAGGATCAGAACGAGGCGAGGTTGGTTCACCGCCGTGACAATGCCGGTTCTTCGGCCGTGAAACCGCACGTCGCACCGTATGTGGACGAGCCGCGAGGTTGTCCACAGAGCGGGGAGAGGGGCTTGACAGGGATCGCGGTTATGGGGAGCGCGACGGAGGCCGTACACTGGTCGAGCGGTCTGTGCTCGCACAGTCCGACTTCGCGCGCCCGCGCACGATCTACGGCCTTCGGCTGGTCTCGCACCCAGAGTGCGAGTCCGAAGTCCTGCGGGTGCCAGGGCGGAGCGTCACCGACACTCCGCATGAACCGGCAATGAAAGAGAGATACACAGCCATGGCTGTCGTAACAATGAAGCAGCTGCTCGACAGCGGCACGCACTTCGGTCACCAGACCCGTCGTTGGAACCCGAAGATGAAGCGTTTCATCTTCACCGACCGCAACGGCATCTACATCATCGACCTGCAGCAGACGCTGACGTACATCGACAAGGCGTACGAGTTCGTCAAGGAGACCGTCGCCCACGGCGGCACCATCCTCTTCGTCGGGACCAAGAAGCAGGCGCAGGAGTCCATCGCGGGCGAGGCGACTCGCGTCGGGATGCCCTACGTCAACCAGCGTTGGCTCGGCGGCATGCTCACCAACTTCAGCACCGTCCACAAGCGTCTGCTCCGCCTCAAGGAGCTCGAGGCGATGGAGCAGACCGGTGGCTTCGAGGGTCGCACCAAGAAGGAAATCCTCATGCTCACGCGTGAGATGACCAAGCTGGATCGCACTCTCGGTGGTATCCGCGACATGGCCAAGGTTCCCTCGGCCGTGTGGGTCGTCGACACCAACAAGGAGCACCTGGCAGTTGCCGAGGCTCGCAAGCTGAACATCCCGGTCATCGCGATCCTGGACACCAACTGCGACCCCGACCTCGTCGACTACCCGATTCCGGGCAACGACGATGCCATCCGTTCGGCCGCGCTGCTGACCAAGGTCGTCGCTTCCGCAGTTGCCGAGGGCGTGCAGGCACGTGCCGGGCAGAGCGCCGACAAGGACGCCAAGCCCGAGGCCGGCGCCGGCGAGCCCCTCGCCGAGTGGGAGCAGGAACTGCTGTCGCAGGCCGCCCCCGCTGCAGAGGCTCCGGCAGCCGAGGCTGCCCCGGCCACCGAGGCCCCCTCGACCGAGGCCTGATCCGATGACAACGGCCCTGACCAAGAAAGTCTTTGGTCAGGGCCGTTTCACCGTCTGCTTCACGTACTACCCTGACGTACGTCTCAACAGACACCTCGACGTACGTCCCATTACACAATGAGGAGGCTCGCTCACAATGGCGAACTACACCGCCGCTGACGTCAAGCGGCTCCGCGAGCTCACCGGCTCCGGAATGATGGCATGCAAGAACGCCCTGGCCGAGGCTGATGGCGACTTCGACAAGGCTGTCGAGCAGCTGCGCATCAAGGGTGCCAAGGATGTGGGTAAGCGTGCCGAGCGCACCACCGCCGAGGGCCTGGTCGTCGCCAAGGACGGCGTCCTGCTCGAGATCGACTGCGAGACCGACTTCGTCGCCAAGAACGCGGACTTCCTGAAGCTCGCCGAATCGATCGTGGCGGTTGCCGCGGAGGCGAAGCCTGCCGACGTCGAGGCTCTCAAGGCGCTCGAGCTCGACGGCAAGACCGTCGACGCCGTCGTTCAGGAGCAGTCGGCCAAGATCGGCGAGAAGCTCGTCCTGAGCCGGATCGCCTCCTTCGAGGGCCCGGTGGCCGTGTACCTGCACAAGCGCAGTGCCGACCTGCCGCCGGCCGTCGGCGTTCTCGTCGAGTACAGCGGCGAAGGCGAAGCTGCAGCCGAGGCTGCTCGCGGCGCGGCGATGCAGGTTGCTGCCCTCAAGGCGAAGTACGTCAACCGTGACGAGGTTCCCGAGGACATCGTTGCCAACGAGCGCCACATCGCCGAGGAGACCGCACGGGCGGAAGGCAAGCCCGAGCAGGCGCTGCCGAAGATCATCGAAGGCCGCGTCAACGGCTACTTCAAGGATGTCGTGCTGACCGAGCAGTCCTCGGTGCAGGACTCCAAGAAGTCGGTCAAGGCGATTCTGGACGAGGCCGGGGTCACCGTGAAGCGTTTCGTGCGCTTCGAGGTCGGCGCTTCCTGATCGATTCGTGGGACGTGTGGCCCCGTCGGCGAAGAGTTCGCACTCGAACCGGCGGGGCCAACGTATGCCACCGAACTGTCGTGATGAGGCAGGATCGGAAGTGGATCCGCGGCTGGTGATCGCGGCGGCGACCGGGTTGGTGCCGGTGTAGATCGAACGAGCGTGACCGAAGAACCGAGGAGAACAATGTCCGAAGCAGCCAACGAACGCCCAGGCTTTCGCCGTGTCCTTCTGAAGCTCGGTGGCGAGATGTTCGGTGGCGGCAGGGTCGGTCTGGATCCTGACGTCGTGACGAAGGTGGCCGAACAGATCGCCGGGGTTGCACGTTCCGGTGTGGAGGTCGCCGTGGTCATCGGTGGCGGAAACTTCTTCCGCGGTGCCGAACTGCAGCAGCGCGGTCTCGACCGGGCTCGGTCCGACTACATGGGCATGCTCGGAACCGTGATGAATTCGCTTGCGCTGCAGGACTTCCTGGAGAAGCAGGGGATCGATACCCGGGTCCAGACCGCGATCACCATGGGCCAGGTCGCCGAGCCCTACATCCCGTTGCGTGCCCAGCGGCACCTCGAGAAGGGGCGCGTCGTCATCTTCGGTGCCGGCATGGGCATGCCCTACTTCTCGACCGACACGACGGCTGCCCAGCGTGCGCTCGAGGTCGGTGCCGAGGTCGTACTGATGGCGAAGGGTGTCGACGGCGTCTATTCCGCGGATCCTCGTATCGACCCGGACGCGACGATGTTCGATCAGATCACCCACCGCGAAGTGATCGAGCGTGGGCTTCAGGTTGCCGACGCGACGGCCTTCAGCCTCTGCATGGACAACAAGATGCCGATGATGGTGTTCAATCTGCTCACCGAGGGCAATATCGCCCGCGCGGTGGCCGGTGAGAAGATCGGAACGTTGGTCAAGTCTTGAACCCCCGCCCTGATCTGTACGACGAAGCAGAAACGAACATGGAGGAACTACCGTGATTGATGAAGCTCTCTTCGAAGCGGAAGAGAAGATGGAAAAAGCTGTCACGGTGGCGAAGGACGACCTCGGTTCGATTCGAACGGGGCGCGCGAATCCGGGCATGTTCTCCCGTATCGTCATCGAGTACTACGGGGCGATGACCCCGATCACTCAGCTCGCGAGCATCAACGTGCCCGAGGCGCGCCTTGTCGTCGTGAAGCCGTACGAGCAGGCCCAGCTGGGCGCCATCGAGACGGCAATTCGCAATTCGGACCTCGGGGTCAATCCGACCAACGACGGAAACCTGATTCGCATCTCGGTTCCGCAGCTCACGGAAGAGCGGCGCAGGGAACTGGTCAAGCAGGCCAAGGCGAAGGGCGAGGACGCCAAGGTTGCCGTTCGAAACGTTCGCCGCAAGGCGATGGAGCAGCTTTCTCGCATCCAGAAGGACGGCGACGCGGGTGAGGACGAGGTCGGTCGTGCCGAGAAGGAACTCGACAAGACCACCGCCCGCTACGTCGCGCAGATCGACGAGTTGGTCAAGCACAAGGACGCAGAACTGATGGAGGTGTGAGTATCCGATCGGATGCTCACACACGAGAAGTTCTACATCGACACGAGGGGCGGAACGGGAGACGGTGACCGTGCCAGCAGAACGAGGGACACCCGATGGGGACGCATCGGGCGCGCCGTCGGCGTCGGCAGGGGCTGAACCCGTTGGCGACTCCAAGTCCAAGGCGGGGCGAAACCTTCCGGCCGCAATCGGGGTGGGGCTCGCGCTCGGCGTTTCGTTGATCGTCATCCTGGCGTATGTCCCGCTCGTCTGGATCGGTGTCGTCGCCGTGGCGATGGCGATCGCCACGTGGGAAGTGGCGAAGCGCCTGCGTGAGGCCGACATCCGGGTGCCTCGCGTTCCGCTCCTCGCCGGTGGTCAGGCCATCTTGTGGCTGGGCTGGCCGTTCGGAATTCAGGGGGTGCTGGCGGCCTTCGCCGGCACGGTGCTGGTCTGCATGGTCTGGCGGCTGTTCGACCACGGGTTGAGCGCGACCCCGCGCAACTTCCTTCCCGACACCGCGATCACCACGTTCGTTGCCGCCTGGGTTCCGCTTCTCGCATCCTTCGCGGTGCTGATGGTCTTGCAGGAGGACGGCGCCGGGCGAGTGCTGTGCCTCATGATCGGCGTCGCCTGTTCGGATATCGGCGGTTACGCCGCCGGGGTGCTGTTCGGGAAGCATCCGATGGTGCCGCGAATCAGCCCGAAGAAGTCCTGGGAGGGCTTCGGTGGATCGCTGCTGTTCTGCGTGATCGGAAGCGTCGCCACGGTGACCCTGATCCTCGACGAGAACCCGTTGATCGGGCTCGCGTTGGGTGTAGTGCTCGTCGTCGTCGCCACCCTCGGTGACCTGATCGAATCGCAGATCAAGCGTGAGCTCGGCATCAAGGACATGGGAACCCTTTTGCCGGGACACGGCGGCATCATGGATCGTCTCGATTCGCTTCTGCCGTCGGCGTTCGTCACGTGGCTGATTCTGACGCTCCTGGTGTGAGCGGCGCTGCCGGCATGGCGATTCCGAGCCCGAACATCTGGCACTGGCCGGAGCTGTACGAGATCGAGAACCGCGCTCAGGACGCGGACGGGGCGGTGTACCGCACGCTGTCCGGCCTCGTCGATTGGACGGACGGCGTGGTCGTCGACCTCGGCTGCGGAAGCGGCTTCCATCTTCCGATGTTCGCGCAGTCCGCTTCGTCGGTGATCGGTGTGGAACCCCATCCGCCATTGGTGGCCGCGGCGCGGCGCCGCACCCGGGATGTCGAGCACGTCCGAGTGTCGGAGGGCACGGCCGAGTCGGTACCGGTCGAGGACGGTGTGGCCGACCTGGTGCACGCGCGCACGGCGTACTTCTTCGGACCCGGTTGCGGGGCCGGCATCGCGGAGGCGATGCGAGTGCTGAAACCGGGTGGCGTTCTCGCCGTGGTTGATCTCGATGCAACAGCCGGTGCGTACGGCCGCTGGATGCGCAGGGACTTGCCACAATACGATCCCGCGAGGGTCGAGAAGTTCTTCGAGGCGCAGGGATTCGACCTGGTACGGATCGACACCCGCTGGGAGTTTCCGGACCGTGATGCCCTGCGCGCGGTGCTTGCCATCGAGTTCACCAAGCGGACAGCCGCACATGCATTCGAGCAGACACCCGGCGTCGCACTGGACGTTCGGTATCGACTGCACACCCGGGCGCGACCGACCGGTCTCGTGCTCTGAATCGAGCTACGAGAGCCCGCGTTTGGCGGCACGCCTTATCTGCAGGATGCGGATTCCCCCTGCGAGTGCCATCACGATCGCGCCCGCGATTGCGGCCAACAGGATGGTGACGCCGAGGGGGAGGGTGAAGTCCCACGCGAAAAGATGCAGAGTCGCGCTGTCGAGGTTCTGCAGGATGAAGATCAACAGGACGATCAGGACCAGGATCCCGATCACCAAACCGGTCCAGGTGGCAGCGGCGCGAGTGTGCGCGACCGCGTCGGTGGCGGGAGCGGTGTGCGTCCCCTCGGGCGGGATCTGATCGTGATCGTGATCGGGTTCGAGGGGCGACGAGTCGCCCGGTGTTGTCGACATGACTCGATCTTGGCACCCGGGTGATCATTTCGCCTGTATATGGAACAGCTTCGCAAGTGTGTCGATCTTCTTGGCCTTGGCGAGCCTGGGCAGATCGCTGCCGTCCCGAACACGCGCCGTCGACCCCGAGGTCGGCGATCACCGACCTGGCCCAGCCGGCGTCGGCCGCGGACGGGCTCAGGGCGTGTTGACCGAGCCGGTTTGCGCTGTCGTCATGCAGAGCTTCCCGGTCATCCCCATCGACAACGTCAGTAGTGTCGCGCGGCGCAAGGCCTCGTGGTCCGTGCCGAGCGTGGGTCCGTCGATCGGTGGCGCGATCCGCGCCGCCCTGCTCGCGATGGTGAGGTGTGATCGCGGATACGCCATGGCGAGGGAGAGTCGTCCATGCCGGTGTCGCGCCGAAAGTCGCCGCTGCCGAAGGCGAGTCGGAACGTGGCGTCCGCCGGGCGATCTCGGGTGCTGCCTCGAGTCCGACCGCGGATTCGAGGAGGGCGATCACCCGCGTATCTGCGGGCAGTCGCTCGGCAGTTGCGTCGATCTGCATCCCACTTTCCACTTTCGCGAGCACGACGCCTTCCAAACCGGCCAGGTCGTGTATCGCTTCGAGGTCGAGTATCAGCGCGTCCGCCGATCCGCGGTGAGCTTCCTCGAAGGCCTCGGGTCGTCCTCCGGGCACCAGTTGCCACGACCGCGCGTACTCGGCGGAAACGCGCGATCCCACGGTCTCGTCCAGCTCGACGTCGGTATCGATATCCATGTTCACAATTGCACCGTCCAAGTGATGTACACGACAACAACAATTGTCCGCTGCCTGGCCGACCACTTCTACTTGCGTAACCGATGTTCATTTCGAAATTGGGCCCGATTGGACAGCAGTGGGAGAATGGGCCGCACTATGGCTGTTTCCCTTCCTCTCGTGTTCAACGCGCCCCGCCGCGGCATGCCGCCGCGGCACCTTGCAGACCTCGATGCGGCCGAGCGGCGTGATGCGGTGAAGGAACTGGGACTGCCCGGTTTTCGTGCCGATCAGCTTGCTCGCCAGTACTACGGACGACTCGAGGCCGACGCGGACAAGATGACCGATCTTCCGGCGTCCGTCCGGGAGCAGGTCGGTTCGGCGCTGTTCCCACAATTGCTCACACCGCTCAAGCACCTCGCGTGTGACGGGGGAGAGACCCGCAAGACATTGTGGAAGGCGGGCGACGGAACCCTTCTCGAGAGTGTGCTGATGCGATACCCGGATCGGGCAACGCTGTGCATCTCGAGCCAGGCCGGATGCGGCATGGCCTGCCCGTTCTGTGCCACCGGTCAGGGTGGTCTGCAACGGAACCTGTCGACTGCAGAGATCGTCGACCAGGTACGCGCTGCGGCAGCGGCGTTGCGTGACGGCGAGGTCGACGGTGGACCCGGCCGACTGTCGAATGTCGTGTTCATGGGAATGGGTGAACCGCTCGCGAACTACAAGCGGGTGGTTGCGGCGGTTCGCCGAATCACATCACCTGCTCCGGACGGGCTCGGCTTGTCCCAGCGCTCGGTGACCGTGTCGACAGTCGGCTTGGCGCCGGCGATCCGGAAGCTGGCGGACGAGGGGCTGAACGTCACACTGGCGGTGTCTCTGCACACTCCCGACGACGAATTGCGCGACACCCTCGTGCCGGTCAACAACCGGTGGTCGGTGGAGGAGGTCCTCGAAGCCGCCAGGTACTACGCGGATTCGACCGGTAGACGCGTGTCCATCGAGTACGCGCTGATTCGTGACGTGAACGATCAGCCGTGGCGTGCGGACATGTTGGGGAAGAAGTTGCGGAAGGCGCTGGGTGCGCTCGTCCACGTGAATCTGATTCCGCTGAACCCGACCCCGGGCAGCGAATGGGATGCCAGCCCGAAGCCGGTGGAGAAGGAATTCGTTCGAAGGGTGATCGCACAGGGTGTGTCGTGCACCGTGCGCGACACCCGCGGACAGGAGATCGCCGCTGCCTGTGGGCAGCTCGCAGCGGAGAACTAGCGGGGCTTGCGGCGCATGATGACGTCGCGCACCAGCAGAATCACCATGACAGCGGCGAAGCCGATGAGGTACCAGTCTTCGACACGGCCTTCGTGGTTACCGATGATCATCACGAGCAGGAAGGCTGCGAAGAGCCAACCGAAGAAGCGGAACGTCTTGATGGATTCGCCGCTCCATCCCCACTCGGCAGAGGGGACCTCGGCTGTATCGACATTCGAGACCGCCACGACGGGTTCGCTGGAAACTTTGTCCAACTCGGTATCGGCCACGGTCGATCCTCCTGCTAGTTCGAGTGCTACTGGCTTCATATCGTGGCATACGACCGGCCGTCGTATGTAGTGGGGCCATCCATCAGGGTGCTCTCAGGTGGAATCAGGAACAATGGTCCGGTGCATGGAAACAAGCCCACCCGGATCCTCCTGCTCGGAAGTACCGGTTCGATAGGTACCCAGGCGCTCGAAGTCGTCGCAGGCAACCCGGACGACTTCGTCGTCGTCGGTCTCGCGGCAGGCGGTGGAAACATCGACCTGTTGCGAAAGCAGATTCTCGAGACCGGGGTGGACGCTGTTGCAGTCGCCGATTCCACGGCTGCCGACGCGCTCGATCACCCGGGAGTGCTGACGGGCCCCGAAGCGGCGACCGAACTCGTGCGTACGACCGAGGCGGACGTGGTGCTGAACGCCCTCGTCGGGTCGCTCGGGCTGCCTCCCACGCTTGCCGCGCTGAAGTCGGGTGCCCGTTTGGCACTCGCCAACAAGGAGTCGCTGGTCGCCGGCGGCGCGTTGGTCACCGCTGCCGCAGCACCCGGCCAGATCGTTCCGGTCGATTCGGAGCATTCTGCGTTGGCGCAGTGCCTGCGTGGGGGCTCGGACCGTGAAATCGATCGGCTCGTCCTGACGGCATCCGGTGGACCGTTCCGGGGGTGGACGGCGCAGCAACTCGAGTCGGTCACTCCCGAACAGGCGGGTGCCCATCCGACCTGGTCCATGGGACCGATGAACACCTTGAACTCGGCGAGCTTGGTGAACAAGGGGCTCGAACTCATCGAAACGCACCTGCTGTTCGGTGTGGACTACGACCGAATCGACGTGACGGTGCACCCGCAGTCGATCGTGCACTCGATGGTGACCTTCACCGATGGGTCGACGCTGGCGCAGGCCAGCCCACCCGACATGAGGCTGCCGATCGCACTGGCGTTGGGTTGGCCCGACCGCGTGCCGGGTGCCGCCGCCGCGTGCGACTTCACGAAAGCTTCCACCTGGGAGTTCGAACCTCTCGACTCGGCGGTGTTCCCTGCGGTGGACCTGGCACGGTCTGCGGGGAAGGGCGGGGGATCGCTCACCGCCGTGTACAACGCAGCCAACGAAGTGGCCGCGCAGGCGTTCCTCGACGGAATCGTTCGGTTCCCCGACATCGTCCGCACGGTCGAGGCGGTCCTCGACGACGCGGACGAGTGGTCGTCACCACCCGCTACCGTGGATGATGTTCTCGCCGCCGACGGCTGGGCACGTACACGGGCGCGTCAGCTCGTGAATCAGGAAGGCTAGTAACCGCATGGTGTTCGCGTTGGGCGTTCTGCTTTTCGCCCTGGGTATCGCGCTGTCGATCGCGCTTCACGAAGCCGGCCACATGTGGGTGGCGCAGGCGACGGGCATGAAGGTACGGAGATACTTCATCGGGTTCGGTCCGAAGATCTTCTCCTTCCGCCGCGGTGAGACCGAATACGGACTCAAGGCACTTCCGCTCGGCGGGTTCTGTGACATCGCGGGTATGACTGCAATCGACGAACTCGCACCCGACGAAGAAGACCGCGCGATGTACAAGAAGGCCACGTGGCGTCGCCTCGTGGTGATGTCCGGTGGCATCGCGATGAACTTCCTTCTGGGTCTCGTTTTGATCTACGGGCTTGCGGTGGGCTGGGGTCTTCCGAACCTCGACAGACCCGAGACTGCGGTGGTCGGTTCGTTGGCGTGTGTGTCGCCGACGCAAGGCCCCGGGCCCGACTTCGCACTGTCCGAATGCAGTGGCACAGGTCCGGCCGAACAAGCGGGTATCCGTGCGGGCGACACCATCGTTGCGGTGGACGGCGCCGAAGCGGACACCTTCGCCGAGGTGGCCGAGAAGACACGCAACTCGAGTGGACCGCACGATTTCACAGTCGATCGTGACGGCGAACGGCTCACGCTCACCGTGCCGGTCGAACAGGCGGAACGGTGGGTCCAGGACACACCGGACTCGGAACCACGGATGGACACGGTCGGTGCGATCGGCATCGTCGCCCCGCCGAACGTCGTCGAACACTCGGCTCTGAGTGCTGTGCCGGCGAGCTTCGGATTCGCCGGGGACATGTTCACCATGACCGTCGAACGTTTGATCCAGATGCCAGAGAAGGCGGTGGATCTCTGGCAGGCCGTCACCGGTGGCGAACGTGACCCGGAAACGCCCGTCAGTGTCTACGGAGCCAGCGTGCTCGGTGGCGAGATCGCGGAGCAGGGAATCTGGGAAGCGTTCGTCCTGCTCCTCGCGAGCCTCAACTTCTTCCTGGCCATCTTCAACCTGCTGCCCTTGCTCCCGCTCGACGGTGGGCACATGGCGGTGACCGTGTACGAGCACATCCGAAACTGGTTCCGGAAACTGAAGGGCCTTCCGCGCGGCGCCCCGGTCGACTACATGAAACTTCTGCCCGTGACCTACGTGTTCATCGTCATCGGTGGTGCGTACATGCTGCTGACGCTCACGGCGGACATCGTCAACCCCATCAAGCTCTTCCCGTGATCGTTAGACTCGAATCGAAGCTACGAAAGAAGGCATCCTCGTGACCAGCCCCGTCGGATTGGGTATGCCCGAAGGCCCGGCCGCAACTCTCGCGCCTCGCCGTAAGACTCGACAGCTCCAGGTCGGGTCCGTCGGTGTGGGCAGCGACAGCCCGGTGTCGGTGCAGTCGATGTGTACCACCAAGACCCACGACGTGAACGCCACACTGCAGCAGATCGCCGAACTCACCGCGTCCGGTTGCGACATCGTGCGCGTTGCCTGCCCACGGCAGGAGGACGCCGACGCATTGGCGACCATCGCGAAGAAGAGTCAGATCCCGGTCATCGCGGACATCCACTTCCAGCCGCGCTACATCTTCGCTGCCATCGATGCGGGTTGCGCCGCAGTCCGAGTGAACCCGGGAAACATTCGCGAGTTCGACGGACGGGTCGAAGAGGTGGCCAAGGCCGCCGGTGACGCGAACATCCCCATTCGCATCGGCGTGAACGCGGGATCGTTGGATCCGCGCCTGATGCAGAAGTACGGCAAAGCCACCCCGGAGGCGCTCGTCGAGTCGGCGCTGTGGGAGGCGAGCCTGTTCGAGGAGTTCGGCTTCGGCGACATCAAGATCTCCGTCAAGCACAACGACCCCGTCGTGATGGTGGAGGCCTACAAGCAGCTCGCCGCGCAGTGCGACTACCCGCTACACCTCGGCGTCACAGAGGCGGGGCCGGCCTTCCAGGGAACGATCAAGTCGGCGGTCGCGTTCGGCGCGCTGCTTTCCGAAGGCATCGGCGACACCATTCGCGTGTCGTTGTCGGCACCCCCGGCCGAGGAGATCAAGGTCGGCACCCAGATCCTGCAGTCCCTCAACTTGCGTCCACGCAAGCTCGAGATCGTGTCCTGCCCGTCGTGTGGTCGCGCCCAGGTGGACGTCTACACACTCGCGGACGAGGTCACGGCAGGTCTCGAAGGCATGGAGATCCCGCTGCGGGTTGCGGTCATGGGCTGCGTCGTCAACGGTCCCGGCGAGGCGCGCGATGCCGATCTCGGTGTCGCGTCCGGAAACGGCAAGGGTCAGATCTTCGTGAAGGGCAAGGTCATCAAGACCGTTCCGGAGGCTCAGATCGTCGAGACGTTGATCGAGGAAGCCATGCGAATCGCCGAGGAAATGGAAGGCGAGGATTCTGCCGGTTCCCCCGTGGTCACCGTCAGTTGAGGGTCCCGCACAAAAACTTGCCCACCAGGGCATGGTTCGTGGCAATGTGGTGGCACGACCACTAGCCGACAAGGTGGGGCAGATGCTCAAGCTCCTGGGTGCCAGACAATTGGGTGGCAGGGACGTGGCACAGATACTCGGTGTCCTCGACGCCGACCCTGTGGCCGCGTGCATGGTCGCCGCGCGCGTGGAGAAGTCGGGGATCGATCCCAGAATGATCCACGGGGAGCTGTGGAGCCGCGGTGGACCCCTCGAATCGCTCTGTTACGCGGGTGCCAATCTCGTACCGCTGCGCGGTGACCTCGACGATCTGCGCGCCTTCGCCGATCGGGCGTGTCGCGGTCCGCGGATGTGTTCGTCCCTCGTCGGCCGGGCCGAACTCACGCTGCCCCTGTGGGAGATACTGGAACTGGACTGGGGTCCCGCCCGCGAAGTGCGGCCGGATCAGCCGCTGCTCGCGCTGGGTGGTCCGCCGATCTGTCGTCCCGACCCCGCGGTGCGCAGGGTGCGGATGCACGAACTCGAGCAGTACCTGCCCGCAGCGGTGGCCATGTTCATCGAGGAGGTCGGTGTCGACCCTCGGGTGAACGACGGAGGGCGGAGCTATCAGCGTCGTGTCGCCAATCTGATCTCCTCGGGCCGAGCCTGGGCGCGGTTCGAAGACGGCGAAGTGGTCTTCAAGGCGGAGGTCGGATCGGTGTCGTCACGGGTCGGCCAGATCCAGGGTGTGTGGGTGGCGCCGTCGCATCGCGGTCGGGGCCTGGGGGCTGCCGGTACCGCGACCGTGGCCGAATCCATTCTGGCCGACGGCCGGACGGCAAGTCTCTACGTCAACAGTTTCAACGGTGCAGCGCGAAGAACGTACGCGCGCATCGGGTTCGAGCAGGTCGGCACGTTCGCGACAATTCTCCTGGACTGACGGGCCGCGCCTCACCTGGAACACGATCGGGCCGCCCTAGTATTGGCGGCGATGAAGCCCTCACACGTGCCCAGCGGTCAGATGACCAGGTCTGTTGCCCTGTTCGGAGCGGTCGCTGTTGCTGCGGGACTCGTGGCGTGCACCCCTCGTCCGGACGGACCGCAACCTGCAGCGCAGGACTTCCTGTCCGCGTTCGCCGAGCACGACACCGCGAGGGCCGCAGAACTCTCGGATCGCCCCGACGACGCGGGCCCCGCTATCGACGAGGCGTGGGAATCGCTGCAGGCGATTTCTCTGGATGCGGAGACCACCGACGTCGAGATCCGTGGTGACACCGCGAAGGTCGGATACAGCTACGAATGGCATCTTCCGAAAGATCGGGTGTGGACCTACACGGGCGAACTCCAGATGGGCAGGCGCGGAGGCGATTGGGCAGTCCGGTGGAGTTCGACGAATCTGCATCCGCGGCTCGGCGACCGCCAGAAGATGGTTCTCCGATCCGAGCAGGCCGAGCGTGCCCGGGTCAACGAGCACGCCGGATCCGATGTCTTGGTCCCGGGAGTCGTGTACCGCGTAAAGCTCGATGCGTCCCGGACAGACGACCTGGTGGGGACGGCGCGGTCGTTGTCGGCGGCACTGAACGCTTTCGACAACACCGTGACCCCGCAATCGATCGTGGAGTCGGCGACCGGAGTCAAAGGTGACTACCTGGTGACGCGCCTGCGCGAGGAGGATTACGAACAGATCGCTCCTGCATTGGACGGGCTCGCCGGTGTGACCGTATCCGACGAAGCGGACCTGGTCGCCACGGATCGAACGTTCGCGCCCGATCTCGTCGGGCAGGTGAAGAAGACGATCATCGACGAAGTCGACGGCAAGGCCGGGTGGAGCGTCGTCACGGTGAATCGCAACGGTGCCGACATCGACGTCCTGACCGAGACTCCGCCCGAGCCGGTCCCGTCCGTCTCGATCAGCCTGGATCGGCCGATTCAGGTGGCCGCCCAGAATGCTGTGGATGCACATCCGGACCAGGCGATGATGGTGGTCATCCAGCCGTCGACGGGTGACGTGCTCGCCGTCGCACAGAACAAGGCGGCGGACCGAGACGGGCCGGTGGCGCTGGCGGGCCAGTATCCGCCGGGCTCGACGTTCAAGATGGTGACCGCGGGTGCCGCGATGACGTCCGGACTTGCGACCCCGGACAGCACGGTGCCGTGCCCGGGAGAGATCGTCATCGGTGAGCGCAGTGTGCCCAACTACAACCATTTCGCGCTGGGCGACGTCTCGATGGCAACGGCGTTCGCGCGGTCCTGCAACACGTCGTTCGCGAAGCTCGCCAGCGAGATGGAGCCCGACGCCCTGAACGTGGCTGCATCGCAATTCGGTATCGGACCCAAGTACGAGGTGGTCGGGTTGCCGACCAATTCCGGGTCGGTGCCACCCGCGACGGACAAGGTGCAGCGCACGGAGGACGGTTTCGGTCAGGGCCGAGTTGTGGTGAGCCCGTTCGGAATGGCGCTTGCGGCGGCCACCATCGCGCACGGTTCGACGCCCGTCCCGCAGTTGATCAAGGGGCGCGAGACCAAGATCGAAGGTGACCATCCGAAGATCGACCCGAAGGTCGTCGACGGATTGCGCGGCATGATGCGACTCGTGGTCACGAGCGGAACTGCCGAGCGAATTGCCGACCAGGGCGAGGTCTACGGCAAGACCGGTGAAGCCGAGGTCGAGGGCGGTTCGCACGCGTGGTTCGTCGGCTACCGCGGTGATCTGGCCTTCGCGACCCTCGTGGTGAGGGGCGGCAGTTCGGACAACGCGGTTGCGGTCACCCGCGACATGTTCACGGCGCTACCCGAGGGCTACTGACGACCGTCAGGGGAGCAGACTCAGCTTGCGGGCGGAAACGACGGCTTCGTGGCGGTTGTGCGCGCCGAGCTTGCGCATTGCGCTGCGAAGGTAGCTCTTCACGGTTTCCGGGCCGAGACACAGACGGTCCGCGGCCTCGTTGTTGGTGCACCCCAGCACGATCTGCGCGAGGACGTCGAGCTCGCGTGGGGTCAGCGCCGGAACTTCGCTCGGCGGCTTCTCCGGGTCGTTGGTGACCACACCGGCCAGGCGGCGGGAGATGGCCCGCAACCGTTCCCGCAACGCGCTGTCCGACACGCCTTGCGCCACACCGCGTAGATCGGCGTGAATGTCGCGTAGTTCCTCGGTCGTCATGGACTCCGCTGCCGGGGTGGTGAGGTTGTCGAGAATGCGAACCCGTCGATCCACTTCGTCGCGGATCATGATCTCCGAACCCAGCCGGCGGCACGCCGCGACCAGGACGTCCGTGGCACGGTCACCGAGCGGCGTGCTGGCACGTGCGGCCGCATACATCACAGCGCGCGGGCTGCCTTTGACCATCACCGGAACGGCGAGGATGGATCGAAGGCCCTCGCTCTGCACGGGGTGGTCGAAATGGTGGGTGATCGTGGTCGAGCTGCCGTAGTCGCTGACCGCGTAGGGCCGACGTTGTTCCATGACGCGGCCACCCAGTCCCGACTTGGGTGGGATTGCGAGTCCGGCCAGCAGGTTCGTGCGGGTCCCCACGAATTCGGTGAGGTGGAGTGTGTCGCCGGAAACCGATCCTCCGAACAGAACGGGTACGCCGGCCGGCGTAGCCGCGCCGCGTAATTCTGCGCGCAGTGCGTCGGAGTCGCGAGGTCGCAGCAGCGCACTTGCTCGCGTGGTGTGGTCGAACAATTCGCACCCCTTTCCGGGGGTATTCACGACGGTCTGTGAGCTAGATCATAGACGGCGACCAATGTAGGCGGTGCTTCACCGGCACTGCCACGACTGGAGTAGCGAGGAGCCCGACGATGCATCCTGATGCCGACACCCGCGTGCGTGAACTGCTCGGCGAGTACGACACCCCGGAGGCATGCACCGCAGACCTTCTGTGCGACCGTCATCCGGCCGATGCGGTCGCCTTCACGGTGGTGGAGGGGGATCTGTCGTACGTCGACCTGACCTACGGGAAGTTGCGGGAAGAATCGACGCGCTTCGCCGCCGCACTGGCCGATCTGGGCGTGGACGCGGGCGATCACGTTGCGACGTTGATGGGCAAGTCCGCCGACCTCGTCGTTGCGTTGCTGGGGATCTGGCGCAGGGGAGCGGTGCACGTGCCGCTGTTCACGGCTTTCGCCGCGCCGGCGATCGCGTTCCGGCTGGAAGCGAGCGGTGCGAAAGTTGTCGTGGTCGACGCCGACCAGACGCCGAAACTCGCCCCGGGCGAAGACATTCCTGCCGAACCGACGTGGCGTCTGGTGGTAGCCGGAGGCGGGACGGACGACGCCGACTCTTTCCGGGCACTGATCGACACGCACTCGGCCGGCGATCCGAACGGGGCGGCCGCCGTGGTCGGGGGAGACGGGCCGATGGTCCAGTTGTTCACCAGCGGGACCACCGGCACCCCCAAGGGAGTGCCGGTGCCGGTGCGGGCACTGGCTTCCTTCCACGCATATCAGGAGTACGGACTCGATGTCCGGCCCGAAGACGTGTTCTGGAATGCCGCCGATCCAGGCTGGGCCTACGGTCTCTACTACGCACTGCTCGGCCCCATGGCCGCCGGAACACGAAGCCTGTTGCTGCACGCGGGCTTTTCCGCACCGACGACGTGGCAGATCATCGAGAAGTTCGGGGTCACCAACTTCGCAGCAGCGCCCACGGTCTACCGGAGCCTGCGCGCCGACCCGACCCCCGTACCGTACGGGTTGTCGCTGCGACGTGCCTCGTCGGCGGGTGAACCGCTCACGCCGGACGTAGTCGCATGGTCGAAGTCGGCGCTCGGTGTCGAAGTGCGCGATCACTACGGCCAGACCGAGCACGGCATGTTCATCGTCAACGCGTGGGCCGACGAGGTCAGGACCGAGGTGCGTCCGGGTTCGATGGGGCTGCCGCTGCCCGGTTGGGAGTGCACCGTTCTGCGCGACGACGCCGACGAGCCCGCCCCGCCCCGAACTCCGGGACGAGTGGCGATCGACGTGCAGAAGAGCCCTTTGCTGTGGTTCGGCGGTTACGTCGATGCGCCGGAGAAGACCGCGTCGCGATACGCCGGTGACGGTCGTTGGTACGTCACGGGTGACGCCGGCACGGTGGACGACGACGGCTTCTACTTCTTTTCCGCGCGTGACGACGACGTCATCATCATGGCCGGCTACCGGATCGGGCCGTTCGATGTCGAGAGTGTCCTGGTGATGCACGAGCACGTGGTCGAAGCAGCCGTCGTGGGAATGCCGGACGAGTTGCGGGGCGAGGTGCTGGAGGCGTTCGTGGTGCTGCGTGACGGCGTCGAGGGTGACGACGCACTCGAGGCCGAACTGCAGCAACTGGTGAAGACCAAGTTCGCAGCCCATGCCTACCCGCGCACCGTCCACTTCGTGCAGTCACTGCCCAAGACGCCGAGCGGCAAGGTGCAGCGATACATCCTCCGCAAGCGCTGACGCCTGTGAGTGGTTGACGAGTCCCTGGACTCGTCAACCACTCACAGGGGGACGAGTAATCTGGCGGGCATGTCTGTGCGTACCGAACTTCGTCCCGGAACCGTCTCGCCCGTTCTGAGTGTGCCCGCCGGCATCGAGCGGCCCGAGTACGCGTGGAAGCCGACCGCCGACGAGGGCAACGAACCCTGGGTCCAGACTCCCGAAACCATCGAGGCGATGCGGACCGCGAGCAGGCTCGCGGCACAGGCCCTGCAAGAGGCCGGTAAGGCCGTCGCACCCGGTGTGACCACCGACGAGCTCGACCGGATCGCACACGAGTACATGTGCGATCACGGCGCGTACCCGTCGACGCTGGGTTACCGCGGTTTTCAGAAGTCCTGCTGCACGTCGCTGAACGAGGTGATCTGCCACGGTATCCCGGACTCGACGGTGATTCAGGACGGTGACATCGTCAACATCGACGTCACCGCCTATATCGGCGGAGTGCACGGCGACACCAATGCAACCTTCCTGGCCGGTGACGTCTCCGAGGAACACCGACTGCTCGTGGAGCGCACCCACGAAGCGACGATGCGCGCGATCAAGGCCGTGAAGCCGGGTCGCGCACTCAACATCATCGGTCGGGTCATCGAATCCTACGCCCACCGTTTCGGTTACGGAGTGGTGGAGGACTTCACCGGCCACGGCATCGGTGAGACGTTCCACAACGGGCTCGTGATCCTGCATTACGACCAGCCGAACGTGGACACGATCATCGAGCCCGGAATGGTCTTCACCATCGAGCCGATGATCAACCTCGGCGGCATCGAATACGACATCTGGGACGACGGCTGGACCGTGGTGACAAAGGACCGCAAGTGGACGGCGCAATTCGAACACACGCTGGTGGTCACCGACTCGGGCGCCGAGATTCTGACTCTGCCGTGACGCCGAATGCCCGGCGCGGCAGGGGCGGTGCATTGCTCGTGGCGGGAACGACTTCCGATGCGGGCAAGAGCGTTCTGGTCGCCGGTCTCTGTCGACTTCTCGCTCGACGTGGCTTCTCGACTGCGCCGTTCAAGGCGCAGAACATGTCCAACAATTCGGTCGTCACACTGGACGGCGGAGAGATCGGCAGAGCGCAAGCCTTGCAGGCGCAGGCATGTGGGCTGGAGCCGAGCACTCGCTTCAATCCGATTCTGCTCAAGCCCGGTAGCGACAGGCGATCGCAACTCGTCGTTCGGGGTCGCGCCGTGACGACCGTCGGCGCAGCCGATTACATCCACCAGCGTGACCACCTGCGCGAGGTGGTGTCGGAGGACCTGGATGCCTTGCGCCACGAATTCGACTACGTGGTGTGTGAAGGTGCGGGTTCGCCGGCCGAGATAAACCTACGCGCAACGGATTTGGCGAACATGGGTCTCGCCCGTGCTGCGGAGCTACCTGTGATCGTGGTTGGCGACATCGACCGAGGCGGTGTGCTCGCGCACCTGTTCGGGACACTGGCGGTGTTGTCGGCCGAGGATCAGGCGCTCGTTTCCGGGTTCGTGGTCAACAAGTTTCGTGGTGACCAGGCGCTTCTGGAGCCAGGTCTGGAACAACTTCGGGCATTGACCGGTCGGCCCACGTTGGGTGTCGTCGCGTTCGCGAACGACCTGTGGATCGATGCGGAGGATTCGTTGGGTGTGGTTGCGGATGTCCCGGTGGGTCGGCCCGCGCCGCCCGTCGGCGAAGAATGGTTGCGGGTGGCCGCGGTGCGGCTTCCACGTGTCTCGAACTCCACCGATGTCGAGGCGCTCGCCTGCGAACCGGGTGTGTCCGTTCGCTGGGTATCCGAGGCGTCTCGGCTCGCCGATGCGGATCTGGTCGTCGTGCCGGGGACCAAGTCGACCGTGGCGGATCTCGACTGGTTGCGGCGCAGCGGGATTGCGGATGCTCTGGTAGCACGTGCCGCAGCGGGGTTGCCGATTCTCGGGATCTGCGGCGGTTACCAGATGCTCGGTTCTACGATCGCCGACGAGGTCGAATCCGGGGGCGGGCTCGTTCGGGGTCTGGGCATCCTGGACCTCGAGGTCGAGTTCGCGCCCGACAAGATTCTGACCCGGATGCGGGGTGACGCCCACGGTGTTCCGGTGTCCGGGTACGAAATTCACCACGGGCGGGTACGTCGCAACGGTGATCCACCGCTGCTGCACACTCACGACGGCGCTGCCGAGGGCAGTATCCGCGGCGCCGTGTACGGAACGCACTGGCACGGTCTTGTCGAATCCGATCGATTCCGGCGAATCCTGCTTGCCGACGTAGCAGACCATGCGGGGCGTCATGGCTTCGTCGCCGCGCCGGATACCGACGTATCCGAAATGCGTACGGCCCAGATCGATCTGCTTGCCGATCTGGTCGAGAAGCACGTGGATGTCGCTGCGGTTCTGAACTTGCTCGACGGTGGCGCACCCTCGGGACTGCCCACCATCGGCAACGTTCTTTCCGGTGGTGGCTAGGCGGGGGCGCGTCGTACGAGTTGCCACGCACCGACCGTGAACGCGGTGGCCAGGACCGCGGGGAGGGCGACCATCGGGACCGCTCTCGGGGTGTCGGCGAACCAGCTGCCGAAGGCGGGCCACCACCCTTGCCAGGTCATGAGGATGGCGGCGAGACCGAGAGCTACCAGCAGTCCGGCCCCCACCGAGAGCAGACCCGTCACGCCCCACCTCCGGTGGAGGGCCCCTATCAGCAGACCGATGCCGGCGATCAGTGCAAGAACGGCGAGATAGGTTGCAAGCTGGACGATCGGATTCGAGGTGAAGATGTTCGGAATCCCGAACATCACCATGTCCACGCCCCATCCGCCCGTTGCCGTCTCGACGGCGGACAGGGCCCACAACATGACACCGAAACCCACGACCTGGGCGAGTGCCACGAGGAGAGTGGCGGCGAAGTAGTCCCGTCGGGTGACGCTCATGCCCAGTGCGAAGGGGAACGTCTGCGTCATGGCGCCGATGTAGAACGCCAGTGCAACACCGAGGAGTGCCGAAACGCTTCCGGTGAAGTTGGATTCGCCGGTCTGCACGATGGCGAAGATCGCCCACGGAATGGCGAAGGCCACGGCGAGGATGCCGATCGGCCACGCCACGAGGAGCGGCCAGGCGACGGTGTGGATACGGGACACGGCCAGAGCGCGGGTCATCATCGCGCGTCCTTTCCCTCGAAGTTGGTGGTGTCGACGATGAGCTGTTGAAGCGACACTGGCTCGACTGTCAGGCCGAGGGCTTTCGCGTGCGCGATGTCTTCGGAGTGCGAACTGGATCGCATCGTCACGCGCGTGTGGCTCCCGATCGACTCTCGGCGAAGTTCGTCTCGTCCCCCGACGAATGGGTCGACGTCGCCCACGGGGCCTGCTACGACGATCGCGGATCCTCTGAGTTCGTCGGTATCGGCATCGGCGACGATTCGTCCCCGATCGATGAGAATCACGTGCTCGAGCAGGTCCGCCACTTCGTCGATGAGGTGTGTGGACAGCACGATGGTGCGTGGGTGCTCTGCATAGTCGGCGAGGAGCCGGTCGTAGAAGCGATGCCGCGCAACGGCGTCGAGGCCGAGGTAGGGCTCGTCGAAGAATGTCAGCGTCGCACGTGATGCGAGCCCGATGATGACACCGAGGGCCGAGGTCATTCCGCGAGACAGCTTCTTGACCTTGCGATCGGTAGGCAGGTCGAAGTCTCGGAGGAGTGCCTGTGCGAATTCCTCGTCCCAGTCGCGTAGCAGGTGGCGCGCTGCCGCGAGAACGTGCTTGACCTTGAAATCCGGGGGATAGCACTGGCCTTCGCGGATGCAGGACACCTGCCGCAGTACCTCGGTGTTCTCGTGGGGCGCACCGCCGAACACCGTGACCTGACCGGACGACTGAAAGGCCTGGCCGGTCATGATCTGCATCAGCGTCGTCTTGCCGGCGCCGTTGCTTCCGAGCAGGCCGTAGATGCGGTTTCGTTTCAGATCGAGGGTCACGTCGTCGAGTGCGGTGAACGATCCGAAGTGTTTGGTTAGTCCTCGGGTGGACACGACGATGTCGGTGTCGATGCCGAGCCGGTCGATGGTTGCGGCGCTCATCGCGCCCCCTCTCGTTGTTCGAGCATGGTCTTGATCTCGTCGATGTCGAGTCCGAGTTTGTCGGCCTCGGCGACCAATGGGTCTATGTACTGGCGCGCGAACCGATCGCGGCGACGTAGCCGAAGCGCATCGCGTGCGCCTTGCGTCACGAAGAGCCCGATGCCCCGCTTCTTGTAGAGAATGCCGTCGGTCACGAGCTGATTCAGGCCCTTCGCTGCCGTCGCGGGATTGATTCGGTGAAACGCCGCGAGCTCGTTGGACGACGGCGCCTGCTCTTCTTCGGGGAGGGAGCCGTCGATGATCGAGTTCTCGACCATCTCCGCAATCTGCAGGAACAGCGCCTTGCCGTCTTCGAGCACGACGTCACCTTCCCTGGTTGCGTGGTTCATTAGTCATGTAATGAACCATAGGGGTCGAGTATGGACGGCGCAATAGGGGGGCCATCGCGTACCGTTTCCGTCCATGGAGTTGATTCACGTGGCAGTAGACGGCGGGGACGGAGCCGTCCGAGTGGACGGGCCTGCGAGCAAGCACGTGGTGCTCCTGCTTCCCGGTGAAGGCGATGCACCCGACGTGTACGACGCCGTGTGCAAACGGCTGCACAACTCCGACCTGCGCACCGTCGTCCCGGAGGGGGCCGGATGGACGCAGGCCGCGATCCTGTCGGCCCTCGACCAGCTCGAGGTGGGCTGGGTCAATCTGGTCGGCAGCGGAAAGGGTGCCGAACTCGCATGGGAGCTCGCCGCCCGCCACTTCGGCAGATTCGCGAGCCTGATCGTGGCCGATCGAGGGCACCCGGCCGTCGGTGGTGAGGACTGCCCACCGGTCGAGCTTCCGACCACGGTGATGGTCGGAAGCCCCGAGCGGCGTGCCGAAGCCGACGCGAGTGGCCGCTACGTGTACGGCGAACTTCGGGTGGTCGAGACACCGACCACCGACAACGTGCCGAGGGATCGTTCGGCGGAGCTGGCCAGCGAAATCGTGCTCCGAACCAGCCCCTGGTGAGCGTGAACCAGTACAGCCCCTGGTGAGGTTGTCTCAGATCCCGAGTCCGAGAAGTGCGTTCTCGACCACTTCCGGCAAACCGGGGTGGATCCAGTACTGGCCTCTCGCCATCGTCATGGCGTCCGTTCCGAGGCTCATCGCCTGGATCAACGGCTGGATGACGGTGGGCGCCTGCGCGCCGATGACGTGGGCTCCGAGGAGTCGTCCCGTCCCACGTTCGGCGATGACTTTGCAGAAGCCCTCGTCGTCCTCCATCGCCCATCCGTAGGCGACGTCACCGTAGGCCTGAATCTTCACCGTGATATCGAATCCCTGTGTGCGGGCTTCGTTTTCCGTCATCCCGACGTGGGCGATCTGCGGATCGGTGAACACCGCTGCAGGGATGAAGTGGTGGTCGGACTCGCGGAGCTGTGACGTATCCTTCCACGCGTCGTGCAGGAGGTTGTGCTGGACGATCCTGGCTTCGTGATTGGCGACGTGCTTGAGCTGCTGATGGGAGGAGACGTCACCGAGCGCGAAGATCCCTTCTGCCGTCGTGCGCTGGAACTCGTCCACCACGACGTATCCTTCGTCGTCGAGTTCGACCCCGGTCTCGGCGACGTCGAGCAGATCGCCGTTGGGTCGGCGGCCGGTCGCGACGAGAAGTGCATCGGCGTCGATCGTGGTTCCGTCGACGAGTTGGACTCGGACCCCGTCGCCGGCATCGTGCACGGCTTTCAGCCCGCTCTCGAGACGAACGTCCCACTTTCCGAGTGCGAGATCCGTGAATCGCTCCGACACCGAGGCGTCGAGATGACGCAGCAGATGCTCCCCGCGCGCGATGACGGAGACCTTGCTGCCGAGTGCTCCGAAGACGTGCGCGAACTCGGCTGCAACGAAGCCGGATCCGAGGATCACCAAATGCTTCGGCATCTTCGGTAGCCGCATGACGTTCTCGTTCGTGTAGTAGCGGGCGCCGTTCTCGAGCACGGAGTCGGGAACGATGGGGCGTGAACCCGCCGCGATCACCACTTGATCGGCCGTGATGACCTCACCGGTACCGGTGTCGATCGTGCGCGGACCGACGAACCTTGCGTGACCGGGATACACGGTGGTGTTCGGACTCCCGTTCGTGCGGTAGTCCTCGCCGCCTGCGGCGATCGGGTCGATGCGGCCGAACACCCGCTTGACCACGTCGGGCCACCGGACGCCGTCGAGCGTGGCATCGATGCCGTACTTGCCGGAGTGTGTTATCGCATTGGCAACCTCGGCCGCGTACACGAACATCTTGGTGGGGATGCACCCGACGTTCAGGCACGTCCCGCCGAAGGTTCCCTCTTCGAGGATCGCGATCTTCTTGTCGGCGAATCGCTCGTCCGGCAACGAATTTCCGGACCCCGTGCCGATGATTGCCAGATCGTAGTGGGTCATGCGTTCGCCTCCTGATGTCCGTGCAGCCAGTCCAGCCAGAGATTCACCTCGGAGAAAGCCTGTGCAAGAGGTTCTTTCGCCGAAAGGAAGACGTCGTGCCGCGCACCGTCGATGGGCACGACAGTCGTTCGGTCGCCGAGACATCCTGCCCAACGGGCAATCTGACGGACGTCGAGAACCGCGTCGGCGGTGTCGACTTTCGGGTCGTAGCGAGGCGCGAAGTACGTCTTCTTCGACCGCAGAATCAAAGCGGGCACACCGATATCGAGGCCGCGGTGCAGTTTCGCGTGCCCCCGGCGAATCGCACGGAGCCAACCGAACGTGACCGGAAAGCCGTCGAGCGGCTTCCATTCGAGGTTGTAGTTCCAGATGCCTTTGCCGTCGACGTGCAGGCTCGTGCCGTAGGTGTCCAGGGAGGTCTTGGGAATGACGTTCTTACCGGCGATCTTGCCCATCGCGTCGACCGCCGCCGTGCCGACGCTGCGCAGGTACGCGGGGCCCTGCAGATCGAACCAGGGACTGTTGAGGATGACACCGGTGATTCCCTGGCCGGCGGTTCCCCCGGGCCGACGCTGCAACTTGTCGAGCCACAGCGGTAGGACGAGGCCGCCCGTCGAGTGGGCCACCAGCAGCACCTGACCGAGGTTGTCGGGCCGTGTTCCGGTTTCCTCGCGAACGATCCGCAGGGCCTCGTTCAGTTCTGTCTCGTACATCGAGAGATCCGACACGAAGTGCGCAGTCTGGCCGGGGTCCCGGGAACGGCCGCATTTACGCAGGTCCAACGCATAGAAGTCGTAGCCCTGGCCCGTGAAGTGCTCGGCGAGATGGCTTTGGAAGAAGTAGTCCGTGAACCCGTGGACGTAGAGGACAGCGCGTCCGTTCGTCTCTTCGGACGATTCCGGACGGTACTTGACCAGGGTGGCGCGGACGTCGCCTTCACCGTCCGGATCCGCCCCGAGGGGGATGGTCGTCTGCTGGTAGCCGTCGCCGAGGACGTCTGGAACCCAAGTAGTCACAGATCACAATCTAATGGGCGGTACCGCGGAGCGCGGAGGGGCACAATTGGGGGGAGTGAATGGGCTGCGTACGCACGGGTAGCCTGTTTCGCGGAACATTGCGAGCGGATTGCGCGCACGGCTCATGGACAGGAAGTCGATTCTCCAGTGTCAGACAAGAACGCGGTAGAGACGAAGACCGATGTAGTGCTCGTGGGCGCAGGCATCATGAGTGCGACCCTCGGTGCGATTCTGCGCCAGGTTCAGCCGGACTGGTCGATCACAATGTTCGAGCGACTCGACGCCGCAGCAGCCGAGAGCAGTGACCCGTGGAACAACGCGGGTACCGGACACTCCGCGCTGTGTGAGCTCAACTACACCCCGGCCAACTCGGACGGCACCGTCGACATCGCTAAGGCGATCAACGTCAACGAGCAGTTCCAGGTGTCTCGGCAGTTCTGGGCGCACGGCGTCGAGACAGGTGTTCTGACGCAGCCGAAGGAATTCATCAACCCCATTCCGCACGTGAGTTTCGTGCACGGCGCCGACAACGTGAAGTACCTCCGTGCGCGCTACGACGCACTGGCCGGTCACCCGCTTTTCGCGGGCATGGAGTACATCGACGACGCGGACGAGTTCGCTCGCCGCCTGCCGTTGATGTCGAAGGGTCGCGACTTCTCCGATCCGATCGCCCTCAACTGGACTCAGGACGGCACCGACGTCGACTTCGGTGCGCTCTCCAAGCAACTCCTGGGCTACGTGGGCGCCTCCGGAGGCACCATTCACTTCGGCCACGAGGTGACCGATCTCAGCAAGCAGTCCGACGGCTCGTGGATCGTCAAGGTGTCGAACCGCCGGACGGGCACCAAGAAGACCGTCCGCGCGAAGTTCGTGTTCGTGGGAGCCGGTGGCGGCGCCCTGCACCTGCTGCAGAAGTCGGGCATCTCGGAGGCCAAGGGATTCGGCGGTTTCCCGGTCAGCGGCGCGTTCCTGCGGTGCACGAACCCCGACCTGATTCACCAGCACAACGCGAAGGTCTACGGCAAGGCAGCCGTGGGCGCGCCCCCGATGTCGGTCCCGCACCTCGACACCCGCGTGATCGGCAACAAGCCGGGTCTGATGTTCGGCCCATATGCCGGATGGTCGCCCAAGTTCCTCAAGGAAGGCCGCGTCACCGACCTTCCGGGTTCGGTGAAGCCGAACAATCTGCTGTCGATGCTCGGCGTCGGTGTCAGCGAACTCGGCCTGGTGAAGTACCTGGTCAGTGAATTGGCGAAGACGGAAGCCGGTCGAATCGACACCCTCGGCGAGTTCGTGCCCAAGGCTGTTGCCAAGGACTGGGAACTGATCACCGCAGGCCAGCGTGTGCAGGTCATCCGCCGGGCCAAGGGCAAGGGTGGTGTGCTCGAGTTCGGCACCGCCGTCGTCAACGCGGGTGACGGATCGATCGCCGGACTCCTCGGCGCTTCCCCCGGTGCCTCCACCGCAGTGCCGGCGATGCTCGACGTCCTCGAACGCTGCTTCCCGGGCCAGTTCGAGGCGTGGAAGCCGAAACTGCAGGAAATGATTCCTTCGCTCGGTGTGAAGCTCAGCGACGACAACGATCTGTTCCGACAGGTCTGGGACTGGTCCTCGAAGGTTCTGCAACTCGATGCGGCCGACGTGGACCCGGTCGCCGTCTCTGCATAGGACGCCGTTCGGAACCTGTGCCATAGTTGCTCCCCATGACGGCTACCGCGGCACTCAAACGGTCCTGGGCTCTCGATCTGGACAACAAGACGCTCTACGCCTTGTTGAAGCTGCGCGTCGAGATCTTCGTCGTCGAGCAGAAATGCCCGTATCCGGAACTGGACGGGCGTGATCTCGAGGCCGAGACCAGGCACCTGTGGCTCGAGCAGGACGGCGAGGTCGTGTGCACGTTGCGTCTGATGGAAGAGCATCATGACGGCAACAAGTCGTTCCGCATCGGGCGACTGTGCACTGCCGAAGCTTCCCGGGGACAGGGGCACACCACTCGGCTGCTGCGCGCCGCACTCGCCGAGGTCGGAACTGCGCCGTGTGCCCTTGCAGCTCAGAGTCACCTCGTGGAGATGTACGGCAAGCACGGTTTCGTGCCGGACGGTGCGGAGTACCTCGAAGACGGCATTCCGCACACTCCCATGCGCCGCGGCGGCGGGCAGGCGTTCAGCGTCACACCCTGAGAGTCCGGTAGCCGCGTCGGCAACTAGGGTTGTGACGTGCGCTGCGGGAAAGTCCTGTTCGAATCAGGCGCGGTCCCGCCACTGTGACGGATCCTCCGATCCCAGCCAGGTTGCCGCAGCGTACGTACCGGCAGTAGAGCCTCGGCGTGGATACCGAGCGGTGAAGGGAAGTCGTCGTGCGTAGGGAACAAGAACTCGACAGGCAGAGCGGCTTTCCGTTCAGTGCCGTGGTGGGCCAGGACCAGCTCAGGCTGGCACTGATCCTGTGTGCCGTGCACCCCGGGATCGGTGGCGTCCTGGTTCGCGGAGAGAAGGGCACGGCGAAGTCGACGGTGGTACGCGCTCTGACCGCACTGCTACCTGCGGTGCAGTCGGACGGTGAAGAACGCCCGGCACGCCTCGTCGAGCTGCCCGTCGGCGCAACCGAGGATCGTGTGGTCGGCTCGCTGGACCTGGAGAAGGTGCTGCGCGACGGTGAACGCGCATTCCAGCCCGGCCTCCTCGCGGCCGCGCATCAGGGTGTGCTGTACGTCGACGAGGTCAACCTGCTGCACGACCATTTGGTGGACGTGCTCCTCGACGCGGCGGCGATGGGCAGGGTTCACATCGAACGTGACGGAATCTCGCACTCGCACCCCGCCAGGTTCGTGCTCGTCGGAACGATGAATCCCGAGGAGGGGGAGCTCCGCCCGCAATTGCTCGACCGGTTCGGTCTGGCCGTGGACGTGTCCGCATCGAGGGACGTCGACGTTCGTATGGAGGTGGTCCGGCGACGGCTCGATTTCGAGCGCGATCCCGAAGCGTTCGTCGCCGCGTATTCGCCCGCGGATGCCGAGTTGGCTGCCGCGATCGTGCACGCGCGTGACCGGCTCGATCAGGTTGTACTCGGCGAATCGGAACTACGTCGAATCTCTTCGCTCTGTGCGTCTTTCGATGTCGACGGAATGCGCGCCGACCTCGTGCTGGCTCGCACGGCCACCGCATACGCAGCGTGGCGAGGTGCGGAAGAAGTGGCAGCCGAAGACGTTCGGGTCGCCGCAGAGCTGACGTTGCCACACAGGCGTCGTCGCGACCCGTTCGACGAACCGGGTCTCGACGAACAGCAACTCGACGATGCACTGCAGCATGCGGACGACGACGTCCGTGAGCACGAGACGCAGGACGACCCCACCAACGATGATGCGGATTCGTCGCCGCAGAATCCGGAGTCGTCCGAAGGCGAGGGCCCGGACGATCCAGAGGGCCCGGACGATCCGGACGGCCCCGGCGGAGGCGCTCCCACGCCGCCGCCCGAGCGTCCGGCAGGCCCACCCGGTGAGAAGTTCACGACCCGTCTGCTGGAGGTGCCGGGTGTAGGTGAGGGTGCGCCCGGAAGGCGCTCGCGTTCGCGGTCCACTCGGGGGCGGGCGGTGCGCTCCACGACCGAACGCGGGCACGGTCTGCATCTCGTCGGCACGCTGTTCGCTGCGGCCGAGAACCAGCACGCGCGGGGGCGGTCGAGTGGACGGATGATTCTGGATTCCGCCGACCTGCGTGGCGCCGAGCGGGAGGGTAGAGAAGGCAACCTCGTTCTGTTCGTGGTCGATGCGTCAGGCTCGATGGCCGCTCGTGATCGGCTCTCCGCGGTCACGGGCGCCGCGGTGTCCCTGCTTCGCGACGCCTACCAGCGGCGCGACAAGGTTGCGGTCGTCACGGTTCGGGGGCAGGAAGCGGAACTGGTGCTGCCACCGACATCGTCGGTCGACGTCGCGGTGCGACGCCTCGCGACGATGCGGACGGGCGGTAAGACCCCGCTCGCCCGCGGATTTCTGAAGGCCCGAGAGGTGGCTCTGCGGGAACGGGTCCGCGATCCACAGCGCCGCGCACTCGTCGTGGTCCTGACGGACGGGCGGGCCACCGGCGGCAAAGATCCCGTGCAACGCGCGAAGATCGCCGCGGGGTTGTTGGCCGATGCGTCGGTGGCGTCCGTGGTGGTCGATTGCGAGACCGGAATGGTTCGCCTCGGCCTGGCCGCAGAACTGGCCCGTGAGCTTCGCGGCGGCTACGTCCGACTCGCAGAACTGTCGGCTCAACAGGTTGCGGGCGTCGTCCGCGCCGCCGCATAAGGAGGGTTCGACATGCCGAAAGGCGTTCCCGAAAACGTCCCGAACGACGGTCTGACGACTCGGCAGCGGCGCAACGCGCCGGTTCTGGCCGTGCATACGGGTCCCGGTAAAGGGAAGTCGACCGCAGCCTTCGGGATGGCGCTACGCGCCTGGAATCAAGGTTTCGACATCGGCGTCTTCCAGTTCGTGAAGAGCGCGAAGTGGAAGGTGGGCGAGGAAGCCGCCTTCCGCGCTCTCGGTCACCTCCACGAGAGCACCGGCGAAGGCGGCTCGGTTCAGTGGCACAAGATGGGGGAGGGTTGGTCCTGGGCGCGTAAGCACGGCACCGAGGAGGACCACGCTGCCGCTGCCCTCGAAGGGTGGCAGGAGATCGCGCGCCGCCTTCGGTCCGAAGAGCACGGGTTCTACGTGCTCGACGAGTTCACCTACCCGCTGAAGTGGGGTTGGGTGGATGTCGACGAGGTGGTGGAGGTCCTCGCGTCGCGGCCGGGCAAGCAGCACGTCGTCGTCACCGGACGCGACGCACCGCAGGCGTTGATCGAGGCCGCGGATCTCGTCACCGAGATGACCAAGATCAAGCATCCGATGGATGCGGGCCGGAAGGGACAGCGGGGAATCGAGTGGTGATGTCCACTCCCGCCGTCGTGATCGCCGCGCCTGCATCGGGCAGTGGAAAGACCACGGTGGCAACGGGTCTCGTGGGCGCGCTGCGGCGCGCCGGTCGCGACGTCGCACCGTTCAAGGTGGGCCCCGATTACATCGATCCCGGCTATCACGGACTCGCTGCCGGCAAGCCCGGCCGCAACCTCGATCCGGTTCTGGTCGGCGTCGACCGGATCGGTCCGCTGTTCCTGCACGGGTGTGCCGGGTGTGACATCGCGGTCGTCGAAGGCGTGATGGGTCTGTTCGACGGAAAGATCGACGTGGGTGCCTCCGCTCCCGCGGCCGAAGGGTCCACCGCGCAGGTGGCGTCGCTCCTCGGTGCACCCGTCGTTCTCGTCGTGGATGCGCGGGGGCACAGTCAGAGTCTCGCTGCCGTACTGCACGGCTTCTCGACGTTCGACTCCGGTGTCCGTATCGGAGGCGTCGTTCTCAACCGGGTGGGCAGTGCTCGGCACGAGCAGGTCCTTCGAGATGCATGCGAGCGCGTGGGCTTGCCCGTCCTCGGAGCTGTTCCGCGGATGGCCGAACTCGAAGTCCCGTCCCGTCACCTCGGGTTGATTCCGGCAGCTGAGCACGGCGCAGATGCCCTCGCGGCTGTGGAAGCGATGACGGACCTGGCCGCGCGGCATCTCGACCTCGCTGCAATTTCGGGCATCGCCCGGTCGTCGGTCGATGGTGACGCGTGGGACCCGGTGACGGAACTTGCCGCGGTGGGCGACGGCGGTCCACGGCCGGTCGTGGCTGTGGCCGGCGGCGAGGCCTTCACGTTCGGCTACGCCGAACACCGAGAACTGCTCGTGGCAGCAGGGGCGGACGTCGTCGTCTTCGATCCGCTGCGTGGCGGTTTGCCCGACAGCACCGCCGCCGTGGTGCTGCCCGGCGGGTTTCCGGAAGAACATTCGGCGGACCTCGCTGCGAACACCCAACTCCTGTCCGACGTGCGTGCCCTGGCGGCCGCGGGCGCGCCGATCCATGCCGAATGTGCGGGGCTCCTGTACCTGGCCGACAGCCTCGACGAACGGAACATGGCCGGGGTGGTCGGGGTGGACGCGTCCTTCGGTCCGCGACTGACTCTCGGATACCGGGAGGCGGTGGCGTTGGGTGACTCCGTGTTATTCGACGCGGGCGAGCGGGTCACTGGGCACGAATTTCACCGGACGGTCCTCGGCTCCGAGTCGGCGAAAGGATTCGAGCCTGCGTGGGGATGGCGACCGTGGGACGGCGCACCCGCACGCGAGGGATTCGTCCGTGACGGCGTCCATGCGTCTTATCTGCACACGCATCCCGCCGGTCATCCGGCGTCGATCCGCAAGTTCGTCGCAGCGGCACGGGAGTTCGCCGCTCGGCCCGAACTGTGGGTGGGTATCGGTTTCGGATCGGGGGCCACCGCCGAGGAGATCGTCGCCGCCGTTCGGGAAGCGGTCGGCGAAGCCTTGGGGGAGACGTTCGGTGTCGCCACTCTCGACCGCAAAGCAGGCGAAGTCGCCTTCGTCGAGGCGGCGAGACAGCTCGGCGCGCAGAGCCGGGGCATACCCGAATCGGAACTGGCAGCGGTGGACGTTGCGAATCCTTCGGACCGGGTGCGGGCAGCGACAGGTCTCGACGGTGTAGCGGAGGCCTCGGCGGTGGTGGGCGCGCGCCACGGACAGCTCGTCGTGCCCAAGACGCAGGTGAATGGTGTCGTCGTCGCCGCTGCCCGTAGAGTTTTGCGGGTCGACCGGACCCCGTCGGGGAACCAGTCACTTTCGATGAACGAGGAGAGCGCGTGAGCACTGCTGCCGGCAGCGAGAGCAACTATCTCGTCGGACTCGACCTGAAGGGCCGTCGGGTAGTGGTGGTCGGGGGCGGCACCGTGGCCCAGCGTCGACTCGGGTTGCTCGTCGCATCGGGCGCGGACGTGCACGTGGTGAGCCGGGAAGTCACACCTGCGGTCGAGGGCATGGCTACGGGCGGTCAGATCTCGGTCGAGCTGCGCGACTACACGGAGGGTGATCTCGCGGATGCGTGGTACGCGATCGCCTGCACCGACGAACCGGACACCAACGCCGCGATCGTTGCGGAGGCCGAGCGGCACCGAATCTTCTGTGTCCGGGCGGACAACGCCAAGGACGGCACCGCCGTGACCCCGGCGTCGGCCACCTACGACGGGATGAATCTCGGGCTCCTCGCCGGTGGCGACCACCGGCGGTCCGCAGCCGTTCGGAACGCACTGGTCGAGGCGCTCCAGTCCGGTGCCGTCACCGATTCCGCCGAACCTCCCGCCGCGGGGGTTGCGCTCGTGGGCGGGGGACCGGGCGATCCCGACCTGATCACCGTTAGAGGTCGCAGGCTCCTGTCGCACGCAGACGTCGTGGTTGCCGATCGACTGGCCCCACCCGAACTGTTGGCCGAGTTGGGCCCGCACGTCGAGGTTGTCGACGCCGCGAAGATTCCGTACGGCCGCGCAATGGCGCAGGAGGCCATCAACTCGGCTCTGATCGACAACGCGAAGGCCGGGAAGTTCGTCGTGCGCCTGAAGGGCGGCGATCCGTTCGTCTTCGGACGCGGTTACGAGGAACTCGAGGCGTGTGCGGAGGCAGGCGTCCCGGTGACCGTCGTGCCTGGCATCACGAGTGCGATCTCCGTGCCTTCCGCTGCCGGCATCCCTGTCACGCACCGCGGGGTCACCCACGAATTCGTCGTCGTCAGCGGTCACGTCGCGCCGGATCACCCGGATTCACTGGTCGACTGGTCCGCTCTTGCCCGATTGAAGGGCACGATCGTGCTCCTTATGGCAGTGGAGCGCATCGGACTCTTCGCGGACGTGCTCGTCGAGGGCGGGCGGCCCCCCGAGACTCCGGTCACCGTGATTCAGGAGGGCACCCTCCGGACACAGCGTGTGCTGCGCGCGGATCTCTCGTCGGTCGCCGACCGTGTCCGTGACGAGGCCATTCGGCCGCCGGCGATCATCGTGATCGGGCCGGTGGCCGGGTTTTCTGTGGACGCTGGGTAACGTGAACTCCTGTGTCTGACTCCCGAGTGTCCGAAAACGCTGTGACGCCGTCCGCAGCGACCCGTGTTCTTGGTCTGGCGATCATCGTTCTGAGTGGACTTCAGATGATGGTCGTCCTGGACGGCACGGTGGCGAATCTGGCGCTCGCGCCCCTGCAAGCAGACCTCGGGCTCAGCGACAGTGGTCGTAACTGGGTTCTCACGTCCTACGCACTCGCGTTCGGTGGGCTCATGCTCCTCGGCGGACGACTCGGCGACGCTTTCGGTCGCAAGAAGATGTTCGTGGCCGGTGTCGGATTGTTCACGGTGGCGTCGCTGCTGTGTGGACTCGCGATCAACGAACTGATGCTCATCTTCGCGCGATTCCTGCAGGGTGTGGGCGCAGCGATCGCGTCGCCCACGGCGTTGGCGCTCGTGGCGACCACCTTCGCCGCCGGTCCGGCACGGAATCAGGCCATCGCCATCTTTGCTGCGATGACGGGTATCGGCTCGATTGCCGGCCTCATCATCGGAGGCGCGCTCACCGAGGTGTCCTGGCGGCTGATCTTTCTCATCAACGTGCCCATCGGCGTCTTCATCGTCTTGTGCGCGCTCAAGGCATTGAAGGAGACGGCAGGTGAGCGCCTTCCCCTCGACGTTCCCGGTGCCGTACTCGCGACGGTTGCGGCGACGGGCGTGGTCTTCGCTCTCACCGAGGGGCCCGAGCTGGGCTGGACCAGCCCGTTCGTGATCGGATCCCTGGTGTTCGGTCTCGTTCTTTTCGCGGTCTTCCTCTACGTAGAGCGCACCGCCGACAACCCTCTGCTCCCGTTCTCGCTGTTCGCGGACAAGAATCGGGTCGCAACCTTCGTGGCGATCTTCTTCGCCGGCGCGGTGATGTTCACCGTCGCCGCCTTCGTCGCGTTGTTCGTGCAGGACATCCTCGGGTACAGCCCCCTCCAGGCGGGTCTGGCTTTTATTCCGTTCGCGTTCGGACTGGGTGCCGCGGCGACGATCGCATCCAGGTTGGCGGTGCGCATTCAGCCGCGCTGGCTCGTGGTCAGCGGGGCCACGATCATGGTGGTGGGTCTGCTCTACGGATCGACCCTGGACGGTTCGGCGGCGTACGTGACCAACCTGTTCGTTCCGATCATCGGAATCGGTTTCGGTGTGGGCCTTGCGGTGGTGCCGCTGCCGCTGTGCGCCATCGCAGGTGTCGAGGAGACCGAGATCGGTCCGCTGGCAGCGATCGCTCAGGTCGCGCAGACATTGGGTGGACCACTGGCGCTGGCTGTCATCGGCGCGATGGCGACGTCACGCACGTTGTCGCTCGGTGGAATCTCGGCCAAGGTTTCGGAAATGAATGCGGCTCAACTGGAGGCGCTCGGGGAGGGCTACACCTTTGCGCTCGTCGGCAGCGCCGGGTGCGCATTGATCGCCGGTTGCGCCGCATTGTTCATCCGGTTCACACCGGCGCAGGTGGCCCAGGCGCAGGCTGCCGAAAAGGCAGCACACGAGAACTGATGTTCAGGTGACCGTGCGATACCGCCGCACGGGGCGCCCGGTGGAACCGTAGACGAGACGCACGGTGAGAATGTTCTCGTTGAGATAGTGCTCGAGGTACTTACGCGCACTGACGCGCGACAGACCGGCGAGTTCGGCGCATTCGGTGGACGAG
This sequence comes from Rhodococcus sp. NPDC058521, assembly GCF_042719695.1. Classification (NCBI taxonomy): domain Bacteria; kingdom Bacillati; phylum Actinomycetota; class Actinomycetes; order Mycobacteriales; family Nocardiaceae; genus Rhodococcus; species Rhodococcus sp. NPDC058521. Next base: position 799,204 of record NZ_JBHXNL010000001.1, read on the forward strand.
ACCTCGCCGTGCGAACGCACGACGTCCAGGACCAGGCGTCCGGTCTCGACACTGAGACCCTTGGGGAGCGGGTCGGAGTCCTGCTTCCTCGCGGTGCCACCGAACAGCGAGTCGATGAGCGACTGATCGGCGCCCGCGGACTCCTCGAGAGTCTGAATGCGGCGACGGAAGTTCTCGAGTTTCTCGGCGAGCTGTTCGTAGTCGAACGGCTTGACGAGGTAATCGGAGGCGCCTCCGTGCAACGCGCGGCCGACCGTGTCGATCTCGCGCGCCGCAGTGATCATGATGACGCCGACTGCGTTGCCCTCACTGCGCAACTGTTGCAGGACAGCGAGACCGGACATGTCGGGGAGATAGACGTCGAGCAGAACGAGGTCCGGGCTGTGCGTTCGGATCGCTTCCAGAGCTTCGGTCGCCGTACGGGCCACCCCGATCGCACCGAATCCGGGTGTCTTGTCGACGAATCTGCGATGGATCTCGGCGACCATGAAGTCGTCGTCCACGACGAGGACGTCAAACATCTTCGTGTCCCGTCGTCATGACCCGGAAGTGTAGCCACGCGGTAGGTGAACGGTGAACAGCGCGCCGCCCGGTTCCGGTGCGTCAGTGACGGCTGCGGTGCCGCCGTGCTGTGAAGTCACCAGGCGGACCAGTGCCAAACCGATTCCGCGCCCACCGGGAACCCCGGCTTTCGACGTGATGCCACGCGAGAAGATTTCCTCGCGCATCGACTCGGGCACGCCGGGGCCGGAGTCGGCTACCTCGACGAGAATTCCGTCCGTGTCGGTGATTCGCACGCGGATTGTCGAACCGCGGGTCCCTTCGGACACGTCGACCGCGTTGTCCACGAGATTGCCGACCACCGTGATGACGTCGGTCGCGAGTTCGGGGCCGAGGGCGCGCAGACGGGAGCCGGGTGCCAGCGTCAGTTCGACACCGGTCTCCGCTGCGAGCGACGTCTTCGCGATCAGTAGGGCTGCCACTGCGGGATCCGAAATGCGCGTCGTCACAGCATCGCTGATTTCCGCTCGGCGCCGAGTCAGGGTTCCGACGAAATCTGTCACGGCGTCGTAGTCGCCGAGTTGGGTGAGGCCGGAGATGGTGTGAAGTTGGTTCGAGAATTCGTGGGTCTGAGCGCGCAGGGTGTCGGTGACACTCTTGTGCGAGGACAACTGGCTCTGCAGGGATGCGAGTTCGGTGCTGTCGCGCATGGTGGTGACGGTGCCGATTCGATGCCCCTGACTGGTGGCGGCCCTTCGGCTCAGTGCCAGCATTCGTGATGCCGTCGAGAGGACGACGTCCCCGCTGTCGTCCGCACTCTGGAGATACCGGCGTACTCCCGTGTCGAGGGCCACTTCGTCCACGTGGTGTCCGACGATGTCGCCGGGAAGGTCGAGCAGTTCGCGGGCACTGTCGTTGAGTACGGTGATCACCCCGTCCGTGTTCACCGCGACCACACCTTCGCGAATGCTGTGCAGCAGTGCTTCCCGGTGATCGGCGAGACTGGCGATCTCGGCGATCTCCAGACCCCGCGTGTGCGTCTTGATTCGCCTCGACAACAACCACGACCCGACCGCGCCGAGACCCGCGCCGATACCCAGGTAGAGGACGAGGCGTGCCCCTGCGCCGCTCAACAATTCCCAGACCGACGGATAGTTCTGAGCCACCGACACGACGGCGAGAACCTCGCCGGACCGGGAGAGGATCGGAACCTGGCCGGCGATGGAGCGTCTGCCGTCGGCTTCCACGTCGCCGGTCCATGCCCGGCCGGACATGACATCGCTCGATCCCAAATCTGCGGCGGTCCGGAGTCTGGTGGGGTCGGAGGACACCACGACGAGCCCGTCCGGCGTGACGATGTCGGTGATCGTGGCATCGGACAGGTTGACGGCACGATCGACTTCCGGTGCGAGAACCCGTTCGAGGTCTTGCGCCCCCAACCGATCGCGGACCACCGGGGTCGATGCGACGGTTTCGGCAACGGCGATCATGCGTTGACCCTGCAGATCCCGGAACTCCACCGTCGACTGGTGAATGGAGACGGCCGCGACGGCGAGGAGTACCACCGCGATCACGACGAGTTGGAGCAACAGCATCTGACCCGCCAGGCTGCGTATGCGGGGACGCCGCTGTGACCACATCGACCCGGGTTCCGTTCTGTTGCGTGGCGGGGAGCACCGATGGTCCAGTATTACCGACGAGCGCGATTCGCGTGACGAGGCGGATGATCGATTCAGGGGAGAGAGTAAGGAGCGGTGGTGTTCGGGATCGGTACCAGGTCGCAGATGCGCGATGTCACTTTGCTGGTCCTGGCCGGCCTGCTCGCCCTGATCACCGCGGGCTGCGGGGCGAACCGCGGTGCGGAGCAACTGGACGGCGTTCGAATGATGGTCCCCAACAGTCCGGGTGGCGGCTACGACCTCACCGCGCGAACCGCGGTGAAACTCATGGAGGACGACGGCATCACCGGCCGCATACGGGTGTTCAACGTCGTCGGCGACGCGGGCACCGTAGCGATGGCGCGGCTCATGAACGAGGCCGGCAACGACCAGTTGATGATGACGACCGGGCTCGGTCTCGTCGGGGCGGGATACACGAACGGCACGGCGATCCGCATGTCCGATGCGACGCCCCTGGCCAAGCTGGTCGAGGAACCCGAGGCCGTCCTGGTGCCGGGCGATTCACCGTTGCGAACGATCGACGACCTCGTGCAGGCATGGCGGGCCGATCCCGGTTCGGTCACGGTTGGTGGCGGCTCCCTGCCGGGCGGACCCGATCATCTGTTTCCGATGGAGACAGCTCGGGCGGTGGGTGTCGACCCGAAACAGGTCGAGTTCGTGTCCTACGACGGGGGCGGTGATCTCCTGACAGCACTGTTCGGTCACACGGTCACCGTGGGAACGTCCGGGCTGGGGGAATACGTGGAACAGATCGAAGCCGGGGCGGTTCGAGTGCTCGCCGTGTCGGGACCCGAACGTGTGCCGGGCATCGACGCACCTACTCTCACCGAAGCCGGTATCGACCTGACCTTCACGAATTGGCGCGGAGTGCTTGCGCCGCCCGGTATTTCCGACGAGACGAAGGACGCGATGGTCGAGGCCTTGTCCGAGCTTCACCGGAGCGAGGCGTGGCGAGAAGCGCGGGCGAAGAACGGTTGGACCGATGCGTTCGTCACCGGCACCGACTTCGAGCAGTTCCTTCACGAGCAGGACCAGCGAGTGGTGTCGACACTGTCCGAGTTGGGTCTCGCGTGACTGCTCAGGTGAGTATGACGAGCTCACGCTCGGAAGCGACTTCGACGCGAAGTCCGGCCTTCGACGCCACCCGTGCCACTCCGCGCACGTCGGTGGGTTCGGCGCGTGTGATGGTGAGTGCCCGTGCCAGGAGCCCCTTGTGGTGCTTGTTGAAGTGACTCACCACGCTGCGTGATCCGTCCGCCTTCTCGGTGAGTACGGTCGCGGTCACGGCGTCGGGTATCGGACCGAGCTGTTGGTACGTCCCCGACCGAAGGTCGACGATCAGACCTTCGGCTTCCTGTTCTATCGCGTTCGCGAGTTGCGGCTTCCACATCGACCGTAGGGTGCCCAGGCCCGGGAGCTTGGAGCCGCCGCTCAGCCGGTAGGCGGGGATGCGGTCGCGGGCACGTACCGCACCGAACAGCGCAGACCCGATCCCGAGTCGCGCGTATGCCTTCGACTTCTGGACTTTGGTGAACGAGCGGATATCCAACGCGTCGAACAACACTCCGGTGTAGCGCTCGAGCGCCGGACAGGTGGGGGCGACCCACAGCTTCGCGTTGCGTTCGATCTCGTCCGCCTGGGTCGGTCCCAGACCGAGGGCCTCGCACGACGCATCGAAATCCGAGGCCAGGTTCACGAGCGAGCGAACCAACGTCTCCCGGGTCTCGGTCAGCTGCGGCATCGACAGATCGGCCAGGTCCAAGGGCGAGTCGGAACCGCCGTCGGACTTGGTCTCGGAGGGAGGGAGAAGCACCAGCACGGTCGATACCGTACCGAGGAACGCACAGGCGGCCGAGCCGACTATCCTCGCAGGCGTGATTACCCGCCTTTCGCACCTGTTCCTTCGCACCCTGCGAGACGACCCAGCCGACGCCGAGGTGCCCAGCCACAAGCTGCTGGTTCGTGCCGGTTACGTTCGCCGAATCGCCCCCGGCGTCTACTCGTGGTTGCCGCTCGGACTTCGCGTGCTCAGGCAGGTCGAGCGGGTGGTTCGCGAGGAGATGGACGCGATGGGAGCGCAGGAGATCTCCCTGCCCGCGCTGCTGCCGCGTGAGCCCTACGAGGTGTCGAACCGGTGGACCGAGTACGGCGACGAACTCTTCCGCCTCCAGGACCGCAAGGACAACGACTACCTGCTCGGGCCCACTCACGAGGAGTTGTTCGCCCTTACCGTGAAGGGCGAGTACAACTCGTACAAGGACTTCCCGGTCACGCTGTACCAGGTGCAGACCAAGTACCGGGACGAGGCCAGGCCGCGGGCTGGCATCCTGCGTGGTCGCGAGTTCCTGATGAAGGATTCGTACTCCTTCGATCTGACCGACGACGGTCTGGCTGCCAGCTACAAGGCGCACCGTGATGCGTACGAGAAGATCTTCACGCGCCTCGCCGTGAAGTACGTGATCGTCGCGGCCACTTCGGGCGCGATGGGCGGAAGTGCGTCCGAGGAGTTCCTTGCCGAGAGCGAAGTGGGCGAGGACACCTACGTGCGGTGCACTGCATCCGGTTACGCGGCCAATGTCGAAGCGGTGACCACGCCGGCTCCCGAACCGATTCCGTTCGAGGGACTGCCGGAAGCCCGGATTCACGACACCCCGGACACCCCGACCATCGCCACTCTCGTCGAGTGGGCGAACGGTGCGGATCTCGGTCGCACCGTGTCGGCAGCGGACACCCTCAAGAACATTCTGGTCAAGACGAGACAGCCTGGTGGCGAGTGGACTCTGCTCGGTATCGGCATCCCCGGAGACCGTGAGGTCGACGACAAGCGGCTCGAAGCTTCGCTCGAACCGGCGGAATACGAACTTCTGACCGAAGCAGACTTCGAAGCCAACGACTTCCTGGTGAAGGGGTACATCGGCCCGAAGGCACTGCAGGACAACGGGGTGCGCTACGTCGTCGATCCCCGGGTGGTCGACGGCACCGCGTGGATCACCGGAGCGGACGAGAAGGGCCGTCACTACGTCGATCTCGTTGCCGGTCGCGACTTCACGCCGGACGGAACCATCGAGGCGGCCGAGGTTCGAGACGGAGATCCCTCACCGGACGGTGCGGGCGAGCTGGTATCGGCGCGCGGCATCGAGATCGGCCACGTCTTCCAGTTGGGCCGCAAGTACACGGATGTGTTCGAGGTGGACGTCCTCGCGGAGAACGGCAAGCCCGTCAGGCCCACCATGGGTTCCTATGGCGTGGGCATCTCGCGTCTCGTCGCGGTCATCGCCGAGCAGCATCATGACGACAAGGGGCTGCGATGGCCGGCGGAGATCGCGCCCGCCGATGTCCACCTCGTCATCGCCAACAAGGACGACGCTGCACGTGAGGGTGCGGAGAATCTCGCGGCAGCTCTCGACCGTGCCGGGCTCGAGATCATCCTCGACGACCGTAAGGCCTCGCCCGGGGTGAAGTTCAAGGACTCGGAACTGCTGGGCGTTCCACTGGTGGTTGTCGTGGGCCGCGGGTGGGCGGACGGCAAGGTCGAACTGCGCGATCGCTTCGCCGGTGAAGCGCGCGAGATCGCAGCCGAGACGGCGGTGAACGAGATCGTCGATGCGGTGCGGAGCGGAACCGGCCCGGCATAAGTTACCGGCTGGTAGCGTCATTCGTGATTGCGACGGAAGGCATGGCAATGGAGAACTCCGGCAGACTGTTGTTCAACCCGAACACCTACGATCCTCAGCACTTCGACGACGAGACCCGCCGATTGCTCCGAGCGGTCGTCGACTGGTTCGAGAGTCGCGGCCAGAAGCGCCTGCTGCAAGACGACCTCGATCGGGTATGGACGGCAGACTTCCTCGAGTTCGTTGGGAAGGAAAAGCTCTTCGCCACCTTTCTGACGCCGTCCGAGTACGCGAACGGAGACCCGAACAAGCGCTGGGACACTTCTCGTAACGCCGCACTCTCGGAGATCCTTGGGTTCTATGGACTCGCCTACTGGTACGCGGAACAGGTGACCATCCTCGGTCTCGGCCCGATCTGGATGAGCGACAGCGAAGCGGCCAAGCAGCGCGCCGCACGCCAGCTCGACGAGGGTGGAGTGATGGCGTTCGGCCTGTCCGAGCGTGATCACGGCGCGGACGTCTACTCGACGGACATGGTGCTCTCACCCGCGCGTCCCGACGACGAGGGTGTCGCGTTCCGTGTATCGGGAACCAAGTACTACATCGGCAACGGCAACGTCGCCGGAATGGTGTCCGTGTTCGGCCGCCGCGAGGATGTCGAAGGTGCGGACGGGTACGTGTGGTTCGTAGCCGACAGCGCTCACGAGAACTACGAGCTGATCGACAATGTCGTGCGCGAGCAGATGTACGTCAGTACGTTCCGCCTGAACGACTACCCGGTGCGTCACGAGGACATCCTGAAGACCGGACCCGATGCCTTCTCGTCAGCGCTGAACACCGTGAACATCGGCAAGTTCAATCTGTGCAGTGGTGCTGTCGGAATGTGTGAACACGCGTTCTACGAGGCGATCACGCATGCCGACAACCGCATTCTCTACGGCAACCCCGTCACGGATTTTCCGCATGTGCGCACCAGTTTCGTCGATTCGTACTCGCGTCTGCTCGCCATGAAGCTGTTCAGCGGCCGCGCTGTCGACTATTTTCGCAGTGCGAGCCTCGACGACCGTCGCTACCTCCTGTTCAACCCGGTGACCAAGTCGAAGGTCACCTCGGAGGGCGAGAAGCTGATGACGCTCCTGCAGGACGTGTTGGCGGCCAAGAGTTTCGAGAAGGACAACTACTTCAGCCAGGTGACCAGGCTCATCGGCACGATGCCTCGCCTCGAGGGCACCGTGCACGTGAACGTCGCGCAGATCCTGAAGTTCATGCCCAACTACCTGTTCGGCAGCACGGAGTATCCGGAGATCGGAACTCGTCTCGATCCGGCGGACGACGTCTTCTTCTGGGCACAGGGCCCGGCTCGGGGCGCTGCGAAGGTGCCGTTCGACGACTGGAAGAAGGTCTACGAGAAGCACACCGAGATCCCGAACGTTGCCGTCTTCTACGAGCAGGCCAAGGCCCTCGCGGAGTTGCTGGCAACGGCCGGGCCCGACGAAGCCCAGCAGAAGGATCTGGACTTCGTGCTCGATATCGGGCACCTCTTCTCGCTCGTCGTGTACGGCCAGTTGATTCTCGAGCAGGCCGAACTGACCGGGCTGGGACGCGACCTGGTCGATCAGATCTTCGACTTCCAGGTTCGCGACTTCTCCGCCTACGCGGTGTCGTTGCACGGCAAGAAGTCTTCGACCGAGGCGCAGCAGAAATGGGCGATCGGCGCCGTTCGGAAGCCGACCGTCGACGGCGAGCGGTTCGATCGAGTCTGGCGCGAGGTCAAGGACTACAACGGCGTATACGAGATGCGTCCCTGACCCGACTTCAGCGCCTGGTTTCTCGCAGCACGGCCAGGCGACTTCGGTAGTCCGATTCGGAGATGTCACCCTTGGCGTAGTGATCGCGAAGGGTGGCTTCGCCGGACCGTCCGCGGAACCTCCTGCGAGCAACGAGAATCAGGATGACCACCGTCGTCCAGAAGGCGATCGGGATCAGGATGAACCAGGGGCCGGGTCCCCAGGCGTGGTGCTGGTAGTTCTCGGCGAGAAGCATTCCGGCTGTGGTGTATTCGTTGATGGTCATGCTCTCAGCGTGCGCCTCGGCGGACGCCGTGCACATCGGCCGGAGTGCGGGTTTCCGGGTACGTCAGGGCGCGTACGTCAGTCCTGCCAGCCAGGTTTGACGAGTCCGTGCTCGTACGCCGCCACCACGAGCTGTGTGCGATCGCGGGCTTCGAGCTTGAGGAGTATGCGGCCCACGTGGGTTCTGGCCGTTGCCGGGCTGACGAAGAGACGAGCCGCGATCTCGGCATTCGACAGACCCTCGGCAACGAGGACCATCACCTCTCGCTCTCGGTCGGTGAGCTGTTCGAGTCGAGGTGATGTCGGTGCGGACTTGGCGTGGCTCGCGAACGCCGCGACAAGGGTTCGGGTGACCGATGGTGACAGCAATGCGTCACCGGCAGCCACCACGCGGACCGCGCGTACGAGATCTGCGGGCTCCGTGTGTTTCACGAGGAAGCCGCTTGCCCCGGCGCGCATGGCTTCGAACACGTACTCGTCCAGTTCGAAAGTCGTCAGAACCACCACGTGCACCGAGGTCGTGGCCGGGGCCGCGGCGATGCGCCGAGTCGCTTCCAGTCCGTCCATCACGGGCATCCGGATGTCCATCAACACGACGTCCGGCACCTGTTCGACGCACGCGGTCACCGCCTTTTCGCCGTTCTCCGCTTCGCCGACCACCTCGATGTCGTCCTGGGCGTCGAGAAGGGCGACGAAACCGGCACGCACCAGGGCCTGATCGTCGGCCACGACCACTCGGATCATTCGATACCTCCGTCGACGGACGCGGCATCCGCTGGATGCCGGTAGGGCAACGACGCGAAAACGCGAAACCCACCGCCCGGTTTTCTGCCGGCGGTCAGACGGCCACCCAACGCCTGTGCTCGTTCGAGCATGCCCGGGATGCCGTTGCCGCCCGCACTTTCGGCGACATCCTCGCCGTCACCGGCGTCGTCGATACTCAGATCGATTGCGGTATCGCGGTAGGTGACTTCTACCCGGGCGGCCGAAGTGTGCGAGTGCCGTGCGACGTTGGTCAGCGACTCCTGCGTGATGCGGGCTGCCGCCACATCCACGATGCCGGTCAGCGGTCGCGGTGTTCCGTGGACTGTGGTGGACACCTCCAGGCCGGCGTCGCGGGCTCGTCGCACTACGGCCTCGAGGTCCGAGATTCCTGCTGTCGGAGCTTTCGGCGATCCACTGCCGTCTCGCAGCGAGTCCAACAGGGAGTGGACGTCGCCGATCGCGTCTCTACTCGCCTTCTTGATCGCGGCAAGCGCCGGCCGGGCCTGTTCCGGTGCGCTGTCGAACAATTCGAGTGCGACACCGGCCTGCACGTTGATGAGGGACAGGCTGTGGGCCAGCACGTCGTGAAGTTCTCTGGCGATGTCGAGACGTTCCTCGCTCGCCACTCGTCGGCGCTCTGCCGCGGCCGAGGCTTCGGCGGCCTCGGCTCGGCGCCTGCGTTCGGCAGCGGCAGCACGCCTACCGCGAACGATCTCCGCAACGGCGACGAGAACGAGCAGCCACGCGGCGACGCCCGTCGCCACTGCGAAGTTCGGCGACCACCCGTCGCCGCGGTGGGGAACGACCCACACGAAGAGGATGTAACCGGCACCGACGACCGGGTAGGTGTGCCACCGTGAACCGGAGGTGCCGGCGGTGAGGAAGGCGACGACCAGAGCGAGAAATATCGGGCCGTACCCGTAATCCCGGACGTAGACGGCCGTGACGCCGAGAATCACGAAGAGAGTGGACAGCGGGAACCGGCGCCTGAACAGGAGAGCGATCGGGCCGATCGCCAGCAGCACGTAGGCAAGCCCGTCGAGAGGCATCGTCGACTGGTTCTCGTTGGCACCGGGACTTCCGGCCATCTGGATCAGCAGTATCGCAATGCTGATCGCCCAGTCGACTGGTCTCGGGAGCGAGGGTGGTCTCGCAGTGAAGCGCACACTCCCGAAGCTAGACCCCGCGAGTCGCCGCTGTCATCGTTCTCGATACGTATGCCGCTTGCCGTACGTGGGCCGATGTGTGGGCGATTCGTCCGGCGCAGTCTCGATGTATGTCTACGGAAACAGTGGTCACCAACGGATTGACCAAGAGATACGGCGACAAGAACGTGGTCGACGGTGTGCACCTCAGGGTGCGGGCAGGGGAGATCTACGGATTCCTCGGGCCGAACGGTGCAGGGAAGACGACCACCCTTCGAATGTTGGTCGGCCTGGTCCGTCCGACCTCGGGAACTGCGACAGTGCTCGGGAGTCCGCCGGGCGCCCCGTCCGCTGCCGCACGGACGGGCGTGCTGATCGAAGGGCCCGGATTCCATCCGTACCTTTCGGGGCTCGACAACTTGCGCTTCCTGAGCCGGTTGCGCGGCTTCCCCGACGATGCCGCGGTTTTCGCGCTGGAGCGAGTCGGGCTCGGCGCGCGCGGAAGCGACAAGTTTCGGACGTATTCGCTGGGGATGAAGCAACGCCTCGGCGTGGCAGCTGCTCTGGTCGGCGAACCGGATCTGTTGATTCTCGACGAGCCGACCAACGGTCTGGATCCTGCGGGTGTCGCGGAGATGCGGGCGCTGATCGTCGACCTGGCGAAGCAAGGGCACACGATCGTGCTGTCGAGTCACATGCTGGCCGAGGTGCAGGAGATGTGCGATCGAGTCGGCGTCATCAGCGACGGGCGACTCCTCGTGGAATCGACGGTGAGCGAACTACGGGGCGCCACCCGGCTCTTCGTGCGCGCGAACCCACTCCAGCGTGCAGAAGTCGTAGTGCGGGAACTGCTCGGTGACGGCGTGGTTACGCGAGTGCAGGACGGTATCGAGATCTCGGTACCCGTCGACCGAGCACCGAAGGTGGCCGAAGCGTTGGTCAGAGACGGTGTCGATCTCCTCGAATTGACCAGTCAGGAAAGAACACTCGAAGACGTGTTCTTCGAAATGACAGGAGTGCAGGCGTGATGAACGGGTTGTCGGAGAAGAAGAGAAATTCGGTTCGCGGTGCCTGTCGAGCGGAGGTTCTACGCCTGACGAAGTGGCCGACGTTGTGGATACTGCTCGCTTCGTGGATGGTGTTGAACTTCGTCTTTCTGTACGTGTTCAACTACCTCACCTACAAGAGCGGGGGTGCGACGGACAGTCCGTCGACGATGCCGCAGGAGGCACTCCTCCAACAGATGTTGCCTGGTGCGGTACCCGAGGTGTTCACGCAGGGGATGGCGATGTTCGGTGGCGCACTGATGCTCATCGCAGGTGCCCTTGCGACCGGCAGCGGCTACGGGTGGGGAACCTGGAAGACGGTGTTCACCGCCGGCCCGTCGCGGACCGCGGCCTTCGCGGGCACCGTAGTGGCGCTCACCGTCATTGTGGTGGCGCTGGTACTGGCCGTCTGTGTCGCCGATCTGGGCGTATCCGCCGCGATCGCCGTCGCGGAGTCGAAGCAGATCGTGCTTCCTCCGGTGGCTGCGCTCGCCGAATCCGTTGCCGCAGGAGCGTTGATCCTGGGGATGTGGACGATGGCCGGGGTTCTCGTGGGAGTGCTGACGAGAGGTCCGGCACTGTCGGTGGGGCTCGGGCTGGTGTGGGTACTGGTGGTGGAAAACCTGCTTCGAGGTGTCGCCGTGGTCTTCTCACCACTTTCGTTCGTCACCGACTACCTGCCGGGAACCGCGGCGGGCTCGCTCGCGGGCAGTCTTCGTGGGGTGTCCGAGGGGGAGACGACCCCGGGCGTGCTGGACGTTCTCGGCGAATCGACTGCAGTTGTCCTGTTGTGCGTGTACCTCGTCGTATTCGGTGCGGTGTCGCTGTGGCTGGTCCGTACGCGGGACATCCACTGAGGGTCCACACCGTAGGTGCGTACTCCAACCCCGAGGGTGGGCGATTGCCCACCCTCGGGTGCCTATCGACGGCGAACGATCCGGCGGACTCTTGTGTGGCAAGGAAATTCACCCACACAGGGAGCAAGGAAATGTCGAACACCATCAAATCCACATTCGCAGCAATCGCCATCGCTTCGTTCGCGCTGACCGCCGGAGCGGGAATCGCCTCGGCGGACCCCGGCGGAAACGGCGGCACGTCGCAGGGCGGCACATCGCAAGGCGGCAACGGAACCGGCGGCGGAGCACAGAGCGGCGACGCAACGACGGGCCCCGGCGGAAACGCACAGGGCGGCAACGGTGGCAGCGGCAACGTGGGTATCGGTGGCGTCAACATCGGAAACGGCAACCAGGGCGGCGTCGGCGTCGGGAACGGAGGCGGTGCCCAAGGTGGCAACAGCGGTAACGCACAGACCGGCGATGCCAACGGTGGCAACGGAACCGGAGGAAATGCCGGACCGGCGAACGGTGGTCCCGCGAACGGCGGCAACGGTGGCAACACGACCAAGTCCTGCACCTTCTCCTGGCCGTTCTGCTGACCGAGCAGTTCTCGACCACTCGAAAGGGAAGAGACCATGTCACACGCTCAGCGTTTCGCCGGAGCAATTCTGGCGGCAGGATTCGCCCTCGCTGTGGGGGCAGGCGTCGCGGCGGCGGAGACCCCGTCGTACGGCAACAGCGGCAACGTCGGAATCGGCGGAGCCAACGTGGGTCCGATCGGTGTCGAGGGGATCATCGCCGGACCAGGCGGAGCCTCGGTCGGCGGATACGCGGTCGGCGTTCCGGGCTCGTTCCCCGGACTCGGCTGATTCGTTGCTCGATCACACCCGTCCCGGCCCCGTGGATTCGCTCGGAAAGGAGTTGTCATGAAGACACGAACAGCAGATCACGGTGGCCGGGTTTCGGTCCGTGCTCACGATGGCGTCCGCCTCGCAGCGCGTATCCACGGCCCCGCGGACGCGCCCCTGACCGTGGTGTTCGTGCACGGGCATTGCCTACGCGGTGATTCCTGGGCACCGCTCCGTCGCCACCTTGCTTCCACGTGGGGTGAGGAAGTTCGCCTGGTGACATACGACCAGCGGGGACACGGTGACTCGGGCCGTGCGCCCGCCGAGACCTACACGATCGATCAGCTGGGCAGTGATCTCGACGCGGTGATCGACGCAGTTGCCCCCACCGGACGGTTGGTTCTGGTGGGACATTCGATGGGTGGCATGGCCACCCTGGCCTACGGCCGCACTCACGCTGCGTCGATCGGATCTCGCGTCGTGGGAGTCGCGCTCATCGCAACCGCAGCCTGGGGTCTCACGGACATGGGACTCGGGCGGTTGCTGTTGGCGAGGCCCGTTGCGTACCTGCAGGCAGTTGCTCGTGTAGCCCCCGCAATGCTGCACCGCTCGAGGCGGTTCGGGCATGTCGTGAGCCGAGCTGCGGCGCGGAGGATGAGCGGTCGGAGCGCCGAGCGGGTGTCTGCCGTTGCAAGAGCGCTGGCGGACTCCACCTCCGTGGTGACGATGGTGAGCTTCCTGCAGTCGTTCATCGAGTTCGACGAACGGGAGACGCTGGCCGAGTTGGCGCACATTCCTGCGCTCGTCCTGTGTGGCACGGAAGACCCCATGACCCCGTTCGAGCATTCTCTGGCAATGGCGGCGCGTCTCCCATTGGCCGAACTGGTGAGTGTGAACGGCGGCGGCCATTCGGTGATTCTGGACAGGGCAGACGAAGTGGCGAGCGCGGTCAGCGCCCTCCTGAGCCGCACGAATACGGATGCTCTCACAGGTCGCGTCGGTTGACGATCCCGCTGTGCAGAGCAAGTTCCGCCAGGCGCACGCGCTTCTGATTCTGTGGAAGCTGCTCGACGTCGAACTTTGCGAACAGCGCTCGCAGATGGGTCTTCACCGCGTCGACGCTCAGGTACAGCTCCTTCGCGATCTCCTGATTGGATGCCGGGTGAACGAAAGCCGAACTCTGCTTGTACGGGCGGCACAGGGCCGCAAGCAGAGACCGTTGGGTCTCGGTCAGCGACCGCACCGACGGCCGGTCGGCAGCCAGTTGGGTGGCTTCGTCCTCACCGCCCCCGAATTCCCGGTACGTCAGTGCCGTTCTGCCGATTCGCACGCAATCCCCGTCGCGTAGACGCCGACGACCGGCAATGCGATCGCCGTTGACGAAGGTGCCGTTCCGCGACAGGCCGTCATCGAGGATCGTCCACTGCGTGTCCACACATTCGATGACCGCGTGTAGGCGAGAGACTTCGTCGTCGGAGGTCAGGGGCACGCCACTACGGGGTGATCGTCCTACCGTGAGCCGCGGGCTGTCGGGGGAAAGGTCGATCCGGTGCGTTCGACCTTCCCGGTCTGTGTAGTTCAGACGCGACAGCGCGCTCACCTTTCCATCGTGCCTCCCTCGCGCGAGGGTGGGCAACAGAGTCGTTCAGAACAGCGGGCCGCCACCGAAAGGCTCGCGATGCGACGGAGGCTGATTACCTGCGTCGTCGGTGATTCCGAACTCGACCGCCAGCTCTGCAGTCACGAACGTGTGTCCGCTGCGATCGCCCAGGGTCGGGTCGTCGAACAGTGCCGCGATGACACGTCCGATGAATTCGGGACTCTCGGCATCGGCGACGGGAAAGCCTGCGACCGTGTCCAGTCCACTCGCCAGCAGCTTTTCGGTGCGAACGATGCCGGGCCACAGGGACACCGCTTTCACACCGTGCGGGGCCAGTTCGGCGCCCATGTCGCTCGCCATCTTGTCGAGGGCGGCCTTCGACATTCCGTACAGCACCGAGTGCAGGTGTCCGCGGGTGCCGAACGACGAAATGTTGGCTATCAACCCGGATCCCTGCGGGACCATGAGTCGGGCGGCCTCCACCGAGGCGACGTAGTGCGCTCGCAGCCCGACGTCGATCAACGATTCCCAGTCGGTGAGTGGACGTTCCCAGAACGGGGTGTCGAATCCACCGAATCCGCGCGGACTCGCCCACACGTTGTTGACGAGCAGGTCCAGGCGCCCGTCCCTTCTGCGGTCGTCTCGGATTCGCCGGAACAACTCGGCGACCTCGGTGTCGACACGATGGTCGCAGGCGACGGCGATGCCGTGCCCACCGAGGTCTGTGACCTCGTTCGCGCAATCCTCGAGCAGCGGGCCGCGGCCGGTGACGTAGACGGTCCACCCGTCCGAGCCCAGTGCACGGGCGACGCCCTTCCCGACACCGCGGCTCGCGCCCGTCACGAGTGCCACCCGGTTGTTCTGCCCGACGGGCTCTGATGCGGTCATGGATCCTCGCTCTGTCGCAGTGACGTGCCGACTACGACAGTAGAACGTGTTCTATCAAGCGGGTAGACCGGGGAAGGCGAGGGTCCACGGATCGACGCCCAGCACCGAACGCCACAGTGCCGCTCGGACTGCTGTCGCAGCGAGGGCGTCGACCGCAAACGTGCGGGTCTCGGCAGTTTCACCGTTCTCCACCACGCTGCGCCAAGCCACGGAAACGTCGAACTCGGTCTGGGCAGCGAGTTGGGCTGCCGAGGGCGGGTCGACGACCGGGAACGGTGTCGCGTATCCCGCGGCAGCAGGGGCTGCCTCGAGGCCGGCGGAGGTCAGCGAATCGACGAGCGCGTCACGGAGTGCGCGATGCGCTGCAACGTCGGCGTCGACCTGGTCGGAGCGAGTGGGATTCGCGTACGCGGCGACGACGCCGTACGCGTAGATCGCGGCATGCTCGGCCGCCAACGCGGCGGACAGGCTGGACTGTTCGGAAGCGGTGGGCGTGATCACGGCAGCAATACCACCACATGAGTGCCGCACGACGCCGCGATCGACGCGCACAGTCCGCCGCGGTAACCGTCCAGAGAACGTGCCAATTCGGCTGCGTGACGTTGGGATTCGGTGAGCCGGGCGCGGAGGGTGTCGAGATCCGGGGGCGGCGCGGGCTGTGGCGGCGTCGACGACGTCGTGGGCGCCGTGGTGGGTGCGGAACCGTCCGCGTAAGTGCCCGCAGCCCTGGCGATCTCGGCTTCCAGCGCGTCTGCGTGCTCACCGCGCTGTGCACTGATGGTGGTGAGTGCGCCCGCACGGTCGGGGAGCAACGCTATTGCGGCGGCAGCGTTCTCGGAATCGCGGCGAGCCGACTCGGCGGCGGAGGTGAGGCGATCGAGCTCCACGGCGTCGTCCTGGTCGTCCGAACAACCGGCGAGCGTCGTGACTGCGAACGCGCCCACCGCCGCCCCGGTTGCGAGCTTGAATGCGGACCGTCGCGTCAGAACGGGGGAGTGGGCTGGGTTGGGCACGGGTCCATCGTGCCAGGTTCGAGTGCGATCACGAGAATCGAATCCCGGGGTGGTCACGGCCCCTCGAAATGGGCGTTAGGCTTAGGTGTTCGAACAGAACGACCAATTGTCGTCACCGGCGCGGTGCGCGGCAGTTGACTGCCGCCCGACGAAAACCGAAAAGAGGAGCGTCCCGAGATGCCGGTTCCGTCCGAGGAGAGAGTGACCGAACTCGTCTCCGACCTGGTGCAACGCCGTGGTTTCGATCTCGAGGACGTCGTGGTCACCTCGGCGGGCAAGCACAGCGCGGTCCGCGTGGTCGTTGACAGTGACGCGGGCCTCGAACTGGATCAGGCAGCCGAACTCAGTCGTGAGATCTCGGCGGTGTTCGACGACGTGTCCGATTTCGGGGAGTCTCCGTACAACCTCGAGGTCACCTCTCCCGGCGTGGATCGTCCACTCACACTCCCGAGGCACTGGCGTCGGTCCAGAGGTCGGAAGGCGACCTTCGACCTCGGTCACGAGAATATCGACGGCAGGATCGGGCGACTGAACGAGAACACGCTCGACGTGGTCGTCGGCGGCGCGAAAACGGGACCTGCGGTGCGCGAAATTCCGCTGGACGACATTCGGAGCGCGGTCGTGCGGGTCGAATTCTCGAAGCCGAACCCGAAGGAAATGGAACTTGCCGGAGGCGTCGCCGAGGGGCGAGTCGCGCCCGCCGAGCCGACGATGTCGGTCGACGAAGAAGAATCGGAAGGTCAGGACAAGTGAATATCGACATTGCGGCACTGCGCGCGATCGAGGCCGACAAGGGCATCTCGATCGACACGGTCATCGCCACCATTCAGAGTGCGTTGCTGACCGCCTACCGGCATACGGAAGGTCATCAGCCGCACGCGCGGATCGACGTGGACGCCAAGAGCGGCGTCGTGCGAGTGATGGCGCACGAGACCGACTCCGAAGGCAACATGGTCGGCGAGGAGTGGGACGACACCCCCGAGGGCTTCGGTCGAATCGCCGCAACCACCGCGCGTCAGGTCATCCTGCAGCGGCTGAGGGACGCCGAACACGAGCGCAGCTTCGGCGAATTCGTCACCCACGAGGGCGAAATCGTCGGTGGTGTCATCCAGCGTGACACCCGCGCGAATGCGCGCGGCATGGTCGTGGTGCGCATCGGCAGCGATGCGAACGGTGCCGAGGGCTTGATTCCTCCGGCCGAGCAGGTTCCCGGTGAGAGCTACGAACACGGCGAGCGGCTCAAGTGTTACGTCGTCGGCGTCTCGCGCGGAGCTCGTGGTCCCCAGATCACGTTGTCGCGCACGCACCCCAATCTGGTGCGCAAACTGTTTGCGCTCGAGGTCCCGGAGATCGCCGACGGTTCGGTCGAGATTCTCGCCGTGGCGCGCGAGGCCGGCCACCGGTCGAAGATCGCCGTGCAGTCGCGGGTATCTGGACTCAATGCGAAGGGTGCATGTATCGGCCCCATGGGGCAGCGCGTGCGCAACGTCATGAGCGAGCTCGCCGGCGAGAAGATCGACATCATCGATTTCGACGACGATCCTGCGAAGTTCGTCGGCAACGCCCTGTCTCCGTCGAAAGTGGTGTCCGTCACGGTCGTGGATCCGGAACTGCGGGCCGCGCGTGTCGTCGTCCCCGACTTCCAGTTGTCACTGGCCATCGGCAAGGAGGGGCAAAACGCCCGCCTCGCTGCACGGTTGACGGGGTGGCGTATCGACATCCGCAGCGATGCGACCGGCGTCACGGAGGCGTCCGGCGACCCCGGCGTGACCAGTGCATAAACAAGGAATGCGGAGAACCGGGGCAGACAGCGGTAGAGTGATCAATGGTTCAGCATGAGCTACCCGCTTCCGCGCGTGTCGGCACCGGTTCTCCGGTGCGTACCTGTGTCGGATGCAGGGAGCGAGCGCAGACCGTCGATCTGTTGAGGATCGTGGTTGGCGAGCACGGCCCGCAAGGTGCGGTGCTCGTCCCGGATCCACGGCGCAGACTTCCCGGGCGTGGTGCGTGGTTGCACCCGACGGCCGATTGTCTGAGTCTGGCGGAGCGACGCCGAGCATTCGGCAGAGCACTGCGAGTGTCCGGGAAACTGGATACGTCAGCGGTCGATCGGATGATCGACCCTCTCGAGAAGAACAGGCACAAGCACTCATGAGCACACCGTGAAGCACCAGCGATGAACGTCCATCGGAGATAACCCGAGGTCGTGCGGGATTCCTCCCTGTAGGGGAGCCTCCTGCTCGACCTCACCAGTGAGGAGAGCAGTGGCAGGCAAGGCCCGCGTGCACGAGTTGGCAAAAGAACTCGGTGTCACTAGTAAGGAACTACTCGCAACGCTCAAGGAGCAGGGCGAGTTCGTGAAGTCGGCGTCCTCGACGGTCGAGGCGCCGGTCGCTCGACGTCTACGGGAGTCGTTCCCGTCCGCGAAGCCGAAGGGTGAGGACGAGAGCGCACCCCGCACGGTCGCCAAGCCCGGCGGGGCGAAGGAAAGCACCTCTACCGCAGCGAAGCCGGGAAGCGCACCCAAGCCGGGCGCCCCGCGGCCCGGGCCCAAGCCCGCAGCACCGGCGGCCGCGGCTCCGGCAGCCTCGGAAGCAGCAACCCCGCAGACTCCGGCAGCACCCCCCGCCGCGACACCCGGCCCGAAGCCGGGGCGTCCGACTCCGGCAGCGCCGGCACCGGAAGCACCCGCGGCAAGCGCGACTCCGGCCGCACCGTCCACGGGCGCCAAGCCCGGCGGACCGCGCCCGGGACCGAAGCCTCCGCGCGTCGGAAACAACCCGTTCTCGTCCGCACCGGCCGAACGCCCCACGCCGCGTCCCGCTCCCGGCGGTCCGCGTCCGGGTGCACCCCGTCCCACTCCGGGACAGGGCGGCCCCCGCCCCACTCCGGGGCAGGGCGGTGCCCGTCCGGCACCCGGTCAGGGCGGTCCCCGTCCGGCTCCGGGCCAGGGCGGTCCTCGTCCCAGCCCGGGATCGATGCCTCCTCGCCCCAACCCCGGCGCGATGCCGGCCAGGTCGGCGCGTCCGGCACCGGGCGGTCGTCCCGGTCGTCCCGGCGGCGCACCCGGTGGTCGTCCCGGCGGCGGTGGCGGCTACCGCGGCGGCGGACCCGGCGCCCCGGGTGGCGGTCCTCCGGCAGGTGGCTTCCGTGGTCGCCCCGGTGGTGGTCGTCCCGGTCAGCGCGGGGCAGCAGCCGGTGCGTTCGGTCGTCCCGGCGGAGCTCCGCGTCGCGGTCGCAAGTCGAAGCGGCAGAAGCGCCAGGAATACGATTCGATGCAGGCACCTGCCGTCGGCGGCGTGCGGTTGCCGCGTGGCAACGGTGAGACCATCCGTCTCGCTCGCGGTGCATCGCTGTCCGACTTCGCAGAGAAGATCGACGCGAACCCGGCAGCATTGGTGCAGGCCCTCTTCAATCTCGGCGAGATGGTGACGGCAACTCAGTCGGTCAACGACGAGACGCTCGAACTTCTCGGCGGCGAGATGAACTACGTTGTCCAGGTCGTCAGCCCGGAGGACGAGGACCGCGAGCTGCTCGACAGCTTCGACCTCACCTACGGCGAAGACGAAGGCGGAGAAGAGGACCTCGCGTCCCGTCCGCCGGTGGTCACCGTCATGGGTCACGTCGACCACGGTAAGACCCGACTGCTGGACTCGATCCGCAAGGCGAACGTCCGTGAGGCGGAAGCCGGCGGCATCACCCAGCACATCGGTGCATACCAGGTACTCACCGAGCTCGAGGGTTCCGAGCGTCTCGTGACCTTCATCGACACCCCCGGTCACGAGGCCTTCACGGCCATGCGTGCTCGTGGTGCCAAGGCCACCGACCTCGCCATCCTGGTCGTCGCAGCCGACGACGGCGTCATGCCGCAGACGGTCGAGGCGATCAACCACGCCCAGGCGGCAGAGGTGCCGATCGTGGTCGCGGTGAACAAGATCGACAAGGAAGGCGCCGATCCGGCAAAGATTCGCGGGCAGCTCACCGAGTACGGCCTCGTCGCAGAGGAGTACGGCGGCGAGACCATGTTCGTCGACATCTCGGCGAAGCAGGGAACGAACATCGAATCCCTGCTCGAGGCCGTCTTGCTGACCGCGGATGCATCGCTCGATCTGCGTGCCAACCCGGACATGGACGCTCAGGGTGTAGCCATCGAGGCGCACCTCGACCGTGGTCGCGGACCCGTTGCGACCGTGCTCATTCAGCGCGGAACGCTGCGAGTCGGTGACTCGATCGTGGCCGGAGATGCGTACGGACGTGTCCGTCGCATGGTCGACGAGCACGGTGCCGACGTGCACGAGGCTCTTCCCTCGCGGCCGGTTCAGGTCGTCGGCTTCACGTCGGTTCCCGGTGCAGGTGACAACCTGCTCGTGGTCGACGAGGACCGCATCGCACGTCAGATCGCCGACAAGCGGAACGCACGTAAGCGCAACGCCTTGGCTGCGAAGAGCCGGAAGCGGATCAGCCTCGACGATCTGGATGCAGCGCTCAAGGAGACGTCGCAGCTCAACCTCATCCTCAAGGGCGACAACTCGGGAACCGTGGAGGCCCTCGAAGAGGCACTGCACGGCATCGAGATCGACGACGAGGTGCAGTTGCGCGTCATCGACCGCGGCGTCGGTGGCGTCACGGAGACCAACGTCAACCTGGCGGCGGCTTCCAACGCGATCATCATCGGCTTCAATGTCCGTGCCGAAGGCAAGGCGACAGAGCTGGCGAACCGCGAGGGTGTCGACATCCGGTACTACTCGGTGATCTACCAGGCCATCGACGAGGTCGAGAAGGCGCTCAAGGGCATGCTCAAGCCGATCTACGAAGAGGTCGACCTGGGCAAGGCGGAGATCCGTGCGATGTTCCGTTCGTCCAAGGTCGGCAACATCGCCGGTTGCTTGGTCACCTCGGGTATCGTGCGGCGCAACGCGAAGGCCCGGTTGTTGCGTGACAACCGTGTCGTCGCCGAGACGGTCACCATCTCCTCGCTCAAGCGGGAGAAGGACGACGCCGTCGAGGTTCGCGAGGGCTACGAGTGTGGTTTGACGATCACGTACTCCGACATCAAGGTCGGCGACGTCATCGAGGCGTACGAGCTTCGCGAGAAGCCGCGCGACTAGGTTCGGTCGGTCCGCAAGGCAGCATCGCCTCGTCCGCTCTCCCGGTTCGTTCGAACCGGGAGAGCGGACGTCGCGCGAA
The DNA here is from genome assembly GCF_042719695.1 of Rhodococcus sp. NPDC058521. Classification (NCBI taxonomy): domain Bacteria; kingdom Bacillati; phylum Actinomycetota; class Actinomycetes; order Mycobacteriales; family Nocardiaceae; genus Rhodococcus; species Rhodococcus sp. NPDC058521. The sequence continues at coordinate 820,398 of NZ_JBHXNL010000001.1, forward strand.
GGAGGGAACGTGTACGTCGGGGCACTCGAGCTGGACATCCTGCTCGGAGACGTGCGATCGCTGAAAGAGAAGCGAGCATCGGTCAAGCCGGTGCTCGCCGCCCTGCGGCGTTATGGGGTTTCGGCCGCCGAAACCGGGGAGCTGGACAGGTACCGTCGTTCGATGCTCGGTGTGACGATGGCGAGTTCCGCAGTGGATCACGTACACGAGGTTCTCGACACGTGCGAACGGCACGTGGCCGAGTTGCCGGAGCTTCAACTGCTGGCGGTACGGCGCCGAATCTTCGGTCCCGAGGACTGAATACAAGCCGGCGCGTGCATGAGCGCCGAGGTGCGCAGATAATGTGCAAGGCTCGTAAAAGGACAACAGGCCGGTTCGTCGACGGGCCAGGGAGAGGAGACTGAAGGTCATGGTGGATCCCGCCCGGGCACGAAAGCTCGCAAAACGTATCGGAACGATCGTCGCGACCGCGATCGATCACGAGATCAAGGACCCGCGCCTGGCGTTCGTCACGATCACCGACACCAAGGTGACGGCCGATCTGCACGACGCCACCGTGTACTACACGGTGATGGGTGCCGACCTCGACACCGAGCCTGATCTGGAGTCCGCGGCCGCCGGTTTGGAGAAGGCCAAGGGTGTGCTGCGCTCCAAGGTGGGCGCCGGCACAGGTGTGCGCTTCACTCCGACGCTGACGTTCGTCGCGGATACCGTTCCGGACACTGCGCGGCACATGGAAGAACTGTTGGCGCGGGCCCGCGCAGCCGACGACGAGGTCGCCCGATCTGCAGCGAGTGCACAACCTGCCGGTGACGCAGACCCGTACAAGGAACCGCGCGAACAGGGACAGGACGAATCGTCCACCGATTCGTCCAGCCCACGCTGACCGGGTTGTCGACGTGATCACGACCCCTGCGGCAGAACCGGTTTCGGAGGCAGATCTGTCCGAACTCGACTCGCTCGAGACGTGCAAGTCGCGTGCCGTCGGCGTTCTCGAGAACGCGACGTCCGTGACGGTGCTGTGTCATGTGCAGCCCGATGCCGACACGATCGGTTCCGGCCTTGCGCTCGGTCTGGTGCTCGAACGTAAGGGCATTCCGGTGCAGGTGGCTTTCGGGTTCCCGGACGAACTACCGGAGTCGATGCGCGAGCTGCCCGGGAAGCATCTCCTGGTGGCCGCGAACGAGGTGCAGCGTGATGTCGACCTTCTGGTCACCGTCGACTGCGGAAGTGCGGGTCGGCTCGGCCGCCTCGCGGACAGGGTCGAGTCCGCGCGTGAGGTCCTCGTGATCGATCACCACAGGTCGAACACCAGGTTCGGAACGATGAACCTGATCGACCAACGGGCCGAATCGACCACCGCGGTGCTCGCGACCCTGTTCGACATGTGGGGCGTGGAGATCGACGAAGAACTGGCGCATTGCCTGTTCGCGGGGCTGGTGACCGACACGGGCTCTTTCCGTTGGGTTCAGCCGGGAACTCACACACTCGCCGAGAGACTGTTGGACACGGGAATCGACGGTTCGAGGATCGCTCGGCGGCTCCTGGACACGCACCCGTTCGGATGGTTGCCGATGCTGTCGTCGGTGCTCGGATCGGCGACGTTGGTGAAGGAAGCCGCAGACGGTCGCGGGCTCGTGTATGCCGTGATCAGGCGTTCCGATGTGGGTGATCTCCGCTCCGAGGAGATCGAGAGTGTCATCGACATCGTGCGGACCACCGCCGAGGCGGAGGTTGCCGCAGTTCTCAAGGAAGCGGCGGACGGCACTTGGTCGGTGTCGCTGCGATCGAAGTACGACGTCGACGTCTCCGCGGCCGCCGGTCGGCTCGGTGGCGGTGGACACCGGTTCGCAGCCGGGTATACGGCGGACACCGATTGCGAGGAGATCGTTGCGGCCCTGCTCGAGACTCTCGGCTGAGACTTGAACTCGGACGCATCCGGCAGTCCCGAGGTGCGCCGGGACGACATGGGGGAGACGGACGACGTCCCCTCGTCTCGCATCTTCGGTCTGGCAATTCCCGCGTTGGGTGTGCTCGCTGCGGAACCGCTGTATCTGCTGTTCGACATCGCCGTGGTCGGACGCCTCGGTGCGCTTGCACTCGCGGGGCTGGCTGTTGGCGGGCTGATTCTGGCCCAGCTGAGCACTCAGCTCACTTTCCTGTCGTACGGCACCACGGCCCGTGCCGCGCGTTTGCACGGAGCCGGTGACGAGCGGGCCGCCGTGGGGGAGGGTGTTCAGGCGACGTTCCTGGCGTGGGGTGTCGGAACGTTGGTGATCGTCGTGGTCCAACTGTGTGCGCACCCGGTGGTGTCGGTGATCGCGGGCGGTTCGGACATCGCTGCGGCTGCGGAGGGTTGGCTGCGCATCGCGGTGTTCGGGGCTCCGCTGATTCTCACCGGAATGGCCGGAAACGGGTGGATGCGTGGGGTCCAGAACACGGTGCGTCCGCTGCGATTCGTGGTTGCCGGCCTGATCGTGTCGGCATTGGTGTGTCCGGTGCTGGTTCACGGCCTGCTCGGTGCGCCGCGCATGGAACTCGAAGGCTCCGCTGTCGCCAATGTCCTCGGCCAGGCCGTGTCGGCTGCTCTGTTCATCGGTGCGCTGGTTCGGGAACGGGTGCCGCTCCGGCCGAACTGGTCGATCATGCGGGCTCAGATGCTGTTGGGGAAAGATCTGATTCTGCGGAGTCTCGCGTTTCAGGCCTGCTTCCTGTCCGCGGCGGCGGTCGCTGCCCGATTCGGGGCGGCTTCGGTCGCAGCTCACCAGGTGGTTCTGCAGTTGTGGAACCTGGTGACGTTGACCCTCGATTCACTTGCCATCGCTGCTCAGACACTCGTCGGCGCGGCCCTGGGTGCCGGTCGCGTGGCCGGGGCGAGGCGTCTGTCGCGACGTATAACGTTGTGGTCCGCTGTGTTCGCGCTGGGGTTGGCCGTGGTGTTCACGGTCGGGCACACCCTGATTCCCGGGCTGTTCACGACCGATGCCGACGTGCTCGACGAGATGGCGGTCGCGTGGTGGTTCTTCGTGGCCATCATGCCGATCGCAGGTGTGGTGTTCGCGTTGGACGGGGTGCTCCTCGGGGCCGGGGACGTCGCGTTCCTGCGCAATGCGACGCTGACCTGTGCACTCGTCGGCTTCCTGCCGCTGATCTGGTTGTCGATGCAGCAGGGCTGGGGTCTCGCGGGAATCTGGGCGGGGCTTACGGTGTTCACAGTTCTTCGAATGCTCGCGGTCGTCTGGCGTGTCGGTTCCGGCCGCTGGGCGGTGTCGGGTGCGGATCTTCAGGCGAGATCGGTCGGCGAGCGGTGAGCAGGAAGGGGAGCGGTAGGTGGCAGCCAAACTGATGGCGGTGAGCGACATCCATGTCGGTCACCGTGGCAATCGTCCGATCACAGAGGGCCTGTATCCGGACAGCCCGGAAGACTGGTTGATCGTGGCGGGCGACGTCTCGGAGAAGACCGACGACATCCGCTGGGCACTGAAGACTTTGCGCGAGCGATTCGCGAAGGTGATCTGGGTTCCGGGCAACCACGAGCTATGGACCACCGCCAAGGATCCCGTGCAGATCTACGGCGTGGCCCGGTACGAGTACCTGGTCTCGCTGTGCCGTGAATTGGACGTGATCACCCCGGAGGATCCGTATCCGGTGTGGGAGGCCGAGGACGGTCCGATCACCATCGTGCCGATGTTCCTGCTGTACGACTACAGCTTCCTGCCCGATGGGGCCGTCACCAAGGCTCAGGGACTGGCGATTGCGCGGGACAAGAACGTGGTTGCCACCGACGAGTTCCTGCTGTCGAGCGAGCCGTTCGCCACCCGGGATGCGTGGTGTCGCAGTCGAATCGAGCTCACCGCGGAACGGCTGGATGCGCTCGCTCCCGGAACGCGTACGATCCTGATCAATCACTTCCCGCTGGTGCGGGAGCCGACGCAGGTGCTCTGGTATCCGGAGTTCGCCCTGTGGTGCGGGACGGATCTCACCGCGGACTGGCACATTCGATACAACGCCGTGTGCGCGGTGTACGGGCACCTGCACATACCCCGCACCACGTACTACGACGGTGTTCGATTCGAGGAAGTCTCGGTCGGTTACCCGCGGGAGTGGCGTAAACGCGGTCTGCCGGAACGTGTGCTTCGACAGATCCTGCCGGTGCCCGAGTATCCGCCGGGGACCCTCAACAAGTGGGGTGGCCACTTCAAGGTCACGCCCGAACAGGAGGCGGCGGTGGAGAAGATGCGAGCGGGGCGGCGACCGTGATCGAACGTATTCTTCCGGCGGGTGTCGCCTCGGCAGAACTGTACGAGGATCCGCCGGATCTACGACCCCATCCGCAGGAAGAGGCACTCATCGGCCGGGCGGTCGAGAAGCGTCGTCGTGAGTTCACTACGGCACGGCACTGCGCTCGGGTGGCGATGAACCGGCTGGGTGTGGAACAGGGCCCGATCCTTCGCGGCGAGCGCGGGTCGCCGGTGTGGCCACGCGGCGTCGTCGGAAGTCTCACCCACTGCGACGGCTATCGGGGCGCCGTGCTCGCGTACTCGATGCAGGTGCGGTCGCTGGGAATCGATGCAGAACCCAATGCGCCACTACCGGACGGCGTGCTGCCTGCGGTGAGCCTCGCGCGTGAGCAGGAATGGCTGGCGACCACGACCACCGACACGGGAGTGCACTGGGACCGGTTGCTCTTCTGCGCCAAGGAAACGACCTACAAGGCATGGTTCCCGCTGACACAGCGGTGGCTGGGGTTCGAGGACGCACACATCACCTTCCAGGAGGGGCCGAACGGCAACTCGGGCACGTTCCGCTCGGATCTCCTGATTTCCGGTGAGACGGTCGACGGCCCGCCGCTTGCCTCGTTCGAGGGACGCTGGCTGACCTCGGAGGGACTGATTCTCACGGCGATTTCGGTGGTGTGACCGGTCCTGGCAGAATCGTCAGACGTGCCTCCACATGAAAAGCCTTCGTCCGGACTGGTCGGTGCCGGCCTTCTCGTCGTGGACAAGGACGCCGGGATCACCAGTCACGACGTCGTCGCGCGATGCCGAAAGCTGTTGAACACTCGCAAGGTGGGGCACGCGGGAACCCTCGATCCGATGGCGACCGGTGTGCTGGTCCTCGGGATCGAGCGTGCCACCAAGATGCTCGGACTACTCGCCCTGACCACGAAGGCGTACACCGCAACCATCCGGCTCGGTGCGTCGACGACGACGGACGACGCCGAGGGGGAAACGGTCGATTCGCACGACGCCACGCATCTGACCGACGAGGAGATCGCCGCTCGGATCGGAGACCTCAGCGGAGACATCGCGCAGGTTCCGTCGAGCGTGAGCGCCATCAAGGTCGACGGCCGACGTGCACACGCCAGAATCCGTGCCGGCGAGGCAGTCGAGTTGGAGCCGCGTTCGGTGACCGTGGATCGGTTCGAGGTCACGGCTCGTCGCACGTCGGATTCGTACGTGGATCTCGATGTCGAGGTGGAGTGCTCGTCGGGAACCTACGTGCGCGCACTGGCACGTGACCTCGGCCGGGCTCTCGGGGTCGGCGGGCATCTGACGGCACTGCGGCGTACGCGGGTGGGGCCGTTCACCCTCGAACACGCACGCACACTGGACGAGCTCGCCGAAAGTCCCGCCGTGAGTCTCGATATCGACGCTGCCGCACAGACCGCGTTTCCGCACCGTCACATCGATGCGGACGAGGCCGAATCCATCAGCCAGGGAAGATGGCTGACTCCCATAGGAATCAAGGGCGTCTATGCGGCCATCGATCCGAGTGGCCACACGATCGCCCTGCTACAGGAGCGCGGACGCCGGGCCGGCTCGGTGATGGTGGTTCGTCCGGCAACGTTGCGCTGACGTCGGTCAGACCAGCCAGATCGCCTGGGCAGCAAGGTTGCCCAGTTCGACGGTGTCGGCATCTGGGGGAGTGTCGAGACGGACCGACACCGTGCCGGCGAAATCGCGGCGTTCGAGGACGGTCACCTGCACGTCGAGCGCGACGCCCACAGAATCGAAGTAGCGCAGCATTTCGGGGTCGGAATCGGAGATTCGCGCAATTCGACCGCACTCGCCGTTCGCGAAGTCGCTCAGCTGGCGTGCCGCAGGGGCCGGTATGGATCCGTCGACGGCCGGGATCGGATCACCGTGTGGATCGCGCTCGGGGTGGCCGAGTTTGGCGTCCATCCGGGCCACCATCAAGTCGGAAACCGCGTGTTCGAGGATTTCGGCTTCGTCGTGAACCTCGTCCCAGCCGTAGCCGAGTTCGTGGACGAGATATGTCTCGATGAGTCGGTGCCTGCGAACCATGCCGATGGCTGCGGCGCGCCCGGCGTCGGTGAGCGCGATCGACCCGTAACGGGCGTGGTCGACCATCCCCTGATCCGACAGTTTCCGGATCGCCTCCGAGACCGTCGAGGCCGACACTCCGATCCGTTCGGACAGCAACTTCGTCGAAACGCGTTCGTGGGACCACTCCTGAGCTGTCCAGATCACCTTCAGATAGTCCTCCGCTACAGAGGACAGTGATGCCGGCTCGGATGCCTCGTCCGGGATCGTCTTCTGATCTCTTCTGTTTCCCACCACGGTGATGAGCTTAGGCAAACGTCGGGACGTGTACACGGGCAACATGGACGTGAGTGCTCTCACCAGCATTGAAACGAGCGGGCATTCGGACACGTTCACCGATGTGCCCACCGAAGATGAAGATCGTCGCTCGGGGCCGTAGGCTGCCAGACGTGCTGAGATGGCGTGGTCTCGACGAAGTTCCGGCCGACTGGGGTCGTTGTGTTCTCACGATCGGCGTATTCGACGGTGTGCACAGAGGGCACGCCCAGCTGATCTCGCGTGCGGTCGAGTCCGCACGCAAGCGTGGGATCAAGAGTGTCCTCATGACATTCGATCCGCATCCGATGGAGGTCGTTCGGCCCGGTAGTCACCCTGCGCAGTTGACGACCTTGGCGCGGCGTGCGGAATTGGCCGAAGAGTTGGGTATCGACGTCTTCTGCGTCATGCCGTTCACCGCCGAGTTCATGAAACTCACTCCGGAGCGCTACGCCCACGAGATCCTCGTCGAGCGTCTGCACGTCGCGGAGGTGGTCGTGGGGGAGAACTTCACCTTCGGCAAGAAGGCGGCCGGAGACGTCACCCTGCTGCGCGAGATGGGCGAGAGATTCGGATTCGCCGTGGACGGCGTGAAATTGCTCGCCGAGCATGCCGTGACGTTCTCTTCCACCTACATCCGCGCGTGCGTCGATGCCGGTGACATGGCCGCAGCGACCGAAGCCCTCGGTCGGCCGCACCGAGTGGAAGGCGTCGTGGTGCACGGCGACGGGCGAGGCCGCCAGCTCGGCTACCCGACGGCGAACGTCGCACCCCCGATGTTCTCGGCCATACCGGCAGACGGCGTGTACGCGGCGTGGTTCACGGTGCTCGGGCCCGGTGCGGACCTCGGAACCGTGGTGCAGGGTGAGCGATACATGGCCGCCGTGTCCGTCGGTACCAACCCCACGTTCTCCGGGCGCACCAGGACGGTCGAGGCGTTCGTGCTCGATCGCGAGGCCGACCTCTACGGGCAACACGTGGCAGTCGATCTCGTGGCGCGCCTGCGGGGTATGGAGAGGTTCGATTCCGTGGACGATCTGGTCGCCGAGATGGGGCGCGATGCCGAGAGGGCACGCGAGATCCTGTCCTCCACCGAGCCTGCACGCTGATTCTCCCGCGCGGTGAATCGGTCACATTCGAACTGGTAGACTGCTCGACCGGTGTGGGCTGCGGTTCGCGGTGGCTGCGCCGAGATTCGATCCTTTCGCGCGAACGTCATTACCAGGAGTGAAGCAAGTGGCTTTGACCACCGAAGAGAAGAAGCAGGTCCTGACCGAGTACGGCCTGCACGAGACCGACACCGGTTCGCCGGAGGCGCAGGTGGCTCTGCTCACCAAGCGCATCGTCGGACTGACCGAGCACCTCAAGACGCACAAGCACGACCACCACTCCCGCCGCGGCCTCCTGCTGCTGGTCGGACGTCGTCGTCGCCTGCTCAAGTACGTCCAGAAGGTCGACATCGCTCGCTACCGTTCGCTCATCGAGCGCCTCGGCCTGCGTCGCTGACGTCGGACGACTCAGTCGCACGCAGTGCGTGCCGCACGTCCTGTGAAGTGCCCGTTCACCATTCGGTGAGCGGGCATTTCGCGTTCCGGCACCGAAGTGGGGTGCCTGCGCGAATGCATCGAGATTTACACCTGCGATGGTAGTGTTCAGAGGGGTTCGTGGACGTTGCCGCTGGCAGCGTCCACTCGCTACGCGGGAGTCGAGCCGTATCGGCTGGTCGGTCCTCGGTAGTGGTTGCCGGAAGGCAGCGAGCCCGCGCCCATCGGCGCGGATCCCATCGCTGTCCGACAACTTCGATCGATGGCCGTCACCGCGGATGAGGTTCCGAATCTCCGCTTTCGATGCGAGCCCGAGAAACAAAGACGACGAAGAGAAAAGACGAAGATGACAGAAAATTCTGCAGTAGAGGTCGACGAAGGCGTGTTCGAGTCGACCGCCGTGATCGACAACGGGAGCTTCGGCACCCGCACCATCCGATTCGAGACCGGACGCCTTGCACAGCAGGCCGCCGGCTCCGTCGTTGCCTACCTCGACGACGAGACCATGCTTCTGTCCGCCACCAGCGCGGGCAAGCACCCCAAGGACAACTTCGACTTCTTCCCCCTCACGGTGGACGTCGAGGAGCGCATGTACGCCGCGGGCCGCATCCCCGGTTCGTTCTTCCGTCGCGAGGGCCGCCCCTCGACCGACGCCATCCTCACCTGCCGCCTGATCGACCGGCCGCTGCGTCCGTCGTTCGTCGACGGACTCCGCAACGAGATCCAGGTCGTCGTCACGGTGATGAGCCTGAACCCGCAGGATCTGTACGACGTCGTGGCGATCAACGCTGCGTCCGCGTCCACGCAGATCGCGGGCCTGCCGTTCTCCGGTCCCGTCGGCGGTGTGCGTGTTGCGCTCATCGCGGGTGGGGCGAGCGGAGCGACGGGGAGTGACTCGGAGGAGAACAAGAAGGGGCAGTGGGTAGCCTTCCCGACCGTCGAGCAGCTCGAGAACGCCGTGTTCGACATGGTCGTTGCGGGTCGCATCGTGTCCGGCTCCGGCGACAACGCCGACGTCGCGATCATGATGGTCGAGGCCGAGGCCACCGACAACGTGATCTCGTTGATCGACGGTGGCGCCCAGGCGCCCACCGAAGCCATCGTCGCCGAGGGGCTCGAGGCTGCCAAGCCCGCCATCGCTCGCCTGTGCACCGCGCAGCAGCAGCTCGCCGAGAAGGCTGCGAAGCCCACCGGCGACTTCCCGCTGTTCCCGGCCTACGAGGACGACGTGTTCGCGGCAGTCGAGGCCGCTGCGTCCGAGAAGCTCAGCGCGGCGCTGACCATCGCGGGCAAGCAGGAGCGCGACGACAAGACCGACGAGGTCAAGGTCGAGGTGCTCGAGAAGGTCGCTCCCGACTTCGAGGGCCGGGAGAAGGAGATCGGTGCAGCGTTCCGTTCGCTGACCAAGAAGCTGGTTCGTCAGCGCATTCTGCGTGACCAGTTCCGTATCGACGGTCGTGGCATCACGGACATCCGTTCGCTGTCGGCCGAGGTTGCGGTCATTCCGCGTGCACACGGTTCCGCACTGTTCGAGCGTGGCGAGACCCAGATCCTCGGTGTCACCACCCTCGACATGGTCAAGATGGCGCAGCAGGTCGACTCGCTCGGTCCCGAGACCAGCAAGCGCTACATGCACCACTACAACTTCCCGCCGTACTCCACCGGTGAAACCGGTCGTGTCGGTTCCCCGAAGCGTCGCGAGATCGGCCACGGCGCACTTGCCGAGCGTGCGCTCGTTCCGGTGCTCCCGAGCGTCGAGGAGTTCCCGTACGCCATCCGCCAGGTCTCGGAGGCGCTGGGCTCCAACGGGTCCACCTCGATGGGCTCGGTGTGTGCATCGACTCTCGGCCTGCTCAACGCCGGTGTTCCGCTGAAGGCTCCGGTTGCCGGCATCGCCATGGGCCTCGTGTCGGACCAGGTGGACGGCGAGACCCGTTACGTGGCGCTGACCGACATCCTCGGCGCCGAGGACGCCTTCGGTGACATGGACTTCAAGGTCGCCGGGACCAAGGACTTCGTGACCGCGTTGCAGCTGGACACCAAACTCGACGGTATTCCGTCGAAGGTGCTGGCCGGTGCGCTGTCGCAGGCCAAGGATGCGCGTGCCACGATCCTCGAGGTCATGGCAGAGGCGATCGACGCTCCGGACGAGATGAGCCCGTTCGCGCCGCGCATCACCACGATCAAGGTTCCGATGGACAAGATCGGTGAGGTCATCGGCCCCAAGGGCAAGATGATCAACTCGATCACCGAGGAGACCGGCGCCAACATTTCCATCGAGGACGACGGCACCGTCTTCGTCGGTGCTGCCGACGGCCCGTCGGCTCAGGCGGCGATCGACAAGATCAACGCCATCGCCAATCCGCAGCTGCCGAAGGTCGGGGAGCGGTTCCTGGGCACGGTCGTCAAGACCACCGCCTTCGGAGCGTTCGTCTCGCTGCTTCCGGGCCGTGACGGTCTGGTCCACATCAGCAAGCTCGGCAACGGCAAGCGCATCGCCAAGGTCGAGGACGTGGTCAGCGTCGGTTCGAAGATCCGAGTCGAGATCGCCGACATCGACAACCGCGGCAAGATCTCGCTGGTCCCCGTCGAGGAGAACAGCGAAGGCGCCGCCGAGTCGGAGTCGACCCCGGCAGACGCAGAGGCCTGACACAGGCCGCCTGGGTCACGAACGACCGGAGACCGCCTGCAGTCCTTTCGAGGGCTTCAGGCGGTCTCTGTGCTTCGCGTGTATCGTTCGGATTTCCGGCCGTCGGACCAAGAACCTCGAGGATCAGCTGACCGATTCATGGCAAAGAACGATCGCACCATCGCGCGCGGGCGTACCGCGACTCTGACGCGCGCAACCTCGGCTCCCGTTCCCAATACGGGTGTCAGACGTACCGTCCTTCCCAGTGGTTTGAGGGTCGTCACCGAACATGTTCCCGGCGTTCGATCCGCGTCGGTGGGCGTGTGGGTTGGAATCGGCTCACGGGACGAGCAGCCTCGAGTTGCCGGCGCAGCGCACTTTCTCGAGCATCTGTTGTTCAAATCGACACCCACCCGAACGGCACTCGACATCGCTCAGGTGATGGACGGTGTAGGCGGTGAGCTCAATGCCTTCACCACGAAGGAACACACCTGCTACTACGCGCACGTTCTGGACGACGATCTGCCGCTCGCCCTCGACCTCGTCAGCGATGTCGTGCTTCGTGGGCGTTGTCGGTCAGCCGACGTGGACGTCGAGCGTCAGGTTGTCCTCGAGGAGATCGCCATGCGCGACGACGACCCGGAGGATCTCCTCGGCGACACGTTCCTCACGGCCATGTTCGGTGACCACCCGATCGGGCGCCCCGTGATCGGTTCGACCGATTCGGTCGAATCGATGACGCGCACCCAATTGCACTCCTTTCACACCCGGCGATACACGCCGCAGCGAATGGTGGTCGCGGTCGCCGGCAACGTCGAGCACGAGCACGTCGTGGAATTGGCGGTGCGCGCGTTCACAGGCAAACTCACCGACTTCGGCGAGCCGGTTCCGCGACGTGAGGGTCGGATACGCATCGACACCGCACCCACACTCGGTGTCACCGAACGCGACAGCGAGCAGGTGCACATCTCGCTGGGGGTTCGCGCATTCGGCAGGCACGAAGGGCATCGGTGGGCCCTGTCGGTCCTCGATGCGGCAGTCGGGGGCGGGCTGAGTTCTCGGTTGTTCCAGGAAGTCCGCGAATCTCGTGGACTCGCCTACTCGGTGTATTCGGGCGTCGATACCTTCGCCGACACCGGCGCCTTCTCGGTGTATGCGGGCTGCCAGCCGGAGAACCTCGGCGAAGTGGTCACGGTGATCCGCGAGATCCTCGCGAACGTGGCAGCGGAGGGCATCACGGACGCCGAATGTGCCCGCGCCAAAGGCGCGTTGCGTGGCGGACTCGTTCTCGGGCTCGAAGATTCCGGATCGAGGATGAACCGTCTCGGGCGCAGCGAGCTCAACTACGGCAACCACCGCAGTATCTCCGAGACACTGACGAGAATCGATGCGGTCACCACCGCCGAAGTCCGCGACGTCGCGCGCATACTGTTGCGGCGGCCGTTCGGTGTCGCGGTGGTCGGTCCTTATCGGAGGGCCCGTGATCTTCCCGCCTCGGTGCGGGGGATCGTTCGATAGTGGAGGAGTGGCGATGAGAATTCGTGGTGCCGTGCTCGAGGAAATCGGACGGGCACGTCCGTTCGCTCGGTCGCTGCCGATCTCCATCGCCGACCTCGAACTCGACGACCCTGGCGAGGGGGAGATCCTCGTTCGCATCGAAGCCGCGGGTCTGTGCCACTCCGACCTCTCGGTCGTGGACGGCAACCGGGTCCGTCCCGTCCCCATGTTGCTCGGACACGAATCGGCGGGCATCGTCGAAAAGGTCGGTGCCGGAGTCGAAGACGTGGCGGTCGGTCGTCGAGTCGTCATGACCTTTCTGCCTCGGTGCGGCGACTGTGCGGGCTGCGAAACCGACGGTGTGATGCCGTGCAGCGCCGGTACCGCGTCGAACAATGCGGGGACATTGCTCGGTGGTGGGTCGAGGCTGCGACGCGGCGACGAGAGCGTCAACCATCACCTCGGAGTGTCCGGATTCGCCACTCATGCCGTTGTGAACCGGAGATCGGTGGTGCCGGTGGGTGACGACGTGCCTCCCGAGGTGGCTGCGGTGCTCGGTTGCGCGGTTCTCACCGGAGGCGGGGCAATTCTCAACGCGGCGCGACCGAAGGCCGGCGAGGCGATCATGGTATTCGGACTCGGCGGTGTCGGAATGGCTGCGATCCTCACTGCCGTGTCACTCGGAGGCGGTGACGTGATCGCGGTCGACACCGTGAGCGAAAAGCTCGACACGGCACGCGAACTCGGTGCAACAGCGACCTACACACCGCAGGAAGTGACCGACGGCGGAGTTCGCGCACCGATCGTGATCGAAGCGGCCGGTAATGCCCGCGCTTTCGAATCCGCGGTCGCTGCGACCGCGCCGGGTGGCCGGACCGTCACCGTGGGTCTGCCGTCTCCGGATGCACGTTCGTCGATCTCACCGCTGACACTAGTCGCCGAGGCTCGCACGATCATCGGGAGCTATCTCGGTTCTGCGGTGCCGGCCCGGGACATTCCGATCTACGAAGACCTGTGGCGTTCGGGTGCGCTTCCCGTGGAGAAACTGATCTCCTCGAGGATCACTCTCGACGAGATCAACAGTGGAATGGACGAACTGGCGGACGGACGGGCGATCAGGCAGGTCATCCGGTTCGACTGATCTGCGTACCGGGGGGGTCGACTCGCGTCGGTATCCGGCTCGTAGGTGCGAATTCAATTTGCGTAGGCTTCTTCCCGAATCGTTGTGACTGGACGGAGCGTGGAGAAGTGAGCGCAGAAGACGCCATCAAGGTCGGAGTTCTCGGAGCCGAGGGCAAGGTCGGCAAGGCGATGTGCGAGGCAGTCGAGCAAGCCTCCGACCTGGAACTCGTCGCGAAGGTCGACCACGGCGACCGGCTGGAGTCGTTCGTGGAGTCGGAAACCGAGGTGGTCATCGACTTCACCCACCCGGACGTGGTCATGGGCAACCTCGAGTTCCTCGTGGAGAACGACATCCACGCGGTTGTCGGCACCACGGGATTCGACGACGCACGACTCGAGAAGGTCCGGTCCTGGCTGAGCAATCAGCCGTCGGTCGGTGTTCTGATCGCACCCAACTTCGCAATCGGGGCGGTGCTCTCGATGCGATTCGCCGAAGCGGCCGCTCGCTTCTTCGATTCGGTAGAGGTCATCGAGCTCCATCACCCCAACAAGGCTGATGCGCCATCCGGCACCGCGTACCGCACGGCGGATCTCATCGCAGCTGCGCGCGACAAAGCCGGCGTCCCTCGGAGCCCCGACGCGACCACCACCGAACTCGAGGGCGCGCGTGGCGCGGACGTGAACGGCGTGCGCGTGCACTCGGTCCGCCTCGCCGGACTCGTCGCCCATCAGGAGATCCTGCTCGGGACGCAGGGGGAGACGCTCACGATCCGTCACGATTCGATGGACCGCAGCTCCTTCGCTCCAGGTGTCCTGCTCGGGGTTCGCGAGATTGCCCGGCGCCCGGGCTTGACCGTGGGACTCGATCCCTTCCTGGACCTGTGAAGAACGAGGCGACCCGCAAGGTCGCGTTGATCGCCTTCCTCGTTTTCGGACTGGCCGTGTATTTCGTCCTGCTCGGTCAGCGGGGCGTCAGTCTGATCCAGACCGGCGGCGTTGCCGCTGTCGGCCTCGGTATCGGTGTCCTGATCCTCCCGTTCCTCGGAATCTGGATCGTCGGCGCAACGTTGCGCGCGGGCCTCCAGCATCAGCATCTCGCCCGCCGAATTCACGACGAAGGCCTCGAGCTGGATGTGTCGGACCTTCCTCGCAGACCGTCGGGGCGAATCGACCGTGACGCCGCCGACGAACTGTTTCAGCAGGTGAAGGCCGAATGGGAAGAGGACCCGGACAACTGGCGCAGTTCCTACCGCCTGGCCCGCGCCTACGACTACGCCGGGGATCGAGGCCGTGCGCGCGACACGATGCGCCGCGCAGTCGAACTCGAGCGCGCCGAACGTGGAGACTGAGCGTGTGGAAACCAACGAGCACGTGAAGACTCTGCTTCTGGTGCATCACACACCGTCGCCGTACATGCAGGCCATGTTCGAGGCTGTGGTATCCGGTGCCACCGACCCCGAGATCGAGGGTGTGGGGGTGGTGCGTCGGGCGGCGCTCACCGTCTCCGCGTCGGAGTTTCTGGAGGCTGACGGATACGTTCTCGGCAGTCCGGCCAACCTGGGATATGTGAGCGGTGCCCTCAAGCACGCATTCGACTGTGCGTACTACCAGATCCTCGACTCCACCAACGGCCGCCCGTACGGGCTGTATCTACACGGGAACGAAGGCACCGAAGGTGCGGAGAAGGCTGTCGACTCCATCACGACAGGACTCGGATGGGCGAAGGCGGCCGAATATGTGACGGTGTCGGGCAAGCCCAGCAAGGAAGATCTGGAACGATGCTGGGAACTCGGCGCGACGGTTGCAGCAAACCTGATGGGGTGACGTCCGGGGAGTAGGCCCCCGGACCTCGACCTCTACGTGCTCAGAGACTTTCGACGAACTTGGTGAGGCCCTTGCTCGCCGTCTCGAGAGCGGACTTCTGGGCCTTCTTCACGAGGAAGCCGGGAAGCGGTACCTTCGGATCGACGGTCAGGGTGAACTTCACCTTCGTACCCGAGTCCGATGGGGTGAGGACGTACGAACCGTCTTGCGAGCTTTGCTGATTGCTCTCCACCAGAGTCCAGGACACGGTGTCGTCGCCGGTGAACGTGTAATCGACGACCTGGTCGTCGTTGATGCCGAGAATCGACACCGACATGCGTACCCGGTTGGGTCGGCCGTCGTCATGGGTGGTGAGAACCTCCACGGAGCGGTGCGGGCCGGACCATTCGGGAAGGCGTTCCACAGCGGCTATGGCAGCCATGACTGTTGCGGGATCGGCTTTGATCTCGAATTCTTTGTCGCCGGACACTGCCATCTCGATCGCTCCTTCGTACACATGACACATTCACCGTGTGGCTGATGTGACGCTATTACATCATCGCCGGGTTGCCGCGTCTGCAGAGCGCGCGAGGTCGGTTCAGAATTTGTCCGTCCCGTTACGTCGCATCTGATCGCGGAGTGCACCCTGGACGGCCTGGGAGACCCAGGAATTGAGGGACACACCGTTCTGGGTCGCCGCTTCCTCGGCGCGTTCCTTGATCTGTTCGACCAACCGGAGAGTCACGCGACTGACATCCCCGCTGAGGTCGTCGAAGGCGGTCCAGGCGTCGGTGGCGTCACGGCGGGCGTCACCAGGCCGGTCGTGATCCTCTTGCGTGACATCAGGGGTCTTCCTGACGTCGAGCACGACCTCTTCGCCGTCCAGGCGAACCGAGATCTCGCGGTCGCCCAGCGATTCCGACACCGCGCCGGCGAACTCGGTCAGGGCCGACAGAAGTACGAGTTTGAGGGCCGGCGACGTGGCATCTGCCAGCGCCGTTGCGGTCTCGCGTGTCTTGTCATCGCCGAGCCCTGCGGCAGCCCGCATGTCGGCGCCGAGTCGGTCCGTGTATTTGTTCAGATCCATGACGTCATTGTGACGTCATAAGTGACGTCAGTCAAGGCGTCAGGGCTCTTCGGTGCCGTCGAGGTGGGCGGAGTCGATAGTCTCGGAGCGCAAACACCGTAGAAGGAGACCCGCTGTGCCGCGATCTGTGTCGTTGAAGGTGCAACTCGTCGCCCGGACCGAGTTCACCCCGCCCCCCGACATCCCGTGGGAGACCGACGCGGACGGTGGGGAGGCGCTCGCCGAGTTCGCCGGGCGCGCTTGCTATCAGAGTTGGTCCAAGCCCAATCCGCGAACTGCCACCAACGAGGGCTATCTACGTCACCTGCTCGAGGTCGGCCACGTCTCGGTCCTCGAACACGCCAGCGTGAGCTTCTACATCAGTGGAATCTCGCGGTCGTGCACGCACGAATTGATCCGTCACAGGCATTTCTCCTACTCGCAGCTCTCGCAACGATTCGTGCGAGAAGACGACGCCGACGTCGTGCCACCGCCTGCCATCGTGGGCGACCCCGAACTCGAGGCATTGTTCGCGGAGGCGACCGCTGCAAGCAGTGCCGCATACGCGAAATTGTTGTCCGCGCTCGAGACGAAACTGGCCCGCGTACCGAGCGCGCCGCTACGGAACAAGCAGGCGCGTCAGGCCGCGAGATCGGTTCTGCCCAATGCGACCGAGACTCGATTGGTGGTGACGGGCAACTATCGGGCGTGGCGTCATTTCATCGCCATGCGGGCGACAGAACACGCCGATGTGGAAATCCGTGGAGTGGCCGTCGAATGTCTGCGGCAGTTGCGGGAGATGGCTCCGAACGTGTTCGGTGACTTCGAGACCGTGCGCCTGGAAGACGGGACCTGCGTGGCGAGAACACCGTATTCCGCCGACACGTGAGTGCGGTGCAGGAGTCGGGTGTTCACCGGGTAGCCTTCTGACCATGACCTACGGTGAATCCGCTTTCGCAGTCGAGCGTCCGTTCGGCACAGTGTCCACCGCCATGGTGACTCCGTTCACTCCGGACGGAAAGCTGGATGTCGACGCGGGGGTACGTTTAGCTGTTCACCTGGTCGAGAACGGCTGCGACGGACTGGTTCTGGCGGGTACCACCGGCGAATCGCCGACGACCACCGAGAACGAGAAGCTCGAACTTCTGCGCGCCGTGATCGACGCGGTGGGCGATCGCGCGAAGATCATCGCGGGAGCCGGCAGCAACGACACGGCGCACAGTGTGGAGCTCGCGCGAGACGCTGCTCGGGCAGGCGCGCAGGGCCTCCTCGTGGTCACTCCTTACTACTCGCGCCCACCGCAGGCCGGGCTGTTCGCACACTTCAGTGCCGTGGCGAACGCGACCGACTTGCCGGTCATGTTGTACGACATCCCGCCGCGCTCGGTGGTGCCCATCGAAACGGACACCATCCGGCTGCTGGCGGAGCACCCCCGGATCGTCGCGGTGAAGGACGCGAAGGGCGATCTCAATGCCGGGGCCGAACTGATCGGCACGACGGACCTTCAGTTCTATTCGGGCGACGACCCGCTCAACCTTCCCTGGCTCTCGGTAGGGGCCGTCGGATTCGTCAGCGTCATCGGGCACCTCGTGCCCGGACGTCTGCGCGAACTGCACAGTGCCTTCGTTGCCGGAGACATCGCGCGTGCTCGCGCCATCAACCTCAGCCTCATTCCGGTGATCCGGTCCGTCGCAAGGCTCGGCGGTGTCAGTGCATCGAAAGCCGGATTGCGGCTTATCGGTCTGGATGTGGGGGAGCCGCGGTTGCCGCAGGTTGCACCCACCCACGACATGATCGATGGACTGGCAGCGGATCTTCACGCAGCAGGAGTTCTCTGATGACCCGTCCCCCTCGTCGACGTAGCGCCAGCAGGAAAGCCGGCCCACCCGAGCCCGCGGCCGAGAAGAAACCGGTGACCGAACAGAAGCCGGCCGCCGAGAAGAAGGCCGCTCGAGAGGCCGTCACCGCCGACGAGCCGAAGGCTGCCTCCCAGAAGCCGGTCAAGGCCGCATCCGCCAAGGGCGGGGCCGCCAACGGTGGTTCCTCGAAGTCGGGTTCCGGCAGATCGCGACGTTCCGGTGGCGGACGCCGAGGAGACTCCCGGGCCGCGGCGAGCGGGCCGGTCGACGCCTCCGTGCGTCTCGGCACCCCGCCCAAGGCGCCGCACAAGGGCCTGCGTGTCGTCGCGCTCGGTGGAATCGGTGAAATCGGCCGCAACATGACCGTGTTCGAGCATCAGGGCAAGTTGCTGATCGTCGACTGTGGCGTGTTGTTCCCCGAGGATCAGCAGCCGGGTGTCGATCTGATTCTTCCCGATTTCGGGCACATCGAGGATCGGATGGCCGACGTCGAGGCGGTGGTGCTCACCCACGGCCACGAGGACCACATCGGCGCGGTGCCGTTCCTGCTTCGCCTTCGCCCCGACCTGCCCGTCGTCGGTTCCAAGTTCACACTCGCGCTCGTCGCCGCGAAGTGCCGCGAGCACCGTCAGCGCCCCAAGCTGGTCGAGGTCGTCGAGGGGCAGCGCACGAGTCACGGTCCGTTCGAGTGCGAGTACTTCGCGGTCAACCACTCCATCCCGGACGCGATCGCAGTGGCGATCCGCACGGACGCCGGCGTGGTCCTGCACACCGGTGACATCAAGCTGGACCAGCTCCCGCTCGACGGTCGACTGACCGACCTCGCCGGATTCTCCAGGCTCGGAGACGAGGGAGTCGATCTTTTCCTGGTCGATTCCACCAACGCCGAGGTTCCCGGATTCGTCACCCCCGAACGCGAGATCGGTGGCGTGCTCGACAACGTGATCGGCAAGGCGAAGCAGCGAGTCATCGTCGCGTCGTTCGCCAGCCATGTGCACCGTATTCAGCAGGTCGTAGACGTCGCGCACCGATACAACCGGCGCGTCGCCTTCGTGGGTCGTTCGATGGTCCGCAACATGCAGATCGCCCAGGATCTCGGATACCTCGCCGTTCCGGACGGGCTCGTCGTGGACATCGACACCGCGGCCAACCTGCCCGACGACAAGCTGGTGCTCGTCTCGACGGGCTCGCAGGGTGAACCGCTGTCCGCCCTGTCGCGGATGGCGCGCGGCGAGCACCGGCAGATCAACATTCGCGCCAACGACCTCGTCGTGCTGGCGTCGTCGCTCATTCCGGGCAACGAGAACTCGGTGTTCGCCGTCGTCAACGGTTTGGCGAAGCGGGGTGCCACCGTCGTCACGCAGCAGAGCGCCAAGGTGCACGTGTCCGGCCACGCCTCGGCCGGCGAACTCCTGTACCTCTACAACGCAGTACGACCCACCAACGCGATGCCCGTACACGGCGAGTGGCGCCACCTTCGCGCGAACGCTGCACTTGCGAAGGCGACCGGAGTTCCGGAAGACCGCATCGTGCTCGCCGAAGACGGGGTGGTCGTCGACATGGTCGACGGGTTGGCCGAGATCGTCGGCCAGGTCCCCGTCGGACACGTGTACGTGGACGGCCTGTCGGTCGGCGACGTCGGTGACTCGACGTTGTCGGACCGTCTGGTGCTCGGCGAGGGCGGATTCATCGCCATCACCGCGGTCATCGACGAAACGACCGGCAAGTCGGTGAGCACACCGGAGGTGTCCGGGCGCGGTTTCTCGGACGACCCGAACGCGTTGTCCGACGCATCGCAGTTGGTCGAGGCCGAACTTCTCCGGTTGGCAGGGGAAGGCGTGACCGACACCCACCGCATCGCGCAGGCGATCCGGCGCGTGGTGGGTCGGTGGGTGGCGGACAAGTACCGTCGCCGGCCGATGATCGTTCCCACGGTGATCGGCGTTCCCTGATCGGTCGCGGTAGGTTCGGTGATGTGACCTTTGCACAGGACGAGCGCCATGCGCTCGTCGACTCCATGACCGAGCGCGGAGCCGACGCGCCGACCTTGTGCGGCGAGTGGAGGAATCGTGACCTCGCTGCTCATCTGATTCTGCGGGAGCGCAGGCTCGACGCGGCAGCTGGGATTCTCGTGCCGAAACTGGCCGGCCGCACCGAGCGGATCCAGGCCGAGATCGCAGCGCGGCCGTGGAGTCGACTGCTCGACGAAGTCCGGTCCGGTCCGCCGGTGTGGTCACCGCTGCGCTGGATCGACTCCCTGGCGAACACGGGGGAGATGTTCGTACATCACGAAGACGTTCGTCGGGCGCACTCCGGGTGGGAGCCTCGTCGGTTGGGTCAGGACGCGCAGAAAGCGCTCTGGTCGCTCGCGAAGGGTGTGGCGCGTCACGGTTATCGAAAGGCCGCGGTACGGGTCGTACTCGAACGTCCGTCCGGGGATAACATCGTCGTTGGCGCCCGCGACGCCGACGAGTCGGTGGTGTTGCGGGCAGAACCTTCGGAGTTGCTGCTGCACGCGTTCGGGAGAGATGAGACGATGGTGCAGCCCAGCGGTGAACCGGACGCGGTCGCGGCGGTTCTGGCCCTCGATCGGGGTGTCTGACGGCCGGGCGTGACATACGTCCACAGGTGTTACGAGTGTTGCGGATGGTCCTGATGGTGGGCCAGCGACTAACGTGGACCCCATGGCAGGTAAGACGAGCACCCGCAGCACGAGCGCTTCGACGTCCAGATCTCGGACGAGCTCACGCGCCGGTTCTGCCAGATCCACACCCAGGTCGCGGACGACGAAGACGGTCACGACACCTCGGAAGGCTCCGGCGTCACGCGCCCGTGGAAATGGTCGACGACCTGCGAAGAAGCAATCCAGCGCGAGTCCTCTCGAGGCAGTATTCCGGGGGATCGGGGCGGGTTGGTCGCTCGTCGCGAAGGGAGTCGGTGCCACGACGCGCACCGTCGGTCGTGCCGCAGACATCGAAGAAGGGCATCGCCGAGACGGAATTGCCCTCGGATTGTTGGCGGCTTCCGTCATCGTCGCAGGTAGCATCTGGTTTTCGGTCGGTGGACCGGTCGGGTCCGGTATCGAATCGGGAATTCGGACGGTAGTCGGCGCCGTGGCGGCGATCTTGCCGATCATCGCCATCGGAATCGCGATCATCTTGATGCGAACGGAGCCACGCCCGGAGATACGGCCTCGCCTCGTCCTCGGCTCCTTGCTCGTGGGTCTGCCCGCTCTCGGGCTGTGGCACCTCGCCGCCGGTGCTCCGGCCGATGGGGACGGACGCTCGCAGGGTGCCGGAATCGTCGGCTACGCGATGGGCGGGCCACTCACCGACGGGTTGACCGTATGGCTGTCCGTTCCGCTTCTGCTGATCGCGCTGATGTTCGGGATTCTCCTGCTTACGGGAACGACGGTGCGCGAGGTCCCCGGCAAGTTCCGGTCGTACTTCGGGCTGAGCCGTGACGACTACGGGTACGACGAGTATGGCGACGAATACGACTACGACAGCGATCCGGCACTGTTCGACGCCGACGGCTATCCGGTCGACGACGGCGGACGCTCACACGGCGGCCCGTACGACAACTACCCGCCCGACGAATACGCAGGCCGCGGTGCCGATGCGAAGACCGAGGTGCTCGGGCGCTGGGAGAAGTCGGCCGCCGAGGAAACGGCAGCCACGCCGGCGGCAGCGCCCGAGGCGTCGAAGCCGAAGCCCAAGCGGCCCGCGGCGAAGGCGAAGCCGATCGTGCCCGATCCCGAGCCGCCGATCCCGGAGGTCGAGAAGTTCGTCACCGATCGTGTGGTCGAGGGTGACTACACGCTGCCTTCGTTGGACCTGCTGATCGACGGAGATCCGCCGAAAACCCGCAGCGCCGCCAACGACGCGATGATCGAATCGATCACCGAGGTGCTCGAGCAGTTCAAGATCGATGCCGCGGTCACCGGCTTCACCCGTGGTCCCACCGTCACCCGTTACGAGGTCGAGTTGGGTCCCGGCGTCAAGGTCGAGAAGATCACGGCGCTCGCCCGCAACATCGCCTACGCGGTGGCCACGGACAACGTGCGACTTCTCGCACCGATCCCGGGCAAGTCCGCGGTCGGTATCGAGGTGCCCAACTCGGATCGCGAGATGGTTCGCCTGTCCGACGTCCTCACCGCCCCGAGCACTCGTAAGGACCACCACCCGCTCGTCATCGGTTTGGGTAAGGACATCGAAGGCGATTTCGTCAGTGCGAACCTGTCGAAGATGCCGCACCTGCTCGTGGCCGGTTCGACCGGTTCGGGTAAGTCGAGCTTCGTCAACTCGATGCTGGTGTCGTTGCTCGCCCGGGCCACTCCCGACGAGGTTCGCATGATCCTCATCGACCCGAAGATGGTGGAACTCACGCCGTACGAGGGCATCCCGCATCTGATCACCCCGATCATCACCCAGCCGAAGAAGGCTGCCGCAGCGCTGGCCTGGTTGGTCGAGGAGATGGAACAGCGCTACCAGGACATGCAGGCGAGCCGGGTGCGCCACATCGACGATTTCAACTCGAAGGTGAAGTCCGGTGAGGTCACGGCGCCGCTCGGCAGTGAGCGGGTGTACCGCCCGTATCCGTACATTCTCGCCATCGTGGACGAGCTCGCGGACCTGATGATGACGGCGCCGCGAGATGTCGAGGACGCGATCGTCCGCATCACGCAGAAGGCCCGTGCTGCCGGTATCCATCTGGTGCTGGCGACCCAGCGTCCCTCGGTGGACGTCGTGACGGGTCTGATCAAGACGAACGTGCCCTCGCGTCTTGCCTTCGCGACGTCCTCGCTGACCGACTCACGCGTGATTCTCGACCAGCCCGGCGCCGAGAAGTTGATCGGTATGGGCGACGGCCTGTTTCTGCCGATGGGCGCCGGAAAGCCGACCCGACTGCAGGGCGCCTTCATCACGGACGACGAGATCCAGAAGGTCGTCGACTTCACGAAGAACCAGGCTGAGCCCGAATACACCGAGGGCGTCACCGCCGCGAAGGTCGGCGAGAAGAAGGACGTCGACCCGGATATCGGCGACGACATGGATGTCCTACTGCAGGCAGTGGAACTGGTGGTGTCGAGCCAGTTCGGTTCCACCTCGATGTTGCAGCGCAAGCTGCGGGTCGGGTTCGCCAAAGCCGGTCGTCTGATGGATCTCATGGAGACGCGAGGCGTCGTCGGACCCAGTGAGGGTTCGAAGGCCCGTGAGGTCCTCATCAAGCCGGACGAGCTGGACGGTTTGCTCTGGTCGATTCGCGGCGGCGACCCGGACGAAGCGCCGGCAGCCGAGGAGTGAGTGGGCGGAAATGCCAATCCTGTGATTGAATGAGGCGCGAAATGGAGGGGAGTATCCCCGCCTCTGCGACAGCATCGTCAACACGGCCGGCACCATTGCCGATCCGGGGCTGTCGATCGAACCGCTCGGCGGTTCGGTGGGAGAGACCTCCGGCACCGTAGAAGGCGTCCGGAGGTCTATTTTCATGCATGTTTCGCCGTTGGTCTGGGTCATTACCTGTGTGGTGATACTCGGGTTGTTCGTCTTCGATTTCTTCGCCCACGTGCGCACCCCGCACGCTCCGACGTTCCGTGAGTCGGCGTTCTGGTCCACGGTCTACATCGCGATCGCGCTCGTTTTCGGGCTGCTGGTGATGTGGCTGTGGGGGACCGGCTACGGCGGCGAGTACTACGCCGGATACGTCACGGAGAAGGCGTTGTCGGTCGACAATCTGTTCGTTTTCGTGATCATCATGAGCACGTTCGCAGTCCCGCGTGAGTACCAGCAGAAGGTGCTCCTGATCGGCATCGTGATGGCTCTCGTGATGCGTGGTGCGTTCATCGCGGTCGGTGCGGCTGCGATCAATGCCTACAGCTGGGTGTTCTACATCTTCGGCGCTTTCCTTCTGTACACGGCGTACACGTTGGTGCGCGACCACAACAAGGAGAAGGAAGCCGACGAAGGCGACAGTCGCATCATCGCCCTCGCCAAGAAGGTGCTACCCACCACCGACACCTACGACGGTGACAAGCTCGTCACCCGGATCGACGGCAAGCGAGTGGTGACGCCCCTGTTGCTCGCGCTCGTGGCGATCGGCTTCACGGACGTGTTGTTCGCACTCGACTCCATCCCGGCCATCTACGGACTCACCAAGGAGCCGTACCTGGTGTTCACGGCCAACGCGTTCGCGCTCATGGGTCTGCGTCAGCTGTACTTCTTGATCGGCGGTTTGCTGGACCGGCTGGTGTACCTGTCGTACGGCCTCTCGATCATTCTGGGTTTCATCGGTGTCAAGTTGGTGTTGCATGCGCTGCACGAGAACACGCTCGGATTCGTCAACGGTGGTGAGCACGTCTCGGTCCCTGAGATCTCCACGGGTCTTTCGCTCACCGTCATCATCGGCGTTCTCGTCGTCACGACGGTCGCCAGCCTGGTGAAGACTCGAGTGAGCGAGAAGGCGTCTTAGCTTCTCCGTCGGCAGGCCCTGTCAGGCGGAGATGGCGCCCATCACCGGAACCCATTCGGTGATGCGGGAGTCCTCGACGAGACCGGCGCGGGCGAACGGGTCGTGCGTGAACAACGTACGGACAGCGTCCGCGTCGGCTTCCTCGACGATGATGAGGGCGCCGGAACCGTCGGCGTATGGGCCGCTGGCCCGAACCACCCTTCGCTCCACGAGATCCTGTAGCCAGGCGCGATGGTCGGGGCGTTTCGAATCGCGTGCTCCGGACTTCTCCGGCGCGTAGGTGTACTCCACGGCGAACAGTGGCATTGTCGCCCTTTCGGTGTCGCAGATATCGGTTTCGTAGATCTCGGGGGTCAGAGCGTCAGCAGCATGCGGGTGTTGCCGAGGGTGTTGGGCTTGACGAAACTCAGGTCCAGGAACTCGGCCACACCGGTGTCGTACGAACGGCACATCTCGGCATACACCTCGGCGGTGACCGGGGTGCCGTCGATTTCCGAGAATCCGTGTCGGCCGAAGAAATCCACCTCGAACGTCAGGACGAAGAGGCGGCGCAGTTCGAGTTCACGCGCTACCTCGATGAGTTTGGCAACAACCCGGTGGCCCGCGCCCTGGCCTTTCGCGCGTGGATCGACGGCGACAGTGCGTACTTCGCCCAGGTCTGCCCACAGCACATGTAGTGCGCCGCAAGAGATCACGTGGCCTTCTCGTTCGACCACCCAGAATTCCTGAAGGGATTCGTAGAGATTGACGAGGTTCTTCTCCAGGAGGATCTTGCCGGAGTAGATGTCGATCAGGCGCTTGATGTCGGGGACGTCGGAGGCGCGTGCTCGTCGCACGACCATCTCGCTCTCAGCAGCTTCCGGAGTCCGAGTTGTCATGGGGTGAACAGTAGTCAATCCAGCAAAGGATATTCTGGGGCACGTGCCGGTTCGACCACTGATCACTCAGCTAGCCTCGTATTCGCCGGGGCCCCTTCCGCGCGCCTTGGTGGCCGAGTGACTGCCCGCCGCGAAGACCCGGCGCCGTCGATCGTGCCTGCGCCGACCGCTCCGCCCGCCTCGGATTCGCCGGCGCCGTTGTTCAACATCGCGAACATACTGACGATCCTTCGGATTGTGCTGGTCCCGGTCTTTCTCGTCGTTCTCTTCGTGGGTGACGGGCACTCGACGGTGTGGCGTCTGGCCGCGACGGGGGTGTTCGCCGTCGCGGCGATCACCGATCGGATCGACGGTCAGCTGGCGCGCAAATACGGGTTGGTCACCGATTTCGGGAAGCTCGCGGATCCGATAGCCGACAAGGCGCTGATCGGCGCTGCACTCGTAGGTTTGTCGATTCTCGGCGACCTGCCGTGGTGGGTGACTCTGGTGATCGCCACGCGCGAGTTGGGTATCACCCTGCTGCGTTTCGCGGTGCTGAGGCACGCGGTCATTCCCGCCGGAAAGGGTGGCAAGCTCAAGACTCTGCTCCAGGCCTTGGCGATAGGAGTGTTCCTGCTGCCGCTGCCCGACGCGGCACTCCCGTTCGGGTGGGTGCTCATGGGGGCGGCCGTGATTCTGACCGTGGTGACCGGCTTGGACTATGTCGTGCAAGCCGTGCGGCTGCGGACCGGTGTGTCCCGGGCGGAATCGACGGCGGGGCCCGAAGAGTGAACGACACGATGCCGGGCTCGGCCGACCCCGCGGTCATCGACCTGGTGGCCGTACTGAAGACGCGTGGGCAGACGATTGCGACCGCCGAATCGTTGACGGCAGGGTTGTGTGCGGCCACGGTCGCCGACGTTCCGGGTGCGAGTGCTGTCCTTCGTGGTGGCCTCGTCGTCTACGCGACCGATCTGAAAGCATCTCTCGCCGGGGTCGACGAGGCATCACTGGCGACGGACGGTCCGGTTGCGAGTTCGACGGCAGGGGCGCTGGCGGCGGGCGCAAGGCGGCGATGCCAGGCAGACTGGGGTATAGGCCTGACCGGTGTTGCCGGGCCGGACGAACAGGACGGGCACCCCGTGGGAACCGTGTTCGTCGGAATCTCCGGCCCCGACTGCACCGAGGTCGCGGAATTCGCCCTGACCGGAGACCGGCGGGCAATACGCTGTGAAACGGTGACGCGGGCGCTCGCGGCACTGCGTGATCGTCTCGATCGCGGCGAGGGCGTCGGCACCGGGGGCACGGAACCGGCACGATAGGCTCGGGAACCAATCGGACCTGTTCGCACGTTGAGTTTGCGAGACAGGTGACGGATGAAGGAGGAGCGAGATGGCGCTGTTATTGCGTGAGGCAATCGGTGACAGTCTTCGTCGCGCGCGCGTTTCGCAGAGCCGGACCCTGCGTGAGGTCTCCAATAGTGCACGCGTGAGCCTCGGATACCTCTCCGAGGTCGAGCGCGGACGCAAGGAGGCATCGAGCGAATTGCTGGCTGCGATCTGCGAGGCGCTCGAGGTTCCGCTCTCGACGGTCCTCGTGGAGGTCAGCGAGTCGATGGTGGATCGCGCAGTCACGTCCGAGGCTGCAAACGTGGGCTCGACCACCATCGCGAAGGACACTCGGGTGGTCATTCCGGCTCCGGCTGCGCTGGCTGCAGCCTGAGCGGGGAGTCTCTGCGTAGCCGGGCCGGCAAGTTACCGATAGATTCTCACTACCCACTCGAGTCGGTCGAGACAACGTCGGTAACGAGACGGCAGAGTTCGGTGGGAGACCGCAGTCGGGGCGGCGCCCTTGTCGGTGGGGCATGGCCCTTGTGCCGGTGCGTGACGGTCGCGCATCGGGTCGCGTATCGCGCGGCGCAACAGATGGAGGCAGGATCAAACCCATGGCTAATCCTTTCGTCAAGGGATGGAAGTACCTGATGGCGCTCTTCAATTCCAAGATCGATGAGAAGGCCGACCCAAAGGTTCAGATTCAGCAGGCGATCGAGGACGCCCAACGACAGCATCAGGCGCTCTCGCAGCAGGCTGCTTCCGTCATCGGTAACCAGCGTCAGCTCGAGATGAAGCTGAGCCGCCAGCTGGACGAGGTCGAGAAGCTCAATGCGAACGCACGGCAGGCTGTCAATCTCGCGGACCAGGCGCAGACGGCCGGGGACACCGAGAAGGCAGTCCAGTACACGAACGCTGCCGAGGCCTTCGCGGCGCAGCTCGTCACGGCGGAGCAGGGCGTCGAAGACCTGAAGGCTCTGCACGATCAGTCGTTGCAAGCTGCTGCCCAGGCCAAGAAGGCCGTCGAGCAGAACGCCATGACCTTGCAGTCCAAGGTCGCAGAGCGCACCAAGCTCCTCAGCCAGCTCGAGCAGGCCAAGATGCAGGAGCAGGTCAGCGAGTCGCTGCGGTCGATGGACAGCACGCTCTCGGCGCCCGGCACGACACCCAGCCTCGACGCCGTCCGCGACAAGATCGAGCGTCGCTACGCGAACGCACTCGGCTCCGCCGAATTGGCGCAGAACTCGGTCACCGGCCGGATGATGGAAGTTCAGCAGGCGAGTGTGCAGATGGCCGGGCACAGCCGTCTCGAGCAGATCCGCGCCTCGATGAAGGGCGACGCACTGCCCTCGGGTGGCACGAACTCGAGTACCCCGGCAGCCAACCCCGCCGCAAAACCGGCAGGCCAGCAGCAGCCTCCCGCTGCGGGCCAGGCCGACCCCGCCTGACTCACCCCCTGTGAGTGGTTGACGAGTCCAGGGACTCTGTGCTGTCTAGGTAGACGTGGGACACGGGTGTCTACGTAGATGTGAGACAGATTCTATGCGGCGGCGGGGCGGAGTTGTCCTTGGTAGCGCTTGGTGTGATCCAGGTGCAGGTGGCCGAGGACAGCTCCGCCTTGCTCGTAGGCGGTGACGTGGTCGCCGTCGAGTAGGACGGTCACGGTCTGTCCGTTGCGGGCTCGCCCGACGTTGACGCTTGTGCTGCCGATCGAGATGACCCCGTTCCGGGACACGGTCAGTGGGTGGATGGTGGCGTCCTGCTGGGCGGGCAGGTG